>CADADV010000016.1 GCA_902786815.1 uncultured Eubacteriales bacterium
ATGGAGGTGTATAACTGCTAAACGAATGAATATGGAATACACTGACGAGGTTGGCAAGAGCCAGCCCTTTTGTAGTGCATAAAGAACATAAGAGAAACCTGCTAGCAAATTCAAATTAGCACTTGAATTTTGTTAGCAGGTTTTCATGCCGCTGCAGCAGATTCATCCCGCCGCTTAAGAAGCGGGGGTTTTCTCTGCTGTTTTATGATAAATAAAGTAGAATCACCAGAAAGCACCTGCTTCGGCAGGTGTTTTCATTTTGAAGAAATGTTTTATGACGCTAAAATACTATTTCGTGTTACACTATAATCTGATGAGTTGTTTATTCTGATCCACGAGAGAATCAAAGGATAAATGCAATATGAAGATAATGGATATAGGAAAACGAAAAACCAGTGTTATCGTCGACGTTGCGATCTTCTTTTTGATTGCCATATTCCTGACGGGTACTTTGACATATGTTTTTGAGACACTTCAGGCGGATACCAGCGTTACAAAGCAGACGGAACTGTATGCCACGGAAATCGCGAGCGAAGTCAAACTCGCGATGCAGGAGTACCCGGCGTACCCGTGGCTGCTGCAGTACTGGTATACCCATTCAGATACGATGGATATCGAATACGATGCCTTGATGGATGGCAAAAGCAAAACGGCAGGGAAATGCCGCACCTTTTTACAGCGGCATCCGGATCTGCAGCTCAACTACCTGGACGAGGAGCAATGCAAAGCGCTTCCTGCGGAGGATCAGCAGCTGTATGCTGAAATCATCTATTCCTGGCTCCTTACCCGCGTGGATGAAATCAAGGCGTCTTATCATGTGGACTACCTGTTCTGTGTGATTTCGGAAGAACCTTTCCAGAAACAGTTCTTCCTCTACAGCGCTGCGCAGCCGGGTGCCGTTCGTGGAACCGGAAGCGATGAGGCCTACGTTGTCGGAAAGACAGTAGAAGTATCTGAAAGCCAGATGGTAGGAATGCGCAACGCCACGCAAAACAACAAGAATCTGGCAAATGCCGGTGATTACGTGGACTATTACGAATATATTGATTCCTTCGATGGTCACGACGTTTTTATCGGTCTGACGTATGGCCTTGCTGAACTGCGCGGCACCATTGCGGTGAGGACGCGTACCGGAACGCAGCTTGCGATCATACTTCAAGTCGTACTGGCCTTGATCTGCCTGGTGATGATCATCGCATTTCTGGTGCGTCCGATCAAAAAGATGCAGAGAAGCATTCGTGCCTACAGTGAAACGAAGGACAGCGCGGCCGCCTGTGCAGATTTGGAACAGATACGCTTGCGCAATGAGCTGGGACAGCTTTCGGAGGATGTAGCTGATCTCACGAAGGAAATCGATACGTATACGAACCATATCATGAAGATCACGTCGGAGAAGGAACGAATCGAAACGGAGCTGGATCTGGCGAGACAGATCCAGGCATCCATGCTGCCCAGCAGTTTCCCGCCGTATCCTGACAGAAATGAGTTTTTGATCTATGCTTCCATGGATCCGGCAAAAGAAGTCGGAGGAGACTTTTATGACTTCCAGCTGATCGATGACGACCATTTGTGCATGGTCATAGCGGATGTTTCAGGAAAGGGAATTCCTGCAGCGCTCTTCATGATGGCGTCAAAAATCATTTTATCCAATTATGCAAAGGCCGGAAAGTCACCTGCCCAAATCCTGATGGAGGCAAACGATGACATCAGCACGAATAATAAGCTGGAGATGTTTGTTACTGTCTGGCTTGGCATTCTGGAGATCTCCACAGGAAAGCTCACAGCGGCGAATGCCGGCCATGAGTATCCTGTTTTGAAACGCCCGGACGGCGGATTCGAGCTTATCAAGGACAAACACGGCTTCGTCATCGGCGGGATGGAAGGCATGAAATATACGGAATACGAAATGCAGCTCGAGCCGGGCGCGAAACTGTTCCTCTACACTGACGGCGTGCCTGAGGCAACAAACGCCGGGAATGAATTGTTCGGGACAGATCGAATGATTACGGCTCTGAACGAAGGAGCAGGTGAAGATCCTGAACAGATTTTGCGGCATGTGCGCAGTGCTGTGGATGAATTTGTCCGGGACGCGGAACAGTTCGATGATCTGACGATGCTCTGTATTGAATATAATGGACCTACAAGCTATAATTGATGCATCGGAATGAGGAAGGGAGGCTGAGAATGAAGAAAACAATTGCAATAATGCTTGCGCTGATGACAATCTGTCTGTTCTCCATTACGGGTTGCGGCGGAAGCGCTGATACTGAAAATTCAACAGAACCGGAAGGTCCGCAGCTGGGAAAGGTCGAGGCGGATCCGGAAGGAACGATCATGCCGTTCGCCCTTACGCTGGGCATTGATGACGGCGTGATGAACTACACAGAGATGGATGATTCCGCCACCTGCGAAAAGTGGGACGCCGAAAGCAAGGAATTCGGCGAAGCGAAGCTGAACAATAAGACCGTCAAAGGCAACTTCGTCAGAATGATCGACGAGGACGGCAACAAGAAGGCAGACAAAGTCCAGGTTGTAGATTTTGCAGACGCGGAAGGATACTGGGATTCGTCCATGGCATGGGCGGAAGGTTCCGGAACAGAGACAGAGCCGTCTGTTGACGATGAAACCGGCATCGAGGTTTACGGCGACGAGTCGACCATCCCGTACGGCGAACGTCTGCTGGCGGGATTCGGGATCGGCGACTACAGCGGCGCTGATGACTTTGAAAACGATGAGCCGATCAGCTACTGGACGGATAACGACTACTACAATACGGTCTCCTCTGATACATTGACAATATTACCGCACTACGGAACCTATCTGCAGCCGAACGGCTGGTCCTGCGGATGCTGCTCCGGAATCTGCGCCCTCGAATGGTACGGAATGCGGAACGGCCTGAACGATGTGGATCTGGGTATGCTCAGAGAGACATGCCAGCTGGAAGTCGGAACCGACGCCAAGTATCTGCAAAATGCTTTTGAGAATCTGGCGAAACTGGGCATCACCGGCGGATGGACGTTCATCTCCTCCGACAGTGATCCGGACAAGCTGTCCGATCCGAAATGGGTCCAGAAGCAGCTGAAACAGGGACATCCGATCATGGTCGAATGGAATCCGTACGGATGGCACTGGCAGACGATCATCGGCTATGACAACATGGGAACGGAAGACACACTCGATGACGTTTGTATCATGATGGACTCCTATGACACCACGGACCAGGACAATAACGGATACTACGTTGAGTCTTATGAGAGAATGATCTACGGAGTCTGCACTTCATTTTATGATGATAAGAATGGTTTCAAGGATGTGGGTACCGTGACACCGCCGCAGTTCCTGGTTGCGATCCCGGATGAGTGGGAGTACACCATGGAGAAGGGCGAAGGCATCACTGCTGACAAGTCCAACAAGGCGAACTTCACAGATGAAAACAAGATGTCCTACGGCAAGACAGCCGAAGATATCAAAAAATACTATTCCGATGCTATCGATGACGGAACGATCGAAAGCCTCGGCAACAACGGACTCGGCGGAGCAGCAGAAGAAGGCTACGAGCGGTCCGGAGACCACAATTACTCCCCGTATTACAAGTTCATCGACTGCTACAACCTGAAGGACACCGATACACTGCATGTGCTCGAGCATTTCCAGACTTTGCAGCAGGCGTCCGAATTCAGCTGCGGCGCAACGTCAGCGGCAATGGTCACCAACTGGTTCGGCAAGAACGAAGGCGAGACCGACATGTCCCTGATGCACGCCAGACAGGATGGAAAGCTTGAGGCGACCTATCTGAAAGGCATGAAACAGATCTTCCGGTACATGAACGACACCTATGATCAGGACTGGGTATGGGTGGATACCGACGATCTGAAAAACGCAGACGGTGAGCCTGAGGCGGAAGGCGAGGAATCCTATATCGGCGACTACTGCCTGCAGGCAGGAACCCTGGAAGACTGGCCCGGTCTGATTCCGTATCTCCTTGACCACGACATCCCGATCATGGTCGGCTGGGACGAGTGGGGCGGACACTGGCAGGTCATCATCGGATACGATGATATGGGCACCAAGGAGAAGACCGAAGACGACGTCCTCATCCTGGCAGATCCATACGACACCACCGACCACAACCAGGACGGCTACGTGATCGAAGGATTCGAACGTCTTGTATACGGGTTCTACTCCAGCTTCGAGCCTAAGTTCAAGCACAACGATTTCATCGCCGCATTCCCGGCAGAAGGCCACGAAGACGTGATCGAAGCACTGGGGATCGAGCAGTAAACTGAAAACAGACACTCATGGGAAGATACTCATAGAAGAGGCACTGCATGGCGCAGCGCCTCTTTTTTATGTCCATGTTGTTTCCTGTTGTTTCCTGTTGTTTCCTGGTTGTTTCCTGTTGTTTCCTGTTGTTTCCGGTTGTTTCCTGTTGTGTATGGGGCTTCTGTGCAACCAACAGCTGGTGCCCGCAGGCCTTGGTACTGCGTTTGGCCGTTGGTTAAGAACAGTCCACAGCTCGCCCGCAACCAACAGCTGGCGCCCGCGAGCCTTGATACATCGTCTAGCCGTTGGTTGAGAACGGTCCACAGCTCGCCCATAACCAACAGGTGGTGCCCGCAGCCCTTGGTACATCGTCTAGCCGTTGGTTAAGAATGGTTCACAGCTCGCCCGCAACCAACAGCTGGCGCCCGCGAGCCTTGATACATCGTCTAGCCGTTGGTTGAGAACGGTCCACAGCTCGCCCGCAACCAACAGCTTGTGCTCACAGCCCTTGATACATCGTCTGGCCGTTGGTTAAGAATGGTTCACAGCTCGCCCGCAACCAACAGCTTGTGCTCACAGCCCTTGATACATCGTCTGGCCGTTGGTTGAGGAATGGGTTTGTTTCACCGTTTCTTCCACTCGCCAAATCCAGCGCCGTATATTATAATAATGCATTATGAAGGTAGCTTTTCACACATTAGGATGCAAAGTCAATCAATACGAGTCGGAAGCTATGGCGCAGATGTTCCGCGGGCGCGGATGGGAGGTCGTCGGTGAGCGTGATTTCGCCGACGCCTATGTGATCAACACTTGTACGGTCACGGCCATTGCGGATAAGAAGTCCCGCCAGTACATACGGCGGATGAAGCGGGTGAACCCGGACAGCGTGATTGCTGTCACGGGTTGTTACGCCCAGATCAGCCCGGATGAGGTCGCGGGGATACAGGGCGTTGACATCGTAACGGGCACCAATGAGAAACACACACTGATCGATCACGTCGAGGAACTGGTCGCACGGAAGGCAGAGCAGAAGGAAGCACAGAAGGCAGTGCAGAAGGAAGCGCACCTTGCGGCGGCAGGCGGAAGCGCGGAAGATGTCCAATGCATCATCCATCCTTACGAGGAACTTGGCGTCTTCGAGGAAATGGGCATCGTGTCCAGCACGGAGAACCGCACCCGGGCCTACATCAAGATCCAGGAAGGGTGCAACCGGTTCTGCTCCTACTGTGTGATCCCGTACGCCAGGGGTCCGGTTCGGAGCCGGGCACTGGAGGACATTGTGGAAGAGGCGAAGTCGCTGATTGCAGCTGGTTACAAAGAACTGGTGCTGACAGGCATCAATACGGCACAGTATGATATGGAAGGCCGGGACCTTTATGCGGACCGCAGCGAGACTGAACACACAGTGGCAGAAACCGACGACAGGAACCTGGGAAGCAGCAGTACAGCAGCCAGCGGCGGGACTGAACAGACGGCGTCAGGAACCGCAGACCGCAGCCCAGGAGGCAGCAACGAGGCCGAGCCTTTCGGTGTGGAGAAGGCCATCGCGGCAATCAACGCACTGCCGGGTGAGTTCCGCATCCGGCTGAGCAGTCTGGAGCCGGCTGTGGTCAACGCAGACTATGTGAAGCGGCTGTTCCGGTATGAGAAACTCTGCCATCACCTGCACATGTCCGCCCAGAGCGGCAGCGACGCCGTACTGCGGGTTATGAACCGGCCCTATGATGCCGGCCAGTATATGGAGATGGCAAAAGCCGTGTGCGAATTCGATCCGTGCTTCGGGCTGTCAACGGACATTATCGTCGGGTTCCCGGGCGAGAAGGACAGCGACTTCGAAGACAGCTGCAAGCTGGTCGCACGGTGCGCGTTCTGCAAAACCCATATTTTCAAGTATTCCAAGCGGCCGCTGACAAAGGCTGCCGAGATGAAAGGTCAGGTGTCGCCGCAGGTCAAGCAGAAGCGCAGCGAGCGGCTGCAGAGCATCGCCGCGCAGGCAGCCCGTGCGTTCTTCAATATGAACATCGAGATGGCGCAGCAGGGCAGGACTGAGCTGGTTCTCTTCGAGGAGGTCGTGCAGGCAACAGAGGAAGGCGCCGGCATCATGAAGGGTGACGCGCTGCTGACTGGATACACAGGGAATTACATCCGCGTGTATGTGAAAGCCGGCAGTGCGAAAACCGGCAGTGCGAAAACCGGCAGCATGGGAGACGAACAGCTCGGCAGATTTAGAAAAGTCAGACTTGAGGAAATCTACAGTGACGGAATCGCCGCAAGTGTGGTAGAATAACAATATCAAATCACGAAAAGGAGAGAGGAACATGAGTGACTGTTTATTCTGTATGATCAGAGATGGCGAGATACCATCGAACAAAGTTTACGAAGACGATAAAGTTCTCTGCTTCCACGATGTTGACCCGCAGGCGCCGGTACACTGCCTGCTCATCCCGAAGAAGCACATCGCATCTATCGATGATGTGACCGATGAGGACGCGGATATCCTGGCTTATATGATGATGAAAATCAAGGATATCGCAGCGGAGCTGGGACTCGAGAACGGCTACAGAGTCGTGATCAACTGCGGTGAGGACGGACTGCAGACGGTGCAGCATCTGCACCTGCACATTTTGGGCAAGAGAAAACTCGCATGGCCTCCGGGCTGATGACGCGCTCTCAAAAGCATATGAAAACGTCTGCAAAAACATACTGAAAAATAGGCTTGCATTGAACGGGTAATGTCTGTATAATAATGGACGTTGCAGGATGACCTTTGTCATAAGACAAGGACCGTTTTCAAGACGAAAAAACTATAAATAGTCAGGAGGTGAAACGGGATTGGCACAGGTAATCGTAAGAGAAAATGAAAGCTTAGAAAGTGCTCTGAAGAGATTCAAGAGATCATGCGCCAGAGACGGCGTCATGGCGGAAGTCAGAAAAAGAGAGCATTACGAAAAGCCAAGCGTAAAGAGAAAGAAGAAATCTGAAGCTGCTAGAAAAAAGGCTAATAAGAAGTACTAAGCGAAAATATGCACTTGAAACGGCATCAGTTTTGATGCCGTTTTCTTGTATCGGAGGAATAACAATGTCATTAAAAGAAACACTGAACAACGATTTCAAAGAAGCTATGAAGGCGAAGGATAAGATCCGCAAAGACACGATCAACTTCGTCAGGGCTGCGATCAAGCAGACGGAAGTGGACACCAGAGAAGAAGTGGACGATCAGGGTATCGCTGCGATCCTGGCCAAGCAGGTCAAGATGAGAAAAGACGCCCTCGCGGACTTTGAAGCAGCGGGCAGACAGGACATGCTCGATCAGTACAAGGCGGAAATCGACGTGCTGATGGAATACATGCCGCAGCAGCTGACAGAGGAAGAGATGCTGAACATCGTCAAGCAGACCGCAGCGGATCTTGGAATCGAAGAGGGATCCGGCAGAGCTTCCATGGGCAAGCTGATGGGCCCGGTCATGGGCAAAGTCAAAGGCCTTGCGGACGGAAACGATGTGAAGAACATCGTACTCAAGTTCCTGGGATAAAACCATGACGGGTTTTCTGCCGACCAACAGAAAAGAAATGAAAGAGAGAGGATGGGAGCAGGCGGACTTCGTGCTTGTCACGGGCGACGCCTACGTTGACCATCCTTCTTTTGGTACGGCCATTATCAGCAGAGTGCTTCAGTCGCGCGGCTATAAGGTCGCTATCCTGGCGCAGCCGAACTGGCACAGCGCGGATGACTTCAGGAGGTTCGGCCGGCCGCGTCTGGGATTTCTCATCAACAGCGGCAACGTGGACTCCATGGTCAACAACTTTTCCGTGCAGAAGAACCGCAGGAAGCGGGACGTGTACTCTCCGGGCGGCAAGGCAGGCAGACGCCCCGACCGGGCAGTCATCGTCTACAGCAACAGAGCAAGAGAAGCTTATAAGGACGCGCCCGTCATCATCGGCGGCCTGGAAGCGAGCCTGCGCCGGTTCGCCCACTACGATTACTGGGACGATAAGGTCCGGCGCTCCATTCTGCTGGATGCAAAGGCAGACCTGCTCATCTACGGCATGGGGGAGCGGGCGGTCTGCGAGATCGCCGAAGCGCTGGACGCCGGCATCGATGCGGGCGATATCGGATGGATCCGCGGCACCTGCTATAAGGCGAAGGCGCCCCGTACCACGCAGCAGGATGCGGCCGGCGCGCTCTATCTCGAAGACGATGACGTGCTTTTGCCTGATTTCGGCAGCCTCTCAGGAAACGATGAACGCGCCAAAGCAGCCTACAGCGAAAGCTTCCGGCTCCAGTACCGCAGCAATGATCCAATCAACGGCAAACGTCTCATCGAGACCTATCCGGACGGCGTCTGCATCGTGCAGAATCCGCCTCAGCCGCCACTGGAAGAAATGGAACTGGATGATCTGTATGCGCTGCCGTATATGCGGACTTACCATCCGTCCTACGAGGCGGAAGGCGGCGTTCCCGCCATTCAGGAAGTGAAATTCAGCATCACCGCCAACAGAGGATGCTTCGGCGGCTGCAGCTTTTGCGCGATCACCTATCATCAGGGACGGGAGGTCAGGAGCAGAAGCAAAGGCTCCATCGTCAGCGAGGCGCAGCTGATGACCCGCGATCCGCAGTTCAAGGGTTACATCCACGACGTGGGCGGACCGACGGCGAACTTCCACCATCCCTCGTGCAAAAAACAGCTGGAGCACGGCATGTGCGGCAGCAAGGACTGCCTGTTCCCCAAGCCCTGCAGCCAGCTGGATACGGATCACACGGACTACATCGACGTGCTCCGCGCGGTGGGTGAAGTGGAAGGCGTGAAGAAAGTCTTCATCCGTTCCGGCGTCCGGTTCGATTACATCATGGCCGACATGAAACGAAAGGGAAAGGGCGGTTCAGGATACAGATTTCTGGAAGAATTGTGCGAATGCCACATCAGCGGTATACTGAAGGTGGCACCGGAGCACGCCGCAGCGAATGTCCTGCGCCAGATGCACAAACCGGGCATCGATGTTTTTGACAGCTTTGCCGATGAATATAAGAGGATCAACAAGCATCTGGGACTGAAACAATACATGATCCCGTACTTCATTTCATCTCATCCGGGATGCACGCTGCAGGACGCGGTGGACCTGGCGATCTATATGAAGAGGACCGGATTCGTGCCTGATCAGGTGCAGGATTTCTATCCGACGCCGGGCACGCTGTCCACATGTATTTACTATACAGAAAAAGATCCGTTCACCGGACGCGACGTCTATGTGGCGAAAGACCCTGAAGAAAAGAAGCTCCAGCGGGCGCTGCTTCATTTCAACAAGAAGAAAAACGAGAAGCTGGTGAGACGCGCTTTGGATCTGGCGGGACGGAAAGACCTAGAGAAAGTACTTCTGGGAGGCAGGAGACAATGAGCAGGATCAATGAAGTGGTGAAGGCGCTGACCCAGTCGCGCCGCATGTACCAGAGAATCATGAAACGGAAGCGGTACACGAAATTCTACACGAATGAGATCTATACGCCCGGGCAGAAAGCGTATACGCCCGGACAGAAAGCGCCAGGTGACGCAGCCGCAGAAACAACCGCGCCGGAAAACATGCTGGCAGGCGGCGATAATCTGGAGTACATGGAATATCTGCTCAAGGAGAAGAACATGGCAGGGAAGATCCAGCTCATCTATGTGGATCCTCCGTTTTTCTCCAACAGCAAGTATCAGACCTCAGTGCGGCTGCAGTCCGATAAGCTGGGGCTGTCGCCCTATATCAAAACAGGCGCCTACGACGACACCTGGGAGGACAGCCTGCAGCAGTATCTGGCCATGCTGGGCGTCCGCTTCATGCTCATGAAGGAGCTGCTCGCGGACACAGGCTGCATCTGGGTGCACCTGGACTGGCACAGCTCCCACTACATGAAGACTTTGCTGGACGAAATATTCGGTTATGACAACTTCGTCAACGAAGTCGTATGGAACTATAAATCCGGCGGCGCGTCGAAACGGAGCTTCGCCCGCAAGCATGACACGCTCCTGTTCTACAGCAAAAACAATCAGTACAAGTTCCATCCGCTGAAGGAGAAATCCTACAACCGTGACATGAAGCCGTACCGCTTCAAGAACGTGGAGGAGTTCCAAGACGAGCTGGGATGGTACACTATGGTGAACATGAAGGACGTGTGGACCATTGACATGGTCGGCCGTACATCCCGCGAGAGGACCGGCTACGCCACGCAAAAGCCGGAAAAGCTGTTGGAGCGCATCGTGCAGGCCTGCAGCGACGAAGGGGACCTGTGCGCGGACTTTTTCTCCGGCTCGGGAACCATGGGCGTGGTCTGTGAGAGGATGAACCGTCCGTGGATCATGTGTGATGAAGGTGAGGTGTCCGTGTCCAGTCAGATCCGCCGGTTCATGAACACAAAAATGGAGGACGACAAGCGCTTTGGTGCTTTTGCAGTCGTCAGAAACGAGAAGGATCCCGATGAAGCCCTGAGTCGCCTGGTCCGGTGCAGCGAGGAGATGGGATGCCTGCGCATCACCGACTACGTGCCCGACGTGCTGAAGCTGAGCGACGCAGATGAAGATATCGCGCTGGAATACCTCCACGACGACAGCCGGTCGTGCATCGACTTCTGGAGCCTGGATCCGGACTACGACGGGAAAGTGCACCGGGCGTCCGAGATCATCAGGAACACCGATTTCTGCACGCTCCCGGAAGGCAGGCTGCACGTGATCGGCTACGATATTTTCGGAAACCGGTTTTGCTGGGAAGAGATAGATTCTTATGTTGGGAAATAGTATAATCAAACCATGAAAAAGCGAATTTACAAAGAAGACAATTACAAGATGAGCAAATGGTCCGGCGGCAACACCCGCGAGCTGGCCATTTACCCTGATAAGGCGGAGTATCTGGACAGGGATTTCCTGTGGCGGCTTTCCAGCGCAGATTCGGATCTGGAGGAGTCCTCCTTCACGAAACTGCCGGACTATGACCGCATCCTGATGGTGCTGGAAGGATCCGTCGTTCTGGCCCACGGCGAGGAACGGACTGCAAGCCTGTCGGCATATGAGTACGACACGTTCGATGGAGCAATCAAGACGAAGTGCTTCGGCAAGCTGATCAAGGACTACAATCTCATTTACCGCAAGGGATGCAAAGGCAGGATGGATCTGGTCGACCTAACAGAGGAAGCGCAGCACATAGAAAGCCAGTTCGAAGGCTCCCGCTGTCTGGGAATCTACAGCGCCGAAGGATACACCGTCGTATCCGCCGGCGGGAAAACGGATATGGTCAAAGCCGATGAACAGATGGTCATCGAACTGGAGCCGGGGGAAGCGCTGAGCCTGTCGGTCATGGGGCAGGGTAAGTGCATCCTGACCGAGGTCGCTTTCGAAAAGGAAGAGGTGCTGGATTTCTCACAGGAGGCGGCGGAAGGCAGGGACGCTCAGACGGGCGGATCTGATTTTGCGCTGGCGCTGAAGCTGTCGCTGGGAAACAACCGCTGGAGCGGCGCCATGCGGAAAATGAAGAAAAAAGGCCTGCTGTACAGTCCGGCGCTGGAGAAGAAACTGCGGTTTCTGGACAAGTATTTTATTACCGGTCTGGTGTGGTGCATCGGGATCATCCTGTGCATACTGCTTTTGCCTGCCGGCGTGAGCGGGGCGGCGGTATTCGGTCTTGTGATCGCCTTTTCCATTGTTGATGTGTTCCTGATCTCGCCGCTGATCTATCTGATGGTTCTTCCGCGGCCGATCAGCGCCCACATCAAAAGCTCAGAGAACCTGACAGCATATGAGCAGAAAATCTTCGAGGAGCAGCTGAATTTCGATCCGCAGCAGGAACGGCTCAAGCGCAAGTACAGAGACCGGAGCGGTGAAACGTATGACGGCATCGGGGACTTCTGGAGACGGATGAACAAGGATGATTAGACAGGACAGGAATCGGCATGTATGAACTGATAGCAACAGCGACCTTCGGGCTTGAAGCGGTGGTGCGCCGCGAGATCGAAGGGCTGGGATATGAAATACTGAAAACAGAAGATGGCAAGGTGACCTTTGCCGGTGATGAGCGGGCGATCGTCCGCTCTAATTTATGGCTGCGGTGTGCCGACAGAGTGCTGCTGAAGGTCTGCGAATTCGAGGCGCTGACCTTCGAAGACCTGTTCCAGGGCATTCGTGCTTTTGCATGGGAAGACATCATCCCGGCAGACGGCAAGTTCACCGTGACGTGCTCTACGGTCAAATCCAAGCTGCACAATCCGCCGGCGATCCAGAGCGTGTCAAAGAAGGCTATCGTTGAGCGCATGGGCGGGGCGTACGGCATCGAGCAGTTCCCGGAGACCGGGGCGGAGTACACGGTCAAAGTCACGCTCCTGAAGGACCGGGCTACGGTGACGATCGATACGAGCGGCACGGGACTCCACAAGAGAGGTTACCGCACGGCGCCGGTCGATGCGCCCATGAAGGAGACACTGGCGGCGGCGCTGGTGTTATTGAGCTTTTATAGGTCCGGGCGCGCATTGGCCGACCCTTGCTGCGGCAGCGGGACTATCCCCATCGAAGCAGCCATGATCGGCATGAACATCGCTCCGGGTCTGTTGCGGACCTTCGCCAGTGAAGGGTGGAGCCTGATTCCGCAGGAGATGTGGAAGGAAGAGCGGGCGAATGCCTATGCGGCGATCACGGAGATGCCGGTCAGCATCTACGCGTCCGATATCGACCCAAAGGCAGTGCATGCCGCCCGTGTCAACGCAGAAGAAGCGGGGGTGGATATGTGCATCCGGTTCACCAGGGCCGATATCAGGGATCTGGATGTTTCGGCGCTGCAGGATGAGCACGGCATGATCATCACCAATCCGCCATACGGTGAGCGCATCGGCGAGCAGGATGAAATCGACGGCGTATTCAAAGCGCTGCGCAGGTTCTGCAGGGAAAACCCCGGCTGGTCGCTATTTGTGATCACCCCGGACAAGGACGCCGAGAAGAAGATCATGGGCCGCCGGGCAAACCGCCGCCGCAAACTGTACAACGGGAATATAGAGACAACGTATTATCAGTTCCACGGAGAAAAGTAATGAGAGAAGTTGGAATTCAGTGTACGATCGGACCGTCCTGCAACGATCCGGAGATACTGGCAGAGATGATGAACGCCGGCATGGCAGGGGCAAGGATCAACCTGTCCCACGGCAGCGCCGCATCTCAGGAAGAGAAGCTGATCAGCTTCCGGCGTGCGGCCAGGATGAGCGGCACGGAGGAAGCGTCTATCATGTATGACCTCAGGGGACCGGAGATCCGTATCAAGGAGATCCCCGGCGGCGTGACGTTCGCGGGAACCGGGGAGACCCTTGTGCTGCGGTGTGAGGACGAAGAAGAGACGGACCCTGTGCAGCCGCCGGAGCACGACCCTTACGGAAATGAATGGGGCAGCTACGTCAACCAGATCATCCGCATCAATTACGAGGACCTCTGCGACGAGGTGAAGGTCGGCACGCAGATCCTCATCGACGACGGCAGGATCAGCCTCACGGTTGAGAGCGTGCGGGGACAGGATATCGTCTGCTATGTGGACCGCGGCGGCAGGATCGCCAGCCGCAAAGGCGTCAACGTTCCGGATGTGAAACTGCAGATGGACTACCTCAGCGACAGCGATATCGAGGATATCCTGTGGTGCGTCGATCACGATGTGGATTACATTGCAGGTTCTTTCATCCGGCGGGTGGAGGATGTCCGCGCGATCCGTCAGGTCCTCGATGAAAACGGAGGAGAGCATGTTGGCGTCATCGCCAAGATCGAGTGCAAAGAAGCCCTCGGCAATCTGGAAGAGATCATGAAAGAAGCCGACCAGATTCTCATTGCCAGAGGCGACATGGGAGTGGAAATCGGCTTTGAGAAAGTACCGGCGCAGCAGAAGCGCATCATCCGCAAGTGCCGGGAGATGGGCATGGCGGTCATCATCGCGACCCAGCTCATCGAGTCCATGACCGAGAATCTGACGCCGACCAGGGCGGAGGTATCCGATATCGCCAACGCTGTTTTTGACGGCGCAACCGATCTGCTTGTCACAGGCGAGACTGCAACGGGCAAGTATCCGGTGCAGGTCGTCCGGCAGATGGCGAAGATCATCGACCAGGCGATCCAGGACGCGCAGAAATACGGCGACGAAATACTGTGATCGCAGGAGACACCGATCCATGAAACTCGAAATCAACCGAAACGACAAAACACCTGTCTACATGCAGATCGCAGGGCAGATCAAAAACATGCTCCATACGGGGGAACTTACGGATGGCTATATGCTGCCGTCTGAGCGCACGCTGGCGAAGGAACTTGGCGTGCACCGGAACACCGTGACCAGGGCTTACGGAGAATTGAAGAGCGAAGGGCTTCTGGATTCTTCTCAGGGCAGCTGCTACAGAGTGCGGTTCGGACGCAGCGCGGAAGACAATTCCCCTGACCGGAGAAAAAACGTCAACTGGGAAGCTGCCGTGAAGCAGGAGTACGACGAATTCATCAGCGACTTCGATGAGCTGTACAGCGAGAGTTTCGATCCCGCATATATATCCTTTGCCGGGGGCGTAGCGGCGCGGGAACCATATCCGCCGGAGGAAATCGCCGCCGTATTCGAAGAGATGTTCCGCAGCAGCGGCGATAAGGCGTACTTCTACGTGCCGTATCAGGGCGATCCGGAACTGATCCGGGAGATCGTCAAATATATGGCGTCCATCGGCATCCGGACAAAGCCGTCCAACATACAGATCTTTTCGGAGAACAACCAGGCGCTGGATTTCATTCTGCAGCTTATGCTGTCGCCGGGAGACGGGGTCATCGTCGATGAGGTCATGGCGTCCGATGTGTACAGGACGATTGAGCTGGCAGGCGGGAAGCTCATCACGGTACCTTCCGATGAGCACGGGATGATCACGGACCACCTGGATAAAGTCATCGAGACCAGCAAGCCAAAGTTCATCTATGTAGACTCCAGCTTCAACAACCCCAAAGGAACGGTGCTGAGTCTGGAGCGGCGCCGGAAGATCCTCGAACTGTCCTATCAGTACCGGATCCCGGTCATCGAAGACGATGAGAGCTCGGAGATCTACTACGGCGAACGGCCGCTGCCGTCGATCAAATCCATGGATCACGGAGACAATGTCATCTACATGTACTCCTTCTCGCTGAACATGGTGCCCGGCATCGGCGTGTCTTTCGTGGCAGCGGACAGGAAGATCATCGAACAGTTTTCGAACATGGTGTCCCTGCGCGTCGCCAACCCGGACTGGGCGGCCCAGATGGTCATGCTCCAGTATATGAAGAAAGGAATCTTCCAGGAACGACTCGCGGATTTCCGGAGCATCTGCAAAAGCAAACGGGACCGGATGTGCAGGAGGCTGGATCAGCTCGCCGGGCGATACGGGCTGCAGTACACCAAACCGGAAGGCGGCGTGTACCTCTGGGTGAAGCTGCCGGAGCACATGGACTCGCGGGATCTGCTGCGGCAGGCACAGAAGAAGGGACTGACCTTCATGCCCGGCTACGTGTTCTTCCCGCGAAAACAGATGGGCGCACGGTACTTCCGGCTCAACTTCTCCTATCCGACGGAAGAGGAGATCGAGAAGGGGATGGACATCCTCGAAGATTGCCTTTGCAACTGGCACAAGAAATAACAAGGATACTGGCACTTTGTTTGGGATATACGCTATAGTATATTCTAGACAAGGTGCTTTTTAGATAAGACACAAAAATGAATATAGTTAGAAATTAAGAAGAAAAGGAGAACATCACTATGGCAGTAAATCTCAGAGGAAGAAGCTTTTTGACACTCATGGACTTCACACCGGAAGAAATTCGTTATCTGCTGGACCTGGCCCACGACCTGAAGGCCAAGAAAAGATCAGGTATCGTAGGCGACAGCCTCAAGGGTAAGAACGTCGTTCTGCTCTTTGAGAAGACATCCACAAGAACAAGATGCGCATTCGAAGTAGGCGCGATGGACGAGGGCGCCGGCGTCACATTCCTGGACAGCAAGTCATCACAGATGGGCAAGAAGGAATCACTCGAAGACACCGCTAAGGTTCTCGGAAGATTCTATGACGGAATCGAATACAGAGGATATGATCAGAAGGTCGTTGAAGACCTGGCGAAGTACGCAGGCGTTCCGGTATGGAACGGACTGACAGACGTTGACCACCCGACACAGATCCTGGCTGACCTGCTCACCATCGAGGAGCACGTTGCAAAGCCGCTGAACAAGTGCAAGGTCGTCTTCGTAGGCGATGTCAGAAACAACATGGCGTACGCATGGATGTACGGCTGCGCGAAGATGGGCATGCAGTTCGTAGCATACGGACCGGCAGAGCTGTGCGAGCAGGTCGATGCAGACGTCGTTGCCAGAGCTCGTGAAGTCGCTGCTCAGACAGGCGCTTCCATCGAAGTATCTTCAGATCTCGAAGCAATCAAGGACGCAGACGTTCTGTACACGGACATCTGGGCTTCCATGGGCGAAGAAGAGCAGATCCCGGAAAGAGTCAGACTCCTCACACCGTACAGAGTCACAGAGGAAATGATGGCTGCTACAGGCAACCCGGATGCAATCTTCATGCACTGCCTGCCATCCTTCCACGATTTCGAAACAACCATGGCGCAGTCACAGGAAGAAATCGGCTATGACATCCGCGAGGTCACCGATGAAGTCTTCAGAGGACCGCAGTCAAAGGTATTCGACGAAGCAGAAAACAGAATGCACACGATCAAGGCCGTCATGGTTGCTACAATCGGCAGATAAGATCGCAGATAATCCATCAGGCCGGCTTCAAATGCCGGCCTGTGACACATGACAAACCGTGAACAGGAGGTAAAACAATGATACCTGGAATCCACAACTATTCGGAAATCGGCAAACTGAACAAGGTTCTGCTGCACCGTCCGGGTCTGGAACTGGAGGCGCTGACGCCGTCCACCATGGAGAGACTCCTCTTTGATGACATTCCGTTCCTCAAGGTCGCCCAGCAGGAGCATGACAGATTCGCCGAAGTACTCAGAGAAAACGGCGTTGAAGTTGTTTACTATGTGCAGGAGACTGCAAAGGCATTAAGCACGCCGCAGCTCCAGCAGAGTCTGATCGAAGACTTCCTCGATCTTTCCCTGATCACATCCAAGGGCATGCGGGAGAGCCTGATCTCCTATCTCATGACATTCACGCCGGAAGAGATGGTAGCGAAGCTCATCGCCGGCATCAAGAAGAATGAAGTGCCGTCTGACGAAGTGCACTCCTTGATGGATCTGATCCACGATGACTATCCGTACATTTCTGATCCGATGCCGAACCTGTACTTCACCAGAGATCCGGGCGCCTGCGTGGGCGACGGCATCAACATCCACCACATGCACACCCAGGAGAGAAGAAGAGAATCACTGCTCCTTAAATACATGTACAAGTACAACAGAGACTTCGCGACGGAAGAGAACAAGCAGTGGTACGATCTCGATCAGGATCACTCCATTGAAGGCGGAGACGTACTCGTCCTGTCAAAGGACATGGTCGCCATCGGCCTTTCCCAGAGAACGACCATCGCAGGCATCGAGCGTTTCGCGAGGAACCTGCTGGCCAAGTCCACATTCAAGAAGGTCCTCGTATTCGATATCCCGAAGACGAGAGCGTTCATGCACCTCGACACTGTATTCACAATGGTCGACTACGACAAGTTCACGATCCATCCTGAGATCGAAGGACCGCTGGGCGTGTATGAGATCACCATGGGCAAAGGCGGCGAGCTGAAGTTCAACGCCATGAAGGACGAGCTGCAGAACATCCTGGCCCTCGAACTGGGGATCCCGGCTGTCGAGCTGATCCGGTGCGGCGGCGGAGATCTGCTGGCTGCCCAGAGAGAGCAGTGGAACGACGGCTCCAACACCCTGTGCATCGCACCGGGAACAGTTGTTACATACGAGAGAAACTATGTATCCAACGAGCTCCTCGACAAGAAGGGCGTAAAAGTCCTTTCCATTCCGAGCGCGGAGCTTTCCAGAGGAAGAGGCGGCCCAAGATGCATGAGCTGCCCGGTAAACAGAGTTGATCTGTAGTTCTATATTGATTGAAAAGGAGTAATACAATGGCAGAAAGCAAAGGTAAAATCGTAATCGCGCTGGGCGGAAACGCACTGCAGTCAGGCAAAGGCCCTGCAACAGCGGAAGCTCAGCTGGAAGTCGTTAAAAATACATGCAAACGCGTTGCGGAAATCAGCGGTATGGGATATGAAATCGCTGTCGTACACGGTAACGGGCCGCAGGTCGGACGCATCGTCATGGCAAGTGAAGCGGCCAAGGACGTCACTCCGTCCATGCCGTTCGATGTCTGCGGCGCGATGTCCCAGGGTTACATCGGATATCACATCCAGCAGTGCCTGCGGTACGCGCTGAACATGCAGAACAGACACGTTCCGGTCGTGACCGTCGCGACACAGGTCGTTGTCGATGAGAACGATCCTGCGTTCCAGAACCCGACCAAGCCGATCGGACCGTTCTACACGGAAGAAGAAGCAAAAGAACTGGAAAAAGAAAAAGGCTGGACCATGAAGGAAGACGCCGGCAGAGGCTGGAGAAGAGTTGTTGCTTCCCCGAAACCTGTCCGCATCGTTGAGATCGACTCCGTGAAGCAGCTGTGGGAAGACAATATCGTCATCACCTGCGGCGGCGGCGGCATTCCGGTACTCGAAAGAATGGACGGTCATATGGACGGCGTTGCGGCAGTTATCGACAAAGACTTCGCAGCGGAGCTTCTGGCAGAGCAGGTCAAAGCGGATATGCTCATGATCCTGACAGAAGTGGAGAAGGTCTCCCTCAACTTCAATAAGCCGGACCAGCAGGATCTGGATCACATGACCCTGCTTGAAGGCGTGAAATACATCGAAGAGGGACAGTTCCCTGCAGGAAGCATGCTCCCGAAGGTCGAGGCGGCCATGAAGTTCGTCAGACAGTTCCCGAGCAAGAAGGCGATCATCACATCCCTTGACAAGGCAGTTGACGCACTGGAAGGAAAAACAGGAACAGTAATCACATTCAACTAAAAGAGGTGATAATATGAAACAGACTGCGAAAGAGTTTATGTCGTCCATAGGCGTAGACAATATGCTCTATGACGAAGAAGTAGCAGCAAGTATCGCGCATGCGCGCATGCTGAAGCAGAACAAACTGATCTCAGGAGAAGAATGCGATCAGCTGATCAAAGGTCTGAAGGAAGTTCTCGCCGACGTCGAAGCCGGCAAGGTCGAGTTCAAGGTCGAGTACGATGACATCCACGGATGCATCGAACAGGTTCTGGCGGAGAAGATCGGCCCTGTCGCGAAGAAGCTGAACTGGGCCAGAAGCGTCAACGACCAGGTCGTGATCGACACCAGACTCTTCCTGAGGGCGGAGAACGATCTGATCCGGGAACTGCTGCAGGATCTTCTGGACACACTGGAAGCCCTGGCGAAGGAGCATGTCAACACGATCATGCCGGGATACTCCCATCTGCAGAGAGCCCAGCCGATCACGCTGGCATACCATCTGCTGGCCTACTACCAGATGTTCAAGCGGGACCTGAGAAGATTTGAAAACTGCCTGGAACGCATCAATGTGATGCCTCCGGAAGGAGGAGCACTGGCCGGAACCGTATGGGATACGGACCGGAAGAAGATGGCGAAGGAACTGGGATTCGACGGGATCCTGTCAAATGCCATGGACGGCGTTGCAGACAGAGACTTCGGTATGGAATTCATCAATGACTGTTCCATCACCATGATGCATCTGTCCAGATTCTGCGAGGATTTGATCCTCTGGAGCTCCGTCGAGTTTGGATTCATCGAGATCGACGATCAGTTCACGACCGGCAGCAGAGTGCTTCCGCAGAAGAAGAACCTGGACGTTGCCGAGCTCATCCGGGGCAAGACCGGCAGAGTTTATGGCGATATGATCAACCTGCTCACCGTCTTCAAAGGACTGCCGATGTCCTATAACAGAGACATGCAGGAAGACAAGTACGCTATGCTGGACGCGGCCCATACCGTGGAAGCCTGCCTGAATCTGTTCGTCGAAATGATCAAGACCATGAAGATCAACAGAGGCGAGATGCAGAGAGCAGCGAAGTACGGCTACATGAACGCTACGGAACTGGCAGAGTACCTGATGGAAAAGGGAATCCCGTCAGAAGAGGTCGGCACGATCATCAGCAAGATCGTCATGTACGCCATCAACAACAACAAGCCGATCGAAGAACTGTGGCTCGACGACCTGAAGCAGTTCACACAGGTCTTCGACAGCGACGTCTACGACAAGGTCGCTATCAGAAACGTCATCGCGTCCAAGGTGTCGAAGGGATCCACTTCCTTCGAGAACGTGCAGGCGCAGCTTGACGAGATTGCAAAAGCTAAATAATAGTCGCACAGACGGCTGAAAGAGAAAACTTGAGATAAGATCCGG
Source organism: uncultured Eubacteriales bacterium (assembly GCA_902786815.1). Classification (GTDB taxonomy): domain Bacteria; phylum Bacillota; class Clostridia; order Peptostreptococcales; family Anaerovoracaceae; genus Lentihominibacter. Next base: position 20,687 of record CADADV010000016.1, read on the forward strand.
TTCTTCTCCTCGTGACTAGAGGAGAAGAACCGGGTTTTTTTCAAATGCGCCATAATAGTTATTCAGAATAATACAATAGTAAGCTATCGGTCATGCGTGCTATAATAAACACGTAGTTATTTTTATTAAAAGGGTGGATAACATGAAGAAAACAATTATTATTTTGACTTTTGCAATGGCGGCACTGTTCTGCGTTCTGCTGGCGGGATGCGGCAGCAGCGGCGGAGACGGTGCGGATCTGTCAGACAGCAAGTACGTAGGAACATGGAAAGCAGTTAACATGAGTCTCGAAGATGAGTCAGAAGACTTCGGTGAGGGTCAGTGGACCATTACGTTGAACGATGATGGCACAGGTACCTGTGTCGCCGTCGATGAAGAAGGCGTGGAAGAGACAACAGAGTTTACCTGGGAACCAACGGATGAAGGGTTCAAAACCAAAGGTGACATGAAACTGAAATTCACGGATGACGGAGAACAAATACATGCGAAGATGTTCGGTGTCAGCCTCAACTTTGAAAAGCAGTAAATATCAGACAATAAGGAACAGCCGGTAATCAAAATGCTGCAAAAGCTGAAACCCTACTGGCAGGCATTGCCGGACATAATAACATATCAAATCATTACAAAGCCACTGATCGGGTTATGGATCTATTTGCTGGGTCGGATCACACAGACTCTGCTCACGAGTACGGGCAGGGTCGCGATCACATCCGGAGATTTTATGTTTCTCTTTAAAACCTGGCAAGGGTATCTGATCCTGCTGCTCGGTCTGGTGTCTTTGTTTATTTATGTTGCTTTTGATATCAACACGAAGATCGTGCTCGCGCGGAATCTGGTCACGGGAGAGGAACAATCCGTATGGAAGAGCATGGACGAGGGCTTCCGGTCGATCAGCGCGCTGCTCAATCCCAGGGGGATCATCGTCGCGCTGTATATTGCCTTGATCGCGCCTCTTTTGGGATTTGGCGTATCGATTTCTCTGACAGAGGGTCTGTATATTCCGACCTTTATCGCGTCAGTGATCGCGGATACGCCGCTGTACCTCATCCTGACATCCTTCGCGGTGCTGGTGTTTCTGTCCGTCGGCGTGGCCAATCTGTTTATCCTGCACGGGATCCTCATCGATAAGCTGCACATACGGGAGTCGTCAAAGCAGTCAGGAGAACTGATCCATGCGAACTGGAAGGACTATCTGAAACAGAACGTTTTGTTTCTGGTCGTGATGATGGCGGCGCTTGGCGCTGTTGTGGTTATCGCGCTCGTGCTGCCGCTGGCCATCATTTACGTTCTGCCGCTCTCAACCGGGGTAACGCGGGTTCTTACACTGTTTTTCATCCTGTTAGGCGGCGGAATATCACTGTTAGCGGACCTTTTCGCGACGCCGGTCTATCTCATGAAGATGACCCAGCTGTTCTATACCTATAAAAAAGGGCAGCCGCAGGAATATGCGAAGAGAGGGTCAAAGAGACATCCTGTCATCATCACCGGCGTTGTCGCTGCCGTCGTGCTGATCATCGTACTGACGGTCTGGATGGACAACAACTTCGACAGCCTCTTCCCGAATGAGAGCAAGACAAAAATCATCGCGCATCGGGGCGGCGGAAATGAGGGACCGGAGAACACGGTTGCCGGGATCGAAGCCGCCTGCGCTGCCGGGGCTTACGGAAGCGAGATCGATATCCAGCGGACAAAGGACGGAGAATACGTTCTGCTCCATGACGGGAACTTCAAGCGCGTCGCCGGAGACAGCCGTACCCCGGAAGAGATGACGCTGAAGCAGATCAGGAAACTCTCCGTCGATGGGGAGCCCATACCGACTTTTGAAGAGGCTCTCGCGGCAAGCAAAGGCAGGATCGTCCTGTTCACAGAACTAAAGGGAGATTCTGCAGATAAGAAGATGGCAGATGACGCCGTCAAACGAATCAAAGAAAACCACATGGAGGCGGAATGCGTTCTGATTTCGCTGAAGTATGACTTGATAGATTATATTGAGACTAAGTATCCGGAGATCCAGACAGGCTTTCTGCTGTTTGCTTCCTTCGGAGCGACAGATAAACTCAACTGTGATTATCTTGGGTTGGAGGAAGAATCCGTTTCAGAAAACGCGGTTGACGCAGCTCATGACCAAAACAAACAGATGCTGGTATGGACTGCGAACGAGCGCGAATCGCAAAAGCATTTCATGTGCTCCAGCGCGGACGGGATCATCACAGACAACGTGGTGCAGGCAACCAAAGTACAGAAGGAACTCGAAAAACGTACAGATCTGCAGAGAATGGTTGACCGCATCCTGACGATTGTGAGTTAGAAATAAGAATCACTGAGAGGAGAACAATCAAAAAATGAGAACACCAAATCAATATATCAAGGATCTGGGCGCCCATGTCAAAGATCAGAAAGGGGTCTTTATCCTCTATTCGATCCTGCGGCTGCTGGTGGTTCTGATCGCCATCAGAACCATCATGCTCCACAACTATGAAGCAACGGTCACATGCCTGCTGGTGCTGGCGCTGTTCTTCGTCCCGAGCCTGCTGGAGGAGACGCTGAAGATCAAGATCCCGCCGCTTCTGGAAGGCATCATCTACTGCTTCATTTTCGCAGCGGAGATCCTGGGCGAACTGGGACATTTCTACACACAGTTCCCGATCTGGGACACCATGCTTCACACGCTGAACGGCTTCCTGTTCGCCGCCGTCGGCTTCTCGACAGTCGACCTCCTGAATAGGACCAGCAAGAACATCAATCTGTCGCCGCTTTATCTGACTATGGTGGCATTTTGCTTTTCCATGACCATCGGCGTGCTGTGGGAGTTCTTCGAGTGCGGCGCCGACATATTCCTGGGACAGGACATGCAGAAGGATTTCATCGTGGATCACTTCCAGTCGGTCAAACTTGACCCGACGAACAGTCAGCAGGTCATCCATGTGGATGATATCACAGGGACCGTGATACAAACTGCCTCCGGAAAGACCTTTACCATAGACGGAGGGTATCTGGACATCGGCATACTGGATACGATGAAGGACCTGCTGGTCAACTTCATCGGAGCTGTCGTATTCTGTTCATTCGGATTCGCCTTCCTGAAACATGGTGAGAAGAGAAAAGTTGCTTCTCATGTCGTCGAAGGACTGAGACTGAAGCCGGAAATGAAAGAGATAGAGGAAGAAGAATCTGAAACGCGGTGAAAAAATATAAATAATAGTTGCATATTTATGTATGCACGCGTATAATTATCAATATCAAAATTGGAAACAGGCAACATTCGTTGCTTGTTTTCTTGTTGGAACCGCGCAGAGGAGGAAATATGCCGAAGAAAGAGTATCTCAAGAAAATACTGATTATCGGATCGGGCCCGATCGTCATCGGTCAGGCTGCGGAATTCGATTATGCAGGCACACAGGCCTGCAAAGCCATCCGTGAAGAAGGGATCCAGACGATCCTCGTCAACAGCAATCCGGCTACGATCATGACGGACAAGCAGATTGCCGACAAGGTCTATATGGAACCGCTGACAGAAGAAACGGTCGAAGAGGTCATCCGAAGAGAGCGCCCGGACGGGATGCTTGCCGGATTCGGCGGACAGACCGGGCTCAATCTGGCTATGGAGATGGACAGCAAAGGCATTCTCTCCCGATATAATGTGGAACTGCTGGGCGTCAACAAGGAGAGCATAAAGAAAGCCGAAGACAGGGAGGCCTTCAAGGCTCTCATGGAAGAGATCGGTGAACCTGTGCCTGCCAGCACGATCGCCACTACCATCGAGGAATGTCACGATTTCATACAGAAAGAAGGACTTCCGGTCATCATCCGGCCGGCGTACACACTGGGCGGTACCGGCGGCGGTATTGCGGAAACCATGGAGCAGCTCGATGATCTGTGCTACAGAGGGATGGAGAGCAGCGCGATCGGACAGATCCTACTGGAGAAGTCCGTTGCCGGATGGAAGGAAATCGAATATGAAGTCATGCGGGATGGCGCGGATCACTGCATCATCATCTGCGATATGGAAAACGTCGATCCCGTCGGCGTACATACCGGAGACAGCATCGTCGTTGCGCCGACCCAGACGATCACCAAAGAAGAAAACCAGATGCTCAAGGACGCGTCGATCAAGATCATCCGGAGCCTCGGCATCGAAGGCGGCTGCAACATCCAGTTCGCCCTGGATCCGGACACCGGCGACTACATCGTCATCGAAGTGAACCCGCGTGTCAGCCGTTCCTCGGCACTGGCCTCCAAGGCGGCCGGGTATCCGATCGCCAGGATCGCAGCCAAGATCGCGCTGGGGTATCACCTCGACGAGATCCGCAACAGCGTGGCAGGCGGAACGGCCCTCTTTGAGCCGTCGCTGGATTACATTGTTGTAAAATATCCGCGCTGGCCCTTCGACAAGTTCAGGACAGCGTCCCGTGTACTTGGAACACAGATGAAAGCGACCGGGGAAGTCATGTCCCTTTGCAAAAGCTTCGAGAGCGCTTTGCTGAAAGCGCTGACGTCCGTGGAAATCAAGTGCGACGGCCTGCACACGCCGTCCGTGTCCTGCCTGGGTGATGTGGAACTGCTGGCCAAGCTGAAAGCCTGTGATGACGAGCGGATCTTCTGCATCGCAGAGGTGTTCAGAAGAGAGCTGATGACGGTGGACGAGGTGTATGATGTCACGAAGATCAATCCGTGGTTCCTCGACAAGATCAAATATCTCATCGATCTTGAAGTTCGGCTGAAAGAGGGTCCGCTGACGAAGGAACTGCTGGCCGAAGCAGAGTCCAAGGGATTCACGGACAACGATATCATCGGGCTGTCCGGCGTCCCGCGGGAAGTCATCCAGGATATCCGTATCTATAATGACATCTATCCTGTGTACAAGATGGTCGACACGAGCGGCGGACGCTCAGCGATCGCAACGCCGTATTACTATTCCTGCTACGACAAGGGTGATGAAAACGTCATCTCCGACCGGGAGAAGATCCTGGTGATCGGTTCCGGTCCGATCAGGATCGGGCAGGGGATCGAGTTCGACTACTGCTGCGTACAGTGCGTCAATGCAGTCAGGGAACTTGGCTTCGAGGCGATCATCGCCAACAACAATCCGGAGACGGTCAGCACAGACTCAGATATTTCGGACAAGCTGTATTTCGAGGCGCTTCATATCGACGATGTGATGAACATCATCAAGAGAGAGCGACCTCTGGGTGTCATCGTGCAGTTCGGCGGCCAGACATCCCTGAATCTGGCGCAGCAGCTGGACAGCCGTATGATCAATATTCTGGGAACATCATACAAAAATATCGACCTGGCGGAAGACAGGGAGAAGTTCAATGATCTTCTCAATGAACTGCGCATCGCGACGCCGAAGGGTTATGCGGTCACAGGAGAAGAGGAAGCCTTCAAGGCCATCGCGGAGCTCGGCTATCCGGTCGTCGTCCGTCCTTCCTACGTGATCGGCGGACGCGCCATGCAGGTCGTGTACAGCGACGAAGAACTGCTGAGCTACCTGCGGGAGGCGGTTTCCCTGTCGAAGGAGCACCCGGTCCTGATCGACCAGTATATCGTCGGAAAGGAAATCGAGGTCGATGCCGTATCCGACGGCGAAGACGTTCTGATCCCGGGCATCATGGAGCACATCGAACGAGCCGGCGTCCATTCCGGCGACAGCATCTCCGTTTATCCGGATTTCTCCATCGCCAAGGAGGTGGAGGACACGCTGGCGGTCTACACGAAAAAGATCGCGAAAGCGCTGGACGTCGTCGGACTGGTCAACATCCAATACGCCTATGACGGCAAGACGATCTACGTCATCGAGGTCAACCCGCGTGCATCCAGAACGGTTCCGATTTTGAGCAAAGTCACCGGCGTGCCGATGGTCAAGCTGGCAGTCGCCGCCATGCTGGGGCAGAAACTGAAGGACAGCGGATACGGCACAGGGCTGTATCCGAAGAGTGAGAAGTACTCCGTGAAGGTCCCGGTCTTCTCCAGCGCGAAACTGACAGATATGGACATTGCTCTGGGCCCGGAAATGAAATCCACCGGCGAGGTGCTCGGAATCGACGCCGACCTTAAGAAGGCCCTGTACAAGGGCTTTGTGGCAGCAGGCACGGCAATCCCGACAGAAGGCAATATCTTCGCGACCATCCGGCAGGCGGAGCTGACCCCGTACACGGCGCAGATCCTGCAGGATTACATCGACGCCGGATTCAAACTGTATGTATCGTCGGACAATCTGGATTTTGCAAGTCAGTACGGAATCAATGTGAATGTGATGACGTACGATACCGCCATCAAATGGATCGGGAATCATGACGCCGGCAGCGACATGAGGATCGATCTGGTCCTGAACGTGCCGGAGATGGCGAACAGCAAGGAAAACGACAGCTTCCCGGTCAGGAGAAAGTCCGTGGAGCGCGGGATCCCGACACTGACATGCATGGATACCGCAAAGGCATTCCTGGATGTGATCAAACTCAAGCAGGCAGGCGAGCAGCTGCAGTACGCCGCGCTGGAGTAAACCAAGCCCGTAATAGAGACAATTTAAAAACGATTACAGGGTTGAATTATATGCAATAACATGTATAATAATGCACATGAGCATTGATATGCACGATAAATATTAGGAGGAAAGAAAAAGTGGCAAAGGAAAAGGTAGTACTGGCATACTCAGGCGGACTGGATACATCGGTCATCATGAAGTGGTTGAAGGAGAACTATGATTACGATGTGATCGCTGTCTGCTGCAATGCAGGACAGAACGAAGATTTTAAGGCAATAGAAGAGAAGGCGATGGCGACAGGCGCGATCAAGGCAATCACTCTGGACATCAGAGAAGAGTTCATTACGGATTACATCTGGCCTACGTTGAAGGCGGGCGCGAAATATGAGAACTATCTGCTGGGAACGGCGATGGCAAGACCGCTCATGGCGAAGAGACTGGTGGAGATCGCCCAGGAAGAAGGAGCCTTCTATATTGCGCACGGCTGCACCGGCAAAGGCAACGACCAGGTGAGATTCGAATCCGCGATCCACTCGCTGGATCCTGCGATCAAGATCATCGCGCCGTGGAGAATGCCGGAATGGGAGTTCCAGTCGAGAGAAGAAATGATCCAGTATTCCCATGATCACGGAATCCCAATCAGCCAGTCCAACGCCAAGATCTACTCCAGAGATGAGAATATATGGCACATCAGCCACGAGGGCGGCGAGCTTGAGAATCCGTGGAACGTGCACTACGACACGATACACGTGCTGAGCGTTCCGCCGGAGCAGGCACCGGATGAGGTGACTTACGTCGACATCGATTTCGAACACGGGATCCCGGTCGCCGTCGACGGTGTGAAAATGGGACCGATCGAGCTGCTGACAAAGCTCAATGAACTGGGCAGCAAGAACGGCATCGGTACCATCGATATCGTTGAGAACCGTCTGGTCGGCATGAAGTCCAGAGGCGTCTATGAGACGCCGGGCGGCACGATCCTCTACGCAGCCCACGAAGGACTGGAGGAACTGATCCTCGACAGAGACACGTCCCACTACAAGAAAATCGTAGGCGAGAAGTTCGCAGAGCTGCTCTACACAGGCCTTTGGTTCACGCCGCTGCGGGAAGCGATCTGCGCGTTTGTAGACGTGACACAGGAGAACGTGACGGGAACTGTCAAGATGAAGCTCTACAAGGGAAGCGCTACTGTTGCTGCCAAGAAGGCGCCGTACTCCCTCTACAACGAAGAATTTGCCACATTCAGTAAGGATGAAGTATACAACCAGTACGACGCAGAAGGATTCATCAATCTGTGGTCGCTGCCGCTGAAGATCAGAGCGATCCAGAAACAGACAGCCGAAGGAGGTGCGAAATACAGTGAAACTCTGGAAAGGAAGGTTCTCAAAGGAAGCGACTTCGTCGAGTGATGAATTCAACGCCTCCATACCATTCGATCAGCGGATGTACGAGGAGGACATCACCGGCAGCATCGCCCATGCCCGTATGCTGGGAAAGCAGGGCATCATAAGCACAGACGAGGCGGATCTCATCATCAGGACTCTCAGCGAGATCCTGGCGGACATCGATGCCGGCAAGATCGAATTCTCCATTGAAGGGGAAGACATCCACATGAGCATCGAGCAGATCCTCACGGAGCGGATCGGGCAGACCGGAAAGAAGCTCCACACAGCAAGGAGCCGGAACGACCAGGTCGCAGTGGACCTGCGTATGTGCCTCCGCAAGGAGACGGCCCTGATCGACGAGAAGCTGGCGGAGCTGATGCAGACCCTTAAAGATCTGGCGGAGCAGCATCAGGAAACTGTGATGCCGGGCTATACGCACCTGCAGCGGGCCCAGCCGGTAACGCTGGCGTATCATCTGCTGGCCTATTATCAGATGTTCGGCCGCGACAGAGAGCGTTTCGCAGACGGGCTGAAACGCATCAACCGGCTGCCGCTGGGAAGCGGAGCACTGGCCGGAACCACGTACAATACAGACCGGCAGTTCCTGGCTGATCAGCTGGGATTCGACAGCGTGCTCCCGAACGGGATGGATGCCGTCGCCGACCGTGATTTTGCAATAGAATTCCTGAACTGCTGCAGCATCTGCATGATGCACCTGTCAAGGTTCTGTGAGGAGCTGATCCTCTGGAGCAGCGTGGAATTCGGATTCGTGGAGATCGATGACGCGTACGCAACCGGCAGCAGCATCATGCCGCAGAAGAAGAATCCGGACATGGCGGAGCTGATCCGCGGCAAGAGCGGCCGGGTCTACGGAGACCTGATGGCTTTGCTTACGGTATGCAAAGGCCTCCCAATGGCGTATAACAAAGACCTGCAGGAGGACAAGGAACCCGTCTTTGACGCAGCGGACACCGTGAAGAATTCCCTCGGCATATTCACCGAGATGATCTCCACCATGGCCGTCAGAAAAGAAAGCATGGCGAAGGCCGCCAAGTACGGCTACATGAACGCCACTGACGCCGCCGACTACCTGGTAGGCAAAGGCATCCCGTTCCGCGACTGCCACGAGATCATCGGCAAGATGGTGCTCTACGCGATCGGAGAGGGCAAGGCTCTGGATGAGCTGACCATGGAGGAGTTCAAGTCCTTCTCGGATGCTTTCGGCGAAGATATCTACGACGCCATCGCCATCGAGAACTGCATCAGAGCGAAGCAGTCGGAAGGATCGACATCCTTCGACAGCGTACGCAAGCAGCTCGACGATATCGCGGACTTCACAGACTAGGGACCGGCTGATGATGGAGTGTCGCGCCGTCTAAGTCCTCGTCGCGTACAATCACAACAACTCATTCGCAGATAATCGAAACCCAGCGAAACTCGCACTTTGTGCTCAAACATCGCTGGGTTTTTGCGATTATCTTTGCTCATTTCGTTGGTGATTGCATACGCTCCTGCGGAAGCGGCGGCGCGATACTCCATCATCGGCCAGCCGCTTGCTGACCTAGCGAGGGCAATCCCCGCCCGGTCACTGTCCGACGCACGGATGCCGTTGCGTGCGGGGGGTGCCTTTGATATAATCTTGCGGGAGGCTTAGGAGTATGAGAGAACTGAATGTAACGGAAATCACGAAAGCGGTCGCGGAAATGTATGTGCACGCGAATTACTTCCTCGGGGAGGATGTCAGGGCGTGCATCAGTGAGTGCGCACAGAAGGAAGATGCGCAGCTTGCCCGCGATGTTTTTGCGTGTGTGGAAGAGAATCTGGAGATCGCTGCGGAGGGCGTATTCCCGATCTGTCAGGACACGGGCATGGCCTGTGTGTTCCTGGATATCGGACAGGATGTGCACCTGACCGGGGGCGATCTGTATGAAGCAGTCAACGAGGGCGTCCGGCAGGGGTGCGCCGAAGGGTATCTGCGGCAGACCATTGTGGAGGACCCCTTCAGAAGGAAGAATACGGGAGACAGTACGCCGGCGGACATCAACGTCGACATCGTGCCGGGCGAGCAGGTGAAGATCACTGTGGCGCCGAAAGGATTCGGATCGGAGAATATGAGCCGGATCAAAATGCTCACACCTGGAGACGGTGTCAGCGGGGCGGAGGACTTCATTGTCAAAACCGTGGAGGAAGCAGGCGGCCGGCCGTGCCCGCCGGTGGTTGTCGGCGTCGGCGTGGGAGGCAATTTCAATAAAGCCGCCCTCATGGCCAAGAAAGCGCTGCTGCGGCCCATGGGTGAGCATAACGAGGATCCGTTCTACCGGGAGATGGAGGAGCGTCTGCTGGAGCGGATCAACGCCCTGGATATCGGCCCCCAGGGATTCGGCGGCAACACGACTGCTCTGGCGGTCCATATCATCGCGGCGCCGACACACATCGCAGGACTTCCTGTAGCGGTAAACATCAACTGTCACGTGTCAAGACACGAGGAAACGATACTATGAGACATGAACTGAAAGAACCTTTCACAAAGGATAAACTGAAAGACCTGCGGGCAGGGGACACGGTGCTCCTGACCGGGACGATCTATGCGGCAAGGGACGCGGCACACAAGAAACTGCTGGAGATGATCGAGAGTGGAGATAAGCTGCCCATTGAGATCGAGAATCAAATCGTCTATTACGCAGGACCGACGCCGGCAAGGCCGGGCAATCCCATTGGCTCCGTCGGCCCGACGACAAGCTACCGCATGGATGCGTTCACACCGGTGCTCCTCGCACGCGGTCTCACCGGCATGATCGGCAAGGGTCCCCGAAATGAAGAGGTGAAACAGTGCGCCGCCGAAGCGGGCGCTGTCTATTTCGCTGCCATCGGAGGGGCGGGAGCATTGATCGCCAAGAGCATCAAATCATCGGAGGTTGTTGCTTTTGCAGAAATGGGAACGGAGGCGATTCGCAGGCTGTATGTTGAGGATCTGCCGCTCATTGTCGCCTACGATGCAGAGGGAGGAGATGTGTTCGCGCGGGGCTGAAAAAGGTTTCAGTTGACAAATGTTGGAAAAGATACTATCATTAGCGGGTACGCTTTTTGGAAAGAGGGGTTTTTGGGCTTTTCCGTAAAGTGAGGTAACCCAATGGAGATAGAACTGAAATATATCATTCCGGACAGCGAAACGGCAGAACGTATCTGGGAAAACGAACTGTTCGCAGGCGTGGAAGAGGAAGGCTCGAGAGAAACACTGAACATCGACGCCAGATACTTTGACACTGACGATTTCGATCTGGCACGGAATGAAGTGGCCTACAGGGTCAGACGCGAGGGCGATCATCTCGTTGCGTCGCTCAAATGGAAGGGCCACAGTGAGGACGGCCTGCATGTGAGAGAGGAGATCAACGCTCCGGTGCAGAGCGATGAGCCTGATCTGGATGTATTCCACGAAAGCAATGTAGGCTGCGAAGTCTGCAAGTTTGCAGAGGGCAAAGAACTCAAGTGCATTCTGCAGACATCCTGCATCCGCAGAAGATTCCGGATCGATACGGGAACCGGATTGTTCGAGTTTTCGATCGACAGCGGGGAGATCGTGACTGAGTACGGGACACTGCCCATCAGTGAGGTGGAAGTCGAGCTGTTCACGGGCGAAACAGAAGAACTGGTCCAGATCGGCCGAAAGCTTCAGGACGCATACGGACTCACAGAAGAAAACAAAAGCAAATACTACCGCGGCATGCTCATGATCATGGAAAACCGCAAGTAGAAGAGAATGCTGTATATTGCTTACTTGGGAGGTCGCAGAGACCTCTCTTTTTTTACTTGTAATACAAAGGCAAAAGAGGTATAATTATTTGCACTATATGTAAAAAACCGAGGAGGAAACATATTAATGAAATCAACATTTATTTCAAGAGAGAAAAACGAAGTTAAATTCACGATGGAATTCACCGCTGAAGAGTTTGAGGAAGCAATCGTCAAGGTCTATCAGAAGGAGAAGGACAAGTTCCAGATCGACGGTTTCAGAAAGGGCAAAGCGCCGAGAAGCCTGATCGAGAAGAGATACGGCGAAGGTATCTTCTTTGAGGATGCAGTCAACAACCTGATCTCACTGAACTACCCGCTGGCTCTGGACGAGCTGGATCTGGAAGTTATCGATTATCCGAGAACAGAGCTGAGCCAGACGAAGAAGGGCGAAGGCTTCACTGCTACAGTAACCGTAGAGTGTTATCCGGAGTTTGAAGTCACCGGCTACAAGGGCGTTGAAATAGAGAAGGTCCCGGCTGAAGTAACCGATGAAGACGTAGACAAAGAGATCTCCAACATGGCAGACAGAAATTCACGTATGGTCGAGGTCGACAGACCGGTACAGGACGGAGACACCGTACTGATCGACTACGCAGGATTCGTCGGCGATGACCAGTTCGAAGGCGGCACAGCAGAGAGATATCCGCTGCAGATCGGCTCCGGCACATTCATTCCGGGATTCGAAGAGCAGCTCATCGGCGCATCCAAGGATGATGACGTTGAAGTCAAGGTCACATTCCCTGAAGAATATCATTCAGAAGAACTGGCAGGAAAAGAAGCCATCTTCAAGTGCAAAGTCCACGAGATCAAGGAGAAGGAAGTTCCGGCAATCGATGATGATTTCGTAAAGGACGTCAGCGAATTCGATACACTGGATGAACTGAAGGCAAGCAAGAGAGAAGAACTCCAGAAGGCTGCCGAAGCGAGAGCAGAAGACCAGATGAAGAACAGCGCCATCGAGAAGGTTTTCGAAGCCAACGATATCGAGGTTCCGAACGTCATGGTCGAAGAGGAAATCAACAGCTCCCTGCAGCAGTTTGACCAGCAGCTGAGAGCACAGGGCATGGATCTGAACAGTTATGTCCAGTTCATGGGTGAGGACATGGATAAGTTCAGAGAAAGCATCAGAGAGGACGCTTTCAAAAAGACGAAGACAAGAATGCTCGTAGCCAAGATCGTAGACCAGGAAGAGTTCGAAGTTTCAGATGATGAACTGAAGGAATACATCGAAGACATGGCGAAGCAGTACGGCATGGAAGCGGACAAGCTGATCGAAACGATCGGACCGCAGAATGTTGCTACGCTGGGCGGCGACCTGAAGATGAGAAAAGCTGTAGACTTCATCTACGAGAATGCAGTCATCAAAGAAGCTGAATAACACAGGAAGGATTACAGAATGATTCCATATGTGATAGAACAGTCCGGAGGAGTCGAGAGACAGTATGATATCTACTCGAGACTGCTCAAGGACAGAATCATATTCATCGGAGAGGAGATCGACGACCACGTGGCAAGCGTTGTCGTCGCGCAGCTCCTGTTCCTCGAAGCCGAAGATCCGGATAAGGATATCAATATTTACATCAACAGTCCCGGCGGCAGTGTGACCGCCGGTATGGCGATCTATGACACCATTCAGTACATCAAGCCCGAAGTTTCGACGATCTGTGTAGGACTCGCTGCGAGCATGGGTGCGTTTCTGCTGTCAGCAGGAACCAAAGGCAAACGCTACAGCCTTCCGAACGCGGAAATCATGATCCATCAGCCTTTGGGCGGCGTCAGAGGTCAGGCAGAAGATATCAAGATCCACGCCGAGTGGATCCTGCGCACCAGGGAAAAGCTCAATCGGATCCTCAGCGAGAATACCGGACAGCCTCTCGAGAAGGTTGCTGCAGATACGGACAGGGACAATTTCATGTCCGCGGATGAAGCGAAGGAATACGGGATCATCGACGAAGTCATCAAAGACAGATAAAAGGGTAAAGGATATATTAGAGAATGGCGAAATACGACAAAAACAACGAACGCAGATGTTCCTTCTGCGGCAAGCCGCAGAGCCAGGTGAAGAAACTCATCAACGGAAACGGACTGTATATCTGCGACGAGTGCGTGCAGCTCTGCAATGAGATCCTGAAGGAAGACCAGAGCAAGCGAAGCAGCGACGTCATAGACGGGGAACCGGTAACGATCCCCAAACCAAAGGAAATCAATGAGATCCTTTCCCAGTATGTCATCGGGCAGGATGACGCCAAGAAGACACTTGCTGTTGCGGTGTACAACCACTACAAGCGTATCATCAGCCAGTCCGGCGACGAGAACGATGTGGAGATCCAAAAGAGCAACATCGCCATGGTCGGGCCGACAGGCTGCGGCAAGACACTTCTGGCGCAGACGCTTGCCAGGATTCTTGACGTGCCTTTTGCCATTGCCGATGCGACGACCGTAACGGAAGCAGGTTATGTAGGAGAAGATGTCGAGAACATTCTGCTGCGGCTGATCCAGGCTGCGGATTTTGATATTGAGAAGGCGCAGAAGGGCATCATCTATATCGATGAAATCGACAAGATCGCCCGCAAATCAGAGAATCCGTCCATCACCCGCGACGTCAGCGGCGAGGGCGTGCAGCAGGCGCTCCTCAAGATCATCGAGGGAACCGTGGCGGATGTCCCGCCTCAGGGAGGACGCAAACACCCGCATCAGGAGTTTATCCAGTTTGATACGACAGATGTTCTGTTCATCTGCGGCGGCGCCTTCGACGGACTGGAGAAGGTGGTCCAGAAGCGTATCGGTGAGAAGGTCATCGGCTTCAACTCTGATGTGAGCAGCAATAAAATCGAAAAAGAAGAAATCCTCAAGCACGCGGCGCCGGAGGATCTGATGAAGTACGGTCTCATTCCCGAGATCGTAGGCAGACTTCCTGTTCTGGTGACGCTGGAGGATCTTTCAAGGGAAGCGCTCATTGACATCCTCACCAAGCCGAAGAACTCCCTCGTCAGACAGTATACGAGGCTTTTGGAATTCGACGGCGTGGAACTGGAGGTCACAGAAGACGCCATCGGAGCGATCGCAGACAAAGCCCTGGAGAGAAAGACCGGCGCCAGAGGTCTGCGCGGCATCATGGAGAAACTGATGACCAACGTGATGTATGAACTCCCGTCCAGAAAAGATGTCAAAAAGTGCATCATCACGAAGGAAACGGTCGAAAAGGGCAGTGATCCTGAACTGATTCTTCAGGAAATCGAGGAAAAAGAGCAAAAGCAAGAACAAGAGCAATAAAAACGTATAATCATAAAAGGGGAAATAAATGGACGAAAACAGAAAGAATAATCACTTCGCAGATGCAGAATTTGTGGAACTGCCGATGATCCCTCTCAGAGGGCTCTCGGTTTTTCCGAACATGGTTCTGCATTTTGACATTGGCAGGGAAAAATCCATCAATGCGCTGGAAAAGGCAATGGTCAACAACCAGTACATCTTCCTGTCTTCGCAGATGGATGAGAACACAGACCTGCCGACGCCGGACGATTTTTATAAGATCGGAACCATCGGCAAGATCAAGCAGATGCTCAAACTGCCGGGAGATTCCATCCGTGTTCTGGTAGAAGGACTTTGCAGAGGCCGTATCGAAGAAGTGCTCTTCGAGGTGCCGTATTTCAAATGCAGGATCCGGAAGCTGGAAGACGCCGAGGAAGAACCTGACTCAGAAGCAGAAGCTTTGATGAGGACCGTGCTGGGCAGCTTCGATGACTACATCAACATCGATCAGAGTCTGGCGCCGGAGATTTTTGCGTCTGTCGTGACGATCGAATCGCCGGGCAGGATGGCGGATATGATCGCTTCGCATCTGGAAATCAAGATCGAGGACAAACAGACGATCCTCGAGACGCTGGACCAGAAGGAGCGTCTCAGGAAACTCAACGACATCCTGCTGAAGGAAATCGAGATTCTGACGATCGAGCAGGATATCTCCACAAAGGTCAAGAGCCAGATCAATCAGAATCAGCGCGAATATTACCTGCGCGAGCAGCTGCGCGCCATCCAGGAAGAACTGGGCGGCATCGAGGAACTGGAGGATGAGATCGCCGGATTCAAGGAGAAACTGGCGGAGCTGAATCTTGACGAGAAGATCACATCTAAGATCGAAAAGGAAATCAGCAGATTCTCCAAGATGCAGCCGTCTTCCGCGGAAGCGACAGTCAGCAGAACATATATCGAAACCGTTTTGGAACTGCCGTGGAACACCATGAGCGAGGACAATATCGATCTGGTCAAGGCGGAGCGCATCCTCAACGAGGATCACTACGGATTGGATAAGGTCAAGGAACGTGTGCTGGAGTATCTGGCAGTCATCAGGCTGTCTGAGAGCCTCAAAGGCCCGATCCTGTGCCTTGTAGGCCCTCCGGGAACGGGCAAGACCTCCATTGCCAAATCAGTGGCAAGATCCATCGGGAGGGAGTTCGTGAGAATGTCTCTGGGCGGCGTCCGCGACGAAGCGGAGATCAGAGGACACAGAAGAACATATATCGGAGCGATCCCCGGCAGGATCATCAACTCCATCAAGGAGTGCGGCACGAAGAATCCTGTCTTCCTCTTTGACGAGGTCGACAAGATTGGCGCTGACTACAAAGGAGATCCGGCGTCAGCCCTGCTGGAGGTGCTGGACCCGGAACAGAACAAGGACTTTACGGACCACTTCCTGGAGGTCCCGTTCGATCTTTCCAAGGTCATGTTCATCACGACTGCAAACACGACAGAAACGATCCCAAGACCGCTGCTGGACAGAATGGAAGTCATCGAAGTCAGCGGTTATACCGAAGAAGAGAAACTTAAGATCGCCCAGAAATACCTGGTGCCGAAGCAAATCAAAGAGAACGGCCTGACAAAAGACAATATCAGCTTTACGAAGGCCGGGATCAAGACCATTATCAACTACTACACCAGGGAGTCAGGCGTACGTAATCTGGAACGGGAAATCGGAACGCTTTGCAGAAGAGTTGCCCGCCAGTATGTGACCGGCAACACAGAGAAGGTCAGCCTGTCTGCTTCCAAGGTGGAAGAACTGCTCGGCAAGAAGAAATATCATTTCGATATCATCAGAAACAAGAAGGAAGTCGGCGTGAGCACAGGACTTGCCTGGACAATCGTCGGCGGCGTGACGCTGTTCATCGAAACGACAGCAGTCCCGGGCACAGGCAAGATCGTTCTGACCGGACAGCTGGGCGACGTGATGCAGGAGTCCGCCAAGACGGGCATCAGTTATATCAGATCCGTTGCGAAGAAGCTCGGCATCGACGAGGACTTCTACAAAGACAAGGATCTGCATCTGCACATTCCTGAGGGCGCGACGCCGAAGGACGGTCCGTCCGCGGGCGTGACCATGTGCGTATCCCTTATCTCTACGCTGACAGGGATCCCCGTCAGAAAAGATGTTGCCATGACCGGCGAGATCACCCTGCGGGGCAAGGTGCTGCCGGTAGGCGGTATCAGAGAGAAGGTCATGGCGGCCCATAGAGCGGGCATCCGCAAGGTGCTTCTGCCGAAGGATAACGAGCCGGATATCGAAGATATTCCGGAGACCGTCAGAAAAGAAATGGAGTTTGTGCTTTTGGACAGCGTAAATGACGCACTGAAAGAAGTGCTGGTGCGCTGACAGGAGCACCGACAAATGCACTGACAAATATACTGAAGGAAAGACATACAGATGAAGATCAAGAAATCGGATATCGAGGCGGTTGCTGTTAAGCCGTCTCAGTATCCGCCGGACAACCTGAAGGAGATTGCCTTTGCAGGAAGATCAAACGTCGGCAAGTCGTCGCTCCTGAACCTGATCACCGGACGCAAAAAACTGGCTAAGGTCAGCGGAAGCCCGGGCAAGACGAGGACCATCAATTTTTATCTGATCAATGATGCGTTCAGGATCGTGGACCTACCCGGATACGGCTACGCCAAGGTGTCGAAATCCGTTTCACAGGACTGGGGCGGGATGATGGAGAAATACCTGCAGGGCAGGGAGAACCTCATCAAAGTCATTCAGCTCGTGGACATCAGGCACCAGCCGTCAAAGCAGGACGTTGAGATGTATGAGTACCTGCGGTACTACGGCCTGGACGGGATCGTGGTGGCGACAAAAGCCGACAAGGTATCGAGGAACCAGATCCCGAAGCAAATCAAACAAATACGGCAGACCCTCGGACTGGAGAAGGAAGACATCGTGATTCCTGTATCAGCCCTCAAACGTACAGGATATGAGGAACTGCTTGATGTGATTGAGGAGTTGCTGGGAGATTAGAACTCCCGGGGGAGAAGAGAAATGCAGTTTTGGAGTTTCAGAGTCATCTTCAGCAGGCTCAAGGCCATCCGTTTCATGATGGCCGATAAGACTGTGCCGAAATCAAAGAAAGCGATTATCATTGCAGGAATCGTATACCTGTTCCTTCCGTTCGACCTGATTCCGGCGCTTGTATTCCCATTGAGTCTCATCGACGATGTGGTCGTCTGGCTTCTGATCATCTGGTACCTGAAGAAGGAACTGGATGTGTACTGGACAGGGGAAAAAAGCAAAGACCTTTCAAAGAAATACAAAGACAGGGATATTGTGGATGATGTAGAATTCGAGGTCGAAGGGGACAAGGCGGCAGAAGCAGAGAAGACGGAGGAAAAAGAAAATGTCTAACGGCACCATCGGAACAGTCCTGATCACGGAAGAGCAGATCCGCGAAAAGGCAAAGGAAATCGGCGCACAGATCACAAAGGATTATGCAGGCAAAGAGATCATCCTGATCGGGATACTCCGCGGAGCAGTTCCGTGGATGGCCGAGGTGATGAAGCGCATTGAACTGGACATGGTCATCGACTTCATGGCTGTCAGCAGTTACGGAGCAGCTACAAAGAGCTCCGGCGTCGTCAAGATCAACAAAGACCTGGACGTCAACATCGATGGCAGAGACATCATCATCGTAGAAGATATCGTCGACTCGGGCGTGACGTTAAGTTACCTGGAAGGTTACCTTCAGAGCAGGGGCGCTGCCTCCATCAAACTCTGTTCACTTCTGGACAAACCGGAAGGCAGACGTGTCGATATCAAAGCAGATTACGTAGGATTTACAGTAGATGACAGATTTATCGTAGGCTATGGTCTGGATTACGACCAGAGGTACAGGAATCTGCCTTATATCACCTGGCTGGAGTCCGAATAAAGAGTTACGGAGCATCCATCATTCAGAAATTATGAGAGAAAAAATCAGAGGACTATGGAAGGTCCTCTTTGGTCGCACAACAATATTCGTGTTCCTCATCCTGCTGCAACTCGCAGTTTTTGTAGGAGGAATCGGATTTCTCGGTTCAAAAGAGATCCTCGTCGCCAACTACTCTGTTGGTGTATTCGCGATCATAGTCCTCATTTATCTCATCAACAACAGGCTGAACTCCAGCTTTAAGCTGATGTGGATCATCCTGATCGTAGCTACACCGCTGATTGGTGTACCTTTTTTTATTTACACCAGGATCCAGCCGGGCACCAGACACATCGCCAGACGCATCGACGAACAGATCAATGAGCAAAGGCAATGGCTCCTGCCTGAGAAAGATACAGTCGACAGGCTTGCGGCGGATGCAGGCAACGATTTTGGGCTCTTCAAGTACTTGTTTGAGGAAGCCCATTATCCTGTCTATGACGGGTGCAGGGTCGAGTATTACCCCTTTGGCCAGGACAAGTACGAGGCGCTGCTTCGCGAACTGAAGACAGCGCGCCGGTTCATCTTCATGGAGTACTTTATCATCGATAAGGGCGAAATGTGGGATGCGGTCCTCAGGATTTTGCAGGAGAAAGTGAAAGAAGGCGTAGAGGTACGTGTGCTCTATGACGGTACCAACACCATGCTCCGTCTGCCAAAGGGTTATCCGAAGGAGCTGGAATCCATGGGGATCCAGTGCAGAGTGTTTTCGCCAATGAAGCCGGTCATCACGACGCATCAGAACTTCCGTGACCACAGGAAGATCGTGGTGATCGATGGCCATACCGCCTTCACAGGCGGCGTAAATCTGGCCGATGAATACATCAACAAAAAAGAACGGTTCGGCGTTTGGAAAGACACGGCGCTTATGGTCAAAGGCAAGGCATCGAACAGCTTCACGCTGATGTTCCTGCAGATGTGGAACGTCAACAGCAGCAGCCCGGAACCCTACAGCATGTACATGTACCGGTCCGAACCGGCAGATGACGGCGTCAGCGCTTCTGATGATAACGCCTCATACGGTGGTTACATCGTTCCATACGGAGACAATCCGCTCGACGATGAGGAAGTGGGGAAGAAGGTCTATATGGACATTCTGAACCGGGCCAGCAAGTATGTGCATATTATGACGCCATACCTTATAATAGATGAAGAGATGACCAATTCGCTGATTTTCGCAGCGCAGAGAGGCATCGATGTCAAGATCATCATGCCGTTCATACCGGACAAACGCTACGCGAATGCGCTTGCCAAGACGCACTATGTGGAGCTCATACGCGGCGGTGTGAAGATCTACGAATATCTGCCCGGTTTTGTCCACGCCAAGAGTTTCGTCAGCGATGATGAGAAGGCTGTGGTCGGGACGATCAATATGGATTTCAGAAGCATGTTCCTGCATTTTGAATGTGCGGCGTATATATGGCATAATCCTGTTGTGGAGGACGTCGAAGCTGACTTTGCGTCGACGCTTCTGGATTGCCAGCGGATCACACTCAGGCACTGCAAGGAAACGCCTCTGGTGACGAAGGTGTGCGGAAGGGCGCTGCGGCTGATCGCACCGCTCATGTAACATGTAAGCCGGCGCAGGATGATGCAGAAAGGATAATATGAGCAAAAAATCGTTAGTGACAAGTGCAGCAATTCTGGCAGCAGCAGGATTTATTGTGAAGATCCTGGGTGCGTTTTTCAGAATCCCGCTTACCAACTGGATCGGAGCGGACGGTATGGCGAACTACGCGCCTGCCTATGCGATCTATTCGGTTCTTCTTGTCATATCCACGGCAGGCCTTCCTGTTGCCACGTCGAAGATGGTGTCAGAACGGTATGCTGTCGGGCAGTACAGGGAAGCTGAGCGGGTGTTCCGGCTGTCGAGACTTCTTATGACAGCACTGGGCGTACTGGGCGGTCTTGTGGTGCTCTTCGGGGCGGGACCTATCGCGGAGCATTTCATCCACATCCCCGGCTCGGCGCTGGCCATGCAGGCGACAGCGCCGGCTCTGATCATCGTGCCGATCATGTCGGCATACAGGGGGTACTTCCAGGGCCAGCAGAACATGAACCCGACGGCGGTTTCCCAGATCGTGGAGCAGGTCTTCCGTGTCGGCGTAGGCCTGTCCCTGGGCTATTATATGATCAACGGCACACTGTTTGCCGAGCAGTATGATCCAGGCGCCAGAGGCGCAGCAGGAGGATGTTTCGGCGCTTCTGCAGGCGCTATCTTCGGTCTGATCACTGTACTGCTCATCTATTCAGCCAACAAGAAGGCCATCAGGAGAAGGATCAGAAACGATCAAAACAAAGTCCGGGAATCCTCGGGACATATCCTGAAGACGATCACGATCATAGCGATCCCGATCACGATCGGGGCGGCGCTGCTGCCGCTGATGAATTCTATCGATGCGTCCATCGTGAACTACAGACTTCTGCAGACAGGATGGGAAACAGAAACGGCGAAAGACCTCTACGGTCAGCTTACCAGTATGGCGGATCCGATCATCGGATTCCCGCAGGTGTTCATGCAGGCCATTATTGTCAGCATCGTGCCCATGGTCTCGGCAGCGAAACGGGTGAATGACAGGGAAGGACTGAATTCGACCATCGCCCTCGGCTTCCGCATGACGACGCTGATTGCAATGCCGTGCGCAGCAGGCCTGCTGGTTCTGGCAAAGCCTGCGCTGCTTTTGCTGTATCCGCTGCAGGAGAAGAGCGCCATCAGCGCGACGCCTTGTCTGCAGGTGCTCGCCCTGGGTTTCATATTCCTCGCGCTGGTAACGACCATGACGGGGATCCTGCAGGGTCTGACGAAACAGAACTGGCCGGTCATCAATCTGGCCATCGGCATCGTGATCAAGATCATCATCACATGGTTCCTGGTCGGGATCGGGAGCATCAATATCGTGGGTGCTGCAGTCGGCACGCTCTGTGCCTATCTCACAGCTGCAACGCTGGACTATCTGTGCGTGAGAAGATTTACCGGCGTGCGGATCCAGGTGAAGCAGACGGTGATCAAGCCTGCTCTTTCGGCTATCGTGATGGCTGTCATCGTATTCGGCGCCTACAAACTGTTCATGCTGGCGGGACACAACAGCATCGCGACCCTGGCAGCGATCCTCGTGGGAGCCTGCGTATACGGCGTCATGGTGATCAAGACAAAGACGATCACAAGGGATGAAATCGTCTCCATCAAGTTCGGAACAAAGATCGCGAAGATCGGTGATAAGCTCAGACTGTGGTAATGTGTCCGGAATGCTTTTGCGTCGGCAAAAACGCATAAAATTACCTTGTGAAAACACATGAATTAGTCTTGACAAGCCCATGGAAAAATGGGAAAATTATCGGGCACGAATGCGATAAAATTGAACTGACATCTAGGGTAACGGACATTTGAGATAAAGAAACAAGGAGGAATTGATTAATGAATAAGGCAGATCTTATCAATGCAGTTGCAGAGAAGACTGGCGCGAAGAAAAAAGACGCTGAGGTGGCTGTAAACGCCATGACAGCATGTATAGAAGAAGCCCTGACAGCAGGCGAGAAGGTCCAGATCATCGGATTCGGAACATTCGAAGTCCGCGAGAGAAAGGCGAGACAGGGAAGAAACCCGAGAAATCCTGAAGAGGTCGTTGAGATCGCAGCATCGAAGGCTCCTGTATTCAAGGCAGGCAAAGCCCTCAAGGACGCTGTCAACAAATAGGTAAGGGAATTGCGGGCAGCTCGGCTGCCCGTTTTTTTGTGAAAGAATCAAGAAGGTTTTGAACGAACAATAGTATGAGAATCGATAAATTTCTGAAGAACAGCCGCATCATCAAGAGAAGAACAGTAGCAAAAGAAGCCTGCGAGCAGGGCAGGATCACAGTCAATGAAAAAATCGCCAAACCCGGAACAGAAGTCAGGCCTGGCGATATCATCCATATTCAATTCGGCAACGGCTCCCTGACAGCCAGGGTCGAAGCGCTGACCGAGTCCTGCCGCAAGGAAGACGCAGCGGATATGTATACGATCATCGAGTAAGGATCCTGCTGCTGACCGGTTTATATACATACCGGTAGATCAGCGGGATCGTGATCATCTGCACAGCGAACAGAAACGCACAGTTCGGGATCCGGCTGACGACCATCGGCCAGTAGGGCGATCCGTACATGACCGCCAGACATATGGAAGTGCCGAACAGCTTGATAATTCCGGCAACGATCAGGGACGCCAGCAGAGTCGCGAGAAAGAGCCGTTTCCCGCTCAGATTTCGCTCATAGAAGATGAAACCGTAAACGAGACCGATGATCCCCGCGATGACCGTCAGACCGGGATTGATCGCTCCAAAGGGCATCAGAATAGCACATACGAGGTCGCCGACCATGTATGTAACAGCTGCCCACAGCGGACCGTACAGACATCCGATGAGAACGACCGGGAGAAAGTCAAATCCGATGTGCAGGACATCGGTCGTGATTCCCAGAAACCTGCTGAAGATGAAGATGAGCGCGACCATCATAGCCATGATCACAAGCTGCAGTGTACGCTCTCTTCCTTTACTATTAGAAGACTCCATAAAAAAACTCCTTTCAAATCAAGCCCGTTCGGGCTGTTCAAGGTATAGCTTCCCGTAGTAACTACACCGAAATGAAAGAAGTGATTCATTATATACAGTGTAGTAGCGGACGCGACATTGCACCGCGGATCTTATTCATCCTTTCATCCGTCAATCGATCCTTCGTTCATGAGCAACATCCCATCTCATGACACTTGACGCGCAATATCTACTCTACGTGGCATCATCATAGCATAACTTAGTCCGGGGTGCAATATCCGGTTGCCAGTTCCGGTTGAAAGGTATATACTTGCTCCGGCAAGCCTGCTGAAACGATTCGAATCAGATTCACTACTATATAAAGAAAGGAATAATACTATGTGGGATAGAGTGGAAATCAAAAGACGCGGCAAGGCCGTGTTCAAAGCGAATTACTGGAGGAGCGTGCTTTCGGCGTTCCTGCTTTCCTTGCTGGTGGGCGGCTCAGCCCTGTCAGCCGGATCCAACATGGATGATGACGACGTTGAACCTGTCGATGACATGGATACATCGGGGGCGGAGCAGACGTTCAACGACGCAGCGGATGCGTTCAACAACCTTCCGGAGGATCAGAAGTCGGCAGTAGGGATGGTCATAATAGGTGCGATTCTCGCCGGACTCGTCGTCGCGTGCATTGCCTTTGTACTGAGGATCTTTGTATTCAACCCGCTGCAGGTGGGATGTTACGGTTTCTTCCGTGAGAACGCCCGCGGCCTGCACCCGGACCTTGGGGTGATCAAAAGCGGATTCGGTCGTTATGGACATACATTCATTACACTGCTACTGCGGGATCTGTTCCTGATCCTGTGGACGCTGCTGTTCATTATACCGGGCATCGTCAAGACGTATTCCTACCGCATGGTGCCGTTCATTCTGCGGGACAACCCGGAGCTGTCCGCCACGGAAGTCATCACAGCCTCCCGGCATCTGATGAATGGGAACAAGTGGAAGACCTTCGTGTTCGACCTGTCCTATATCGGATGGTTCCTGCTGGGATGCATCACCTTCGGCCTGGTCAACGTATTCTGGACATCACCGTATCGGCAGAACGCGAACGCTGCGCTGTACCTGACGCTGATCGGGGAAAAAGAATACAGAGAAGAACCAGTGATTCCTCTCTCGTCTGAGGAATAATTACAGCAAAAGCAGCAGTCTGCGAAGTATCGAATGCCCAAAAACCGCTCAACGAAGGGCTTCGCGGGGATCTCAAAAAAACTTTAAAAAACTTTGAAAAAAGTTGTTGACAAAGGGTCATGGGTGAGGTAATATATAAAAGCTCGCGGTAAGCGGGCCACGGCGAAAGCCGCGAACATTGAAAACTTCATAGTGTAGAAATTTGAGTCATAGACCGGATGGC
>CADADV010000017.1 GCA_902786815.1 uncultured Eubacteriales bacterium
CCGTATATGATATCGGTTTTACCCTGTTTGATATGGGTCAGGGCATGAAAAAGGGGCTGTGGCCTCAACATTCTCAAATGTCTAGTGCAACAGCCCCTTCTGATCCGGTCTCTTCCGGTTCGGTTTAATCGATTAACTTTACGCTGTTGGATCAGCAGCTGCCGGGATTCTCTCGGCAATGGCGTTCATCAGCGAATCTGTGCAAGGCAGCTTGTCGCCGAATACGTCGCCGGATACGGCTACCAGTTTCGCGTCAACCGGTGCGAGAACTCCGCCGAGTACCTCGTCGAGTTCTGCGTACTTGTAAGTCGGTACGAGATCGTCCATCTCATCGGAGATGTCATCTGTGGTTTCCCAACCGCAGTCGACTTCGAAGATGTTTGCGATGGCTGCAGCAACTTCCCAGTTGGAGAGCATGACGTCTTCGTCGATGGCTGCGAATACCGGCTGCAGACGACGTTCTGTGTTTGTGAAGGTTCCGTCTGTGGAGGCGAAGCCTGTTCCCGGAATGACAACGTCAGCCTTTGCAGCAAGCGCTGTCATGTGAGTGTCGCATACTGCCAGGAACTCGAGCGCATCTCTGTCGATATCGAACTCTTCGCCGAATACGAGAAGTGCCTTAAGGCCTTCCAGCTGCTCAGCGCCGTCTGTGATGCCCAGATCCACAAGACCCTGTGAGTTGTTCTTGGCCTTGACCTGCAGGATGCCGTCACGCGGTGTG
The DNA here is from genome assembly GCA_902786815.1 of uncultured Eubacteriales bacterium. Classification (GTDB taxonomy): domain Bacteria; phylum Bacillota; class Clostridia; order Peptostreptococcales; family Anaerovoracaceae; genus Lentihominibacter. The sequence goes on from CADADV010000017.1 coordinate 722, forward strand.
CCGATATGTCCTGACAGAAGCGCGATATCTGCGATCAGACGTGCAGTATCTACAGATACCAGGTTCTGGTTGAAGACGATCATAGCCTTCTTGGCGCCAAGATACATGTCAGCGATTTCCTTCGCATCGTCGCTGACCGCAACGTCTGCCAATGAAGCTGCAAAAGCATCAAATCCTTCGAGGTCTGCGCCCTTGCCGGCGTCTACGATTGCCTTTGCGACTTCCTTGAGGAATCCCAGATCGTCAGCATAAACTTCCTTCACCAGGTTGTTCATTTTCTGCGGGAAGTCTGCAGGATTGATCAGCGCAAGCTTCGCGCCTGCTTCGGTCGCCTGCTTCATCTTGATCTGGATAACAGGGTTGTCAATGGCATTGTAGCCGACCGCCAGGATAAAGTTCGTGGACAGCAGCTCGTCGATCGTGTTAGGGGAAGCATCGAGTCCGATGACTTCCTTCAGTCCACTGGCACGGTTGTTTGCGGAGAAGATCTTCGCACCCATTGCCTCTGCCATGGACTTGATCGCATACGCTTCTTCGTTGGTGTATCTGTCTGAAATAGCTACGCCGATCTCATCGAAGCTGTATTTGGCAGCTGTAGCCTGCATCTTCTTGGCTATGAGGGTCAGCGCTTCGTGATAATCTGCTTCTCTGAAGGAGTCTCCTTCCTTGATGAGCGGATCTTCCAGCTTGTCCTCGAGGACTGCGCAGTCGAATCCCCATTTGCCCTTACCGCAGGCCAGACCGGCGTTGACGACGCCTTCCTTATCCGGATTTGCTTTGACGAGGATGTCGCCATAGGACTCCAGGATCAGGGAGCATCCGACGGAGCAGTGGGAGCATGTCGTGTTGGTTTCGAGGGTGTCAAGCGGAACTTCCTTAGCCATTGTTGTTCTCTCCTGCAGAGCGCCTGTCGGACATACGCTGACGCACTGTCCGCAGGATACGCAGCCTGACTCAGCAAGCGGCTTCTCCAGGTTTGGCTTGACGACTGTATCGAAACCTCTGTGTACCAGACCCAGTGCGCCGATGCCCATGACTTCGTCACAGACTCTCACGCAAAGTCCACACAGGATGCACTTGTTCGGGTCTCTGACGATGAACGGATGCTCATCATCATAGTCGATGGTGTTCTTGTCACCTGCGAATCTTGACGGCTCCACATCATACTGGTGTGCCAGGTCGATGAGCTTGCACTCGAAGTAGTCATGGCATCCGCATTCCAGACATCTGTTGGCTTCTGCTTCTGCTTCTTCCGGTGTGTATCCGTCAGGAATGACCTCGGAGAAGTTACCCTTTCTCTGCTCCGGTGTAAGCTGCGGCATCTCCGGTCTGCACATCTTTTCTCTGTCTTCAAATGTCTTCTCGGTGATGTCGTCTCTGGTGACGAAGTACGGTTTCTCGTATCTGACTGTCTCGCCGTCCAGATATGCATCGATGATTTCGCTTGCCTTCTTGGCGTCTGCAATGGCCTCTACTGCGATGGAGATCTTGTCATTACCGCAGTCGCCGCCGGCGAATACGCCGGGAATGGATGTCATAAAGGTTTCCTTATCGTATGCGATCGCGCCCTTTCTGGTCTTGTCGCAGTCGAAGATGCTTGCATCGACCGCCTGGCCGATAGCCAGGATAACGTTGTCCAGAGCGATCGTCTCAGTCTTGCCTTCGATCGGAACAGGACGTCTTCTGCCGGACTCATCAGGCTCACCAAGTTCCATGCACTGGAGGATGACTTCCTTCACGTGTCCGTTCTCATCCTTGACGATCTCCAGAGGATTCGTCAGGTTCTTGAAGATAACGCCTTCTTCCTCGGCTTCTTCGATTTCTACCATGTCTGCAGGCATTTCATCCTTGGTTCTTCTGTAGATGTTGTAGACCTCATCCGCACCAAGTCTGACAGCTGTTCTGCAGGCGTCCATAGCGGTGTTTCCGCCGCCGACGATGGCAACCTTTTTGCCCAGCTCGATCTGCTCGTTTCTGACGACTTTGCGCAGGAAATCGATACCGCCGATGACGCCGTCTGCGTCTTCACCCGGGCATCCTGTTCCTGTTGAGATCCAGGCGCCGATTCCAAGCAGTACTGCATCATATTCTTCATAGATCGTCTCAAACGGGATATCTACGCCGATCTTTGTGTTTGTAATGATTTCAGCGCCCATCATTTCGATCGTTGCGATTTCATCGTCGAGAACTTCCTTCGGCAGTCTGTATTCCGGAATACCATAGCGGAGCATACCGCCTGCCTTCGGCATGGATTCGAATACAGTTACGCCGTGTCCCATCTGTCTCAGGAAGTATGCAGCAGAAAGACCCATCGGGCCTCCGCCGATGACAGCTACGCTCTTTCCTGTGTCTTCGCCGACTTCCGGGATGAAACGGTCTTCGCCGTCCAGATCCTGATCAGCAGCAAATCTCTTGAGCCACTGGATCGAAACAGGCTCGTCGATCAGTCCGCGTCTGCACTCTTCTTCGCAAGGATGCGGGCAAACTCTGCCCAGTGAAGCCGGGAGAGGAATCTTGTCCTTGACCAGTTCCAGTGCTTCCTCATACTCGCCGTTGGCGATCAGGCCTACATAACCCTGGCAGTCGGTCTGTGCCGGACATGCCAGTACGCATGGAGGTCTGCAGTCTCCCGTATGATTTGAAAGCAGCAGTTCCAGGTTGGTTTTGCGTGATTCAATAACTCTTTCCGTATTAGTTCTTACGACCATGCCCGGAGCGATCACAGTTGCGCAGGCTTTGCAGAGCTTCGGATTGCCCTCTACCTCGCACATGCAGATGCCGCATGATCCGTATATTCTGGTTCTTTCATCGTAGCAGAGAGTAGGAATGAATATATCATTTTCTCTGGCAACTTCCAGAATGGTCTGACCGGCAACGCCGGTGACTTCTTTGCCGTTAATATTCAGTCTGAATTTATCCATTGTCTTTTACCTCCTCTCTTATTCCTTCACGATTGCGCCGAACTTGCAGTGATCCATACACTTGCCGCACTTGATGCACTTGTCATGATCGATCACGTGTACTTCCTTGACCTTGCCTGTGATCGCGTCGACCGGGCAGTTTCTCGCGCAGAGTGTGCAGCCCTTGCAGGCGTCGGTAATGTTGTAGGTGATCAGTGCCTTACATGATTTTGCAGTGCACTTGTGGTTGTAAATGTGATCCTCATACTCGTTTCTGAAGTAACGGATCGTTGTGAGTACAGGGTTCGGAGCGGTCTGTCCGAGTCCGCACATGGAGCCGTCCTTGATCTTGTTGGCCAGCTCTTCCAGCAGCTCGATGTCGCCGTCTTTGCCTTCGCCGTTGGTGATCCTCTCCAGGATCTCCAGCATTCTCTTCGTACCGATTCTGCAGTAGTTGCACTTGCCGCAGGATTCGTCACGTGTGAAGTTGAGGAAGTATCTTGCCATGTCGACCATGCAGGTATCCTCGTCCATGACGATCATACCGCCGGAACCGACGATGGCGCCTGTCTTTGTAATATCTTCATATGTTACAGGAGTATCTACCAGACTTGCAGGTACGCATCCGCCTGAAGGACCGCCCATCTGTACAGCCTTGAACTCTTTGTCGTTCTTGATGCCGCCGCCGATACCGAAGATGACTTCGCGGATCGTCATGCCCATCGGAACTTCTACGAGTCCGCCCTTCTTGATCTTTCCGGCCAGAGCGAACACCTTGGTTCCAGGTGACTTCTCTGTTCCGAAGTTTGCGAATGCAGCGCCGCCGTTATAGATGATCCATGGAACATTAGCGAATGTTTCTACGTTGTTGATGTTGGTCGGCTTCTGCCAGTAGCCCTTCGCTGCCGGGAATGGCGGCTTCAGACGAGGCATGCCTCTTTCACCTTCCAGGGAAGCGATCAGCGCTGTCTCCTCGCCGCATACGAACGCGCCGGCGCCGGCTTTGATCCTGATGTCGAAATCCCAGCCGCTTCCGAAGATGTTCTTGCCGAGGAAGCCTTTTTCTCTGGCCTGAGCCATGGCGATCTCAAGTCTCTTGATAGCCAGCGGATATTCCGCACGGCAGTAGATGACGCCTTCGATCGCGCCCATAGCGTATCCGCCGATAATCATGCCTTCCAGCAGGGAATGGGGGTCGCCTTCCAGGACGGATCTGTCCATGAACGCACCCGGGTCACCCTCGTCAGCGTTGCAGACGATGTATTTCTCGTTGCCCGGGCTTGCCTTTGCAGCGTTCCATTTGAACCAGGTCGGGAATCCCGCGCCGCCTCTGCCTCTGAGGCCGGAGATCTTGATCTCTTCGATGACCTGTTCCGGTTTCATTTCCTTTAATACTTTTTCGATGGCTTTGTATCCATCTACTGCAATGTAATCATCGATGTTTTCAGGATTGATCACACCGCAGTTTCTCAGAACGACTCTCTGCTGTTTAAGGATAAACTGCTTGTCTTCTTCTGAGATGGCATCCTCTTCAACAGGCTTCCCGCCTGCCAGATGCTCTTCAACGATTTTTTCCACCTTATCCGGCTGGACTTTGACGTATCTTGTCAGTTCTTCGTTGTCGTCGTAAACGTCGACGATCGGCTCCAGATAGCAGGTTCCGACACATCCTGTAACGGATACAGGAATGTCAAGACCTTTTGCTGCAATCTGTTTTTCCAGCTCAGCGGCAGTTTTTCTGGCACCGGTGGCGACACCACAGCTGCCCTGTCCTACTACAACTCTCATGCTGTCACCTCCTATGCTCTCGCACGGATCTCATCGAGGACTTCCTTGACCTTGTCCTTCGTGAGGTTGCCGTACGTTTCATCACCTTCTGCGCTCTTGACCATCATGACGGGGGCCAGTGAGCAGCATCCCAGACACGCTACATTGTTTAGTGTGAAGATGCCGTCTTCAGTAGTCTCGCCATCCTGGATCTCGAGATGTTCGCAGATTGCTTCCTCGATCATATCTGCTCCGTTAACGTGGCACGCGGTGCCTTTGCAGAGCATGATGAGATACTTACCAATCGGCTGAAGTCTGAACTGTGCATAGAATGTCGCTACTCCATAGATTTTGGCAGGTTTGATCCCAGTGCACTCGGAAATATAATTGATGGCATCCAGTGAAAGATAGCCATAGATTTCCTGAGTCTTCTGCAGAATGGTGATCAGACTGCCTGGCACTTTAGCATACTGCTCAAGCGTCGGAGCCAGTTCTGTGAACTGAGCCGCTCTGTCGCCTGCGCAGCCGCAGTTGCAAGCTTTTTCGCTCATGATAAAATTCCTCCTGTTTATCCACCTTGTATATGCCCGGTTCATCCGGGACATATTTATCATATTTTACAGCAAAATCATCTTGTATACAATATCCAAGACGTTGATTCATGTGTCTTTTTTCTCATACAACAAAAATGACTTTCTGCTTGAGACATTGTATCAAATCAAAAACAGAAAGTCTATCAATAACCATTATGTATACAATATATGCGGTATACACGGCCTTCCGGTGCAAAAGAGATTCTATATATCGGCCTTTTTCCATTCCTCAGCCAGGAAATCTATAGCTTCTTTGTATCCTTCGAAACCCTTGCCCTTGATCGTCTTGACTGCCACCGCCTCAACATAGGAAATCTTCCTGAAATCCTCCCGTTTGTCCGTATCAGAAAGATGCACTTCCACAGTCGGTATTTCTATTGCCCTGAGCGCATCCGCAATGGCAATGCTTGTGTGTGTATACGCGCCCGGATTGATCACGATTCCGTCGGCCCAGCCAAGTGATTCCTGGATCTGATCGATGATCTCCCCTTCGTGGTTCGACTGGAATATTTCCCCTGTGACCTCAGCGGATTCAAAAACACCTAAAATGAACTCCTCGAGATCGTTATAGGTTTTAGAACCGTAGATTTCCGGTTCTCTGATTCCCAGCATATTGATGTTCGGTCCGTTGATAACGAATATCTTCATACTTTTACCTCCAAACACAACTAGACTATTCCCGCGCAATAGCGTCCTCTTCTTTGCCTCCCAATTCCATGAGCAATATGCTCACCAGCATCATGACCATTCCTGCATAGGCCCGCGGCAGCAGCCTCTCCCCTGCGAAGAGGAATGCGACAATAGCCGCAAATACCGGTTCCAGTGTAAAAATGACTCCTACATGGGTCGCCGTCGTGTACTGCTGTGCGACGACTTGTGCAATGTATGCGATACCGGTGCAGAACACAGTCAGGAAAATCAACGACACCCAGCATCCTCCTGTCTGCGGCAGACGCATATCTTCAAAGATCAGCGCCAGAATGAGCATCCACACGCCGGTGAATCCGAGCTGATAGATGCCCAGCTGAAATGCATTGACATCCTCGCGCCGCACCCCTGCCTCATTGATCAGCAGATCCACTGCATACGACAGTCCGCACATAAGGCACAGAAGGTCTCCTCTGGCCACATGCAGATGGGTGTCGAGGCTCATCATCGCCATGCCTGCCGTACACAGCAATACAACGAACACGGTTTTCTTGTCCGGTACGGTTTTTCTGAACACCAGGGCAAGGATCGGTGTGAAAATCACCGCTGTCCCGCACAGAAATCCGGCATTGGACTGGCTCGTATATTTTACGCCGTAGGTCGCTCCGATATAAACGAAGATCAGCGACAGGGAAACAAGGAATGCATACCACAGGGTGATTCTGTTCACATGGATCGCTTTTTTCGCCGCGAGCAGCCACGCTACTGCAAATGCCCCCAGAAAACGGAATGCGTTCAGTGTCAGCGGGTCGATCTCCTCCAGACACAGGTCCATCATAAAATAGGAAACGCCCCATCCCAGCGTCAACACAACAAGCATCATATCCGCTTTGACTTGTGTTTTTCTGTCTAACATCATTGTTCCCTATATGTTCCCGATGAAATATTCCAGCGCCAGTCTGCCCGGCATCAGACCGGACTTGATGTTCTTCTCTGCCTTATAACAATTGGCTAACGCCTTTCTGAGCCTTGCCGAGCCAAGCCGGCTTCCGCTCTCAAGCGCCTTCTTCGTTCTGTATTCAGCGATCCGCTTGCCTTTGCCCAGATAGCCTCCTCCAAGGGTCTTTTGTATCTCTGTAAGGCTTTTGCCTTCGTCCTTCATCTCGCAGGCGGTAAGCATGATTTCAAACTGTTCAGTGATCATGCCCAGCAGACTGATCTCCTGCGCGCCGTCCTGGAGCAGATAATGCAAAAGCCTGAACGCTTCTTCTTTTCTTCCTGTTACCATTGCATCGATCATCCGGAACACGTTTTTTTCAGGGCTCGTTCCCAGCACTGCGGCGACTGCATCCGGCGTGATCTCCGGCGCGCTTCCGCAGTAAGCGATGATTTTCTGCAGGTCATTGCCCAGTTCATAAAGCCCGTAGTCGTTGTCTTTGCTCTCGTAATCCGTCTCACGAATGATCATGGACGTAATGCCCGGCCTGAACTGCTTGCCGGCGGCCCGGAAACGCTTCTCGATAAACCCGGTGAGCTGTCTTCTGCTCAGGGGGCCGAAGTCATAAACACGGCCGACGCCCTTGCGTCCCTGTTTTGATACCTTCTTATAGATCTCAGAGTCCCTGATATTCCGCTGCGCCTTATAGTCCGCGGGATGCGCCGCTGTGATCAGAAGCAGCGTGGTCTGCGGATCCAAACTGTCGATCATCTCCGCCAGTTCTTTTCTGGCGTTCTGCTTCTTTTCGATGTCCTTCGGCATCCTGCCTTTGTCATCAAAAAACTCCGGAAGATATACGACCTTCCGTTCGGACAGGAACGGCATGGTTTCCAGACTGTTGATGATCTCATCAGCTGTCAGTTCGTCCCTGATGAGCGTCACAAGGTCAAGAGCCCTGCACTCCTGTCTGATGTATCTGTCGATCAGCCTTCCGGCATAGAAATCAATGAGATAATCCTCTGTACCAGAAAAGATGACAGCAGCCGGAATATCCCCGGCATTCATATCTGCCGTAAGCTGTTCATATGCGTGTTTTTCGTCTCTGTTATATGCCATATCGATATTCTACCACAGCTTGCGCAGAATCATTTGTGTTTTTCGATCATTATTCGATCATTGTCCTGACTTTTTTTGGTTTTCCTCTGCTGATCTCGATCCCGACTGCCCCTTGCAGGTCGTTCCGGTACACCGGTATGTTCCGTGAAGCCAGTTTTTCGAGCGTATCGGGCGCAGGATGTCCGTACATGTTGTGTTCCCCTACCTGTATCACCGCACACAAAGGATGCACAGTGTCAAGGAACGCATCACAGGAACTTGTCTTAGAACCGTGATGACCGACCTTCAGGACATCACACTGCATGACATCGATACTCTGATGCTCCATGGCGCTTCTTTCCCCGTCTTCGCTGATATCTCCCGTCATCATTGCGGACACACCATGGTAATCGGTCCTGATCAGCAGACTTTTCTTGTTCTCATCTTCTTCATTCTCTGCGAGTCTGACGTATTCGGCATCACTGCACGCCGGCGGCGCAAGCATTGTAAACGACGCATCACCCAGGCTCACAACGTCCCCCGCGGCGGCGTAAACCAGGTCTTCGCGGTCCAGCCCGCATTCTTCAAGGAGCTTTTCCTCCCCGACCTTATACCCCTCATACACACAGAGTTTCTCCACCATCCCCATGCGGCACAACGAACGTATGCCGTCATAATGATCGTTATGTAAATGCGTGACAATGGCCAAATCGATTTTGCTGACACCGTTTTTCAGCAGATACGGGCACAGTATTTTCTTCCCAACATCGAAACTGTCCCTTCCCCCTCCGTCGATCAGCACGTGATATACGTCATTTTTCCCGATCATTCTGCTTCTGTCATCGATCCGAAGATGCATGCAGTCTCCCTGTCCTACATCGACAAACGTCAGATCGCATTTCCCGAATCCATCTGATGCAAAGGCATGAAAGCCTGCGCTGAGTACAGCTGTGACCAGCATCAGCTTCAATATATACCGGCCTTTATGTTCTGCCCGTATCAGTCCGAGACGTCCTTCTTCGGTGGCAAACAGCAGCAGCGCCAGATAATAGGCGGCCATTGCCCATAGAGGCGGGCTCGGTATCCGGATCGACGACGATCCGCCCATCTGTCCCGCAACATTCAGTTCCTGAAGCAGCCCGCACAGTTTCCGGACCACCTCGTCCGCGACTCCGCAAACAGGACTGCCCGCGGCGCCGCAAGCCATCGACACCAGTCCTGCCGGTACGATCAATCCTGCCAGAAACACTACCGGCACATTGATCAGTACAGCAAGAAGAGATAGATAATTGAACTGATACAGAATGTACGGACCTAAACCGGACTGCACAGCGAGGCTGGCCAGAAAAATCCCTGAGTAGACCCGTTTAAGATACGGTAAAACGAGAACCAGCGTGAGTACAGCAAGAAATGACATCTGAAATCCTGTATTGAACAGCATATAGGGATTTTGCAGTACAACAAACAGTCCTACTGCGAACGCCGCGTTGCTGAGATCATACCGCCATCCCCTGATCCCGGCCAAGATGTGCATCAGCACCATTACGACAGCCCTCGTCACCGAAGGAGAAAAACCGGCTGCTGCAGCATACGTCAGAAAAAACACCAGGTTAAACTCCAAAAACAGCCATCTCCGTCTCCAGCGCCACAGTTTCAGGATGAATCCGTATATGATTCCTATGTGCAGTCCGCTGACGGCAAGGATATGAGCTGTGCCGTTTTTCTGAAACACCTCCAGGGTCTCTTCATCGAGTTCTCCCTTATCACCGAACATGATGGCCCGCATCATTGCTGCAGTCTCCGGATCTGTGTTTCTCTCCAGTCTGTCGATGAAGGCTTCCCTGATTCTGCATATTCGGCTGCGGACGTATGAAAGCGGCGCATCGTGGAAACTCCTCTGCGGATGCACAGTGATACTGTCGCAGAAAACCGTTTTCGTGATGCCCAGAGATCTGAGATACAGAGAATAATCGAAACATCCGGGATTGCGTTTTCCTGCAGGATCCTTCGGATTCCCCGAAATATCGATCAACCGGCCTTCTATTGCCTTTGCATTATTATCATCCCCGCATCTGGCAACCAGTTTCCCCTCCGCGGTTTTAACGATGAGCTGCAGATACGGTTCTCCTGACTGGTTCGTTTTATACGCACAATCGGTAATTTCACCATGCAGACTGCTGCCGTCGAGCGCGGCAGCTTCTTCTGACAGGCACCTGTCTTTCTGCCAAAGTGCAACAGTTCCCAGACAGTAAAAGATAAGTACGATCAAGGCGATATATCTTGATTTACTTCCGGATACGCGGGTTTTGCACAATAAGAGCAATATAGCAGCTATGAGGAAAACTACTGCCAATGCAGCAACAGCTCCTGCATAATATGAAATCATGACTGCGGCTGCTGTGCCGCAGGCAGCAAAAAGCATTGGTCTTCTGATCATATCCCCTTTTGACCCCTTTCATCTAATATTCATACCACAGTTAATTGGCAGATTCAAGAAATATTTCCTTTAATTGCCATTCATATTTTTTACGCTTTCTACACATAAAACCTGATTCATGTGATATAATCTTGCTATATGTATAACTAGAAATCGGGGGATAGAATTTTGTCTGACAATAATAATGTAACAAACGATGATTTCTTCGATAAGTTCGATGAAATCGCCGAGAAAGAAAAAAACAAGATCTCTGAAACGGATACCTATAGCGCAGATGCTGCTGACGAAGAGTATTCTTACGGCTCAGCGTCCAGCTACCGTTCCGAGAACTCCTCTCCAAATGGTGAGACAGCAGCACCGGCCGAAAGCACCGACACTGGTTCTGAGCCGGTAGATGATGTAAGAGCCTCTTCAGAGGAAGAGGTCGCTCCTGCGCCAAAGCAGCCAAAGAGCGCCCGCAAAAGCAAGAAAGCCAAGAAGGCGAAAGAAAGCGCTCAAAGTGCCAAGGCTAAAGCCATCGCTGCCTCATCTAAATTCGGCGGAAGCGCTTCCGGAGTCACCAAGCGCAAACCGGTGAAAAAGGAGTCTCCTGCTGCCGCGATTTTTAAGTCGATCGTATGCCTTGTTCTCATAGGCGTGTTCGCGGCTGGCATCTATGTAGGTTTTATCTTCGTCAAGGCGCCGCCCATCAACACGGATGACATCTACTCACAGATCAGCCAGCGTTCGATCATGTTCGATACCGACGGCAACGAGATCGAGAGTCTGTATTTCTCCAACGGAAACAGAACGGTAATCAAGTATAAAGACATTCCGGAAAACATGGTCAATGCTGTTATCGCTATCGAAGACCATAAATTCTGGTCGCATAACGGATTCAACTTCATCCGTATGATCGGTGCTGTCAAAGAGAGTATCTTTGGCGGCGGCGAGGTCAGCGGTACTTCTACCGTTACCCAGCAGCTGGCAAGAAACGTTTATCTTGCTGAGATCAAGAGCCAGCGTACCCTTTCCCGTAAGATCACAGAAATGTACTGTACAATCGTGCTTGAAAAGAACCTCTCCAAAGAACAGATCATGGAGGCGTATCTGAATACGATCTACCTGGGCTTCAACTCTTACGGTGTTGAGGCTGCTGCGGAATCCTATTTTTCCGAAAAAGCGAGCGAGCTGACATTGGAGCAGTGTGCAGCGCTGGCTGCCCTTCCGCAGTCACCTGACGTATACGCGCTCGTCTACTCGGACTACTACAACACGCAGACTTCCCTTCCAAAGATCAAGAAGACATCTACTGTCACCTATCTCTACAACGGAGATATGACGAAGGACAGACGGGAATTCATACTCAACAATATGTGTGAAAGCGGCAATATCTCACCGGAGGAACGCGACAAAGCTCTCTCCAAGGACATCAAGGATGAAATCAAAATCGGTGCTGCTGCTGACGCCAGCAAGACTTCTTACTTCACAGATTATGCTCTCAGCCAGCTGATCGATGACATTCAGCAGGAATACGGCGTATCTGAGAATGATGCTGAGAACATGGTCTACACCAAGGGTCTGCAGATCTATACATCTATGGATTCCAGGATCCAGAAGATAATGGAAGAAGAATTTGCCGATGACGAGAACTTCACATCGATTTCCTACACCAGAACCAATGCAGAGAACAATCTTATCAGTGAGGACGGTGTCGTTCTGGCTTACGCATACTCCAACTACTTCGATGATGAAGACAACTTCACACTCGGATCAGATGAATACACCATGAATTCAGACGGCAGCATGACCATAAAGAAGGCCCACCGACTGAATCTTTATGAGACTTCAGCTGCAAACGGAACCGACATCAGTGTGGAATTCCGGAGTATGTACAAGAAGGAAGATGACGGTAAATTCTACTTTATCGAGAGCGGCGCGCTGTCGATCCCGGCAGAATACAAGACTCTGGACGATGACGGCAACTGCATCGTCTCTGCACAGTTCTTCACAGATTATCCTGATTTCTTCCAGAAAACAGATTCCGGTCTGCTTGTGAATGACGACAACTACACACTGAAGCAAAAGATCCGTCAGCCGCAGGCTGCAGCTGTAATCATCGAGAACAAGACCGGACAGGTCAAAGGCATGATGGGCGGACGCGGCGCCACCGGTAAGCAGCTTTACAACAGAGCAGTCAATCCTCGTCAGCCGGGATCCTCTATCAAGCCGATCGCTGTATACGGCCCTGCCCTGCAGATGAGTTATGAATATGAAAAGGACAAAAAGAAACTCAGTCTTGATACAAGTGAAGGCTCCAACTGGGGTAAATACGTCACTGCTGGAAGTATAATCAACGACTCCCTTACCAAGGACGGGAACGGAAGAGTCTGGCCGAAGAACGATGACCACCGCTACCATGGTTCTACAACAGTCAGAGAAGCGCTTCAGCAGTCGTTGAATGTCTGCTCCTACAAGATTTTCCAGCAGATCGACCGCAACGAAGGCGCTGACTACTGTCTGGATATGCTTAAGAAGGTCGGCATCACCACACTTGATGATGAAAATGACGCCAACCCGGCGGCGATTTCTCTGGGCGGTCTGACCCGCGGGCTTACCCCTCTCGAGGAAACAGCTGCTTATGAAACCTTTGTAAACGGCGGCGTTTACAAGACTCCGATTTTCTATACGAAGGTCCTTGATTCCAACAGCAATGTTCTCTTCGAGAAACAGCCTGAGGAAACGCAGGTATATGATAAGGGCGTTGCATGGATCATGACAGATGTGCTCAACACAGTTGTTACAAGAGGTATCGGCCGCAATGCGTACATTCCTTCACAACCTTCTGCAGGCAAGACCGGTACGACAAGTAACATGTATGACATCTGGTTCTCAGGATTCACGCCATACTATTCCATGGCGCTTTGGATGGGCAACGACATCAACATGTCAGTATCCAACTACTCCTATAAAGCCGCAGGTTTCTGGGCTTCCATTATGGAGCGTGTCTGTGAAGATCTGCCGCGCGCAAGCTTCGGAGAGCAGCCTAAAAACGTAACACGCGTCAACGGAGAGTATTACGTAGACGGAACTTACTCCAAGGTAGTCAAGAGAAAGTCCAAGACAAAAGATGACAAGGACGATGATAAGACTACGACAAAGGCCACCACGACCAGAGCCACAAAGGCGCCAACCAAAGCAACAACAACAAGGGCTACTACGACACATGCTACCACAACACAGGCTCCACCAACGGAAACAAAACCTGAACCAACAGAAACAAAACCTGAACCGACGGAAACAAAACCTGAACCCGAGGAAGAGGGAGACGAATAATAAATGATTATTTTAGCTTCTGCCTCACCGAGGCGTATAGAAATGTTAAAGAATGCCGGCTATGACCCTGTGGTCAAGCCGGCATCTATCAATGAGACACTTCCCTTCGACATGAAACCGGAAACTGCAACAATGTATCTTGCCATGGCGAAGGCTTTTGCAGTGGCTGATGAGATCACGCCGGCATCTGAAGACGGCTTGACGGTCCACGATCCTGTTCGCTTTTCTGTCAACAGGGACTGGCCTCCTGCTGGCGAAGATATCCGCATCATCGCCGCTGACACGGTCGTTGTACAAGGCGGCAGCATCATTGGCAAACCGCAGGACGAAGGCGACGCATATCGGATTCTGAGCTCTCTCAGAGGTACTTCACATCACGTTGTGACCGGATGCTGTGTCGTCAGCATCTCGTATTATGGGCAGATGCGGCTTGATAATGCCGGTCAGTATGAAATGACGGATGGCGTAAGACAAGCTTCCTGCTTCTATGAGGATACCGAGGTCTTCTTTAAGTCGTATTCCAACGAGGAACTCCGGGCTTATGTCGCGACAGATGAACCTTACGATAAAGCCGGCGGTTACGCGATCCAGGGGACTTTCGAGAAATATATCGACCACATTGAAGGCGATTATGATAATGTGGTGGGCCTTCCCCTCACCCGCCTGAAACAGTATATAGGATAAGTATGAAATTCGGAATACTGAAAGACATCAAAAATGGCGTTGCCGGCGCGTGCGTCAGAGACGAGAAACTCGATCCTGCACCAAAACCCACCCTCACCCCCTCCGACAACTACTATCCGGAATTCGACATCTAAAGATTCGAACGTCAGGTTCTGCGAAAGCAACTGACCGGGGTGCCTCCGGCTTAGTCCTCGTCGCAGACAATCATAGATGCTCATTCACAGAGAACATCAAAATCCCAGACAAACTCGCGGTTACACCGCTCAAACAGTGTCTGGGATTTTTGTTCTCTAAGTTCATTTCGCATATGATTGTAACTGCTCCTGCGGAAATCGCCTCCGGCACCCCGGTCAGCCGCTTTCGCAGACAGCCATTGCATTGCTTATGAATTAAGACGCGGATTTGTCACTATCTGCAGCGATTAAGGATAATGCCGACTGGCGGGGAAACGTGTCTGAGCGACTTCCGCAGGAGCGGTAACAGTTGTGTGACGGCGCGAGCGAAGGAGCCGTCAGTGAATTTGCCGGGCGGTTCCGGCAAATTCACAGGCGAACCGCGAGAGAGGAGCAAACAACTGTCCGCGACGAGGACTTAAGCGAAGACACGCTTCCCCGCCAGCCGGCGCATAAACTTAACCATAAAGGTGCATGAAAAAACCGCCGTACCTGACAGTACAGCGGTTTTTGTTATGTTAGTGAACTTTCAACTGATTAAATGGTTTGATTCATTATATTGTTGATTATTCTTTTGTTGAAGCGTCATACAGAGCTTCTGCGTTGTCCCACTCAGCAATGATTTCCGGGATTACCTTGTACAGGTCGCCTACGATACCGAAGTCAGCAACTTCGAAGATCGGAGCGTCAGCATCCTTGTTGATTGCAACGATGCAATCTGAAGTCTGCATACCTGCCAGGTGCTGGATAGCGCCGGAGATACCGCATGCGAAGTAGATCTTTGGCTTTACAGTAGTACCAGTCTGTCCAACCTGGTGTGAGTGATCGATCCAGCCAGCATCTACTGCTGCACGGGATGAACCTACAACTCCGCCAACCTTGTCAGCGAATTCCTTGATGAGTTCGAATCCTGAAGGATCGCCCAGTCCTCTTCCGCCGGAGCAGATGATGTCTGCGTCTGTCAGGGAAACGATTTCCTTAGCGGACTTAACAACGTCCTTGATCTTGATGTGGATATCGTCTTCTTTTACAGTTGTCTTAACATCGATAACTTCGCCTGTAGCGCCTTCAACCGGCTCTCTCTTCTGCATTACGCCAGGACGAACGGTTGACATCTGAGGTCTTGTTCTCGGGCAGATGATGGTAGCCATCAGGTTACCGCCGAATGCAGGACGAGTCTGCTTGATGCCTGTTGACGGGTCGTTCGGATCCAGTGTGGATGTGTCAAGCGTTGTGTTCTTCTTAGCGAACTCGATGTAGCTTGATACCTTAACGTCCAGTCTTGTGCAGTCAGCTGTCAGACCAGTGTTGCATCTTGCAGCGATTCTCGGAGCGAAGTCACGACCGATGTGTGTAGCACCGTAGAGAACGATCTCAGGCTTGTACTCATCGATAGCTTCCTTCAGAGCATATGTGTAAGCGTCTGTTGTGTAGTGCTGCAGGAGCGGGCTTGCGATCTTGTAAACCTTCTCTGCACCATACTTGAAGCACTCATCTGCCAGCGGAGCGATATCTTCTTCTGATCCGATCAGAACTGCGCATACTTCTGTATCATCGCTGATTTCCTTAGCCAGTCTGCGGCCTTCGCCGATCAGCTCGAGAGCAACGTTCATGAGCTTGCCGTCTCTCTGCTCAGCAAATACCCAAACGTGCTTGTAGTCGCCCAGGTCAGCCTGTACTTCTACTTTCTTCTCTTCGATCGCGCCGAACTTACAGGAAGTCAGGCACTGGTTACAGAAGTCGCAGCTTGGGCCGATAGCAGCAACCTTACCAAGCTTGTTGCCATCGTATGGTTCGAAATAAAATGCATCCTTAGGGCAGCTCTTGAAGCACTGTCCGCATCCAATACATTTTTCTTTTATAATGTTAATAGCCATTTATATTCCCTCCTACTCTTAGATTGCATGCTTGCCCTTAAGCTTGATCAGT
Source organism: uncultured Eubacteriales bacterium (assembly GCA_902786815.1). GTDB lineage: Bacteria > Bacillota > Clostridia > Peptostreptococcales > Anaerovoracaceae > Lentihominibacter. The sequence goes on from CADADV010000017.1 coordinate 17,200, forward strand.
AAGTTCTTAGCCTGCTCGTTCTCAGTGTCGCCTTCGATTTTGACGCCCGGCTGCTTCGGTGCAGGTGTGAATGATCTGAATACGTTCGTAGGTGATGCTTCCAGACCTACCTTTGTCAGGTCAACTTCGATATCCTTAGCGTTCCAGACTTTCATTTCCTTTTCGCCATAGATACCAGCGATCGTCATGTATCTCGGAGTGTTCAGCTCTTTGATCGTTGTCAGCAGACATGGGAGAGGAACTTCGATCAGTTCATAACCGTCTTCCAGCTGTCTCTTAACTGTAACAGTCTTTCTGTCGTCAGCGATCTCAAACTCTTCAACATAGGATACCTGCGGCAGATCCAGCTTCTCAGCCAGCTGCGGTCCTACCTGAGCGGTATCACCGTCGATAGCCTGACGGCCTGTGAAGATCAGGTCATAGTCGCCATTGTCCTTGACCCATTTTCTTACTGCAGCTTCCAGAGTGTTGGAAGTAGCCCATGTATCTGATCCGCCAACTGCTCTGTCAGATACGAGGATACCTTCGTCTGCGCCCTTCGCGATGCATTCGAACAGAAGATCGTTTGCCTGCGGAGGTCCCATTGAGATGACTGTGATATGTACGTCATCGAACTTGTCCTTTATCTTCAATGCTTCTTCGAGAGCATTGGCATCGTCGTTGTTCAGGATACTTGGAACGCCATCTCTGATCAGTGTACCAGTTTTAGGGTTGATCTTGATAACGTTGGTATCAGGAACCTGCTTTGCACATACAATAATATTAAATGCCATTTGTAATTCCTCCTATCTGCTTATTTACCAAGAACTGATGCAGCAATGACCATTCTCTGGACTTCTGAAGTACCTTCATAGATCTCAGTGATCTTAGCGTCTCTCATCATTCTCTCTACCGGATAATCCTTCGTGTAACCATATCCACCGTGGAGCTGTACGCACTTTGTGGTTACATGCATTGCAGTTTCAGCAGCAAACAGCTTAGCCATTGCAGCAGCAGGTCCGTAAGGCAGGTGCTTGTCCTTCATGTCAGCAGCTCTGTAAACCAGCAGTCTTGCAGCCTGGATCTGAGTTTCCAGATCAGCAACTACGAACTGGAGTGCCTGGAACTTGGACAGGCTCTTTCCGAACTGCTTTCTAGCCTTCATGTACTCAATTGTTACGTCGAGAGCGCCCTGTGCGATTCCCAGAGCCTGTGAAGCGATACCGATACGGCCGCCGTCCAGAGTTGACATAGCAACTTTGAATCCATCGCCGATTTCACCAAGGAGTCTGTCCTTAGGAATCTTGCAGCCCTGGAAGATCAGTTCTGTTGTTGAGGATGCGCAGATACCCATCTTGTCCTCAGTCTTGCCGATTGAGAATCCAGGATCGCCCTTCTCAACGATGAATGAGCTGATACCGTGGTTGCCCTTTGACTTGTCAGTCATGGCCATAACTACGAATACGTCAGCATATCCGCCGTTTGTGATGAATACCTTAGCTCCATCAAGGATCCAGCAGTCACCGCCGTCGACCGCTCTTGTCTGCTGTCCGGATGCGTCTGTACCAGCGTTAGGCTCGGTCAGACCGAAAGCACCCAGCTTCTTTCCTGAGAGCAGATCCGGCAGATACTTCTGTCTCTGTTCTTCTGTTCCCCAGTTGAAGATAGGCCAGCAGCACAGTGATGTGTGTGCTGAGCAGATAACGCCTGTTGATGCGCACTTCTTTGAGAGCTCTTCAACAGTGATCGCATAGGAGATGTGGTCTCCGCCAGCTCCACCATACTCAGTTGGGAACGGAACGCCGAGTAAGCCGTACTGAGCCATCTTTTCTACAGTCTCTTCCGGGAATCTGTGTTCCGCATCGATGTCTGCAGCAAGAGGTTCTACCTCAGTTTCGGCAAAGTCGCGTACCATTTTTCTTACGAATTCTTGTTCCTTCGTCAGTGAAAAGTTCATTCTATTGCCTCCTTAAATTATTATCATATTTGTTATTTTTATAACAAATCATACCATAGTAATTAAAACATAAATCCCCCTATCTGACAAGGGGGATTTACGCATTATTATTGCAGAATTGCATATTATTTTAATGATTGAGCCCAAACTATCTTGCTGCCTTTATCTTTCTTTAAGAGAACCGTCTCTGTAAGCCTCGACCAGCGCCCTGAGTTCTTCTCTTTCTCTCAAAAGCTCCCCGCCCAGATCTGTATCGACTACGAGCATCCGTTTGTCCATCTCCCGCACGACATTGATTACCGGAGCGTGGAATACCTGGGTCCCGTCTTCCTGCAGCGGACTGTAAGGTTTGTGCTCCGCCAGAGCCATATGCCGTGAATTGATAAAGAATGTGTATCCTGCGATACCTGTCGTCTTCTGGTAAGCCTTTGACATTCCGCCGTCGATGATGAAGAGTCTGCCGTTGCCTTTGATCGGGCTCTCTCCATCCTTGATCTTGACCGGAACATGTCCGTTCAGGATGATGGATACGTCCGGATCCAGTCCGAATTCCTTCAGGATGTTTTCGCAGACATCCTGCCGTTCGACGAGTTTGTAATACGGAACAGTGTGCTCCTTATGGGTCTTCTTGTCGTCGATCAGGCATCTCTCCAGCGTGGTCATCTGATCTTTGCCGAAGAGCGGACTGTTGGCGGACAGCCACAGATACCACATGATGTCGCCGTTCCATCCAGGCATTTCATAATCCTTCGGATGGAAATACGCCTGACGTACATGCTCATCAAGATAATCCATATAGGCTTTTCCTTTCAGCACACGCCCGCCGATCTCGATATCTTTGAAGCTGCCGTCCTTGTTCATCGGAATGCTGCCGTGATACAGCAGGTTGCCGTTCACGATCCTGTACAGAGCGCCGTGTGTAAAGAGGAATTTGATGTGCTTCTGCAGCTTGTCGTTCTTTGTGAAGCCCGGCTCCAGAGCGTCCAGCATTGCTTCCTCCTCCGGCGTCAGTTTGTACGGATCTGCCGGATCGATGGTCGGGAAGTTTTTATCGTTCAGTTCATATTCTCCAAGAGGCAGCTTGATGGTTCCCTTTTCATAATCGATCTTATCGAGCAGCAGTCTGTGCTCAAGATGATATTCCGGGTGCGCCATGATTCTCTGCCCTTCCACCTTGAACTGGCAGATGGAGATCGCTTTGTTCATCTTGGCCGCCAGTTCATCGTCGACAGGGTCGTACTTGTTGCGCTCGATGGTCTTCGGCCAGAAGGATTTACACGGATCATCCGCATACACTTCTGCCGCCATGGTTGCCAGCGGTCTGAGATTGATGCCGTAGCCGACTTCCAGCATGTCGAAGTTGTTGTACTTCGTATTGATCCTGAGCACGTTCGTGATGCATGCCCAGCTTCCTGTAGCGGCACCCATCCAGAGGATATCGTGGTTGCCCCACTGGAAATCCACATCATGGAAATCCATCAGATAGTCCATGATCTTGTCCGGCGCGGCGCCTCTGTCCCAGATGTCCCCGATGATGTGAAGTCCGTCTACAGCCAGGTTGCTGATGCATTCGGTCATCTCGACGATGAAATCTTCAGCTTCCCTGCAGTCGACGATGGTCTCTACGATCTTCACATAATAATCGCCCATATTGTACTTCGAATCAGCATGCAAAAGCTCATCGATGATGTAGGCGTACTGTTTCGGCAGTCTTTTACGTACTTTGGACTGTGTATATTTGTTTGTGACAGATTTGAGGACCTGTGTCAGCTGGCTGATCGCGACCTTGCACCACTTGTCAAAGTCAGGCTCACTCTTTTTCCTGCGTTCCATCTCTGCTCTTGCGTTGTACACCAGCGCTGCCAGCGCATCTCTTTCTTCGATGGACAGCGTCGGACCGAAGATGTCGTCGATCTTATTCCGGATGACGCCGGAAGCACTCTTTAACATATGTACAAAAGCATCATGTTCCCCGTGAAGATCGCTCAAAAAGAACTCCGTGCCTTTCGGCAGGCTGAGGATCGCGCTCAGATTGACGATTTCCTCTGTCGCTGCCTTGATATCCGGATATTGTTTTGACAGGTTTTTCAGTAAAGCTCTGTTAATCAATGTTTTTTCCTCCTCAAAAACCCGCCCCAATGAGGCGGGTCAAATTTGTTATTTGCCGTATCCGGTAAATTTCTTTTCTTTTTCTGTGGGGCGAAGGGCATCTGCAGACGCAGGTTTCGGGTTATACACACGATAATCTCCGAAGTCTTCATCATTGGTGACCGGCAAAAGACCGGACATCGAATAACTGCTGCCCTCCTGCTCGCACTTGACTCTGAACAGATAGTTGTCGCTGCCCACCATCCTAAGAACATGGACTGTTACAGCACCTGTCTCCGGATCTTTCTCTGAACCCAGGATTCTGAATGACTTGAGATGTGTGCTTCCAAGCCTGGTCTTGACGGCTTTCTCAGCGGCTTTATCCCTTGCCTTTTTCTTATTGTCTTTTGCCATAAGATCACACCTCCACTTCTTTAGTATGCTCTTTGGTATCTTTATACTATATATAGGGCTTTAAGTCAACTAGTCGTCGATGATACTGTCATCATCCTTGAATGCTTCTCTCCAGGCATCTTCCTTACCATCTCTGAGATCGTCCAGGTTATACGGCGTAGCCTGATAGAGATAATAGTTCAGCCAGTTTGAGAACAGCAGGTTCGCATGCCCTCTCCACCGGAACATGATCTCCTGCTGCGGATCGTCGTTGCGGAAATAATTGCACGGAACGTCGATCCTGACCCCTTTGTTGATGTCTCTGAAGTACTCATCTGCCAATGTTGTCTTATCGTATTCCTGGTGCCCCAGGACAAAAATCTGTCTGCCGTTCTCTGTGGATATGATATGCGGCCCCGCTTCTTCAGACTCTGCGAGGATCCTCAACTCAGGATGCTTCAGGATGTCCTCTTTTTTTGTAATTGCGTACCGGGAATGCGGTGCGTAAAACAGTTCGTCAAATCCCCTGACGAGAGGATTGTGCTTGCGCAGCGTGCGGTGCTCGAACACGCCGAACAGTTTTTCCTTCTGGACATATTTCGGAATCCCGTAGTAATAATACAATGCCGCCTGCGCACCCCAGCAAATGAACATGCTGCTGTAAACATGTGTCTTTGCAAATTCAAATATGTCACATAACTCCGGCCAGTAGTCAGCTTCCTCAAACTCAAGTTGCTCAATTGGGGAGCCGGTGATGATCATCCCGTCGAAGTACTCCTCCTTGAAATGCTCCAGCGTCGTGTAGAAGGACAGAAGATGCTCCTGGGATGTATGTGTCGATGTGTGCATGTCCATGCCGACCAGCTGCATCTCGATCTGCAGCGGGCTGTTTGCCAGCACACGCGCCAGCTGTGTCTCAGTTGCAATTTTTGTCGGCATCAGATTGACAATGATGACCTTCAGCGGACGAATATCCTGTGCTTTCGCCCTGGCTCCTGTCATTGTGAATATGTTCTCATCCTTCAGCGCACCCGCTGCAGGAAGTTGGTCGGGTATGATTAATGGCATTGTTTCTCCTATTCTAATTCGTTTACAGTTTTACTTTGTTGAGTGCCTGGTCAAGATCGGCAATGATATCTTCGACATTTTCGAGTCCTACAGAAAGTCTGATGAGACCCGGATCGATCCCCGCTGCCAGCTGGGCTTCCTCAGAAAGCTGACGGTGCGTGGTGCTGGCCGGATGGAGCACGCTCGTGTGGATGTCACCTACGTGTACAACGATACTGCAAAGCTCCAGATGCTCCAGGAAATTCTCACCTGCTTCCCTGCCGCCCTTGACACCGAAGCTCATAACGGCACTGGCGCCCTTTGGCATATACTTTTTAGCCAGGTCGTAATATTTATCGCCTTCCAGTCCCGGATAGATGATCCAGTCGACATTCGGGTGGTCTTTCAGGAATTTCGCTACCGCTTCAGCATTCTTGACATGACGTTCCATACGCACATCCAGCGTCTGAAGACCCTGATGGGTCAGGTACGCGTTCATTGGCGCCATGGTGCATCCCAGGTCTCTGACAAGGACTGCCTTGAGTCTCGTGCAGAAGGCTGCCTGTCCGAACTTCTCATAAAAGTTCAGCCCGTGATAGCTCTCATCAGGTGCTGCCATGGTCGGGTACTTCAGATTGCCGTCATCATCCTTCACAGTCCAGTCGAAGTTGCCTCCCTCGACTACGCATCCGCCGATGCTGGTTCCATGACCGTCCGCAAACTTCGTGGTCGAATGGGTGACAATGTGTGCGCCGTATTCGATCGGTCTGCAAAGAGCCGGTGTCGCAAGTGTATTGTCAACAATAAGCGGTACCTTCATAGCATTGGCGACTCTGGCGAATTTCTCGATATCAAGCACGCTCAGCGCGGGGTTTCCCAGCGTCTCTCCAAACAGCGCCTTGGTGTTCGGCCGCTTCAGCTTCAGGATCTCTTCTTCACTCATATCCTGATCAAAGAATTCCACATCAAGTCCCAGTCTTCTGAGCGTTACATTAAACAGATTGTATGTACCGCCGTAGATGTTGGTTCCGCTGAGCACATGATCCCCTGCTTCACAGATATTGAGCAGCGCGATCAGGTTCGCAGCCTGTCCTGATGATGTGGACATACCTGCGGTACCGGATTCCAGAAGTGCCATCTTCTGTTCCAGATAATCTACCGTCGGGCTTCCCAGTCTGGCGTACATATGGTTCGGGCTGTCCAGATCGAAGAGGGCTGCCACATCCGGAGCGTTGTAGTATCTGTATGTAGTGCTCTGGATGATCGGCATGTTCTGCGGCTGTGCACTCTGTGCTCTGTAGGCGCCGTGTACACATTTTGTTTCGAACTTGTTATCTTTCATTTCTTTCATTGTTTCTTCTCCTGCTCCTCACTTCTGTATTTATACTCCGAGCTTTTTCTCTGCCGCCTGTTCGTAATCCACATGCATGAAACTGCCTGTGGACACGGCAAGACATTTGCCCGTATCTTCATCATATGCTTTTGCAATCAGCCTGATGACTCTGCTTCCTACCTGTACCGCTTCGGATTCGACGATGAACGACTTCCCTCTGAACGGTCTCAGAAAGCTGATGGTCATATCGGATGTTGATACACTGCCCTCTGTCAGGCCGATGGCATTGATTCCCATCGTCGTATCCATGATCGCGGAGATCACTCCTCCGTGGACCTCCCCGCGGCCGTTGTCTTCCCATTTGAATTTTCTGTATCTCACTCTGCATGACATTTTCTCAGGGTCACAGTCCACAAACTGAGGGTCGATCATGTCGTTGAGCATGCCGAAACCATACCCTTTGATTTCCCCGATGATGTCCTTGACTCTCTTCTCAAAGTCAACGCTGACATTGCTGTTTTTGTTTGTCATTATCAAATGACCTCCCTTTTTTCACGTTATGCAACATTATACATCAAAACCCTTCCATGGGATACAACAAATCCCTTCTATGACGGGGATTTTTTTAGATGGGATATTTTACTTCCCGTCATCTCCTTTGATCATCCAGGAAACGATTTTATCGTTGTTGTCCTCAAGGCCGTAGATATGATCATCGACATACAGGCACCGAGCAATCCCTTCTTTGTTCTCGTAGTCTCCGACTTCCTCAAGTTTTTTGCCTGATACCGCGAACTGCAGCACGCCGCCGCTTTCCTTTTCCAGGTTGATATATGGGATGGCGTACCAGCCTGCCTTGCTGTTGACGGTCAGAGCTCTGTGATCATACTGCACATCGCTCGTAAGGTCTTTGTACGTCATGCTGTCGAGCACTTCGGGTTTCAGCGGATCGCTGATATCAAAGAGCGCGATCTTGACGCCTTCTTCCACTTCACCGAATTCTTCTTCCGTGGTGGCTGTTCCAATGCCGACGATCATGCCGTCTCCCTCCGGTACAAGCAGAGATGAAAAACCTGTGATCTTGACGCTTCCCAGCATTTCCGGAGCCTTCGGATCTTTCAGATCGATGACAAAGAGCGGATCCGTCTGTTCATAGGTGATCACATAAGCCATGTCTCCAAGGAACCGTACGGCTTTGATCTGCTCGCCTGCAGCGAAGCCTTTGACCTTCCCTGCGACTTTGAGGTCTTCATCGAGGACATACAGATAGTTCACGTCTTTTCCTTTGACAAAGGCCGTTGCCGCGACTCTGAAGTATCCGTCCTTTTCGTCCATTGCGAACTGATTGAGGACGCTTCCTCTCACGGATCCCTGTTTCGCAAAACTGATCTTGCCTTTGCTGATGTCCGCTTTGATGATATAGGTGCGCTCATCTGCGCTTTCCGGACTGAAGTCTCTGTAGTTCACGCTGAAATCTGTTATATAGATGGCGCTGCCGCTGCAGTAGATATCATCCGATGCGCCGAGGACCGCGCGGGTCTTTGATTTGATATGGCCTTTCGAAGAGTTCACATCTACAGAACCGATGACGGCGTAAGCCTTGCGGTACGGCTGCGGGAAGCAGCAGATGTGGTCTGCCGCAAGCTTTTCGTACTTCTTGTCCGCGCCCGCATAAGGAACATAGCGGTTTTCGCCCCTGTTCAGATAATCGTTGGTCACAACGTAGAGATACCCGTCCGTGACCCTCGATGAGACATATCCGCCGCTCTGTCTGTACTTACCGATCATCTGCGGTTTCTCAGGATTCGAAATATCATAAATACAAACTGCCGTGACCATCGGTTTGGAGTAATAGTTGTACTGATCATTTTCCGGCTGCAGTTCGTATTCCTGTCCGGTGATGATGAGCCTGCCGTTTGTCAGGAACAGGTTATCTGCGGAAACGCCGGTCTCTTCTTCGGAGATCACGGCCGCATCTTCCGCTTTGCCGTCTGTGACCTTCGCAATGATCACATCATAGCCGAGCCTGGAAGTGTAATAGATATAGTTGCCGTCAGTTTTGACGATATCCGCCTCATCAACACCCTCTACCTGCACGTAGGTCTCCGAGCGGTCGCTTCCCTTGGGCATAGGTGCGGTTCCGGAACTGCCCGCCATTTCGCCGGTGGCCAGTTCCGCATCTTCTGCGATGCCCATGCTGTTGTTCATCATATAGACAGGCATATCCTCATCTTTGATTTTGCTGAGCGCTCTCTGGATCTGACCGTAGCTTTCAAAGGTCCTGATCTCCCCGGACGCCTGCTCTCTGCTCCCGCCGTACTGGCTGTACGCATAGATCCCTATGGCGACCGCAACACATACTGCAAACGCGATCGCAGCTGTCACTCTCAGTTTCATGATGTCTCCCCTTTCGTCTTCTGTTTATAAGACAGTAACACACTTATATGATTACATTTTTCTGTGTAGTTTGTGTGTTGTTTCTCTAAAATAGATCGATATGGGCTGCGATAATGCACCAGATGGGCGGGACCAGAAGAGCCGGCAGGAAATTGACTGTCCTGCAGTCCTTCAGTCCCAGGATGCCGATGCCGGACATTGCGATGAGGAAACCCCCGACGATGCTCAGCTCGCACATCATGGTGTCTGTGATGAAATTGCCAAGCAGCAGCGTCAGGCCGTAGATGCCCCCCTGCCAGCAGAAGAGTATCGCTGCGGCAAGGCACATGCCGACGCCGTAGGTGGAGGCCAGCACCATTGCAGTCACCAGATCCAGGGTCGCATTCGTAAACAGGAAGGTGTGATCCTGATAGAGGGCGCTCTGCACCGGTCCCAGGATCGAGAGCGTGCCGATACAGAACAGCAGGCATCCTGTGACGATGCCCTCGCCAAGCCTGACGTCGCCTTTGCCCTTTTTCTGCGTAACGCTGTCGACCCGGTCCTGCAGTTTCAGGATCGTGCCGACTGCACCTCCGAATGCCAGACTGAATATAAACAGAACCGGATACTGGCTGTTCGGCATATTCTGCACGACGGCGTTGATGCCCAGTCCGAACGCCGCCATGCCCATGGCGATGAACAGAGCTTCATTGACCCTGTCGCTCATGATTTTCTTGAACAATCCGCCGATCAGGCTGCCGACGATGATCGTTCCTACGTTTACGAAAGTACCTATCATTTTATACCTCTGATATGTTAATGCTTTTGCATGAATGTTCTGATGCGTTTCGCGATAACGAAACCCGCGAATACGAGCCCCACATATCCCAATATCGTATATACTGTCCCGACAAGCTCCGCGAAGGGCAGCAATCCCAATAGAAACGCTGCGACGCACGTACAGGCAGCGAAGAGATAGCTTTTGCCTGTGCCCTGTTTCACGAATTTCTCACTGACCGTCCACAGCATAGCGCTGCAGGATGAGAATATGCCCATGATAAGGATGATGCTGAACACCGCTCCAAGCGAGTATGAGATCTTCCTCGTCAGATACAGCGTCGGCACATCCTGCAGGGCTGTCTGCCCGATATCTGTCAGCATCGCGCAGTTCATGAGCAGGATCGCTGCCATCAGAGCCGCCGTGCCGATGACGGCGCCCCATACGGCTTCCTTTACAGTATGCGCAGTGCTTCCCAGCGCTGTGTAGTATTTGGAACCGCCGCTCAGGTTATAGGATATGTATAACAGTCCTGAGAGCCAGGGAAACGGCACCGGCTGCCGCGCCTGCATCTCATCAGGATAATCATTTACAAAGGCAAGTCCGTCCCAGTCTCTGATCAGCGTCACAACGCCTACAAAAACCGTAAACGCGATGATCGTGGGGCCAATAAAGGAAACGACCTTCACGAAGCGCTGAAATCCTGCGATATACGCGATCAGCGCTGCTGCTGCCATGATCAGAGCCCCCACGAAATGATTGATCCCATAGTATTCGTGCAGGGTCGCACCGGATCCCGAAATGAGGATGACCATGCCTGCGAACATGCTCGCCGGCAGGAACCAGTCATAAAAGGTCCCGATCGTCCTGCCGCAGAAGTACTGAAAGTGGCTCGGCTGGGTAAGTCCTGCCTTTGCATCACGGGCGTTCTCAAAGCCTGCCTGCAGGATCATCGGACCGATCAGAAGAAAGCCGATCAGATTCATTCCAAGCAGGGCGATGCTCGCGTATCCGTAGCTGGTGAAAAACTGCAAGATCTCCTGCCCTGTAGCGAATCCCGATCCCATGACCCACGCCACATAAGCGCCTGCGATCCTGATCACTGTTATCCAATTGTTCTGCCGCTCTTCCGTATCGATGGTCCCCCTCCTGCTGTCTTTGTGCTATAGTATTCACATACGGTTCGATAATACCATACCGCCGCGCGCCCTTTCAAGAGAACACAATACAACTTCGATGACTTCATGCAAAAACATGTTGACAAACACTGACTTCCGCGTGTATACTCTCAATGTTGCGACATACGGGTCTTCGTGTGTCATAAAACAAGGAAACCAACGGAAATCCTAAAAGAAACATCAATGGAAATTCAGTCGCCGATGCCATTCGGCGGAGGCGTGCTTATAACCAGGCACGAAGGAGGTGTAAACATGGCAGTACCTAAGAGAAGAACTTCAAAAGCAGTTACGCATCAGAGAAAGGCAGCTAACATGAAGAAGAAGGCTCCTGGCATTTCGATCTGTCCGCAGTGCCACGAACCAAAGCTTCCGCACAGAGTTTGCCCGAACTGCAACTACTATGATGGTAAGGACATCATGGGCGAAGCATAAACAAATGCATCAAAACAAGAAACATTAAAAAGAGCACCGTTCGGTGCTCTTTTGTTATGCGTGATGATCTGTGCGGTTTAGTCCGGCAGCTGCTCGAGAAGCTTTTCTGCGATCTGGACGGCGTTTGTGGCTGCGCCCTTGCGGATGTTGTCCGCAACGACCCAGATGTTGATGCCGTTTTCCACGGAGAAGTCTCTTCTGATTCTGCCGACATAGACTTCGTCTGTTCCTGCTGCGTCAAGAGCCAGCGGATAGACGTTGTTTTCTACATCGTCCTGGACGATCAGTCCCGGGAAGTTTCTGAAGCACTCTACGACATCTTCGAGTTCGAACGGCTTTTCCAGTTCGATGTTGATGGACTCGCTGTGGGAATCGAATACCGGAACGCGGACCGTGGTTGCCGTGACTTTGATATCGTCATCGTGCAGGATCTTGTGCGTCTCGTTGATCATCTTCATTTCTTCCTTGGTGTATCCGTTCTCTGTGAACACATCGATATGCGGCAGGCAGTTTCCTGCGATCGGGTGCGCGTAAGCCTGCAGCTCTTCGTCATTTCCTGCAAGGCCGTTCTTCAGGTCGTTGATGCCTTTGACGCCAGAGCCGGATACAGCCTGATAGGTCGAGTAAACGACTCTCTTGATTCCGTATTTGTCCTGCAGCGGTTTCAGAGCGACCATGGCCTGGATCGTGGAGCAGTTCGGATTGGCGATGATGCCTTTGTTCCATGCGATATCTTCCGGATTGACTTCCGGCACGACGAGAGGAACGTCATCATACATTCTCCACTGGCTGCTGTTGTCGACAACAGTCACGCCGTGCTCTGCTGCGATCGGAGCGAATTTGGCGCTTGTGCTGCCGCCTGCTGAGAAGAGCGCGATATCGATCGGTTTATCAAATGAGTGTTCGGTCAGTTCTTCAACGGTGTATTCCTTGCCCTTGAATGTGAGTGTCTTGCCGGCTGATTTGGCAGACGCCATCAAATAGATGTTCTCAAATGGGAAATCTCTTTCTTCAAGCACTTTCAGAAACGTCGATCCAACGACGCCCGTTGCTCCTACTACTGCGATGTTTGGTTTTCTTTTCATTTCTACTGACCTCCTGTGAAAATAAATATACGCTATGGATTATACAACCAGACTCTCCCTATGTCAAAGACAAACTAAAACGCCGGATCCATAACCCGAAAGGCTTTGGTGTCCGGCGTTTCACTTACATGAATGTGATCTCTTGAATGGGATCTATTGGCTATGATCTGCTATTTGATCTTTCCTGTTACGATGCCGAGGGTGTCTCTGGCGATCATCAGTTCCTCATTGGTTGGGATGAGGATCAGCTTGACGCGTGAGTCGTCTCTGGAGATGATGGTCTCCTTACCTCTGATTCTGTTCTTGACAACGTCCAGCTTGATGCCCAGGTTGCCCAGATCGTTGCAGATGATGTCTCTCATGCCGATATCATTTTCGCCGACGCCCGCTGTGAATACGATCGCGTCGCAGCCGTTCATCTCAGCGATGTAAGCGCCGATGTAGAATCTTACTTTGTGCGCGAAGACTTTCAGTGCCAGCAGCGCTCTTTCATTTCCCTGCTCAGCAGCAGCTTCCAGGTCTCTGAAGTCGCTGGATACGCCGGAGATGCCCAGTACGCCTGACTTCTTGTTCAGGATCTCATTGGCAACACCCTGATCCAGATGTTCGCACTCTCTCATGTAGGTTACGATCGCCGGGTCGATATCGCCGGATCTGGTTCCCATGACGAGTCCTTCCAGCGGTGTGAAGCCCATGGATGTGTCGATGCACTTGCCTCTCTTGATGGCGGATACGGATGCACCGTTGCCCAGGTGGCAGGTGATCAGCTTCAGGTCATCCAGATTGACGTTCAGGATGTCAGCAGCTCTCTCAGCAACATACTTGTGGGATGTTCCGTGGAATCCGTATCTTCTGATGCCGTGCTTTGTGTAGAACTCATACGGAATCGCGTATATATAGGATTCAGGAGGCATGGTCTGGTGGAACGCAGTATCGAATACGCCGACCATCGGAGTATCCGGCATCAGTTCCTGGCAGGCTGCGATACCAAGAAGGTTTGGCGGGTTGTGCAGCGGAGCCAGCGGTGTACACTCTTCCAGAGCTTTGATGACTTCGTCAGTGATGAGAACGGATCTCGCGAACTTCTCGCCTGCGTGTACGACTCTGTGGCCGACTGCGCCTATCTCGCTCATGTCTTTGACGACACCGTGTTCAGGATCCTGGATCGCATCGAGTACGTGTCCGATCGCGTCTTTGTGGTTTTCCATCGGAACTTCCAGTTTGAACTTATCCATTCCTGTCTTCTCGTGAGTGATCACGGAACCGTCCATGCCGATTCTCTCAACGAGACCCTTGCATTCCAATGTTTCATTCTGCATATCAAGTACCTGATACTTCAGTGATGAGCTTCCGCAGTTGATAACTAATACTTTCATTATGGGTTTCCTCCTGTAATCGTTATTATGACTATCTCCTTGATGCATGCGCACATACACACATGATATTATAACATAAAAAGCCCTATGCTGCGCAACTTTTGTCCGCAATATAGGGCATTTTTGCATAACTGTTTTTATTTCTCAATATAGGACCGTCTCACCCGGTCAGAAGCGCTGTAAAGGTCCTGTCCGCAGAGGAGATGATACAAGTCTGCCGCCCGTTCGTCCAGACGGAGCAGTTCTGCAGATCCCGGATCCAGATCGTCTTCTTCCTTGTTGATGTTCGTAATGATCCTGAATCCGTCATCCCCAAGCTCCCGCATGTACGCCCGGCCTCGTTTTCCTGCCGCCAGGAGCCTCCCTGCTGCCGGTTTCCGCGATGTGCAACGGTCGATTTCCTCCCAGCCTGCGCCGGCCAGAATATGGGTAAGCGCACGCCGCACCGTGGCGCCGGTATAACGTTTGGATGTGAGGGATGAAATCAGTTCATGAAGATCCGATGCTCTCCTCGTTTCTCGGATGATACTGTGCTCCATTCCTTCCCCGACACCGTACATGCTCCGGATCTCCTCCGGACCGCATCGGAGCACGATGCCCTTCAGCATCTGCAGATACCTCTCCTCCATGAGTTTCACATCTGCAAAATCAGGACTGCCGGGAATGAACCGGCTTACATTATTCCCATCCCGGATCATCTTCCGCAGCGCACCCGCACCGGCAAAGCCCGTTTCTTCGGACGCATCTGTGTATCCGCTGCCGCGGCGTTTCACAGGAAGATCCTGTAGGTCCGTTCCTTCCTCCCGCAGCATCAGGATCCGTTTCAGATACTCTAAAGCCAGAATGTTGTTCGGCTCATGCAAAAGCACCGCAGCTTCTTCTCCGCAAGCCTGTGCGACAGCGAGCTCGTATGCCTTTGCACTTGAGTGGCCGTCTTTCATAAGCGAAGCTCTGGCTGCCTCGATCGTCCCGGCTTCAGAGAGAAGCGTTCGGGCAAGCGTACGCAAAAGCAAAGGATCTTCTGCTTCACAGCCAAAGGAAATGCTGTCCGCTCCCAGTGCAGCCAGCATATCCACGGCGCCTGAGGCGAACACTGAAGCCTTGCTGCACGCAAAGGCAAAGGGAAGTTCGATGACAAGGTCGACTGCGCCGCTCATGACAGCGGCCCGGGCGCGCTCCCATTTCCCGCATACGGCCATCTCCCCTCTCTGCGTGAAATCGCCGCTCATGACAGCGATCACGCAGTCAGCGCCGGACATCTGCCTGGCTGTTTCTGCGTGATAAACATGCCCGTTGTGAAACGGATTGTATTCTGCTGTGATCCCTACTGCTTTCATAATACAAAAACAAATGTGTCAGAGTTATGCCCCTGACACATTCCGATTATTTCCGTTCTGTTACTCCTCGTCTTCACCCTGCGGTTCCATTGGCTCCATGCCCATATCAGGGAGCGGCTTCTGAGAATACTCCGGCTGGCTTTCTGCACTGATTTGTGCCTTGTACGCCATCTCCTGGAGCTCTCCTCTGTTGGCTGCCAGTGCCGTATTGATTTCCTCAAATGCCTTCTCGATGCTGCTGAACATCTCACCGAAGTAAATGGAGTTCAGATGCTCCATCTTGCCCTGGAAGTTGTAGAGGATCCCGTCGAGATACTCATAGGTGCTGACCTTGAGCTGCTTGGCTGTTTCTTCGGTAACGCTGATGAGCTCATCTGCTCTCATCTTTGACTTGACAGTGATGTCATTGTTCTCGACCAGAGCATCTGCCTGCTTCTTGGCGTCCTCGATCACTGACTCGTACTGGTTCTTAGCCTCTGCGATGATCCTCTCACGCTCGTTCTTGATCCACTGCGCCTGCTGGATCTCGTCAGGAAGCTCTGATCTGATTTCCCGTACGATCTCAAGAAGTTCCTCCGAGTCGATCATGATCTTACCTGTCAGCGGAAAACCTGCCGCTGTATCCACTATTTCTTCGATTTCTTCCAGTAATTCTAAAACTCTCATTCTCGTCCTCCTGACAAAAAGTTTTATTTGATCATTCTTTTAAGTATTTCATCCGGCACGAGTCCGTTGATGTCTCCCCCAAGCGTGAACACTTCCTTGACAACGCTTGAGCTGATGTATGAGTACTTGGGATCTGTCATCAGAAACACGGTCTCAACAGAATCATTGAACAGCCTGTCGTTCATATGCGCCATCTGGATCTCATAATCGAAGTCCGTCGTCGACCGGAGCCCTCTGACGACCACATTGAAACCGTTGCTGTTGACATAATCAGCCAAAAGTCCGGAGAAATGATCTACGCTGACATTATCGAAGTCTTTCAAGGTCTCCCTGAGCATATCCTCCCTCTCCTCAAGAGTGAACATGGACTTCTTTGACGGGTTGCCGATAACGCCGATGACCAGTTCGTCATACAGTTTCGCCGCCCTTGAGATGATGTCCATGTGCCCCATGGTCGGCGGATCGAAAGAACCCGAATATAACGCCTTTGTTTTCATAGAATTCCTCCCGCAACTTCTAGAAAATTCTAACACAGTTTATTTTATAACGCAACTACATATTGTTGTAAATCGACAGCTTCACCACACCATATCGTCTTTCTTTGGTTCTGGTGAATCCGTAGAGCTCATCCGGCATTTCGATCTGTTTTCTGTGCTCTGCGACGATGATTCCGCCGGGGGCCAGAACGCCGCCTTCCGCGATCAGACGGAAGACCTCTTCCAGAAAACCTGCGTCATAGGGCGGATCCAGCAGAATGATGTCAAAAGGCTCTTCCCGCCCGTCTTCGATCCTGCCGGCGAGGCTTTTGAGCACTTTGCTGTAATCACCTGCCGCGATTCTCATCTCCTCTTCTACCTTGCAGTGGTCCAGATTCTGTTTGACCAGATTCAGGCTTTTGCGCGACGCGTCTGCGAATAGACAATAGGACGCGCCCCGGCTCAGGGCTTCGATTCCGAGACCTCCCGAACCGGCGAACAGATCCAGCACACGCGCATCGTAGATATCATTTGTCAGAATGCTGAAACAAGCCTCCTTGACTTTGTCCGTCGTAGGCCGCACGCTGCTGTCTTCCGGTGAAAACAGCTTCCTGCCTTTGTATTTTCCTGCTATGACTCTCATAATCTTTCTCCTATAGGTTGAGCGACAGATCTTCGCCGAACAGTTTGGTCACACGACGCTTCAGCGGCTGGTTCTGCGGTTTTGCCAGGCCCGGATCATCCTCGAGGATCGCCTTCGCCTCGTCTCTGGCAGCGGCCAGAACGTTCATGTGCCGCGCCATATCCGCCAGTTTCAGGTCCGGCAGTCCGTGCTGCCGCGTTCCGAAGATCTCTCCCGGTCCCCGCAGTTTCAGGTCCTCCTCTGCAATGAAGAAGCCGTCTGCGGAAGACTCCATGATGCTGCCGCGCTTAGCGGCGAGCTCCGACTGCCCCTCGTTGATGAGGAAACAGTAGGACTGGGCTTTGCCTCTCCCCACGCGTCCACGCAGCTGATGCAGCTGGGCCAGGCCGAAGCGCTCTGCGTTCTCGATGACCATTACGGTAGCATTGGGGACGTTGATGCCGACCTCGATCACCACCGTGGCGACGAGGATATCGATCTCTCCCGCGCTGAAACGGGCCATGATGTCGTCTTTTTCATCCTGTTTCATGGCGCCGTGAATCATCTCCGTCCGCGAAAACCTGCGCGACAGTTCCTCGTAGACCTGTACGGCGGACCTGGCGTCCATAGCCTCCGACTCGTCGATGAGCGGCGTCACCACGTAGATCTGATGTCCCTGCCTGATCTGCCGTTCGACGAAATCGTAACAGCGCTGCCGATCTTCCGGTCCGGACAGGCACTGGGTGATGATCGGGATCCTGCCGGGCGGCATCTCATCGATGACAGAGACATCCATATCCCCGTAGAGCACGACAGCCAGCGTGCGCGGGATCGGCGTTGCCGTCATGACCAGAACATTGGCCCGGTCTCCCTTGTTTTTCAGTTTGATCCGCTGGCTGACGCCGAACCGGTGCTGCTCGTCGGTGATGACCAGCCCCAGATCATGGAATTCCACATCCGGCTGAATGACAGCGTGCGTCCCGATGAGGACCTGGATCGTGCCGTCGGCAAGTTCCTCCAGCACCTGACGCTTCTCGGCAGCCCGCAGGCTTCCGGACAGGAACCCTGTCTTTATCCCAAAGGCCTCAAAATCCTTGCTGAGACCGTCGTAATGCTGTCTTGCAAGTATCTCTGTCGGCGCCATCATAACAGCCTGGTACCCGCTTCTGACGGCTTTGTACATGGCGATCTGGGCGACGGCGGTCTTGCCTGATCCTACATCCCCCTGTATGAGCCGGTTCATGGACCGCTCCGATGTCAGATCCTCCATGATCTCCCTGACGCAGCGCTGCTGCGCTGTCGTCAGCGGATACGGCAGCGCCTCTATCAGTTCTTTTTCACAGCCGTCATCCGGGAAACGTATTCCTTTCTCGTGGCCCTTTTCCCCCATCTTTGAAGCCATGAGCCCTGTTTCCAGCGTCATGAACTCATCGAAGACAAGTCTGTACTTGGCCTCCAGATAATGCTGGCGCTCCTGGGGGAAATGGACGTTGCGGATGGCGTACTCCATGTCGCAGAGATTGTTACGCTTTACCGTTTCTTCGCTCAGTATGCTCTCGGCTTTGCTGTACACAGGCTCGATGAGCCTTTGCAGCCGCCGCATCTCCCGCTGGGTGATCCCGCTGGTGAGGGGGTAGATGGGGAGAATGCCTGTCTGGACAGTCTCCTCCTTTTCGAACTGTGGGTGGACCACCTGCAGGCGGTCCCGGTTATATACCGGCTTACCGAAAAACGCCAGCCGGTCTCCTCTGTGTATCGTTTTGGCCAGATAAGCGGCATTAAAAAATACAACCTCGATCGAGCCTGTATCGTCTGTGATGAGCATCCGCAGGACCCTGTTTCCCCTGCCCCGGTAATATCCGCCGGAACGTATGACATCCACTTCGCCTGCAAAAAGCGCCGGAACGCCTTCCTGCAGTTTGTCGATGGGCAGGATCTGCTTCCTGTCCTCATAGATCCTGGGGAACGTAAACATCAGATCCTCGACGGTATATACGCCAAGGCGCGCAAAAGCCTCCGCTTTTTTCGGTCCTACCCCTTTTAGTGTTGTGATACTGTCCTGAAGTTCCATTCCGGCTATGTCGCTTAACTCCGCTCCGGTATTTCGATGTGTCTCTTTGTGATTTCCTTCCCGGACTGAACGCCTGTGATGATGATCCTCACGTCGTGCGGGCTTTCGCCCATAACATTTTCGACATTGTCCGTCACGTATTCGATGATCTGTTTCGAATACTTGCTGATGCCGGCGCCGAAAGCGATGATGATATAGATCACCAGATCGAGGCCCTCTTCGGTCTCCACGATATCCCAGCCTTTGCCGGACACTGTGCCCATGTATCTGCCCTTGTAGTTCTCAAGGGTGACCTTGCCGTCGCATCCGCTGACAGCATCTTTGATGATCCGCTCTATGACACTTACCGGGAAGTGTATTTTTCCTAATTCTGTTTCCTTGTTGAACATACTTGAATTGTACCATAGATGAGCAAATAATAATAGATAAGCAAATAAAAAACACCTGCGTGATGCAGGTGCTTAGGCCTTACATTAAGCACGCTCAACTTTGCCTGATCTGAGGCATCTTGTGCATACCTTGGCTCTTCTTACTGTTCCGTTGTCATTGATTCTGACAGTCTGGATATTCGCATTCCACTTTCTCTTCGTGTGTCTGTTTGAGTGGGATACGTTGTTTCCGGAAACCTGACCCTTTCCGCAAATTTCGCATTTGTTTGACATCTGGCGCACCTCCTTGCTATCTGGTATATTAATGCGTTCCGCATAATTTCTGGCTCGAACATTTCAGATTATAGCACAGGCGCAGAGCCTATGCAAGAAAATATTTTTACTCATTCCAGAGTATGATATGGCCTGCTTTCCAGGTGGCCGGCATATCGATGAGTCTCTGGTTCGCGCTGCCCCGAAACTGCAGGGTGAGATCGCGCTTCGACTGTACGAACGGGCCGTCGATGAGCAGGTCGCACATGCGCAGCAGCTCTTCGATATTCTTATCCTTCAGGGCCATGCGCAAAAGCTGCTCCAGGGTATAGCCGCTGTAGATCGTGATGGTTTTGCCTCTCTCCTTGATTCCTCTGCCGAGAGCTGCGAAGCCTTCCGGCTGGCACATGGGCTCCCCGCCCGAAAATGTCGCTCCTGCCAGGAGCGGGTTCTTATCAAATTCCTCCAGCAGTCTTTCGACTGATACTTCCGTTCCGCCTTCGAAATCATGAGTTTCCGGATTGTGGCAACCGGGGCAATCGTGCGGACAGCCCTGGCAAAAGACTGCAAATCTGATGCCCGGGCCGTCAACGATCGATTCTCTCATGATTCCGGCGATCCTGATGGATTCTGCCATTGTCGATACCTCTGTCTGTTATTCGGCAGCCTCGTCCAGCTGCTCCAGCTCTCCCTGCTCAGGCACCTGCCCGAGGGAATGCTTCACTCTGTCCTTCTCCTCCGCTGTCTTGGCGTCGTTCCAGTGATCCATGGTTCCTACCAGATATCCGGTGATACGGCGGATCCTCTCGAATCCCGTGTCTCCGTCATCTTCTGTTCTGCCGCAGCAGGGGCACTCATTGTCGATGATGCCGGTGTATCCGCAGACCGGGTCTCTGTCGACCGGGTGGTTGATGGAGCCGTAGCCTACGCCGCTCTCCTTCATGCATCTGACGACCTGCTCGAACGCATCCAGATTCTTCGTTGGGTCACCGTCAAGCTCGATGTAGCTGATGTGGCCGGCGTTCGTCAGCGTGTGATACGGTGCTTCCAGTCTGATCTTCTCGAACGCGTTGATGTTGAAGTATACCGGGATGTGGAAGGAGTTCGTGTAGTACTCTCTGTCTGTGACTCCCTCGATCACACCGTACTTGGCCCGGTCGATCCTGACGAATCTGCCTGACAGTCCCTCGGCCGGCGTGGCCAGAAGCGTATAGTTGAAGCCTGTCCTCTTAGACTCATCGTCCAGTCTCTTTCTCATGAATCCGATGATCTCAAGTCCCAGCGCCTGGGCTTCCGGGCTCTCGCCGTGGTGGACGCCCATCAGGGCCTTCAGTGTCTCAGCCAGTCCGATGAAGCCTACGCTCAGGGTTCCGTGCTTCAGCACTTCGCCGACGGTGTCGTCTTCCTTGAGCTTGTCGGAATCGATCCAAACACCCTGTCCCATGAGGAACGGGTAGTTGCGGACCTTCTTGCTTGCCTGGATCTTATATCTCTCCATGAGCTGGTCGATGGCCAGATTCATCTTGCGGTTGAGTTCTTCGAAGAAGAAGTCGATATCGCCGTGGGCTTTGATGGCGATTCTCGGCAGGTTGATGGATGTGAAGCTCAGATTGCCCCTTCCTCCTACGACCTGTCTGGTAGGATCGTAAACGTTTCCGATAACTCTCGTTCTGCATCCCATATAGGCGACTTCCGTGTTCGGATCACCCGGTTTGTAGAACTGGAGATTGAACGGCGCGTCGATGAACGCGAAGTTCGGGAAAAGTCTCTTGGCGGAGACTTTCATCGCCAGCTTGAACAGGTCGTAGTTCGGATCATCCGGATTGTAGTTGATGCCTTCCTTGACCTTGAAGATGCTGACCGGGAAGATGGCTGTTTCGCCGTTTCCGAGTCCTGCCTCGATCGAAAGGAGGATGTTCTTGATGACCATTCTGCCTTCCGGCGTTGTATCTGTACCGAAGTTGATGGATGAGAACGGAACCTGCGCGCCTGCTCTTGAGTGCATGGTGTTCAGGTTGTGCACGAACGCCTCCATCGCCTGGTAGGTCGCCCTGTCAACTTCCTCATTGGCGTATTTCGTAGCTTTCTTCTGGATAGTCGGGATGTATTTGGCGTCGATGATCTTCTCCAGATACTGCGCCTCGATTTCCTTATATCCATTGTCGTCAGCGAGGATCGGCCAGATGTTGTGTTCTTCCATGATTTCCTTGCCGATGGCCTTCATATTCTCAACGCCGTCTTCGATATCGAAGAGCAGATTGAGCATCTTGCCTACATTCGTCCAGTAGAGCTTCCTGTAGGTTTTCACGACGCCGTTAGCCATGCCGTAATCGAAATCCGGGATGCTCTGTCCGCCGTGCTGGTCGTTCTGGTTGGACTGGATCGCAATGCATGCCAGAGCGGAATAGCTCTGGATGTCATTCGGCTCTCTGAGATGTCCGTGACCCGTCGAAAAACCGCCCTTGAAGAGCTTCTCGATGTCGATCTGGCAGCAAGTAGTGGTAAGCGTAAGGAAGTCCATATCGTGGATATGGATGTCGCCCTCTCTGTGCGCCTTGGCGTGCTCCGGTTTGAGTACGAACATTTCATAGAACTGCTTCGCACCTTCCGAACCGTACTTGAGCATGGTGCCCATAGCTGTATCGCCGTCGATATTGGCGTTTTCACGCTTGGTGTCGTTGTCTTTCGCGTCTTTGAACGTCAGATCCTCATAGGTCTTCATGAGCCTTGTGTTCATGTCTCTGACTCTGGTACGCTCTGCTCTGTAGAGGATGAACTCCTTCGCCGTCCTGGCGTGTCCGTTCTCGATCAGGACCTTCTCAACTGCGTCCTGGATCTGCTCTACAGTAGGGATCTCGTTGTGGCGTACTTCTATAAGGTAGAGTTCGACCTGTCTGGCCAGATAGTTCGATGTGTCTCTGTCCTGCCCTCCCAGGACCTCAGCAGCCTTGTAGATTGCGTCTGATATTTTAGAGATATCGAAATCGACCGTTCTGCCGTCTCTCTTGATGATTTGTTTGATTTCACTCATTTCCCGTCCTCACTATTGATAAAACAATTGATAAACTATATCTTGTGGTTGATTTTGCGTACATGAGCAATTATACACAAAATATTCTACCCGTCAATACGAAATTCATCAAAAATACAAGAAAACCCTGAAAAAAACAGGGTTGACTGTATGAATTATTATGTTGACGAAGCGCGAAGCCTTTTGTACCAGCGGACTGGTATATACTTCCTGTTATTATCTGTCTCCGTACTTTTCAAAATATTCGTCCCTGAGAATGGACATCAGGTTCAGATCGTAATAGACGCCGTCTTTTGAGCAGGCGTTTCTGGCGACCCCTTCATCCACAAATCCAAGTTTTCTGTACAATGCTGCAGCTCTGGTGTTGCCGGTGAAGTAATCCAGGGTCACACGCTGCATGCCCTGCTCTGCGAAGAAGTACCGCAGCAGTCCCAGCAGAGTCTCGTTTCCGATGCCCTTTCCCCGCATGTCGCCTCCAACATAGATCTTCGTGATATCCAGGGACTTGTAGTGAGGCTCGATTCTTGAAATGATCACTCTGCCCAAAGGCTTCCCGCTCTCCTTGTCCGTGATTGTCAGATCCATCACGCTCTTGTCCTCCCGGTACGCAAAGCCCTCCGTGACCACATCTTCATAGGTCCTGTCCTTGTCCAGAGCGAAGTACCGTGTCATGTCCGGATCGACCTCCCAGACTGCGAAGGACTCATAATCACTGAAGCAGACATCTCTTATAATGTAGTGTTCCGTCTCTATTCTCGTGCACTTCTCTGTCATCTTCCTGTCACCTTGTCCTGTTTTCCTCACTGACTCTTAACGTATTTTTAACACATCCGTTGCTTTTGTGATGTATAATGTCATTATAATTACAGAATCAGTCTTACTCAAGGAGAAATCACTATGAAACGATTACTTCCTTTTATCATGTGCTTAATATTTGCAGTTTCTATCTCTTTGTCCGGCTGCAGCGAAATGGACCGAGGCGGTGAGCTCCGTGAATTTCTGAGTCTGAACGAAGATTCCTTCAGCGAAGCATTTACAGAAGAACCTTGCAGTTTTTCTGACTTCAATAGCTACATGGAAAACTGGGCAAAGGCCAGCAGCATCGATATCGTATACGAAGGAGAACATTCCCTCGTGCTGAAGAACAAAGCAACGTCCGGTTATGACGACGAACCTTCCTGCCTTCTCCTATGCAGTTTCAACACGGAGAGCGGTTCTACAAACAAGCGTGTGATCACTACAGCGCAGACTTCACTTCTCGGGCCGGTAGAGCATGGTGATATTCTTATGGCGGTATCCGAAACCGTGGGCGATCAGCTCGTCGGAATCAAGGAGATTCCAAAGAAGTATCTTTCCTGCGATAATCTGATCAACCTCAGCAAAAGCAGCAGCAACAACATCCTGACATCCGGTCCTGTAGCTGCTGTCAGTACATTCCACCGTTCCGGCAAGCAGACCAAATCCGATTATGCCCAGGCCTTTGAAATCAAACTGTCTATGCCCGCGGAATACACGGATCCATTCGATTTCGGCAAAAGCAGCAATTATCCGAATCCGATCAATGTTATCGGCGGATTCCTGGCTTCCGGCAAAAGCAGCGGCAGGCTCTTTGATATCGCTTCCTTTGAAAGCAAAGCAAACGAGGGATATACCCCCTACTATGCAAGTGCTGTCGTGGTTGTCGATTCAAATCATATAGAAAGCTTCCAGTCAAGATTCGAGAAATCCTTCGAAAGCATCCAGGAAAAATTTGAGGATCTGGAATCGGAATTTGAATATACAATGGAAGAAACCGATATGCCTGATAAAGTCCTCAGCGAAGATGTTGCGACAGGACTGATCAGTCTCATGTACACGCTCAACACGGGCGTATGCGAGCAGGACGAGGAATCCGGCGTCATCTATTCCGCCTCTTACCTCAAATCTGTCAAAACAAAAAAGGGTGACCTGGATATCGCGGTTGGCATCCGGGCGCGGGGAGAAAGCTATCTGGACAGTCTGTCTGCTGAGTATGAGACAACTGCCGGACTGTGCAGCACGAAATATGACTTCAACAAAGGCGGACGCCTGTGGAACTCTGATCAGAGCAGCGATCTGATAACATACTTTACCGGCTGCGTTCCGCAGACAGGACCTGTCGAAAGCGCAGTGAGCCTGAAATCGACTGAAAACGACTTCATCGCAGAGAAACTCCCGAAACAGAATATGATCATCTACGGCTTTGAAAAAGGTGACCGGAAGACAGTTCTCGAGAACATCACAAACTTCCTGGATCCTTCGATACAGAAGTAGCAGGCCTGAATACCAGAACGTTAAAGGGGCTGTTGCACTAAGTGATTAGTGTGACAGTCTCTTTTCATTGGAGGGGATGCAGATATTACCTTCGCTACGTCCTCGTCGCCGGCAATGAT
>CADADV010000018.1 GCA_902786815.1 uncultured Eubacteriales bacterium
GCCATCCGGTCTATGACTCAAATTTCTACACTATGAAGTTTTCAATGTTCGCGGCTTTCGCCGTGGCCCGCTTACCGCGAGCTTTTATATATTACCTCATGCCCAAACCTTTGTCAACAACTTTTTTCATGTTTTTAAAAGTTTTTTTGAAATCCCCGCGAAGCCCCTTCGTTGAGCGGTTTTCGGGCAGTTGACAACAGCTGATCGGGATGTTTTTGCTGTTTTTTCTAATTTTAAATCAGTTCCAGGAACGCTTTGATTTCTTCCTGTGTGGTGCCCCAACTTGTGACGAGCCGGATGCACTGATGGGTGTCTGTCACGACCGGATACGTCTCGAACATGACCTTGGTCGCCAGGAACTCCGCCTGCTCCTTCGGGAACATCGGGAACACCATGTTCGTCTCCTGCGGCAGATAAAACTCGTAGCCCTTGCCTGCGATTCCCTTCGCCAGCTGCGTCGCCATTCTGACTGCTTGGTCACCCAGATCCAGATACAGTCCGCCCTCCAGCAGCGCATCGAACTGTACGCCCATCAGCCTGCCCTTGGCGAGCAGCGCGCCGCGCTGCTTGATGAGGAAGCGCATATCCTCTTTCAGCGCATCGTTGACGATGACCAGAGCCTCGCCGAACATGGCGCCGCATTTGGTCCCGCCCAGATAGAACGCGTCGCAGATCTGCGGCAGATCCTCAAAGCTGACATCGTTCTTCTCGCTGTTCAGCGCCATCGGAAGCCGCGCGCCGTCCAGATAGATATACAGGCCGTGCTCATTGCAGCAGGCCCGCAGCGCCTGAAGTTCTTCCTTTGTATATACCAGACCGGTCTCTGTGGAATCGGAAATGTAGATCGCTTTCGGAAGAACGTAGTGCTCGTCCTCATGAAAAATCAGAACGTCCTCGATATCCGCAGGACGCAGCTTGCCGTCCTTAGTCTTCACATGATTGATCTTATGGCCGGTCGCTTCGATGGCTCCCGTCTCATGCACGCAGATATGCCCGCTGTCCGCCGAGATCACGCTCCAGTGGGGCCGGAGCAGGAATGCTGCCAGTGCCGACAGGTTCATCAGCGTCCCGCCGGGCAGGAAATGCACATCCGCTTCAGGGCATTTGACCAGTTTTCTGATCCTATCCGCTGCTTTCCTGCAGTATTCGTCCTCACAGTATCCGTCATGCAGTTCCATGTTCGTATCGACCAACGCCTGCAGCACTATCGGATGGCACCCCAGGCTGTAATCGTTCTTCAGAAAGATCATTCTCATTCTCCTCTCATCATGATTCTCTATCGCAACCAGTCAGTCGTTCTAATCCAGTCGGTTTGTGAATGAAATTATATACGACCGGCGCCTGCGCCGCAAGCAAAAGCACCACATGCCTGCAATGCTTATGCAAAATCTTCCCACCCGTTTTGTTCCCTATAGTTTGTTCCTTGTGGTATAATCCCTTCAGTATTAATAAACGGAGGGAACACATGGCAGTAAAAGTAATCGACGTCAAGGTCGGTGTGTTCGACGAGAACAACCGGATCGCAGACGAAGTAAGAACATATAATAGAAGCAAAGGCACGCTGATGATCAACATCATGGCGTCGCCGGGCGCAGGCAAAACAACGACGCTGCTGCGTACGATCGACGCACTGAAAGACGAATACAGGATCAGCGTTATGGAGGCAGATATCGAAGCCTCTGTTGATGCAGAGAAAATGCAGGCAGCCGGCGTCAAGTCCATACAGGTCCACACAGGCGGCGAGTGCGCCATGGACGCGAGCATGGTCCAGCAGGCGCTGCAGGAATTTGACACGGACGGCATCGACCTGCTGTTCATGGAAAATGTGGGCAACCTGGTCTGCACTGCGGAGCAGGATACAGGCGCTGATTATAATGTAGAGATTCTGTCCGTTCCGGAAGGAGATGACAAACCGCTCAAGTACCCGCTCATGTTTTCGATCTGCCAGTGTGTGCTGATCAACAAGATCGATACGAGAAACTGGTTTGCCTTTGACGATGACGCTGTAAAGGAACGTATCCACAAACTGAATCCGGATGCGGATGTTCTCTTCTTATCAGGAAAAACAGGAGAAGGATTTGACCAGTGGATCGACTGGCTGCGCGACAGGCTGCAGAATCACTGATCCCCGGACTTCCCCGACTCTTCAGGATGTGCCTCTTGCAGCACGTCCTTTTTCTTTTCCGGAAGGTTGGTGATGAGCACAGCTGCGACGACGAGGGCGGAGCCGATCATCATCACCGTTGTCAGCACATCGCCGACCAGGAAGTGTCCGAAGATGCATGCAAGCACAGGTTCCAGTGTGTTGACAAGAGCCGCGTTGCCCGGTCCGATGAGGCGCACGCCGATGGCGTAGAACAGGATCGCCAGAAAAACGCATACAACGGACAGGAGGATCATCATGCCGATCTGAGCCGGCTCTGTCGCAAACATCGGCTTCCCGCTTACGGCACAGCGGATGCAGTTCACCGCCGCCGCGGAAGTCATCACATATCCCGCGACCGCGAAGCTGTTCTCCTGCTTGACGCTTTCTGCGGAGAGACCAAACAGATAAATGACGTATCCGACCGCCGCGAGGAACGCGAAGAACACGCCGATGAGATTGACCTCCATGTCGGGCGACCACACGATGAGGCACAGTCCGCCAAAGGACAGCAGGACCGCGATGATCCTGGCGGCCTTCACCGGCTCCCGCCCCGTGATCATCTCGATGGCGACGATCATGGCCGGAAAGGTAAACGAAACGATGGTCGCCAGTGAACCGGATATATAATCGAAGGATATATATAATGTAGTCGACATGCCGATGTAGCCTGCGCAGGCGACGGCCATCGTCAGCGCTGCGCGGCGCGAAAACCGGAACGGGATCTTGCGAATCAGGAGGAACGCCCACATGATAATCGCGGCATATAGGAATTTGTTGAACAGGAGCGTCTCCGTCTCAACGCCGATCCTGAAGGACATAAACGAAAACGACGGAACCAGTCCATAGCATATAGATGTAATTGTCACGCATATCGCGCCGAGGATTTTTGTGTTCTTTGTCATAGCCATGTATAAGTATACCACAATTCTCGCTTGTGGTATAATCCATTCAGGAGGTTTGAAACAATGAATACAGAAGATCTTAAGAACCAGGCCCAGGGCGTACTGGACGGCGGAAAAGAAAAGGCCGCTGCGTTTCTCGAAGACGGCGGCAAGATGGATCAGCTGCTTGAACAGGTCGAGGCGAAGCTCGAAACCGTTCCGAAAGCAGGCGCGTACCTCGCTGATGTCCCGCGCATGATCGCGCTTCTGAAAGACTACATCCAGAAGGATTACACAGAGGTTCCGAAGAAGTCGCTCATCATGATCGTCGCGGCGCTTCTCTATCTGGTGAATCCGAAGGACATCATTCCGGACAAGTACATCGGCGTCGGGCTCATCGACGACGCAGCCGTTATCGCAGCGTGCATCGCACTGACCAAAGGCGACCTTGCCGCATATGACGCATGGAAGGATGCAAAGGCTGAAGCAAAAGCATAATTTACATTTCTGCCGCAGCTACGACGGCAACCTCTCTTTCACCATCCTGCAGCGTTGTTACAGTTTCGCCGCACTTTACGGGCGGGCTGACCGTGATTTCGCTGGTCTGCCTTACCAGCTGCGGGAGCTTTTGCTTGCTCACGGGAAAGGCGCTGCGCACCGGCAGAAGCCTTCCGTCAGCCAGTTTCACAGTCGTGGTGAGGATCCTTTTCGGTGCAGTCCGTTCCTGCTCCGCAAACTGCGCGCCGCGTTTGCATTTGTTTCCTTCGTACTCTCCGGTTTCTTCATTGAATCTGACCTGACATCCTGTCGGGCAGAGCGTGCAGGTGACGACACCTTCCTCCGGGAAGCCCTTTGCCATGGAGGATGTCCTCGCCTCGTCCCATGTGTCCATCTCCGCGCCGCGCAGATACGCGACTGCGTTCCTGCCTGCCATCTCACCCTGTTCTGACACAAAGTCGGCCAAGTCCATGATGCGCCGGGCGTTGCCGCAGGCGAAGATTCCGCAGATGCTAGTCTGCAGATGCTCGTCTGTGATCACACCGTTCGTCTTCGCGTCGAGCGCAACGCCGGCAGTCTGGGCCACTTCGTTCTCCGGGATCAGCCCGACCGAAAGGACCAGTGTGTCGCATTCAATCAGACGCTCTGTACCGCTGACCGGCTGCATGTCCTGATCCAGCGCCGATATCTCAACGGCTTCAAGCCGCTTCTTGCCGATGATATTCGATATGGTATGACTGCAAAAGATTGGGATGTCGTAGTCATACAGGCACTGGCTGACATTCCTCGACAGCCCGGCCGGCTGCGGGAAGATCTCGACGACCGCCTCGACATGCGCGCCCTCCAGCGTGAGCCTGCGCGCCATGATCATGCCCACATCTCCCGAGCCAAATATGACGACACGTTTTCCCGGCATAACATTTCTGACATTCACCAGATTCTGGGTGACACCCGCCGTAAACACGCCGGCCGGCCGCGATCCCGGTATGGCGATCGCGCCGCGGGTCCGCTCCCTGCATCCGGTAGCGAGGATCACGGTTCCTGTTTCAATGTGCTTCAGTCCGTCCGCGGAAACGACCGTTACCACATGTACATGCTCCTGCGCGTCGATGCGCAGCACATGACATCCCGTCAGCAGTTCGATACCCATATCCGCCAGCTCCGCTTCCGCCTTCAGCGCATACTCGGGTCCTGTCAGCTGCTGCCGGTACCGCACGATCCCGAACCCGTCGTGGATGCACTGGTTGAGGATCCCCCCTGCCCGGCTGTCGCGTTCAACGAGAAGCACACGCTCTGCGCCTGCTTCCCTGGCGCCCTTCGCCGCTGCCAGTCCGCCCGGGCCGGCGCCGACAACCAGAACATCATATTGAGTTGTGGACGTTTCGCTTCTGTTCATTATTTCACCTTGCCGTCAAACATCTCGCTGCCGGCGCTCCTGTATGTGATTTCTTCCGGCTTCATACCGTACTCATGGATCAGCATGTCGACGATCCTTGTCAGGCAGTATCCGCCGTTGCATCTTCCTGTCGTCGCCCACGCCCTGTATTTGATCGCGGAGATGCTCCGCGCCCCGAACGGATTCTCGATGGCGTTTCGTATTTCCCGCTTCGTCACTTTCTGGCATCTGCAGATGAGCTCACCGTACTCCGGGTCCTCGCAGATCAGCTCAGCCTGCTCCTCTTCACTGAGATCCCGGAACCGGACCGGCGCCTTCCGTGCCGCAATGAAATCCTCTTTTTCTTCCAAAGGCATCCTGTCCCCGATGATCCTGCGGACCATGCGCGCTGCCGGCATGGACGCAGTGAGGCCCGGCGACTCGATGCCGATCAGATTGACCAGTCCCGGACAATCCTCCTCTTCTTTGATCACAAAATCCCTGTATCCGCCTTCTTCCGGAGGCGCCAGCTTCGGACGGATCCCCGCGTAACTGCCGATGATCATCTTTCTCTCAATTGCCGGCAATAATGCCTTTGCTTCGGCGTACAACCCGTCCATGACAGGCTTCGTGCAGGACAGATCGTCTATCTGCGATATATATTCCGCACTCGGTCCGATGATGATGTTTCCTGCCGTCGTCGGCGTCAGGTGGACGCCAAGACCTCCGATGCCTTTGCGCGGCGCCGGATAGACCGGCATCGGAAGCAGATCGTCCGCGACCTTGTCCAAAATGAAGTATTCGCCCCTGCACGGGTAGAGTCTGTAGGCGGGGCCGCCCGCCATCTCTGAGATCCTGCCGCTGCTGAGACCCGCGCAGTTGATGAGAAGCCTGCATCCGAACTCGCTGCCGCCGGCTGTCTTCACAATGAAACCGTCGCTGCTCTCCCTGCCGATACTGACGACCTCGCTGTTGAATCGGAACTGCACGCCGTTTGCCAATGCGTTCTCCGCCAGGGCGATACAGTAGAGGAACGGATCGAAGACCGCGGTCTCCGGGGAATACATGCCGCCGATGCCGCCGATGCCGGGCGCCAGGTCTTTCATCTCGTCCGCTCCCACGAGCCGGAGGCCTTTGCATCCGTTAGCCTCGCCCTGGGCGAGGACGCCGCGCAGCGACTCCATGTCATTCTCATCGAACGCCACCAGGAGCTTGCCGGTCTTTTTGTACGGCACATCGAGTTCACCGCAGAGCGCTTCGAAGCCCTGATTTCCTTCCACGCACAGCTTTGCCATGAGGCTTCCGGGAACATTGTTAAAGCCCGCGTGAACGACAGCAGAATTCCTCCCGCTGATCCCGCCGGCTACATCGCATTCCTTTTCGAGAACGGTGATATTCAGTTTGTACCGTGACAGCTCCCGGGCGACCGCGCATCCTACGCCGCCGGCGCCGATGATCACAACATCACTTCGTTCCATCCCCTGCCTCCTTGGTGTAATGGTGCTTTTATTATAGCACATTCCTGCGTCTGCTTGCGTTGTGGGAACTCCGGCATTGTGGTAAGATGTAGCTAACACATAGACTTCGGAGGAAAAGACAGATGAAACTCAGCGAGTTAGCTGTTGATGAATATGCACGTATCACTGCTGTTGGAGGCAAAGGCGCCCTTCGCCAGCACTTTCTTGATATGGGTCTGATCCCGGGCTGCGACGTGGCCCTGATCAAGTTCGCCCCCATGGGCGATCCAATCGAGATCCGAATCCACGATTACGAACTGTCACTGCGGTTAGCAGACGCGGATCACATCACCGTCGAGAAGATCCCCGCGCCGAAAGCAGACGAGGCGGCGGCAGCGGAAGCCGCAAAGGCAGCCCGCGCCGAGCTGCGCCGTGAGATCGAGCACCCCGGTCTGGGCGAAGCGCCGGCAGCAAAGCGCGGCAAAGCGGATCCCGTTCCGGAAGGCACCACTCTGCGTTTCGCTTTGGTGGGCAACCAGAACAGCGGCAAGACTACCCTGTTCAATCAGCTGACAGGGTCGAACCAGCGCATCGGCAATTTCCCGGGTGTCACCGTAGACCGCAAAGAAGGCGCGATCAAAGGCCATCCCGACACGCTCATCACGGATTTGCCGGGCATTTATTCCATGAGCCCGTACTCCAGCGAGGAAATCGTTTCCCGTGATTTCGTACTGAAGGAAAAACCGGACGCGATCATCAACATCGTGGACGCGACAAATATAGAACGGAACCTGTATCTGACCATGCAGCTCATCGAGTTGGGCGTGCCGATGGTCGTGGCTCTCAACATGATGGATGAACTGCGGGGCAACGGCGGATACATCGACGTCAACATGATGGAGGAAATGCTGGGCGTTCCGACGGTCCCCATCGCGGCAGCGAAGAACGAGGGCATCGGCGAGCTGGTCGAGCACGCGATCAACGTTGCGCGGAACCATGAGGTCCCGCGCAGACAGGACTTCTGTGATGTCACCGATCACGGCGGCGCAGTGCACAGAGGCTTGCACGCCACTGCCCACCTGATCGAAGACCACGCGGAGCGTGCCGGGATCCCGCCGAAGTTCGCGTCGAGCAAGGTGATCGAGGGCGACCACCTGATCCTGGATCAGCTCCAGCTTGACGAGAATGAAAAAGACATGCTGGAGCACATCAGCATCCAGATGGAGAACGAGCGCCAGTTAGACAGAAGCGCGGCCATCGCCGACATGCGCTTCGCCTTCATCCGCAAGCTGACGGAAGGCTGCGTGACAAAAGCGCACCACAGCAAAGAGTACGAACGCAGCCAGGCGCTGGACAAAGTCCTCACGGGAAAATACATCGCGATCCCTGCGTTCATTGTGATCATGGCGCTCATCTTTTTCCTGACCTTCAATGTCATCGGACCGTTTCTGCAGGATCTGATGGCGTCGGGCATCGGCGCGCTGGCGGATGTAACAGACGCCGCCATGACGAAGGCCGGTGTGAACCCCGCCCTGCAGGGGCTTGTGGTGAACGGCATCTTCGAAGGTGTGGGAACGGTACTGAGTTTCCTTCCTATTATAGTGACTTTGTTCTTCTTCCTGTCCCTGATCGAGGACAGCGGATATACAGCCCGTGTGGCCTTCCTGACCGATAAGCTTTTGCAGAAAATCGGTCTTTCGGGAAGGAGCATCGTACCGATGCTCATTGGATTCGGGTGCACGGTGCCGGCCGTCATGGCGACACGAACGCTGCCGAGCAAACGGGACCGTCGGATGACGATTTTGCTTTTGCCGTTCATGAGTTGTTCGGCGAAGGTGCCGATCTACGCATTCTTCGTAGCGGCGTTCTTCCCCGGCTACGGCGGCTTCATCATGACGGGCCTGTATGTGCTGGGCATCGTCGTCGGCATCCTGATCGCGATCTTTTACCGGCACACTCTGTTCAAGGGCGATGCTGTTCCGTTCGTGATGGAACTGCCTAACTACCGTCTCCCGCGGCCGAAGAACGTCGGCCACCTGCTTTGGGACAAGGCTAAGGATTTCCTGCAGAGAGCCTTCTCGATCATCCTCATCGCGACGATCATCATCTGGTTCCTGCAGAGTTTCGATACACATCTGAATATGGTCACCAACCAGGAGGACAGTATCCTGGCCATGATCGCCGGTTTCATCGCGCCGGTCTTCGCACCCGCGGGACTTGGCGACTGGAGGCTCTGCGTCTCCCTGATCAGCGGATTCATGGCGAAGGAAAGTGTCGTATCCGTGCTGAACGTCCTGTACGCGGGCGTCGGTATTTCGACTGTCATGAACAGCCTGCAGGCAGTGAGCATCCTGATCTTCAGTTTGCTCTATACGCCGTGCGTCGCCGCCATCGCGTCGATCCGCCGCGAGCTGGGCAGCAAATACGCTATCGGCGTTGTGATCTGGCAGTGCTTCATCGCATGGCTGCTGGCGGTGATCGTATATCAGGCGGGAATGCTTCTTATGTGATTTGATTCAATCATGGAGGTTTCTATTATGGCTATGAATTATAAGTGCATGAATCCGTTCGAGTTCACCCTTCCGACGAAGATCATCTTCGGTCCGGGCTGCGTGAAGCAGCTGGCGGAAGAGATCGCGGCTATCGGCGGCAAGAAGCCGCTCATCATCACGGACCCGGGCATCCGGGGCGCCGGCATCGACCGGATCGTGACCGACCTGTTGGAAGACGCGGGCATTGAATACGGTCTGTTCGACGGGGTCGAAGCCAATCCGAAGGATGTCAATGCGGAGGCAGCAGCCCGTGAAGCGCGCGCGTGCGGCGCGGATTTCCTGATCGCTGTCGGCGGAGGCAGCCCGATCGACTGCGCCAAGGCTGTGGGGGTTTTGCTTGCCCATGACGCGGAGTTCATCAAACCTTATGAAGGCAAAACTGCGGCGACGCTTCCCAATCCGCCGCTGATCACGATCCCGACCACATCGGGAACAGGAAGTGAGATCACCTTCTCCTCGGTCATCACCGATACGAAGAACAAATATAAGATGACAGTCAAAAGTCCGTACACGGCCGCGACGACAGCGCTCTGCGATCCGGAGCTGACGATCTCCGTACCGCCTGCTGTCACAGCTGCCACCGGCGTGGACGCGCTGACCCATTCCATCGAAGGGTTCACAGCTACATGCTCAGAACCGATCGGTGACGCAGCGGCACTCTACTCCATCGAACTGATCGCCGGCAATCTGGTCAAAGCATACAAGGACGGTTCGGATCTGGAAGCCCGCAGCAACATGCTCATGGCCAGCATGCTGGGCGGCATTTCCTTCAGCCATTCCGATGTGGCCAGCGTACACTGCATCGCCGAGGCCCTGGGAAGCATGTACGATCTGCCCCACGGCACCTGCAACGCCATCTTCCTTCCTTATGTAATGGAATACAACATGGACTACTGCGTGGATCGCTACGCCCGCGTGGCAGGCGCACTGGGACTGACTTATGATTCCGACGAGGACGGCGCCGCAAAGGCAGTTGCCTGCGTCAAGCAGCTGACAAAGGATGTCGAGCTGCCGACCTTCGCGTCGCTGGATCCGGATCCGGCAGACTTCCCTGCATTGGCGGACATGGCTTATA
This sequence comes from uncultured Eubacteriales bacterium, assembly GCA_902786815.1. Classification (GTDB taxonomy): domain Bacteria; phylum Bacillota; class Clostridia; order Peptostreptococcales; family Anaerovoracaceae; genus Lentihominibacter. The sequence goes on from CADADV010000018.1 coordinate 9,985, forward strand.
AAAACGGTTCCAACGACAGCAATCCGCGCCCGATGACGGCCGCGGATTATGAAGCGTTACTTAAGATCGTATATGAGGCCGGGGTGTGAGGCCGGCTGCGGTTTGATACCGTTCAATGCCCAATAAGAGTATCCAACGCAACAGGCGTGTAGAAGCGACGTTCGATCTCTTCCCACGTCTGTTCTTTTTCTGCCAGGATCCACATGAGTTTGGCGATGGTCGCTTCCAGTGTCATGTCCCTCGCTTCAAGGATCTTGAAGGAACTGGTGATGCGGCGCCCGACCTCGTAGGTATCGAGATGGCTGCCTTCGTAGGTGACCTGTGTTGTCATGGCAAGAATCTTCTCTTCCGGACTGAATTTGGACAGCTCTTCGAAGAGTGTTTTCTCGATGCTGTCCGGGATCCCTCCCGCCCCGAAACTCTCGATGACAACGGCATCGTAGTTTTCGAAAATCGCAGGGATGAGCGCCGGTGACATGCCCGGCGTCAGTTTCAGCAGGAAGACGTCTGTGTCGATCTGCTCATAGAACCTGCACGGACCGTCCTCCGCGGCAAAATCATATTTGTAGAACTCCGGCGCCTTGATGTACTGTATCACGCGTCCGCTGTTGATCTCCGCGATGACCGGCAGATTGATACTGTCAAACGCCAGGGTGCTCATGGAGCGGACTTTGCGGGCGTGGGTGCCGGCGATGACCTTCCCTGCGAAGACGATCTGCACGCCTTTCGAAAAGGGGTCGGCGGCGTACATGATGCTGTCCTGCAGGTTTGCCTTTGCATCGGTGATCTCGAAACCAATGGGTTTCTGCGCGCCGGTGAGCACGATCGGTTTGTCCGGATCCTGGATCAGATAAGACAGGACCGCCGCCGTGTAGGCCATGGTGTCCGTTCCGTGGGCGATCACGAAGCCATCGTACGCATCATAATTCTCACGGACTGCGCGGACAATGCCTAACCACTGCTTCGCACTCATATCCGTGCTGTCAATATGATACAGTTCCTTGATATCGATCTCGATATCATCACCGATCTGCGGAAGGTGCTCCCGCAGCTGTGCGCTGCTCAGCCCCGGCACCAGTCCGTCCGGTGATTTGACGGACGCGATGGTTCCTCCGGTCGTCAGCAGCAATATCTTCTTTTTTTCTGTTGTTATTCTGTCGGACATGATATCTCCATGATTTCTTCCACCGCGTGGTGGAGCTTTTGCGCGATGTCTGTATCTGCGGCCTTGTAGTACATCTCCTTGCCCTCCCGGCGGGAAACGATCAATCCGCTTGCTTTCAGGTTCCGGAGATGATGGGACACCGCCGGACTGCTCATTCCTGCCATCGCGGCAATGTCGATGACACATTCCTCCACGTGGCAGAGGATCCAGAAAATACGCAGTCTGCTGGGATCATCCATCTGCTTCATCAGCGTCGCCACCGTCCGGAAATTCTCCTCCGCCGGCATGCGTTCCATTATTTTTTCTGAGCCAACATCGTGATCGTGCGGCAGACTCATCTTCATTACCTCCTGCAAACTGTATTTCTATCTAGAGTTTACTCTTATCTAAAGCTTCATCGTAAGCCCCACCCGCTGGGTATCCGCATCGATTTTGATGATGCGGACTTTAACGGTATCGCCTACAGAAACCACTTCCATCGGATGTTTGATGTAGCGTTTCGACATTTCGCTGATGTGCACCAGTCCGTCGTTCTTGACGCCGATGTCTACAAAAGCGCCGAAGTCGACGACGTTGCGGACCGTTCCTTCCATTTCCATGCCTACCTTCAGGTCTTCAAAGGAGCGCACGTCCCCGCGGAAGACGACTTCCGGCGCATCCTCACGCGGGTCTCTTCCGGGCTTTTTCATTTCCGCCACAATGTCTGCCAGCGTCAGTTCACCGACGCCAAGCTCTTCCGCCAGTTTTTTGTAGGCCGGTTTCATGTTGTGTTTCGGCTTTTCGTCTTTGCCGTTCTTCTTTTTTTCTTCTCGTTCCTGGGCTTTGGCGATTTCGTTCAGCGCTGCAAAGCCTTTCACGCGGCCGCCCTTCAGCTGCGCTTTCGATGCTTTGGCGGGCTTTTCCTTCTCGCCGTATTTCTCCCAGATCAGATCGTCGATATCGGCAAAGCCTCCGCCTTTGCTGAGCTCGGCCTTATCCAGCCCGAGGCTTTCCAGCATGGCCTTCGCGGCTGCATAGGATTCCGGGTGAACGGCTGTGTTATCGAGAGGCTCCTTGCCGCCGGCAATGCGGACAAAACCGGCGCACTGTCCGAAGGTTTTCTCGCCGAGTTTCGGCACTTTCTTCAGCTGCTTACGGTCGGTGAACACACCATTTTCTTCCCGGTAGGCAACGATGTTTTTGGCGATGCCCATGTTGATTCCGGCGATGTATGACAGCAGCGACGGCGATGCGGTGTTCAGGTCTACGCCGACCTTGTTCACGCAGTCTTCGACCACGTTGCCAAGGGCCGTTTCCAACAGGCCCTGGTTGATGTCATGCTGGTACTGTCCGACGCCGATGCTTTTGGTCGGGATCTTGACCAGCTCCGCCAGCGGATCCTGCAGCCTGCGCCCGAGGGACATGGCCCCTCTGACCGTAACATCCAGATCCGGATACTCTTCCGTAGCCAGTTTGGACGCGGAGTAAACCGATGCGCCCGCTTCGTTGACAATGGTATAGCGAAGCGCGGAGCTTCCTTTTGCCGCCGCCTTCTGCTTGCTGATGAAATCCGCAACGACTTCTTCCGTTTCCCGGGAAGCGGTTCCGTTGCCGATGACGATGGTGTTGATATCGTATTTCTCCACAAGTTTCTTAAGGGTCGCTTCTGTCTTGGCGATCTCCTCACGTGGTTTGGTTGGATAAACCGTGGTGTACGCCTTCAGTTTGCCTGTTTCGTCCAACACTGCTACCTTGCATCCTGTACGGTAGCCCGGATCGATGGCGATGACTCTGGCGCCCTTGACCGGCGGGACCATCAGGAGCTTTTCTGTGTTTCTGGCGAACACTTTGACTGCTTCCGCCTCGGCGCGTTCGGTGAGCATGTTCCTCATTTCGCGCTCGATGGACGGCGCCATGAGACGCTTGTATGCATCGGCGATGGTTTCTGTCATGAGAGGATCACCGGCGCATCCGCCTTCCTGTTCTACGGATTTTGCGATCAGTCCTTCCATGCTCTCCTTATCGACGGATATTTTGACTTTCAGTTTTTTCTCTTTTTCGCCGCGGTTGATTGCCAGCACGCGGTGATTCGGAATCTTATGGATCGGCTCGCTGTATTCGTAATACATTTCGTAGACCGTTTTCTCTTCCTTCTCGGCAGCTTCCGTCGTGATGACACCGGTCCCGGATGTCTTCTCACGCACCGCAGCCGTGATTTCCGGATCGTCGGAAATCCGCTCGGCGATAATGTCCATCGCGCCCTGCAGGGCTTCTTCTGCCGTGGCCACTGCCGTCTCCGGATCTTCCGCTGCCTTCTCCGGATCCGCGAACGCTCCGGCGCCTGCCTTTGCGGCTTCACCGCCCTGCTCCCAAAGGATTTCTGCCAGCGGCGCCAGGCCTCTTGCTTTTGCCTTGGATGCGCGTGTTGCTTTTTTCTTCTTGAACGGCTTGTACAGGTCTTCCACACGCTGGAGCACCTGCGCCTCTTCGATCTGCGCCTTCAGCTCTTCGGTAAGCGCTCCCTGCTCCTCTATCAGGCGGATGACTTCACCCTTCCGCTCTTCCAGATTGCGCAGGTACGTCAGCCGTTCATCGAGACCGCGGAGCGTCACATCATCCATACCGCCGGTAACTTCCTTTCGGTATCTGGCGATAAACGGAATCGTGTTCCCTTCGTCGATGAGCTTTACGGTCTCTTCTACTTGATGTGTTCTAAGTTTGAATTCTTCTGCTAATACTTTGATAATGTCCATATTTTAGTCTTTATCTTCCTTGTTGTTTCTGCAGCCGGCCGCCGGACAGGCATTGGACCAGTCAAACTCATTCAGGCTGTCGTAATAGTTCTTCTGGTTTCCGTCCGCATTCATTTTTCCGTATGCAAAAGCAGACGCTACGCCAATGAGCATCAGTATGACAGTGATCCAGATTATCCAGCGTTTGTGTTTCATATCGGATGTATTATACCATAGGTTTGGTCTTGACATTATAATAGTTCCGTGCTACTATACAGCCAAACAATTAAACAATCGTTTAATCGTTGCCGGAAATAGTGTTCCGGCAACCGTGAAATGCAATAAAGGAGAACAACTATCATGAAGAAGACTTACAAGATCGATGTGGACTGCGCGAACTGCGCAAACAAGATGGAAGTTGCAGCGAACAAGACGGACGGCGTGAAGGAAGCGACCGTTAATTTCATGGCGCTGAAGATGAAGGTCGAGTTCGAGGAGGACGCGGACCCGCAGGCAGTCATGGAAGAAGTCCTGAAGAACTGCAAGAAGGTCGAAGACGACTGCGAGATTTTCTTCTAGGAAGACAGAACAATGACCAAGAAACAGCGAAACAACTTGATACGGATCATCACGGCAGCGGTGCTTTTGCTTGCGCTGCATTTCGTGGAGCTAGACAGACCGGTGATGTTTTTGCTGTACCTGGTCCCCTATCTGATCGTCGGCTATGACATTCTAAAGAAGGCGGGCAAAGGCATCATCAACCGTCAGCCGCTGGATGAGAATCTGCTCATGGCGATTGCGACGATCGGGGCGATCGTGCTGGCCCTGTACCGAACGGGTGACTTCACCGAAGCCGTTGCGGTCATGCTGTTCTACCAGGTGGGCGAACTGTTCCAGAGCTACGCGGTGGGCAAAAGCCGCAGAAACATCGGCGAGCTTATGGACATCCGGCCGGACTACGCCAACATCGAGGAAGACGGGGTCATCACAAAAGTGGATCCGGATGAGGTTGAGATCGGTACGGTCATCGTCGTGCAGCCGGGTGAGAAGATCCCCATCGACGGCGTGATCATCGAAGGCAAGGCCAGTCTGGACACGAGCGCGCTGACCGGAGAAAGCGTGCCGCGGGCTGCCGGCGAAGGCGACGAGGTCATCAGCGGATGCATCGACACCAACGGCGTGCTGCGGATCAGGACTACGCGGGAATTCGACGAGTCGACTGCTTCAAAGATCCTGGATCTGGTGGAGAACGCCAGCTCACGGAAATCCCGTTCAGAGAATTTCATTTCCAGATTCGCACGCGTGTATACGCCGATCGTGGTATTCAGCGCGGTGGCGCTGGCCATCATCCCGCCGCTCATCAACCTGGCGGCGTTTGGCGGCACGGCGGCCTGGGGCGCCTGGAGCATCTGGATCTACCGCGCCCTCACCTTCCTGGTCATCAGCTGCCCGTGCGCACTGGTCATCAGCATTCCGCTGAGTTTCTTCGCGGGGATCGGCGGCGCGAGCCGTGCCGGAATTCTGGTCAAAGGCTCCAACTTCCTGGAAGCTCTCTCCAAGGTCAAGACCGTCGTCATGGATAAGACCGGAACGCTGACGCAGGGCGTTTTTAAGGTCACGGGGATCTACCCTGCTGCCGGCGGTACGCTGACGGAAGCGGAGATCCTGCACATGGCTGCTCATGCGGAGCGGCATTCCTCCCACCCCATTGCCCAGGCGCTGCGGGATGCCTTTGGGGAGGAACATGACGGATGCGAAGTGGAAGACGTGGAAGAAATCGCAGGCCACGGGATCCGCGCGAAGGTCGACGGCAGAACAGTCTGCATCGGAAACGGGAAGATGGTCCGGCTCGCGCTGGACGATGCTGCGGCGGCAGAAGCAGAGACCAATCGTCCCGCCGGCACGGCCGGGACCGTGATCCATGTCGTGGTTGATGGAAATTATGAGGGGTGTATAATAATATCAGATGTGATCAAAGAGACTTCGGCGGAAGCGATCCGGCAAATGAAGAACGCCGGCGTGACCCGGCAGATCATGCTGACCGGCGACGGCCGCGCGGCTGCGGAATTCGTCGGAGGCGAGCTCGGCATTACGGAGATCTACAGCGAGCTTCTTCCGGCTGATAAAGTCGCGAAGGTCGAAGAACTGCTCGAAGCGCAGCAGGCGACGAAGCAGCAGCTCGCCTTTGTCGGCGACGGCATCAACGATGCGCCGGTCCTCTCGAGGGCTGACATCGGCATCGCCATGGGCGCGCTCGGATCAGACGCCGCCATCGAAGCAGCGGACGTCGTCCTGATGGATGACGACCCTCTGAAGATCGCGAAAGCGATCCGCATTTCCCGCAAGTGCATGCGGATCGTACATGAGAATATCTGGTTCGCTATCGGGATCAAAGTGCTTTGCCTGCTTTTGTGCGCCGTCGGTCTGGTCGGCATGTGGGCGGCGATCTTCGCAGATGTAGGTGTGATGGTGCTGGCGGTGCTGAACGCGATCAGAACATTGTTCGTTTGATCATCTGCCACGAAAGGGATCAAGGAAAGGGATCAAGCCATGATCATCAAAAGAATCGCGAAGGTTATCCTGATTATCATAGCAGCAGTTCTGGCGCTCGTCGCCGGGCTGCTGATTCTTTTGACTGCGACAGAATATCATCCGGAGGATGTCGAAAACCTGGATATCAACGGAACGGCAAAGGCAGCCTATTCCGTTGGGGATCCGCTCACGGCCATGACCTGGAACATCGGCTACGGCGCCTTGGGCGACAATGCGGATTTCTTCATGGACGGGGGCGAGATGGTCAAGTCCGCGGATGAAAGCCGCGTGCAGGAAAACATGGATGGGATCATGGACCTCATTGACACTGTCGGTCCGGACATGTTCCTTCTGCAGGAAGCGGACCGCGACTCTTCCAGATCCTATCACATCGATGAGGTAAAGATGCTGCAGGACAAATTCCCGGACTATGCATCGACTTACGGCATCAATTATAAAACGGCCTTTGTGCCCTATCCGGTTCCCCCGCTGGGTAAGATCGACTCGGGTATTGCGACATTCACCAGCAGCCAGCCGGCATCCGTCGAGCGCATCCAGCTGCCGATCCCCTTCAAGTGGCCGGTACGCTGCGCCAACCTGAAAAGATGCGTAACCGAAACGCACATCCCGCTCTGCAGCTCCAAGGGAGAGAAAATCGAGCAGGAGCTTGTGATTATCAACCTGCATCTGGAAGCCTATGACAGCGGCGAAGGCAAGATCGCGCAGACAAAGATGCTCGCAGATCTTCTGAAAAAAGAACAGGCGAAAGGGAATTATGTCATCGCCGGCGGAGACTTCAACCAGATATTCTCCACTGCAGACAAAGAAGCATTCCCGCCCCAGCCCGGCAAATGGCAGCCGGGAGACCTCGACGTCACGCAGTTCGGCAAAGGCTGGAAGTTCCTGATGGATCATGAAACAGCAAGCTGCCGAAGCCTTGACCAGCCATTGGCGGGCGCAGACCTCGACAGCTTTCAGTTCTATCTGATTGACGGGTTCATCGTCTCAAGCAACATCCGGGTCGAAAGACTCCAGACGCTGGATCTGGGATTTGTGAACTCTGACCACAATCCTGTGGTCGTGGAGTTCATCCTGACAAAATCCGGCCATTAGTGTTAGATAGTGTTAGTGTTATTTTAATTATCTGTTGTATGTTCCGATCTCCGCAAGCTCTTCCGACATAGTATGCGAAGAGCTCTCATTGTGTTTTTAACGCTCCCGCGATATACTATCCGCAACAGAACAAATAAGGAGGTCGACATGGACAGGTCAGACTTGAGATACGAACAGTACGTGAGTATCCTCAAAGAAGAACTGCTGCCTGCAATGGGATGCACGGAACCGATCGCCATCGCATACGCAGCGGCAAAGGCCAGGGCCGTATTAGGCTCCCTGCCTAAAAAAATGACCATCGAAGTAAGCGGCAATATAGTAAAAAACGTTAAAAGTGTAGTGGTTCCCCACACGGGCGGTCTGCGCGGGATCAAGGCAGCGGCGGCGGCCGGTGCCGCGGCAGGCAGCGCCGAAGCGGAACTGGAAGTTATTTCAGACGTCACGAAGGAGCAGATCGAAGAAATCGAACGCTATCTGGAGGAGACCGGGATTGAGGTCGTCCATGTGGACCGCGATCATATCTTCGACATCGCCGTGCGGGCTTTTGCAGGAGAGAATGTTTCCTACGTCAGGATCGTGGACTACCACATCAACATCGTGGAGATCGAGAGGAACGATGAAGTCATCCTGCGAAAGGAATCGGAGATGCAGGGAGATGACCTTACTGACAGAAGCGGTCTGACGATTGACGGCATCATTGATTTCGCGAATTCCGTCGATTTGGAGGACGTTCGCGAAACGCTGCAGCGGCAGATCGATTACAACATGGCAATCGCCGAGGAAGGTTTGCGTGGCCGTTACGGCGCGAACATCGGCAAGGTGCTGCTCGCCGGCCATGAAGAGGATCTGCATTACATCCTGCGGGCCTATGCCGCAGCCGCCAGCGACGCGAGAATGAACGGATGCGAGCTGCCTGTCGTCATCAACTCGGGCAGCGGTAACCAGGGCATCACAACCAGCGTTCCGGTCATCATGTACGCGCGCAGCAAAGGCAAGTCCCCGGAAGAACTGCTCCGGGCACTGGTCCTGTCGAATCTCGTCACGATCCACTTAAAGACGGGAATCGGCAGACTCTCGGCTTACTGCGGCGCTGTCAGCGCAGGCTGCGGGGCGGGCGCCGGGATCTCTTACTTACGCGGCGGCGACCGGGATGCTATCGCCCACACCATCGTCAACGCGATCGCCGTGGATTCCGGCATCGTCTGTGACGGTGCAAAGGCAAGCTGTGCCGCCAAGATCGCCTCAGCTGTTGACGCCGGGCTGATCGGCATGTACATGTATGAACGAGGCAATCAGTTCTTTGCCGGGGACGGCATCGTTAAACACGGCGTCGAGAAGACCATCGAAACCGTCGGCAGACTCGCCAGACAGGGTATGAAAGCAACCGATGAAGAGATCATCCGGTTGATGCTGGAGGAATGATAGTATGACAAGAAGAATCCATACGTTCTGGATCATCGCACTGATATGTGCATGCACAGTTTTCTTCGGACTCTCTGTGCAGCCCGCGCACGCGGCAAGCAATTTCATCATCGAGGACTATGACATCGACATGCAGGTGCAGGAGGATGACACCTATCTGATCACGGAGACCATCGACGTCCATTTCACGGCGCCGAGCCACGGCATTTACCGTGACATTCCGTACAGGGTGCGTCTGGACCGGGACGGCCAGCTGTCAGTCTTCTACGGGAAGGTCCGTGACTTTCAGATGCTCAGCGGCCAGCCCGTCGATAAAACCAAAGGCGATACAGCGTACCGCTTCAAGATCGGCGATCCGGACCGGTACGCTGAGACGGATACCACTTATAAACTGTCCTACATTTTCGATATGCGGGGCGATCACCTGAAGGACGCTGACGAAGTATATTACAATCTGGTGGGAACGACCTGGGAAGCGCAGTCCATCGAACATGTGAACTGCACCGTCACATTCCCTAAAGACATCGATATGAGCAAGGTCGGTTTCAAGACCGGCGAACAGACAACCGTGCCCTTTGATTCAGACGGGAAGCGCGTCGTGAAATGCGATACGACGGACTACGTCATGAACGGCCTGACGATCCGCGCGGTGCTGCCGGAAGGTTATTTCACAAAGCAGGCAGGCTCCCCTACTCTGCTGCTGTTTATCCTAACCGGGATCCTGGCGCTGCTGACTCTGTTCGGCTTCACAAGCTGGCGCAAACACGGCAGAGATCCCGCGATCGTCGAAACGGAAGAGTTCTATCCGCCGGAGGGGCTTTCGGCGCCGGAAGTCTGCTTCCTTGAAACAGGCAGTCTCACCAGGACTCCTGTGACCAGCCTGCTGCTGACACTGGCCGATAAGGGGTATCTGAAGATCTCCGAGCAGGAAGTGCCCTACGGCAGGAAAAAGAAAAAGACAAAGACGGAATACGAAATCATCCGCCTGAAGAAATACGACGGAGATTCCGAAGATGAGCGTGTGTTCATGGACGGTCTCTTCGAAGGCGGCAAAAAAAAGGTTGCCGTAAAGGATCTGGAGGATTCCTTCTATGAGACCATTGACGAGATCATTGAGAACATCGAAGCCCGGTATGAGGACCGGCTGTGGGACTCCACAGCGCAGTCCTATGCGTGGGTGCTGCGGATCATCGGGTTCCTGGGCATCGTGGCTCTGTTCGTATTCTCTAAGGTTCTGAACGGCAGTCCTTTCTTCGTAGGCGGAGAAGACTTCATGATCTACTGCGTGTTCGCACTTATTGAAATCATTGCGCCTGTCATTGGCTTTTACGGGATCACGAAGTGGATCAATAAACCCAGGAAGAAGATAGTGTCCTATGTCTTCGGGTTTATCGGATGGGCGCTGCTCATCATCGTCGGCCTTGGTCTGGCACTCCTGTTCGATACCTGCATGGGTGCGCAGTTCCTGCCGTATCTGCTCGGCATGGGCATGGTTTTCCTGCTCTTCCTGATGGCGGCGCTCTGCGAGAGGAAGACGGATGAATACGCGTCCCTGCTCGGTAAGATACGCGGTTACAAGCGGTTCCTGCAGATCGCGGAGAAAGACCGCATGGAGATGCTGGCAGAACAGGATCCGAATTATTTCTATAAAAATCTGGCCTTTGCCTTTGCATTGGGTGTGACCGCCGTCTACATGAAACGGTTCGCAGCCCTGGCTGCCCAGGCGCCGGCCTGGTATGATTCCCCGTACTACACGAGCGGCATGACTTCGGGCGAAGGAAGCATCTTCGATCCATCGCACCTGATGGATTCCGTTGACAGCATGATGGACAGCGTCAGCTCCACCATGTCCTCCTCGCCGTCCAGCGACGGAGGCGGTGGCGGATCCTTCTCCGGCGGTGGCGGCGCCGGCGGAGGCGGCGGCGGAAGCTGGTAAACGCACTCCGGACCGTCCTTGCATTTCTTATGTTTTTTTGCTGATACCGCAGGGAATTCTTCCAACTTCATGTATCATTACTGTACAATCATTTTTATCAGATTAGTCTGATAAAGCGTCAGGCAATTTACGTCAGGTGTATAACACTTGTATATATGAGGTTGGAACGATGAAACGAATACTCAAAAGCACCATAGCCTTTGTAATCGCATTTATGTTTGCAGTTACAGGGGCTTTTATGTTCAACGGAATCGGCAGCCCGGCGTATGCAGACGTCGGGTCTGTCGCGGATGACGAAGATGTTTCCTATGACAAAAATGGGGGCATCCTGAACAGTATCGGCATCGATGCGTCGAAGATGCCGGAGGATTACGATCAGAATGCTACGGGTAATCCATACGGATCGGACACGACAAATCTGAATGCAGTGCATGAACTGCTTATGATCAACTCGTACATGAATCAAGCGACGCTTTATGGACACAATGCCAATCTTGACTCCAAATATGAGACATTGATCAGTGATCATACAAAGATCGAGACAGCTCCGCCTTTCTACGGCATAAATGCTTCCGCGGACTGCGCACCGCTCGACCTGAAGGGAACCGGAAGGAAACAGAGTCTTGCCGTTGTCTTCACGAACTATAATGTGCGGGAATATGATCCGGCTCATCCGGAGAAAAACGATATCTTCCTGACGATCTACGATCCGCATTCGGGAGATTACAGCGAACCATTAAAGATTTCCAGTTATATTGAGGACAGGATCTCGCAGCCTTATCTGATCCAGTCCCAGCTTCAGGTTACGTGCGGGGACTATGATAACGATTCTGTTGATGAAATCGCAGTGTATGTTCCTGCGGAGAGCGACAATCAGAGAGCGAAAGTATCCGTTTTCGATCTCGCCAACGGCAAAGATTCTGCCGACCCATACAACGCGGATGCGTGGCAGCTGTGCTGGAATTATGTTCTCCCGACGACATCCTCCTCGGAAATCGTCATGTATATGGCGGAGACGTCGGATAAATACTTTAAAAACTTCTACAATAACGTCGATCTGACTTCCGGAGATGCAGACAACGACGGCGTATGCGACCTGATCATCTCATACGGCGCTTCCAGCACCGGCTCCGAAGTCGGAGGCGGACGTTACGATGTCATCACCCGTTCGATCAACAGCCATTCGGTTCTGCTTTACGGCAGTGACGCGGGACAAATGCTGAAAGACTCGCAGAACATCTCCTATGATGGAAATGATCTGATCCGCGTATCCTTTGCATTCGGCGACCTGGATGATGACGGAAACGAGGAAATGATCCTCGGCGGTCAGCTACGAAGCGCGCAGAACAAAAATGAATCCCGTGTTTTAGGTTTATACGTCTATGATCAGGCATCCGATACGATGGTCCCTCAGCTTATCCAGAACAATAAGGTGGTTGACGATGCATCAACTGACGGACACTTCACTTCCGCCAACGGCTGGGATGCGCACTATTACAGTACTCCTGTCATGAAAGCCAACATCACGGTGGGAAAGTTCTTCGGTACACAGAGTGATAAAAGAATCTATCTGGACAGTGTGCTGTACTCCTATAACGGGGCATTCTCCATTGAAGATGAATTGGAAGACACGAGTGTCGAAACAGATGCAAAAGGGAATAAAGTTCCTAAAGGCTGCCAGGCAATGACAGACATCCAGCTTGAGAACGCGCAGGTGGAATATTATGAGTATGGTGCTCAGTCTGCAAATTACGTCGGCGGGGACCTCGATTATGCGCTGATCAGCAGGGTCTCGAAACCGAAGGAAAACGCCGGCGATTTGAAGATGGAAGCCGTTGCAACCCGCTTGGTGGTGTCCGCAGACGGCGATGATCCGGACAAGCTGAAGATGGAAGGTATGAACACGCCTTATTTCTACCAAGCGGAGACAGATGGCGCACCTTTTGTCATGGCCTCGCCGGATACAGATATCGATGGTACGGTTGCGGAGTACACCGGGAATCATGAAATCAAGTATGATGATCCGAAGGTGGTCGCAGTCCTCGCTTCAGCGCCGTATTTCAAGGATGTGGCTGCATTTGACAATAACGAAATGCTGTCATCCTGCTCGACAGGTTACGGACACGGCACCGGCACAGAACGCGGGCATGAATACTCCACTGAAATCGAAGTCGGTATATGTTTTTCTGCAGAGTCATCTGGCGCACATATTTTCGCCGATACGGACAGGGGAGCCCATTTTTCCTGGGAATGGGGCGACAGCCTATCACGGGAATTCACGATGTCATATGAAACGGAAGCCGGCGAGGATACGGTCGTTCTCCACTCCGTCCCGCGGGAATATTTTGAATACAATGTTACAAGTGTCAAGATCGATGATGACGGAACTCTGACGCCATTTACAGAAAAAATGAGCATCACTTACCCGCACCGTCCTGTGACCCAGGCACTGGCGCTGGAAGACTATATTGAAATCCAGAAAGAATACTCTGATAAACTGCCGGATGTCACGAAGTATTATAACTCCAAACCGGGAGACCCTTCTTCCTACCCGACCGGCATCGACGACATGCCAAAAGCAGCATCGGATCATATCAAAAAGGATGATGACGGTAATAAAATGATAAGCGCGGCTGATGACTTCGCCGGCGTATCCTTTGGCGGCGGCAAAGTGTCGCAGTCATTCAGTGTTACGACCACAACGTCTAAAGCAGATGACAACATGATGACCGGAGCATTTACGGATTTGGATACCGGTGCAATGGGAGGCGTGCCGGAGGTCTTCTCTGTCAAAGCCGGCGTGCATCTCGAATTCGATTCGCTGGCAGGGACCACCAAGTCCACAACAACTACAGACGAATATTCCTGTTCCGTCGCCAATATGCCCAGAGCTGCGAAGGATTACGGGTATGATTTCTCATGGAAACTGTTTGAATACAATATCGATTATACATCTGCAGGCTCAGCGAAAGAGAAAAAAGTCAACTATTCTTTCCCTATTGTTACATACATTGTAGATGACGTAATGTCACCGCCTTCTCTCCCGGATATGATCACCCAGGATTTTGATAACACAACGGATTCCCAGACGGCACTCACATGGACCTATACCGGCATGCCGCAGGAATTCAAAATCTACAAATACCTGGATTTCCCGCAAGGCGGCGGCGATCTCCTGGCGGGCACTGTTGCCGGCAACGACTTCAGAATCAAGAAAGATGAAAACGGCAACACAGTAAGAGACAAGGACGGTAACGTGGTGCACGAATACACATTCCTCGATCAGAACCTGACTGCCGATACGAAATACCAGTACCGGCTCAAAGTCACACGAAGTAAATTCCCACAGGAAAGCATCTTCAGTCCGGTCATTGAAGCCAGGACCAAAGTCTCGCAGATGCCGGACGTCAGTCTGACCACGGACAAGCTGAATATCTACCCGGACGGCGTGTACCGTCTGTCGGCCGTAGTGGCAGATCCCGAGCAATATGAAGGCACCATCAACTACCAGTGGCAGAAGTACAGTACGGCCAAACGCACCTGGACCGATGTCGACGGCTGCAAAAATAAGACGATCGCCTTCTTCAAGTGTTCCAAGGATGATGCCGGAACCTACCGGTGCCGTGTCAATCTGATACGCAAGGTGGAAAGCCACCCCCAGTATATCTCAGCTTATACAAATACCTGCGATGTCGGGTATGCAAAGCGCACTGTCAAGTTCGGAAATATCGAAGTATTTGAGGGAACAGGATCTTCTCCGACCAATACCGGCGTATCCGTCACCCTCACCAATTCGAGTGCGGCGAGCGTAGAAAAACCTACCGGCATGGTGCAGTTCAGACTTGAAGGCGCCAACGCGGCTTTCTATGTCACCACGCGGATCGATGAGGAGACAGGCATTGCGAAAGTCAACAGTCTGGAAGACGGAATGGGCACACTTGCCCAGGAGGACTTCACTGACGGCGGGTACAAGGTAACGGCGAGCTATCAGGGCAGCAATATCTTCTACGCTGCGGATGATCCAGAGGACTATCATTATCTGAGGAATATCACTGAGTGTCTGTGGCTGTCCGCCAGAAGTTCCTATATCTTCGGCGAAGACATCATGAAGACCACCAGCCTCTATGATTACAAGAAGAACGCAGGCGGCGCAGTCACAAGAACAGATGTGACCAGCGAAGTGAAAACCGTCAAGTTCTTTGCGGTGGGCACCGACGGCAAAAAGACCGGTGATGCGCTGGCAACTTACACATTGTCAGATACAGACGGCAAAGCCTTCCTCCCGCTGAACGAAGCGCTGGCGAACAAGGCCTGTGTCGAAGTCTTTACAGACGATGCAGGAGACGCTGCAGGCAGCGCCGTGTTCAATACGGAAAAAATGATTACGAGACTGACTCCGGCCAATAAGATGACGGGCGTCGGGCAGCATCTGGAACCCTATTCCATTAATGATGTCACTTTGACCGGCGATGGCAGCCTCACTGAGAAGAATATTGTCACGGCCGGCGGCAACAAGAGCCTGGAGGAGCTGCTTCTCTTCCGGTACTATGAAGCGAACGGAGACTTCATGTTCGATTCGGCGCATATCAACACGGATGAATTCATCCCTGCGGAATATGTTGTCAAAATCGAGGCTGTGGATCCGGTCAAGACATTCTACAAGCTGAAGCTGCCATCCGCTGACTTCACAGTCGTCGGCAACTATTACAAAGTCAAGGCATCCTGTTCAGATCAGAACGCGGGAGTTGTCAGCATGCTTTCTCCTGACAGCAAAGCGGATTATGACGTATCCGGATACGCAGGCGGAACAAAGCTCATCTTCAAGGCTGTACCTGACAGGGGTTATCAGGTCAAGCGCTGGAAAATCAACGAGTGCGGCGAGAATGAATTCTTCCTCCCGGCAAGTGATACGATCACTTATACCGTGAAGAGCCGGAACACTTCCGGCACAGGCGAGATCAACATCACCGCGGTCCTCGAACCGAAGAACAATGCGCTGTCTTACGATGCGAAGGGGCAGGGCACTGTTGAAGTCACACCGCAGATCGAAAGCGGCTGCACTGTGATCGCGGATACTGATCTGACGTTCAAGGCAACCCCGAGCGACGGATGGAAGTTCCTGGAGTGGAAGTTCATCAATGAGGGCGGAAGCAACTCTATCGCCAAAGGCATCCCTGCAGAAGACGGAACGAACACGAAGACCTTCACGATGCCGGATAATTCCGCAACTGTATATGGCATCTTCATGAAGGATACCATCGATCTGGATCTCCAGGGCGCGCTGGATGCAGCATATATCAATGACGGAAGCAATCCGCTTGAAGAAATCGGCGATCACGTCGCAACCGACAGCGGACAGGATGTCCCGAAGGGAACGGAAGTTATCGTAACCACAAAGAAGGGCTACGGACTAGCTGCCGAGGCCCAGTGGAAAGTCACTGTCACGACTCCGGAAGGAACCTTCGACCAGAAAGTGACAGAACTCATTTCCGATGGACAGAGCGGCTGTCAGTTCACGCTGCCGGATGATGCGACTGCATGTCAGGTTGCTGTCCAAACCGAAAAGGGCAAGTTCTCTGTTGACGCATCTGCTGACGATGTGCAGTTCAAGGTCAAAGTTGACGGAATCGTTCAGGACGACAGCAGCATTTCCGGCATTGACGCAGGATCCAATATAGAAATCACCGCTGTACCTGCCAGAGGCAAGACGCTGAAAAACTGGATCGTAAATGGCGAAAAGATCGAAAGCAGCGAACTGATTTACACGACGGAAATTACAGGAAACCTCTCTGTATCTGCCCAGACAGCTGCAGACACGAAGCTCAGTCTGAAACTGAAGACAGAGGGCAGCGGCACGGCAAAATATGTGATCACGGATAAAAACGGCGAAACACATACGGACACCTTCGGCGGAACTGAAATCACACCAGACCTGTACAAAGGTGAATCGCTGACATTAAGCGCAGCAGACAATGAAACGCAGTACACCATGACAGCTGTTTCGGTCAACGGCAAGAATCAAATCGTTACAGATGATACCTTTGAGCTGAAAGACATTTCGGGAAACAGCGATATCATCTGCAGGTTCACACCGAGTTCGTACTGTACGATCGGTTTCACGGATGCTTCGAGGTCGACGCACCCTGTCATCATGGACGAGGACAACATCCCGCTCGACGCAGGAGAGACGATCGCAGTGCCAATTGGCTCTGATGCAATATTCAAGATCGTGATTCCTAATACCGGCAGCCTGCATGTATTCAGCGACACCAGTCAATTGCTTTACGAAACCAGGGCACGCTACGACAGCGATCATGAGATCTACACCTTCAGGCTCAACACCGTGGAGAAAAATATGGTCCTGACCGTGATGGATTACGCCACATGGGAAATCGCCTCATGGGACGATCTCACTGCATTCTACGAGGAAGTAAAAGCGCGCTCCGGAACCAACTGTCCGGATGCGATTCTTACCGCGGACATCGATGTCCCTGCCAATGCAGCGTTCCCGAAATCGCCGGCGTCCTATGACGGAACATTTGACGGAAAAGGCCATACGATCAGAGGCATCCACGTCGGTTCTGAAAGCCAGTACGCAACCGGTGATGATACTTATTACGGACTCTTCCGGACGCTGCGCGGCACCATCAAGGATGTTATCCTCGAAGACTATATCGTATATACGCAAAATACTGATAATCAGAAGCAGGCTCTGATCACACAGGAGAATTTCGGAACGATCTCCGGCGTTCTGCTGAGAAACGCAGAACTACACACGACAAATAATGAGACTCCGGAGTCCTCCATGGCAGGAATCGCAGGGTACAACCGCCCCGATGGAACAATCACAGGCTGCAAAGTCAGCGGTCTGCGGTTAGAGATGCAGCAAGGACAATTTTCTACCAACGCACCCCTGGGCTGCGCAGGTGTCGTCGCAAACATTGGAGCCATGAAAAACAACTACTTTGAAAATATCAGAACCGTAATGCCGGGGGTATATGACATAGACGCAAAATTCTGCATCGTGGCAGATTCGGATTACAGCACCGGCGCGTTCAGCGAAAACTATTTCAAGACGACTCCTAACGCATATGATTCAAATGGGACCAATGTCTACTCAATGACGGATGATCCGGGCACTGCTGCCTTTGCAAGAGAACTCGCCTACACGATAAACTCCAAAAGCAAAGAAACGATATGGGGCGTTGCAGACAACAATGACAAAGTAATGCTACAGCTCTCGCTGGGCGGAGAATCCCACAAGGCACCTGTCAGAGTGACATTCAGTACTGATACGAAGAATCTGACACTGTACCCATACCCGGATGATTACAGTCTCCCGGACGCAGAACACTTCGCGGAAGACAACCCTGTTGCCTGGGCTATCGATGACAAGGCCTTCTCAATTGGCTATGCGCCTGTGGAATTTTACCAGGATGCCGATTACACCGGGATTACGCAGGACAAGCTCAAGGATTATACGGCAAGCCTGGACATCGAACCGCATGGAACGATCTATTTTAAGAACCTCAATGACGCTTTGGAAAACGCCACGCTGCATAATAACGGAAACCAGCAGCAGCTAACGATCCTTAAAGACTGCGAGCTTGCGAACAAATCCTTCACCGTCGATGACGCGACGGAACTGACACTTGCCGGCGGCGCCACCCTGACGATGAAGGCAAACGCGTCGATCATCAACAACGGAAAGCTCGTATTTGCGGAAGGTTCGACAGTCCACAAATACGGAACCATCCAGAACACCGGATCTATGGACATCGAGGGGACGTTCTACAACTACGGCAGCAGGCTGACGAACAAAGGCACCATCACGAATCAGGAAAGCATCATCTGCAAACCGCACTGCACCGGTAGCTGGACCCAGGCGGAATCGCCAAACGACGACAACACCTGGACCAAGTCAAGCTCCTGCGAGGTCTGTGGTCAGACTGTCACTCAGACCATCGATCCGGATCCGGCCGAAAGTTCGGTTGAAAGCATTTATCTCCTGACCGCACCATCGAAGGATGTCTATGAGATCGGGGAGCCGTTCACCGATGAAGGTCTGCTGGTCGCTGCAAGGCTGACCAACGGCGATAAGGCGGTTATCACGAAATATACTCTGACTGCAGGCGACAAAACAATCAAAAACGGAACCGTCCTGGATACAGAAGGCGTTCAGAATGTAACCGTGAGTTACGGCAGCTTCACCTGCGGATTTGACATTGATGTGATCAATATGGCTGATCTGCTGAAAATCACAGACGAGAGTGGCAGCGAGATCACTGAGAGCGAAATGCAGGTCGGTGAATCTGTTCAGCTGACCGCCGCTATGAACCACAGCCTGGCTGAAACCTACGGATTCCTGTGGGAAAGCAGCGATCCGCAGGTTGCGGCACCGGAAGATAACACCCTGAACCGGACCCGCGGTATTCTCGCAGGCAAACCCGGCAAGGCAACCATCACCGTAACAGTCGTGGATGAAAACGAAAACCCGATTCCGGGCATTGACCCGAAGTCCGTGGATATCACCGTCGTGCACCATGTAACGGCGCTTGAGATCCTCGGCGGAGACAAGACGCTCGATGCCGGAACCATCTATCCGCTGAAACTCAAGGTCGCCCCTGCAGATACGACGGATGATCTGATCTGGGCATCTACCAATGAAGATGTGGCGACAGTCGATGATCATGGCGTTGTGGAAACGCTTCGCGGAGGCAAGACGGTCATCACCGTCATGTCACCGGGCGGAATCTCTGCTTCCTGCAAGGTCACCGTCTATGAAAAAGCCGGCGAAATGACCCTGGACGCAGATCAGCTGCCGATCGCGCTGAATGGCTTCGCGGTCCTGTCGGCCCGCATCGAGCCGGCAACAGCAAACGGCGAAGTAACCTGGACCACAGACAATGTATCAGCCGCCGGCTTCTATGTGAAGAACAGCGAGACCGGTGATATGGAGGTCGTGGATACCGCAACGACGAAACTCTCCGGTGACGGAACCGAATATTCGGATGCTTATGTCATCATCGCCGGACCTGCAGAAGGACAGGCTGTGATCACTGCATCCACAGAAGGGCCGGACGGCAGCATCCTCACCCGCAGCTGCACCGTGACTGTCGACGCGGCTGCAGAAGCTGTACAGATCACGCACAACGGAAGCGCGTCTTCCGGCCAGACCCTGACACTGGATCTGGCGGGACGCACCATACAGTTCGGTGCGGAATCAACAGTTGCAGGCGACGCACTGACATGGTCCGTGATCGACGATACAGAGGCACCTGTCATCAAGGTGAACAGCACCGGCAGAGTGACGCTGCTCCGTAAAGGAACCGCCGCTGTCAAAGTCAAATCAGAACTGACCGGCGCGGTAGACGTCTGCATGCTCAAGGTCAGGGTCGCCGCATCTGAGATCAAGCTCTCCAAAGAAAGCCTCACGATGACCCGGAAGGATCATCTGACGCTGTCCGCGGCCCTGCTTCCGGAAGGTGCGGAAGATGACCTCATCTGGACATCCTCTGATGAAACGGTCGCGACCGTATCCGCTGCAGGCGAGATCACTGCCGTCGGTAAGGGATCTGCAAAAATCTTTGTGACCACCGGCAACGGCGGTGTGACCTCATCCTGTGAGGTTGCTGTCAAAGAACTGACCCACAATGTGACCTTCCTCAATGGACTTGGCAAGACGCTGAAGACGCTGACAGTCATCGACGGCAAGTCTGCGTCAGCGCCGGCTGCGCCGACCCGCAAGGGATATTACTTCAATGGCTGGGACAAGGCCTTTGGCAACGTTACTGCAGACATGAAGATCAACGCTACATGGAGAAAACAGATCAGCATCGCCAATGCCAAGGTCGTTCTCTCCAAGACCAAATACACGTATAACAAAAAAGTGCAGAAGCCGGCCGTCAAAACCATCGGCAACAGAACGCTCAAGGCCGGAACGGACTACACAATCAAGTGGTCGAACACGAAGCCAAAGAACGTCGGGCCGTATACGGTGACGATCACCGGCAAAGGCAAGTACACAGGTATGACGAAGGCAACTTTCAAGATCAATCCGAAGGGAACCAAGATCAAGAAACTGACCAAGGGCAAGAAATCCATCAAAGTCAAGTGGACGAGAAACAAGGCCAAGATGTCCTCTTCACGGATCACCGGATATCAGATCCAGGTTGCGACAAACAAGAAGTTCACCAAGAACAAGAAAACTGTCAAAGTCAAAGGCTATAAGAAGACTTCGAAGACCATCAAGAACCTAAAAGGTGGAAAGAATTACTACGTCCGCGTCCGCACCTACAAGACGGTCAAGGGCGTGAAGTACTACTCGCCATGGTCAAAGGTCAGAAAGATCAAGACAAAGAAATAGCATAGAAACTGTGAAACAGAGTGTCAGTTGGCACTCTGTTTTATTGTCAACGGCCACCCGTTGATGTATCATGCAATTAAAGGAAGGTTAGGATCATGAAGAAAGCAATCATTATTTCCATAGTTTTTGCATTCCTGCTCGCTCTCTGTTCCTGCGGCGAAAATGTCGACGAACCGCTGGCGTACGTGCCTCAGGATATCCAGGTCGAAACCCTGGAGGACGGCACCACTGCGTTCACTGTGATCTACAAATGTTCAACGGAAACAACCGACTGGACCGGCTATCCGGAAAGTGCCCGGGAACTAAACACAGCAGTATACGGGATCAAGAAGTGCATGGCACATGAAGAGTGGAACGATCACGCAATCGTATACGGGTACTCACGGGAAGCGCGCCCGAAGAACATGCTCTATTCCTATGGCGAACATGGACGTGAGCAGATCGATTTCTATCAGGGCGGCGCCTATAACGTATCCTATACCCTGGCCGGCGAACTGGAACGCGGCAAGCTTCCTTAAGCTTCCTTGACACAATTGGACTTAAAAGGTAAAGTATAGAAGAACCGACTTATAGCAGACTTATAGCAACGAAGCATGACAAAGGAGAAATGACAACATGCCAACACGCAACGTACTGGATCTTATCGGCAATACCCCGATCATCGACATGGAGCCTTCTACAGGCCTGAAAATTTTCGCAAAAGCTGAATTCCTGAACCCGGGCGGCAGCATCAAGGACCGCGTAGCCAAGCACATGCTGGAATGCGCTGAGAAGGAAGGCAAACTGAAGAAAGGAATGCAGATCGTAGAACCGACTTCCGGCAACACCGGAATCGGGCTGGCTTTGTGCGGCGTGCAGATGGGGTATGATGTCACCATCGTCATGCCGGAGAATATGAGCTCCGAGCGGCGCGCTGTGATCAAGGCCCTCGGCGCCAAACTGGTCCTCACCTCCGCCAGACACAGTCTGGAAGGCGCGGTAGAAGAAGCAGAGCGTATCGCAGCCAAATCAGGCAACTGCTTCGTTCCGCAGCAGTTCGAGAATCCCCACAACCCGGAGATCCACTATCTGACCACCGGTCCTGAGATCTGGGAACAGATGGGCGGCAAGGTCGACATTTTCGTCTCCGGCCTTGGCAGCGGCGGAACGCTTCAGGGAACGACACAGTATCTGAAAGAAAAAAATCCCGACCTGATCTGCATTGCAGTAGAGCCGAGAAACGTGTCCGCCCTTCTGGGCGA
The DNA here is from genome assembly GCA_902786815.1 of uncultured Eubacteriales bacterium. Classification (GTDB taxonomy): domain Bacteria; phylum Bacillota; class Clostridia; order Peptostreptococcales; family Anaerovoracaceae; genus Lentihominibacter. The sequence continues at coordinate 32,471 of CADADV010000018.1, forward strand.
TGAACCGGGTCTCCACCAGATCCAGGGCATCGGCGACGGATTCATTCCGTCTGTTCTGGATGTGGACATCGTGGACAAAGTCATCACGGTAACGGACGATGACGCTATCCGTACGACGCGCAAGCTCGCGAAGGAACAGGGACTCATGTGCGGCACCTCCTCCGGCGCCAACATCTGGGCAGCCATGAAAGCGGCACGCAAGTTCGGAGAGGATAAAGTTATCGCTACCGTCCTGCCCGACCGTATGGAACGGTACTTCAGCACCGGGCTGCTGTAAGGGAACCTGATCAGCGCGGATCCGGATCAGAAACATGTCTAGAGATCTTCGCGCATGCGCATGGATGCGAGCCAAACGCCCGCAAGGGTAACGCCCATGCCGATGATGGTATACCATCCCCAGAGATCACCCATGATGATGATCCCGCATACAACGCCAATCACCGTAGAAAGACTGCTGACGATGTTGTTGCCGAGCGCCGGCTCAACATAGTTCAGCAGTTTGTTGTAACAGACATAAGATGCAAAAGCACAAAAGACCGCCAGGAACAGCATGTTTCCAACAATGCTCCAGTCGGTCAGCAGAATCGAATACGTATCGAACCCATAGCCCTGCACCAGCGCGATGATATTGAACAGCACTCCGCCTTCGAGCGCCATGACGGCAGTGACCGTCGTCGCATCGAAATCCGCGGAGGCTTTTTTGCTTGAGAGCGAATACATGCTGGCGGCGATGACGCCCAGCATCATGCACACCATGCCGGTTCGGGTCCCGCCGATCGAAAACGCCGGCGAGAACACGGTCGCGATGGCAACGCCTGCGAAGGTGATCAGAAGGCTCAGCACCAGTTTCACATCTGCCTTGTGCCGGAACAGAATGATTCCCAGAATCAGCGTCATACACGGGATCGTGGCCACGAAAATCGCGCTGATCGACGCGGAGGTCAGCTTGACGCCGTAGGCTTCCAGAATAGAATAGGCGCAGGGTTCGAACAGCCCGGTCATGATGAGAAAAGGCAGATTCTTCTGCCCTTTCAGGTTCAGTTTGACTTTGCCGCAGACGATCAGGATCAGAAACAGAAATCCTGTGATCCCCCATCTGGCTGCCAGCAGCTGCATCGGCGCCATGACCTTCAGCAGTGTGGCGAGGGAAATAAAAGCGACGCCCCACCCAATGGAGACCATCGCAATCAGAAATATGATCATTGTCATGTTTTGATTTCCGTTTCGCATGGCTCCATTATACATCGGGCATCGTGCTTCGGTCATCTCTTTTTATACAGAACGAGTTCCGGATCAGCTCCGTCCTTCCCGTATGTGGAGACCAGAATGAAATCCATGCTGGCTAGAACGCCGAAGCATCTGTCGCCGCTGAATTCCGGCTCCAACTGATTGCCCAGATAGGTCACCTGGTCATCCAGAAATTTCACCTCCGCTCCGCTCGGAAGGCGGTACGGGAGATTCACAAACCGTCCGACAAGGGCGTTCAGTTTTTCCACCTTCGGCATTCCTTCGATGTGAAGATCGTTGATCTCCTGAATCAGTTTTTCTTTGAATTCTTCGAACTGTCCGTCGTCGCTGAGTTCTTCATACCTCTTCCAGTAATCCAGCTGCGGAAGTCTTTGCTTCATATATGCGCGGGCCTGTTCCTCAGTGAAGTCCTCCCCTACCATATGTTGGACGCAGACATCGATCAGATCGTCCATATCGCTGTACGTATAGGTTCCGTCCGCATAGCACCACTGGCAGTAATCCTCGTTGAGGGTCCCGTCCTTCTCTCTGCTGATGATCGAATCCTCCAGCGGCATGCCGCAGCACTGACAGATCAGCTGACGCGGTGAGCCGAGCAGTGTATTGATCGAAACATTGAACAGTTTCGACAGCAGCTTCAGCGTCTCGGTGTTCGGCACCGTTTCCCCGGTTTCCCAGCGCGACACCGCCTGCCGGGTCACAAAGACCTTTTCCGCAAGCTCATCCTGCGACAGTCCGTTCTTCGTTCTCAGTTCATAGATGACATCCTTCGTGCTCATGCGAGTTCCTCCTTACTTCGTCAAATGCGCAGTTTGTTTTCCCTGGAATTATTCTAATACGGCCGCGCCTCGTATGCACGCAACGGGCTGTTGCTTTCGCATCAGAACAGATAGAACATCGCCGCTCCCGCGATCATGATGATCACGCCGGCGATCTCTTTCCAGCCGACAGGTCTCTGCGCGCTGCGGAACATGCCGAACTGATCCACCAGCAGTCCGCCGATCATCAGGCCGGTAAGCAAAACCACCACCGCCATGCCTGTGCCGACGGTCTGCGCCGTAATGATATTCCCGACGACATACAGCGCGCCGAACAGACCGCCGGTCCAGATCCAGCCGGGCACTCTGCCCTCTTTGTTTCCGGGCTTTTTGGTCTTCAGCAGTATGAGGTTCAGGATGATCAGAAGCGTCAGCCCGACGCTGAAATTGATAACGGAAGCGAACAGACGGGAATCGACAACAATGCCGAGGTGACTGTTGACGGCCGTCTGGGAAGCCATGCACATGCCGATCACCAGACCGAACAGTCTCCATGCCCAAACGTTTCGTACTGGTTTTGCAGGCGCCGCTTTCGCCTGCTTCACGCCTCCGGATTTGGAAAGGATAATGATCATGACGCCGCCGAATACGATCGCGACGCCGAGGATCCGCAGCATGGTCACGTCCCGCTGCGCGGAATGGAACCAGCCGAATGTATCGATTAGCGTTCCCATGATGATCTGCCCAAGCGCCGGCAGGATCGCCGTCTGCACGCTGCCCAGCCGCGGCATCAGAAGGATGTTTCCGGTCACAAACAGCACCGCGAATGCTCCGCCCATCATGATCCACGGCGGCGCAGCAAACACATCCCTCATCGGGATCGCAAGCCCATGCTCCCACACGCACGTGATGATGAGCAGCGCAGCAAGACCGACCATGAAATTGAGCATGGCGGCGAGGAACGGTGAGCCGACTCTGCGACCCAGCTGCGCATTGATACTTGTCTGCATCGGCATACCAATCCCGGCAGCCAGACCAAACACGGACAGGAACATTTATCTTCTCCTCTGACGGCTATTCAGGCTTTGTATTCGGGCTTTGATCGTTTACTATCGTGACGTGCTCCCCCACCTACGCCTTGCGGCTTAGAGGAGGGGGCTTCTCGTTCAAGACAGGCATCCCTGTCAGTATCAGCGAGCTATCCCCGTGCGCC
>CADADV010000019.1 GCA_902786815.1 uncultured Eubacteriales bacterium
AATCATTGCCGGCGACGAGGACGTAGCGAAGGTAATATCTGCATCCCCTCCAATGAAAAGAGACTGTCACACTAATCACTTAGTGCAACAGCCCCTTTTCATGCAGCGGACCTATTACTTGCTGCAGGCAGACATACAAATGCGGATTTGTCGGGGGGTGTGCACTTGCATTTGACACCCTCAACCACTGACACAACGCAGTATCAAGGGTTTCAGGAGGCGACCAGTGGTTGAGACAGAGTTAGTCGAGCAATCTAACCACCGGCCCGACGCAGTAACAGGGGTTTCAGGAGGCGACTAGTGGTTGAGACAGGCATAGTCGAGTGATCTAACCACCGGCCCGACGTAGTATCAAGGGTTGCAGACGTCAACCAGTGGTTGCGACAGACATAGTCGAGCGATCTAACCACCGGTCCAACGCAGTATCAAGGGTTTCAGGAGACGACCAGTGGTTGAGACAGACATAGTCGAGCGATCTAACCACCGGCTTAACGCAGTATCAAGGGCTGTGGGCATCAACCGGTGGTTACATAGAAAGAGCCGACCCTAACCGCCCCCACAAACCCCAGTTTGTCGATACGTCTCCCCATGATATAATCCTATTAGAACTATATAAAGTGGGCGAGATAGAGTAGGTGTAGCAGGAGAGAAGCGAAATGAACAAAGATAGAATCAGAGAAGAACTGTTCGCGATGCAGGACCGGAAATACCGGGATTTCCAGGCGAAGCTGATTCCGACGGTGGATCCGGAGACGGTGATCGGGGTGAGGACGCCTCAGATGCGGAAGCTGGCGAAGCGCTTGTATAAGGAAACCGATCCGGAAGAACTGGAGACATTCCTGAATGAACTGCCGCACAAGTATTTCGACGAGAATCAGCTGCACGCGTTCCTTATCTCTGAGGAGAAGGATTATGTACGGTGTGCTGCGCAGGTCAATGATTTCCTGCCGTACATCGACAACTGGGCGACGTGCGACCAGCTGTCCCCGAAGGTGTTCAAGAAGCATCGCAGGGAACTATTGAGCCATATCAGGAGATGGATCAACTCGGACAGCACGTACACGATCCGTTTCGGGATCGGGATGCTGATGCAGCACTATCTGGATGACGACTTCGAGCCGGCGTATCCGGAAATGGTCGCGCAGGTACGGTCTGAAGAGTATTACGTGAACATGATGATCGCATGGTACTTCGCGACGGCCTTGGCAAAGCAGTATGAGACGGCAATCACATACATCGAAGAGCAAAAGCTTGACGTCTGGACTCACAACAAGGCGATCCAGAAAGCGAGGGAGAGCTACCGCATCACGCCCGAGCAAAAGGAGTATCTCAAGACACTGAAGAGGAAGTGAGCATACGAAGGACAGTATTTGCACAGAACAGTATTTGCCTAAAGGGTAGTTTTAGTATATAGTTTTTTCGGGTGGATGTATCGGGTGGATACATAACGAAAATAGATAGGAAATGCAGAATGAAAACAAGAAAGAAGAGGTGGGGTGACCGTAAGGACGGAAGGCGTTTGCGTACGCGCGAACCCATGAGTGTTGTAGAGACATTTATCCTTGTCGACAGAACCGGATCGACCAACTATATACAGGACAAGGTTGAGATCTCAAAGGCAGAGGAATACATCAGGAGAAAGCGGAAAGAAGGCCTGAACGGCTTCGGTCTGATGCATGTGATGGTGGCAACCTATGTCCGGGTCGCATCGCAGATGCCGGCAGTAAACAGATTCGTCTCCGGGCAGAGGGTCTATGCCAGAAACAGGATCGAGGTGAACATCGACATCAAAAAAGAGATGACGCTTCAGGCACCGAACACCTGCGTCAAAATCATTCTCAGCCCGGAAGATACCGCCGAAGATGTTTACCGCAAGATGAAAGCAGTGATCGACGAGGAAAAAGGCGGTGAAACGGACAGCAGCTTCGATGCGGTCGCTGGAACGCTGGCGAAGTTCCCGAAGCTGGTTTTCAAATTTTCTATTTGGTTTTTGAAACTGCTTGATTATTTCGGCCTTCTGCCGAAGTATCTTCTGGACGTGAGTCCGTTCCACGGCAGTTTCTTCATTACTTCCATGGGATCGCTGGGAATCCCGCCGATTTTTCATCACCTGTACAATTTCGGGAATGTGCCGATTTTCTGCGCGATCGGACCGAAGCGAACGGAGTATGAAATCAACAGAAACGGGGAAACGGTCAAAAAGAAATATATGGATTACACATTCTCAACCGACGAGAGGATCGTGGATGGTTATTACTATGCGACGGCTTTCAGGATGATGAAGCTGTGCTTCAGTGATCCTGATAAGCTGGATCTTCCTCCGGAGAAGGTTGTAGAAGATATAGAATAGAAAATGTGGTATACTGATACGGAATAAGCCAAGAGGCAGGACCTATGGTAAGTCAGGATGGATAATCAGAAAAAACGCAAACTGCACATCGGCGACAGCGCTGAAATCACAAAGAAGTTCACAGAAGAAGATATCGGGCAGTTCGCAGAACTGACGATGGACGACAACGGGATCCACACAGATGCGGAACTGTCCCGCAGAGGCATCTTCCGGCGTCCGGTGGTGCACGGTGTTTTTGTCGGGAATCTGATTTCCTCCGTCATGGGGACGAAGTTGCCGGGGCACGGCACGATCCTGCAGGAGATGAACTGCAGATATGTGAATCCGGTCTATCCCGGAGATACAGTCACAGCCAGGGTGACTCTGACGGAAACGGAGGAGCAGCCGCGGTACTATACCGCCACACTAAAGGGAATCTGCGTCAATCAGGACGGGATCACGGTCGCAGAGGCGGACTGCAGGCAGCTGATGCTGAAACGGTTTTTCGAAGTAATAGGATAAGGATGCAAAAGCATATACACAGTATAAGAAAGGACATATCATGACAAATCTTGAACAGTACAACAGAGCATTTATGCTGAATTTCAGATTAAAGGAAGAAGACCTGCCGGGTCTTGAGTACATGGGAATCATCCAGTGGGATTCCGTGGGACACATGGATCTGATCGCAGATATCGAGTCGGCGTACGGAATCCAGATGGATATGAAGGACGTGCTGGATCTTTCAACCTATGAGAAGGGACTGAAGATCCTGTCAGAGAAATACGGCGTCAATTTTGACGAGTAATATGAACATCACGAAACTAACTTCGGTCAAAACGATCTGCAACAGCTACCTCATCGAGGAAGACGGCTTTGTCGTGATCATCGATCCGGGTCAGGACGGCGTAGTGGAGGCGGAAATCGACAGCAAAGGTTATCAGCCCGAGTATATACTGCTGACCCACGAGCATTTTGATCACGTGCAGGATCTGGAAGCCGTGCGTGAAAAATACGGCGTTCCCGTGATTGCAAGCAGGACCTGCAGCGAGCGGCTGGGGGATCCGAGGACAAACTTGTCGATCATCGAAGATATCCTTTCATACTATAAGACCGGCGTGGTCTCAGAGGAGAAATCGCCCCGGTTTGTTTGCCGGGAAGCGGAGATCACCTATGAAGGGGAATATGATTTAGTCTGGAGAGGACACAGCTTCACGTTTATCGAAGCGCCTGGACATTCCCCGGGTTGTGTGCTGATCACATTGGACGGAGAATACTGCTTTACCGGTGATTACATGCTTTCAAACGAGGAGCCAACATTGAGGCTGCGCGGCGGAAACGAGGCGGATTACCGGAATATCACTGTGCCTATCCTGGAAATGATTCCGGACGGAACGAAAATCTGTCCCGGACACGGCGTTTCTTATACTAAAGGCCATGAAACTGAAGCAGAATAATACTGAAGCATAACAATACAAAGGCAGAAATCATGAAACGGGAAGAATTTCTGGAGCAGGAGCCTTTCAGTGTTTCACAGACTGACAAGGAAGTTCTGTACAGAGAACAACTGAAAGAACTGACTAAAAATCATCGTACAGCATGTAAAGCTTACGATGATATTTGCAATGGGCTGAATGAGGACGGGCCGTATCTGCCGGTTTCTCTGTTCAAGGATATCGACTTGAAGAGTGTGCCCGATGAGAAAATCGTCCGGCGCATCACGTCTTCAGGCACGACAGGCCAGCAGGTTTCCCGCATCTATCTCGATGCAGACACATCGGTCCTGCAGCAGAGAGCGCTCTGCACGATCACCGGTGATTTCATCGGGACGAAGCGCATTCCGATGCTCATCATCGACTCCCCGGACGTGCTCCGGGATCGAAGCAAATTCACGGCCAGGGGCGCAGGGATCCTGGGCTTCTCCATGATGGCGTCAAAGCGTATTTACGCCCTTGACGAAAACATGCGGCTCGACATGGAATCCCTGAAACAGTTCGAAGAACTTGCAAAAGCAGGACCGACATTCGCGTTCGGTTTTACGTATATGATCTGGGAGTATCTGTATGAGGCGCTGCGTGAGGAGGGAAAGACCATTGATCTCCCCGGCTGTCATCTGATCCACGGCGGAGGCTGGAAGAAACTGCAGAGCAGGAGCGTTTCGGATGAGGCGTTCCGGGTCGGGCTGAAAGAAGTCTGCGGCATCAGCAGCGTCAGCGATTACTACGGAATGGCAGAGCAGACAGGGAGCATCTTCATGCAGTGTGAAGAGGGACATCTGCATGCAAGCATATATTCAGACATTTCGATTCTCGACCCGGAAGATTTTTCAGAATGCGGTGAAGGCCAGTGGGGCCTGATCGCACTGGATTCACTCATTCCGGGTTCCTATCCTGGGCACCGGCTGCTTACAGAAGACTGGGGCAGGATACTGGGTACTGACAACTGCCCATGCGGCCGCAAAGGCAAGTATTTCGAGATCAGCGGCCGGATCAAAAAAGCCGAAGTCCGCGGCTGCAGCGATACCTTCGAGGGGACAGCTGCAAAGGCATTCCCGCAAGGGCGGCAAGAAAACCTGCAGATCCTTGCCGGCACTTATCCGCCGGAAGAATCTGTGAAAGAACTGTTTGCGCCAACTGTAATGGATTTCCTGGAGGAACTTTCGAAACTCTTCATGAAAGATCCGGCGTACCGCCGGTATCCGGAAATCTACGCCTTAGGCTTCTGGTGCCGAAGAGCCCATATTGAGAAGATCAGCAGCAGGTACAGCGCGGGCAGCCGCCGCGGCAAGGGATTGACCCTGCACATCGCGCCGTCGAATATGCCGACCATGTTTGCCTATTCATGGATCACATCGCTTCTGGCCGGCAATCCGAATGTCGTACGCCTGTCCGGCAGGGAATCCGAGATCACAGCGGCAACACTGCGCGGCATCGAGCAGGTGCTTGGTATACCGAGCTTCGAGCAGCTGCGCCTGCAGAACGTCTTTGTGACGTTCCCGCGGGGACACGCTGCGCTGGAGAAATTGTCCCTTCAGGCAAAAGCAAGAGTCGTTTGGGGCGGCGATGAGACAGTTCGAAGCATTTGCAGCATTCCGAAAGGGACAGACTGCATCGATATCACATTCCCGGACAAATACTCTGTGGCTTTGCTTAACGCAAGCGACCTCAGAGACATCGATGAGAGAGAACTGAAGCATCTGGCGCATCTGTTCTTCAACGACACCTACGGAGCGGATCAGAATGCCTGCTCCAGCCCGCGGACCGTATTCTGGATCCGCGAGAAGGTTGCGGACGATACGGAGCAGATCAAAGACAAATGGTGGAACGCTGTCGCAGAAGAAGCAAAGGCATACGATCTGCAGCCGTGGATGGCCACGGAGAAATACAGAATGCTCTGCAGATATTTCGCGCAGCAAGAAGGTCTGGGACCCGCCAGAAAATGGGGCAACCGGCTGTATGTCGTGCCGTGCGGCGCGTATAAGGGCGATCTGAGCGTGCTGGAGGCCCGGTTCGGTCTGTTCTATGAGAGGGAAATCGACAACATCGATGAAATGATCCCATTCATGGAGGCGAAGATCCAGACCGTCGTCAGCAGCGGCGATGATCAGGAAGAGATATATGAAGAGATACGCAGCGCGGACTGCCCGGGCGGCGACAGAGTCGTCGCAATCGGAGAGGCGCTGGATTTCAATGTTGTCTGGGATCGCAAGGACCTGGTGGAGTTATTATCATGTACTTTTTTGAACGAAGAGACGAATACAAAAACAGAATAGCCTGCATCGATGACGAGGGCAGGGAATATACCTACGCGGAGCTTTGGGACATGGGCGATGCGCTGACGGCTGACTGCAAAGGCGTTGTGGTTTTGGAATGCGGAAATGACGCGGAGAGTCTCGCCCGATATCTGGCGCTTCTAAGAAAGGGATGCCCGGTCATTCTGATTGGCAAAACCCTGGAGGAAGAAGCCAAAAAAGCGTTCCGTGAAACATATGAAGGAGAGTATCCTGTCGATCCGGCACTGGGGCTTTTGCTGTCCACGTCCGGGAGCACAGGAGACAGGAAACTGGTCCGGCTAAGCTACGACAATATCCAGGCGAACTGTGATTCTATAGTGGTGTATCTTGGCATCACGCAGGATGAGAGACCGATCACGACCCTGCCCATGGAATACACCTATGGTCTGTCGGTGCTCCATTCCCATTTAGAAGTGGGCGCAACAATTATATTGACGAACAAGACCCTGTTTGAAAGCGAGTTCTGGGACAAGGTGAGCAGATACGAGGTCACATCCATGGCAGGCGTGCCCTATACCTATGAAATGTTTGAGCGGCTTCGGCTGCGCAGTCAGGATCTGCCGCATCTCAAGACACTGACCCAGGCCGGCGGGCACCTCAGCGAGGAACTGCAGAAGAAGTACGCCCAGTGGGCGGCTGAGACAGGAAGACGTTTCTTTGTCATGTACGGACAGACGGAGGCGACGGCCCGTATGAGCTACATTCCGCCGGAAAAATGCGCTGAGAAGATCGGCAGCATCGGAATCCCGATTCCGGGCGGGAGCATGATGATAGCTGAGGACGGAGAACTGATCTACTTCGGCGCCAACGTATCCATGGGCTACGCCAGATGCAGGGAAGACCTGGCGCTTGGTGATGTCAACGGTGGCTGTCTCAAAACAGGAGACATGGCGCGTATGGATGAAGAAGGCTACTTCTACATCACCGGACGCAAGAAGCGTTTCGTCAAGATCCAGGGCAGAAGATTCAGCCTCGACCAGGTGCAGGAGATTTTGCAGGAGGCTTTTGCATGTGAAGAAATCATATGCACAGGAAACGACACCGATGGCATTACAGTGCATACAAGCAGCAGGCAGGTCGCGGACAGAGAGGACGAGATCCTGCAGCTGTTCATGGATAAATGGCAAGTCAGAGCAAGGCTTGTTACAGTCAGGTATCTGGAGGAGATCCCGAGAAACTCTTCGGGGAAGGTTTTATATTCAAAACTGTAGAGGAGAGACATATGCAGTACAGAAAATTCAATGCAGAAGAAAGGGAAATATCGCTTCTTGGATTTGGTATCATGCGGCTTCCGAGGCTGGAGAACGGCAAGGCGGATGAAGAGCAAAGCATACGCATGATCCGGCATGCGATCGATCAGGGCGTCAATTATATTGACACTGCATATTCCTATCACGATGGGGACAGCGAACGAATTTTAGGCAAAGCCCTCAAGGACGGTTATAGAGAAAAAACTATGATCGCGGACAAGCTGCCTACATGGCTTATCAAGAAAGAAGAAGATATCCAGCCGATCATTGAGGAACAGTTCAAACGGTTGGATGTAGATTTCATCGATTTTTATCTGGTCCACAACATCATACCGGAAGTTTGGGAGATGATCCAGGAGACAAACATGTTCGATCATCTGCAGAAACTGAAGAATGAAGGACGTATCGGACACATTGGCTTCTCATTCCACGGGAATTACGATTTGTTTACGGAAGCGATCGATGCATACCCCTGGGAATTCTGCCAGATCCAGCTCAATTATCTGGACACGGAAATTCAGGCGGGACTGAAGGGCCTCGAATATGCCCGTGAGCGCGGCATCGATGTGATCATCATGGAGCCGCTGAAGGGCGGACGGCTGTCTGATAAAGTACCGCCAGACATTCAGGAAATCTGGGATCGCGCAAAGGCAGAGGGCGTTGTATCTGCTGACAGATCGCCGGCAGAATGGGCGTTCAAATGGGTCGCAAGCCAACCCGGCGTATCGCTGATCCTCAGTGGAATGAGCACATTCGGACAGCTGGATGAGAATATAGAGATATTCTCAAAAGAGGACGTCGATCAGATGACGCAGGACGAACTTGCCGTCTGTGAGGAAGCTGCAAAGAAGTACAACAGCATGATCAAATACCAGTGCACAGCCTGCAGATACTGCATGCCGTGTCCGCAGGAACTGGATATCCATATCGTGATACGGCATCTCAACAACTGGTACGCCTTCGACAAAAATCCAAGCAGCAAGCTGGAGTATACGGAATGGCTTGACAAGCACGGCTCGGACTGCGTCCACTGCCATGCCTGTGAGGCGAAGTGCCCGCAGCGGCTTCCGATTTCGGATATTATGACAGACGCCGAAGAACAGTTCGGTTTTTAGAGGGAGCAACTAAGAAGGAGAAGATTATGATTCTTCCGGAAGCAGTCAGGAAACTGGATATTCCAAAGATGGTGAAAATAACACAGCTTTTCCCGGATGATCATCTGGAGGATACGGCAGCGGCAGTCAGAGATGCTGCTGCTCCTTTTGCTGCTGAGATGAAAGAAGGAGCATCAGTCGCAGTACTCGCCGGAAGCCGCGGGATCCGGGTATCGACCTGATCGTGAAAACGGTCGTGGAGGTTCTGCTGCAGGCGGGCTTGAAGCCGTTTATCGTTCCGGCCATGGGGAGCCACGGCGGCGGCACGTCGGAAGGGCAGGAGCAGATCCTCCGGGATTACGGCATCACCGAGGAGACCATGGGAGTTCCGATCAACTCCTCCATGGAGACAGAAATCATCGGACAGATGCCTGATGGTATCCAGGTGCATTTTTCCAAGCCGGCCCTCGCGGCCGACTACGTGATTCCTGTGTGCCGTGTCAAACCGCATACGGATTTCTCCGGTCCGATCGAGAGCGGACTGTGTAAGATGCTGACCATTGGCGGCGGCAAGCACAACGGATGCTCCACGATCCACCGCCAGGGGTTCCCGGCGTTGGCGCATCTGATTCCGGACGCGGCGCGCGTGATACTTGACACCGTGAATGTGCCGTTCGGACTTGCCGTCATTGAGAACGCCTTTGATAAAACGCACACGATAGAGGCTGTTCCCGGCGGCGATATCCTCACCAGGGAACCGGAACTGCTGAAACTGGCAAAGAGCCTGATGCCGCGTATCCAGTTCGATGACATCGACGTACTGATCGTCAGCAGGATAGGCAAGGACATCAGCGGGACCGGCATGGACCCGAACATCACAGGAAGAGACTCTTACGGACAGATCCCCGGCGCAGTCCCGCGCATCAAACGGATCATCATCGAGGATCTGACGGAAGGCGCGCACGGCAACGCCATCGGCTTCGGGGCGGCAGATTTCATTTTGCGCAGCGCCTTTGACAAGATCGATCTGGCTGCGACTTACACGAACGGCATGGCTTCAGGCAATCCGGAAGGAGCGAAGATCCCTGTGATCTGCGAGTCAGAAGAAGAGGCTGTCCGCGCAGCGATCCAGACCTGCGCAGGGACGGATATCAACAATGTGAAAATCGTGAAAATCATAGATACGCTGCATTTATCCGAAATCGAAGTTTCCGAAAACATGCTGGAACTTTGCAGTGATGAAAAAGCCTTTTGTTTGTGATATAATCCATTCAGATAGTAATTGCTCATAAGGAGGTATGATAGAACATGTATGAAACACTGAAATACGAAGTCAAAGACGGAATCGCTTATATCACGGTCAACAGACCGGAAGCGCTCAACGCGCTCAACAGCAAAGTCCTTGCAGAGCTCTATGATGCTTTTGCAGAATTCGATGCTGATGAGGCTGCGAGAGTTGCGATCCTGACAGGTGAGGGAAGATCCTTCGTTGCAGGTGCTGACATTGCAGAAATGGCAAAACTCAACACCATCGAGGCAAGAGTTTTCGCAAAGGCAGGACACCGGACGATGAACTTCATTGAGAACGTCAGCAAGCCGGTCATCGCTGCAGTGAATGGTTTTGCACTGGGCGGCGGCTGCGAGCTGTCCATGGCGTGCGATATCCGCATCGCATCCGCAAAGGCGAAGTTCGGACAGCCGGAAGTAGGCCTGGGCCTAATCCCGGGATTCGGCGGCACCCAGAGACTCTCCAGACTGGTCGGCAAAGGCATGGCCAAGTATCTGATCTATACGGCGGATGTCATCGGCGCAGAGGAAGCCGGACGCATCGGTCTTGTTGAGAAGGTCGTAGAGCCTGAAGAACTCATGCCGACCTGCGAAGAACTGGCGAAGAAGATCATGAGCAAGGCGCCGATCGCGGTCAGCATCGCTAAGCACGCGATCAACAACGGCTACGATATGGACATGAAGTCAGCGTCAGAACTCGAAGTCAACTCCTTCGGACTGTCCTTCTCATCAGAAGACATGAAAGAGGGAACGGCGGCGTTCCTGGAGAAGAGAGCGCCGGAGTTCAAGAACAAGTAACCGGCGGCACGGACTGTGACGTGGCTAGGTCCTCGTCGCGAACAACCTCAACGGCTCACTCAAAAAGAAAAGAACCTCAGACAAACTCGAGCGTACGCTCTCAAACATGTCTGAGGTTTTTCTTTTCTTTCTTTTCGTTTCGCCTGTGATTGTGATCGCTCCTGCGGAAAACGCCACGTCACAGTCCGTGCCGTCGGATTCTGCTTTCTGACTACAGGGCGACGCCGAGGAGTACGGAGGCGATGAGCAGGTAAATGCAGGATGATACCATGTCTGTCAGTGACGAGATCATCGGGGTCGCCATGAGGGCAGGGTCGACGCCGACTTTTTTGGCGAGCATCGGCAGCATTCCGCCCAGCAGCTTGGCGAAGATGATGACCAGGATCATGGACATGGCTACGGTCAGGCCGATGAGAGGCGGCTGGCCGTCGATAAGGAAAATCTTCAGGAAGTTGAATGCGCTCAGGACCACCCCGAGGATGATGCTGACGCGGAACTCCTTCCAGAGGATCCGGCCTGCGTCTTTCAAATCGATTTCATCGACCGAGAGACCACGGATGATCAGGGTCGCAGCCTGTGTGCCGGTATTACCGCCGGTTCCCATGAGAAGCGGCAGGTAGGCGACCAGGATGATGACCTGTGAGAGCACTTCCTCAAACTGGGCGATGAGCGATCCCGTGATCATGAGCATGACGGTCATGAACAGGAGCCAAGGGAGTCTGTTCCGCACATGGCGGAAGACGCCGATTTCCAGATATTCGTCGTCAGGCTCGTTACCGACGATACCTCCCATACGCTCGATATCCTCGGTAGCTTCTTCTTCCATGACTTCCATGATATCGTCTACGGTGACGATACCGACAAGTCTGTTCTCATTGTCAACGACGGGGACTGCCAGGAAGCCGTACTTTTTGAACACTTCGGCGACCTCTTCCTGGTCGTCATATACGTTGACGTATACGTAGTCCGTGTGCATCAGGTCCGAAACGAGAGTATCGTCATCGGCTGAAACAAGGGCGCTGAGAGAGACGATGCCTTTCAGTTCCCGTCCTCCGTGCTTGACGTAACAGGTATATACTGTCTCACTGCCCATGCCTTGCCGTTTGATGTGGGCCATTGCCTCGGCAACGGTCATGGTTTCCTGCAGGCTGATGTAATCAGGCGTCATCAGACTGCCGGCACAGTCTTCCGGATAGTTGAGGAAGATATTGATCAGTTTTCGCTCTTCACGCGGCGTCTGGTCGAGGATCTTATCAACAATGTTGGCAGGGAGCTCCTCCAGTACGTCGATCTTATCGTCGAAGTCCATCTCGTCCATAATGAAGGCGATTTCTTTATCGGTGATGCCGTCGATGATCTTGACCTGATCGTCACCGGAAAGATAGGAGAATACTTCGACTGCTACATTCTTTGGCAGCATGCGGAAGGCGATGATCGCCTTGTCGATGCTGACTTCATCGATGATTTCTCCCATGATATCGGCGATATCGACTTCGTTGTAGCTGAGAAGGAGGCTTCTGGTATCAAAATAATCGCCATTACGCAAAAGCTCGAGGGCCTTTTCGGTATCCTCATCGAACTGTTGGTTCTTCGTCTCCATATCCATAGCGTTTGGATTGGGCTCTGCGTTTTCTTCCGGCTCTTCGATCGGCAGCCCGTTTTCATCAAAGGCTTCGTCGAAGACTTCGTCAAAGACTTCACGAGTATTCTTTTCGTCAGTCATGATACACGTCCTCCTTTCCCTGAAATGTCAGCATGGCGCGCCGCCCGGAAGCTGTGCTCCACACTTATTCAAGTATAACAAAAGCAAAGGCAAAATCAAAGATAATTCATGCACGTTTTTTTGGTATGCGTTTTCGCATATTTAATAGTTCTAAAGGGTAAATACAAGCGTGATTTACGTTGACTGAAAATTAACAAAGTGTTATCATAATTGGGCAAAGGACATTAAAATACTTTATAAATTAATTTAATTTAAAAGAAGGAGAAACGTAAAATGTCAAACTATGTAGAAAGAGTCATTGAGCAGTGCAAGGCTAACAACCCTGGCGAAGTAGAATTCCATCAGACTGTAGAAGAAGTACTGACTTCACTGAAGCCTGTTGTAGAACAGCATCCTGAGTATGAAGAAGCAGCTCTTCTCGAAAGACTGGTTGAGCCTGAAAGAGGCGTAACATTCAGAGTAGTATGGGTTGACGATGCCGGCAAGGTTCAGGTCAACAAGGGCTACAGATATCAGTTCAACAGCGCAATCGGACCTTACAAAGGCGGTCTGAGATTTGCTCCGAACGTATATCCTGGAATCATCAAGTTCCTCGGATTCGAACAGATCTTCAAGAACTCCCTGACAGGTCTGCCAATCGGCGGCGGCAAGGGCGGTTCCGACTTCGATCCTAACGGAAAGAGCGACGCTGAAGTTATGAGATTCTGCCAGGCATTCATGACAGAACTGTACAGACACATTGGTCCTAACACAGACGTTCCGGCTGGCGACCTCGGTGTAGGCGGCAGAGAAATCGGATATCTGTTCGGACAGTACAAGAGAATCGTTGACAGATATGAAGGTACACTGACAGGTAAGGGCCTCTCCTACGGCGGACTGCTCGGAAGAGCTGAAGCTACAGGTTTCGGTATCGTATGGTACGCAGAAGAAATGCTGAAGGCAAACGGCGAAGACTTCAAGGATAAGGTAGTTGGAATCTCCGGTTTCGGTAACGTAGCATGGGGTGCTGCTTGGAAGCTGAAAGACCTGGGCGCTAAGTGCGTTACGATTTCAGGTCCGGACGGATACATCTATGATCCGGATGGCATCAGCACAGACGAAAAGGTTGCTTACCTCCTCGAGCTGAGATCCTCAGGAAAGAACATCTGCGCACCTTACGCAGAGAAGTTCCCGGGTGCTAAGTTCTATGAAGGAAAGAAGCCTTGGGGCGTACAGCAGGATGAAGGCATCAAGGTTGACATGTTCATTCCGTGCGCTATGCAGAATGACGTTCACATGGAGCATGCTAAGCAGATCGTAGAAGGCGGATGCAAGTTCTACTGCGAAGGCGCTAACATGCCTACAACAAACGATGCTCTCGAATATCTCATCGAGAACGAAACAGCAGTAGGTTCCGCTAAGGCAGCTAACGCTGGCGGCGTTGCTTGCTCCTGCATCGAGATGGGACAGAATGCTGGCCACACAGTATATCAGCACCAGGATGTATATGATCAGCTGCACCAGATCATGATCAACATCTACAAGAACAGTGCTGCTGCTGCTGAGAAGTATTATGGCAACAAGAACCTGCTCGTACAGGGTGGTAACATCGCTGGATTCGAAAAGGTTGCTGCTGCAATGATGGAACAGGGTCTTGTATAATCAAGGTCACTGCCAAACAGCATAACTGAATGACTTGACTGGGCCGCTGCCGATTGGCAGCGGCCCATTGTATATCCAGATCTTGTGAATATTTATTTTTGCATTGTTTTTATTGTAGATACATTTAAAAACACACTATATTGCTTTAATGTGTGCTATAATAAAACCATCCTATAAGAGCTGTTGCGTTAAACCCCAAAAGCAGCAACTCTGCGAGAGTTATTATCCAACAGAGAAAGGAGATGCTATGAAAAAGAAAATCTTACTGATCGGCTTGATGTGCGTTGTGTTTGCGGCATGCGGACTGATCATGACAGGCTGCGGCGGCGGCGGCGGTGATGATGAAGGCGGTTCCGCAGATCAGATCACCATGCGTCTTGCTTCCGATGCACCGGAAGATCATATCGCAACCGGAATCAACAACTGGCTCTGCGACGAAGTCGAGAAGAGAACAGAAGGAAGAGTCAAGATCGATTACTATCCATCCAGCCAGCTGGGCGACTATGGTACAGTCTATGACGAAATCAAACAGGGTACCATCGACGCTGGTCAGATGACAGTACCGGATGAAAGTGACAAGAGACTGAGCATGCCGTACATTCCGTACTATGCAACGTCATTTGAAGAAGCGGCTATTCTGTATGGTCCGGATTCCTACATGACAAAGACCTTCGCTCAGGTTCTGCAGGATCAGGGCGTAACCTTTGAAGGATTCCTTCTGGAAGGATTCATCGGACTTGGTTCCACAGTAGAATGCCCGAAGGCTAAGGAATACGGCGAGAAGCAGGGTGTCAAGATCAGAGCAGCGGCTCCGTTCAACTTCAGTTTGACAGTTAAAGACTATGGCTTTGATGGCGTAACCATTGCTTATTCCGAAACACCGACAGCTATCCAGACAAACGTTGTACAGGGCTGGATCGGCGGAACAGCTAACATGAACTATGCATGGGTAGCAGATACCATCAAGTATTTCTACTTCAACAAGGTTCATGCTGAAGCTACAAACTACATGATCAGCAACAAGACTCTCGAAAAACTGAGCGACGAAGATCGTGAGATCGTCGAAGCTACATTCCATGAAGCAAGTGAGATGAGCTTCACCAAGGCTGATGAAAACGAGCACGCTTACATGGACAAGATGAGAGATAAGGGCATCGAAGTCGTTGAATTCACCGATGAAGAAGTTCAGGCAAATGCTGAGAAGTGCAGAGAGATGACATGGCCTAAGATCGAAAAAGAATATGGCAAGGAAGTCATGGACGGTCTGAAGGCTGACATCGAAGCGCTGCAGAAATAAGCTGACGAGTAAACACATTTACATGTGAATGAACGTGAAAAAGAAACTCAGCAGCACGAAACATTGAAGTGTAATCTGAAAGGCCCTTCGCAGTGCGGGGGGTCTTCAGATTAGAGGAGGAGTTAATTTTGAAGAGAAGAGAAGAAACGGCAATCTGGAAATTTGGAGACAAAGTCATGCGTGCCGCTATTGTGGTTCTCATCTTCGGAACAGCTGCAATCCTTTGGGTGGAAGTTGCCGGTCGTATTATTCATCATAACTGGACAGGTTATGAAGAAATCCTTACCATGACAGTTTTCTGGCTGTACATGTTCGGATGTGCGTACTGCAGCAGAGAGGACACCCATATCAAAGCTGATATTGTATCAGTGTTGATGAAGGAGTGCATGGCGAAGAGAATCATCGAACTTTGCCGTTGGATACTGACAACAATATTGTGTTTCATATTGATGATCTGGGCAATCTCACTGATCCAGTGGGATATATCACAGGGCAATGAAACCTATGTATACCGTCTTCCGGTTTGGATTGGTGACATTTCCATGGTATTCGGATTCGGTATATCGACAATTTATAACGTAATTTATACATTTGATAGTTTCATGAGACTGATCGGCAAAGGCAGGACCCCTGAAGTGAAAGAGGATGAGTTGTCTGAAGTCGCTGCAGAGGTGGAAGAAGCTGCTGCAGAATTGGAAGGGGAGGTGACAGAATGAGCTTAGCATGTATTGTATCAATCGTCGTTCTGGTACTTGTTCTCCTCATCGGAGCACCGATTCCATTCGCATTTATGGGCGCGATCCTGTCGATCGTTATGATTGGAGGCTATGATTACAGCTTCCTGGTACCCTATGGCTATACACAGGCAGGAACGATACTGCTGATCGCGATTCCGATGTTTATTCTAGCCGGGTCGATCATGGAGAAGAGCGGTATCGGAGAAGCGATCGTTAACTTTGCAGACCTGTTTGTCGGAAGAATCAAAGGCGGACTCTGCATCGTTATGACAGTTGCATGCGCGCTGTTCGGATCCGTATCCGGTTCCGGTCTCGCGACACTGTCCTGCATCGGATCCATCATGCTGCCGAGAATGTATGCAGCAGGTTATCCGAGAGGCGTTGCCTCCGCGCTGATCTCCAGTGCGTCCCTCCTGGGACTGCTGATACCGCCGAGCATGAACATGATCCTGTTCGCGTTCGTCGGCGGACAGTCTGTACTGGCTTGCTTCCTGGCAACAGTACTTCCGGGAATCGTTCTGATCATCTTCCTTAGCCTGACATCGCTCTTTATTCTGCGTAAGAATACGACCATTCAGCTGCCGCAGAGAATCGAGAAGGGCAAGCGCGGGAAGCATATTGCGAAAACAGTATGGGCAAGTGTTCCGGCGATGCTGGCACCAGTCATCATTCTGGGCGGAATCTACGCCGGAATCATGACACCGACAGAAGCAGCGGCTGTAGCCGTTCTGTATTCCATCCCGGTAGGCTGGTTCGTCTATAAGGGCCTGAACCGCACAAGCCTGAAGGAAGGATTCATCTACGCCGGCAAGACAGCTGGTTCCGTACTCACGATGCTGTTCTGCGTTATGATGCTGTCCAGACTGTATGTTATGGAGCAGCTGCCACGCGCAATCATTGACGGGCTGTTCTCCATCAGTGACAACCCGCAGATCCTGATCATATTCGTCAACATCTTCCTGATCATCATCGGAATGCTGATGGATGACACCAGTGCCATCCTGCTGACGACACCGATCATGCTGCCGGTAGCTGTAGCGCTCGGAATCAATCCGATCCACTACGCGGCGATCATGGCGATCAACCTGGGTCTGGGATGCGTTACCCCGCCGACTGCACCGTTCCTGTATTTCGGATCACGTGTTGGCGGAGCACCGATCAACGAGATGCTGAAACCGACCATGTACTACATCTTCATGGCTTGGATACCGACGCTGATCATCACGACATACATTCCGCAGCTGGCGCTGTTCCTGCCGACGATGTTCGGTTACGTATAAACTCAGACATGGGAAGGCAGTATTCACGTGGCAAATAGTGAAATACACACAGAGAACAGAACAGGCAGAAAAGAATGTGAACATCAGTACACATTCAAGAAAGAATATCTGTATCAGGATGTCAATGTGATCTTTTCACGGAAGATCTGCGAGAAGTGCGGCAAGGAAATCGTGCTCAGCAGAAAATCCAAGATCCGGATCATTCTGTTTGCAGTCATTCTGGTTCTTCTGATGTTCTTCTGCGAACTGCAGTTGAAGAATATCCTGCCGGATGTGTCATATGCTGCGAAGGGACTGGTTCTGGTATTTCTGTTCTGCGCCGCATTGGGCGTAGGCTTGTACCAGCTGATGAACCGGGCGACCTATGTGACATATCAGGCACCTGAGCGCAAGTATCACGAGGCCTTTGAACAGGCACGCCGTGAAAACGATGAGCGAACAAGGGAAAGATATGAGCAGGCTGTCAGAAGACGAGAAGAGAAAAGGGCTGCGAAAGAAGCAAAAAAACGGCATTGACTCCGTTTGACCGGAATGCCTAAATAAAAAACATCAAGAGAAGCTGCTTCGGCAGCTTCTTTTGCATTTCGCAGTTATATGCTACAATAACACGCAGGTAAGCAACAGCAAAAACATTCAAAAAACGAAAGCGCAGGAATCCAATGGAACAAATCAAAACAGAACAGATCACAACAGATTATGTGCGGTCGATCATCACAGACAGACCTGCAGACATGCACAAGGGACAGGCCGGCAGGCTCCTGTTTATCGCAGGGTCAAAAGGGATGGCGGGCGCTGCTGTGCTGGCTGCCAGAGGGGCGCTATATTCAGGCGCCGGACTTGTCAAGGTGTCCATACCTGACGAACTGTTCCACATCCTGCAGTGCTCTGTAACGGAAGCCATGTGCATCGACAGAGAGGAAGCTGCAAAAGCAGATTTGTCAGTCTATGACGCCATTTGCATGGGTCCGGGTCTGGGCACCGGGGAAGACGCCATGTCCCTGATCCACAGGGTGCTCACCGATTACAGCGGACCGCTTGTTATCGATGCAGACGGGATCAACTGTCTCTGTAAGTATGACGCGCTTGCGCAGGTGCGCGGCAGGCAGGGCGTGACAGTTTTCACGCCCCATCCGGGCGAAGCAGACAGGATGCTCAGGTCGCTTGCAATCGGGTCCTACAAGGTGCTGGGACGGCTCCGCACCGCGGCATCTCTGGCAGAAGCGACCGGAGCAATCATTCTTCTGAAAGGACATCAGACGCTGATCCAGGAGGGAAAAGCCGTGTATGAGAATCCGACTGGCAATCCGGGCATGGCTACAGGAGGCAGCGGTGATGTGCTCAGCGGCATCATCACATCGCTTCTGGGGCAGAAGCATCTCGACGCGGCGCCGATCGACAGAGTAAATGCAGCAGCGTTCCTCCATGGACTTGCCGGCGATATCGCCGCAGAGAACATAGGTGAATACGGTATGACTGCTGCAGATATTGCGGACGCTGTCGCGGCCGCGTTCAACGCTTTGTAAAAACCAAAATAAAAACCACTTACTAATGTGAAGTCTTTGTGTTTTTCGGGGAACTCTTATTGTAATAGGAGTTCCCTTCATGTATACTATATATTGCGATGGAATGTGTATTTTCAGGAGTTAATAAACAATATTTGGAGGAAACCGGTATATGGATATCAAAGAACTGAAAAAGACTGCAGCAGATGTGCGCATCGGCGTCATCAAAGCGCTTCACAATGCGGGTTCAGGGCATCCGGGCGGATCCCTGTCCATCAGTGATGTTGTGACTGCACTGTATTTCAATGAAATGAACGTAGATCCTAAAAACCCTGATATGAAGGGCAGGGACAAGTGCGTGTTCTCTAAGGGTCACGCAGGACCGGCACAGCTGTCTGCTATGGGAATTGCAGGATATTTCGACATGGATGATTTCACAGAGAACCTGCGTAAGATTGGTTCGAAATTCCAGGGTCACCCGAACATGAAAATCCCGGGGATCGAAATGTCTACTGGCTCTCTCGGACAGGGCTTCAGCGTTGCTGCCGGTATGGCCATGGCTGGCAAGCTAAATAAGGATCCGGGCAGAGTTTATGCAGTATTGGGTGACGGCGAACTGCAGGAAGGTCTGGTATGGGAAGCAGCGATGTCGGCCTCTCATTACGGACTGGACAATCTGGTCGCGATCGTTGACCACAACGGTCTGCAGATCGACGGCAGAAACGATGACGTTATGAAGGTCAATCCGATCGGCGCCAAGTTTGAAGGTTTCGGCTGGAACGTCATAGAAATCGACGGACATGATATGCAGCAGATTCTGGATGCCTTTGCAAAGGCAAGAGAATGCAAAGGCAAGCCGACTGTCATCGTGGCGGAAACGACAAAGGGCAAGGGTGTTTCCTTTATGGAAGACCAGGCCGGATGGCACGGCAAGGCACCGAATGACGAACAGACCCAACAGGCAATTGAGGAACTGGAAGCAGCAAAGGCTGCGCTTTAATGAAGGAGAAACAATATGGCTGATAAAATCGCAACAAGACAGGCTTACGGAGAAGGACTCGTAGAGCTTGGGAAAGAATATGAAAATCTTGTAGTCATGGATGCAGACCTTTCAGGATCAACCAAGACAGGAATGTTTGCCAAGGAGTATCCGGACAGGTTCTTCAACATGGGAATTGCAGAACAGAATATGTACGGCGCGGCAACAGGTCTTGCTCTTTCCGGTAAGATCGTCTGCGCCAGCACATTCGCAATGTTTGCTTCAGGCAGGGCTTTTGAAATCGTCAGAAACTCCATCGGCTATACAGGCGCCAATGTGAAAATCTGCGCGTCCCATGCCGGTATCACAGTAGGCGAAGACGGTGCCAGCCACCAGACATTTGAGGATATCGCACTGATGAGAACAGTGCCGGGCATGACAGTTGTCAATCCGTCCGATGCAGTTGCCACCAAGAAACTGCTCCGGCAGATCGTAGAGATGGAAGGTCCGTGTTACTTCAGAGTCGGAAGAGCTGCTGTACCGGTATTCTACAGTGAAAGCGATGAGATCACGCTGGGCAAGGGCAATCTCATCCGCGACGGAAAGGATGTTACGATCATCGCAACCGGAATCATGGTTAGTTCAGCATTCGAAGCAGCGGAAAAACTGGCAGCAGAGGGCATTGACGCCAGAGTGATCGATATCCATACGATCAAGCCCATCGATGAAGAAATCATCATCAAGGCTGCTGCCGAGACAGGTGCGATCGTTACAGCTGAAGAGCACGGGGTCATCGGAGGTCTCGGAGACGCTGTGGCGCAGGTCGTCGTGAAGAATCAGCCTTGCAGAATGGCTATGGTCGGCCAGCAGGACACCTTCGGCGAATCCGGAAAACCGGATCAGCTTCTTGAGAAATACCATATGACAGCAGATGATATAGCAGCAGCAGTGAAAAAAGTTCTTTAAGGGGTTAGTGGATGATAGAATTCGACCACGTAACGAAACGATATAAATCAAACATTGGTCTCAACGATGTCTCCATTAAAATCGACGAGGGTGATTTCGTGTTCCTCGTCGGACCGAGCGGCGCAGGAAAATCAACTTTTGTAAAACTCATTCTCAGAGAACTGGATGCAGACAGAGGTACTATCACAGTCAAAGGGAAAAATGTGACAAAAATGTCTGCCAGGGAGGTTCCGAAGCTCAGAAGGAATATCGGAATCGTATTCCAGGATTTCCGCCTTCTTCCGAAGAAGACCGTCTATGAGAATGTTGCCTTTGCAATGGAAATCATCCATAAGCCGCGGAAATCCATCAAAAAGCATGTTCCGCAGGCACTTACGATGATGGGAATCGCCGACAAGGCGAAAAAGTACCCTGATGAGCTTTCGGCAGGCGAACAGCAGCGTGTGGCCATCGCCAGAGCGATCGTGAACCGACCGAAAATCCTCATTGCTGATGAGCCGACCGGCAATCTCGATCCGGATACGGCCTGGGAAATCATGCAGCTCCTGAATCAGATCAACCAGCTTGGCACGACCATCGTCATGGTCACTCACGCCAAGGACATTGTTGACAAGATGGAGAAGCGTGTCATCGCCATAGAGAAAGGCCGCATCGTCCGCGATGAAAAAGGCATGTACGGATACAAGGAGGCACTGGCAGACACGACCAACATGTTCGATACGGTGGCAGTCAAAAAACGCGATACCTTCCGTGCAGGCTTCCGGAGAGGAGGGCGTAAATGAAAACCTTCTTCTACACCCTCAAGCAGGCCTTCATCCAGTTCGGCAGGAACAGGAGCATGTCTCTGATTTCGATTTTTGCGATCACATGCATGCTTCTGATTCTCAGCCTCTTCTTTATCATGTTCATCAATGTCAATGCCGCAGCAGAGTCTGTAAAGGGTGACTATAACTCCATTGAGATATTCCTTCTCGACGAGACGACACCCGAGCAGGCTGATGTGATGGTCGAGGACATGAAACAGCAGAAGGGTGTTTCGGACGCATTTTACAAGACGAAGGATGAAGCCATGGCGGAGTTCAAGGCCAGATGGGGTGACAATGGATACCTGCTCGATGGTCTTGCGGACAATCCTCTTCCGAATTCCGTCGTAGTCATGATCAGCGATCTTGAGCAGGCTGACGCGCTTGCAGCCCATGCGGAAGAATACGAAGGGATCGAGGACGTCAAATACTACAAGAGTACTGTAGATAAGCTTCTGAAAACGACGAAGTTCATCCAGATTTCGGCTATCATCCTCATGATATTCCTGATCATTGTTTCTATTATCGTAGTATCCAATACGATCAAGCTGACTGTGTTCAACCGGTCTGAGGAAATCAGCATCATGAAGTATGTGGGAGCCACAAACTGGTTTATCCGCGGTCCGTTCCTGATTGAAGGCATCCTGATCGGCGTAATATCTGCCATTATAGCGTTAGCTATCACGCATCTTCTCTACGGACAGATCGTTGACATAATAGGTGATCAGGTATACCAGATGCTTTCCACGCCGATGGTTCCCGTGGGCTTTCTGATCTACAACTTCGCATGGATCTTCCTGGCGTTGGGCGTGAGTATCGGATCCTGCGGCAGCATCATTTCCATGCGGAAGTTCCTCAATGCCTGATCATAAGGAGGAAATACGCAGTTTATGAAGAAACGATCATCGATCATTATCTCAATTATGCTCATATTCTGCCTTTGCATCTGTACGTCGGGCGTTTATGCCAAGAGTCTGACAGAACTTCAGGATGAGATAGAGCAAAAGCAGGAAGAACTGGAAAAGGGCGAGCAAAAAGAAAAGAATCTTTCGAAACAGGTCAATTCTCTGGAAGGTGATATTTATGCCCTCAACGAACAGATCAAGGTTTCAGAGAAGCAGCTTAAGAAACTCAAGAAGGATCTTAAGAAGGCCCAGGCTAAGGTGGATAAGCAGAACGAAGACCTGAGCCTCCGCCTGCGCGCCATGTACAAGAACGGTTCCGTGGGGTTTCTTGATGTCCTGATGAATTCAAACAGTTTCTCCGAGTTCCTGACAAACATGGATCTGGTTGAGAAGATATATGCTTCGGACAAGGATGTGCTGGAAGAATTGCAGGATTCCCACGACAAAATAGAAAAAAAGAAAAACAAAGTTGAAAAACTGACCAAAGAACTGAAATCGTCCAAGCAGACTGCTGAATCGAACATGCGGACCATTGAGGCGGAAAAACAGAAAATCGCCGCCGATAATGAGAAGACAGCAGCCATGCTGGATGATCTGGAAGGCGAAGCGGAGGCAGAAGCGGCAAGACTTGCTGCAGCAGCACAGAGCGGTCAGACGAGCAGCAGCAGCAGTTCCTCCTACGGCGGAGGAGCATTCGCCTGGCCTGTTCCCAGTTCTCATAACATTTCATCCGGATACGGATGGCGTATCTGTCCGTTCCACGGCAGGGAATTCCACGGTGCCATCGACATCGCTGCGAGCGGGGGTGCTCCAATTGTCGCATCGGCTGACGGTGAGGTCATCAGCGCCGGCTGGAATGGAGGGTTCGGCAATTCGATCCAGGTGGACCATGGCGGCGGATTGGTAACAATGTACAATCACTGTTCCTCCTTCAATGCCTCAGTCGGACAGAAAGTTTCAAAGGGAGAGACGATTGCCTTCGTAGGTACGACAGGCTCTTCAACAGGAAACCATCTGGACTTCAGAGTCTTCCAGGACGGAACAACGAAGGATCCGAATTCATATCTTTAGAAGATGCAGTTGAATTCGATGAAGAAGATAGATTATGAAGAAGATAGATAGAATACTGGATGAAATACTGAATAAACGCGGTATCATGTCCACTGAGGCAAGGAAGGAGTTTCTCGCCGAGAGGCCTGCCCGCACATACGATCCATTCCTGCTGGACGGCATGAAGGCAGGAGTGGATTTGCTCATATCCACGGCGAGAAGCGGCGGATGCATCTGCATTTACGGCGATTATGACGCTGACGGCGTCACCGCATCGACGATCATGGCGCGGGGCGTATCCGAACTTACTGACAACTGGTTCTTTTATATTCCGTCGAGGTTTGAAGAGGGCTATGGACTGAACGTCTCCGCTATCGATAAAATCGTCGAGAAAGGAGCGGATCTGATCATTACCGTCGACTGCGGATGTGTCTCCGTAAACGAAGTAGCGTATGCAAAGTCAAAAGGACTCAAGGTCGTTGTGACTGATCACCACAATATCGAAGATACCATCGCTGAGGGCATCGTCATCGACCCCAAGAAACCGGTGAAATTCATGTCCGAAGAGGGCAAGGAACCATACCCCTGCCAGGATCTGGCCGGCTGCGGCGTTGCCTATAAGTTTATCCAGGCACTGCAGAGGAGTCTGGATCTTCCGAGAAATATGCTGACTGAGGCGCTTGATATGGTGGCCGTGGGAACAATAGGTGATATCGTTCCGCTGCGTGATGAAAACAGGACGCTGGTGAAATACGGCATCATCCAGGCTAACAGCAGGCACAGGCCCTCACTTGACCATCTGGCCAAAGCAATTTCCGTCGACGAGATCACATCCTCGACAATCGCATTTGGAATCGTGCCCCATATCAACGCCACAGGAAGAATGGCGTCTGCAATGCGTGCGGTGGAACTCTTCAACAGTGAGGATGAAAACGTCATCGATGAGAAAGTGCAGGAACTGGTCCGCTGCAACAGGGAGCGGAAACAAATCCAGGAAGCAGCCTTTCGGAAATGCAAAGATATGATCCAAGGCGATGAAAGTTTTATCGTTCTTTGTGTTGATGATATGCATGAGGGAATCGCAGGTATTGTCGCAGGAAAAATCAAGGATGAATACCAGCGTCCGGTCATCATAGTCACACCATCCGGGGAAAAGGGCCGTGCAGACGAGAATGCAGTGCTCCTGAAGGGCACAGGCAGGAGCATCGAAGGCGTGGACATCTATGAGATGCTGAACAGGCACAGTGAACTGTTCCTGCGGTTCGGCGGGCACAGCAAGGCTTGCGGCTTTCTGATGGAAGCCGCCGGACTCGAGTTGCTTGAACAGTATTTGAACAGCGACGTGAATGAACTGCTGGCAGAAGATCCAATGCTGTTCGAGAAAAAGCTGGATGTCGACGCTGTGATCACACCTGCAGATGTTACAGTGGATCTGGCGAAAGCGCTGGATGTACTGGCGCCGTTTGGCGAGGGAAACCCGGAGCCGCTGCTCCGCATGCGGAATGTCCGCATTCGGAGTGTCTCCTATATGGGATCAGATTTGACCCATGCCAGGTTCAGTGCCTGCGCGCCGGCAAACGAAACCAGCGGACCATCAGGCAGATATACATATGCGGAATGTGTCCTGTTCCGCAAAGCGAAGGATATGAAGCCTTTGCTTGAGGGACCGGATCCCGTGGAAATCACCGGCAGTATCAATTTGCAGACCTGGAAGGGGCAGGAAAGGGTACAGTTTATCGTAGAGGATATCAAGAGAGAAAAATGAGGAAAGTATGCAGCTGAAAAAGAGAACTTTATTACTGATAATGATCGGCATGTTTTTCGCCGGTGCGGTTATTATGGGCGCGGTGTGCGCAGGGATCATGCACTCCCCGGGCACCTCGTTCAAAAGCGACGACAAGATGGCGGAGATCAAGAGTTACATAGATGCCTATTACCTGAATGATTACAAGGAACAGGATCTGATCGATGGTGCCTATGAAGGATATGTTGCCGGACTCGGAGATCCGTATTCGTCCTATATGACAAAAGAAGCTTACGATTCCTGGATGGCATCTGCAACAGGCAACTATTCAGGTGTCGGCATCACGTTCTCAGAGAACGAGGACGGTGCGTTTGAGGTTCTGGAAGTGAATCCCGGCTCGCCTGCGGATAAAGCAGGCGTCGTTCCGCAGGATCTGATTCTTTCCGTTGACGGTAAGACCTACACGGATTCTGAGGTCATGGCATCGGCGATCAGGGGCAAAAAAGGAACCGAAGTCACACTCATGATCTACCATGACGGCAAAGAGAAAGAAATCAAGCTGATCCGCGATAAAATCATTCTTAAAAGTGTGACATGGGAAATGCTCGATGATGAAACAGGATATATCAAAATCAGTTCATTCCTGGAGAATACAGGAGAGGATTTCGACAAAGCGCTCAAGGCTGTTGAAGCAAAGAATGCAAAAGGGCTGATTCTGGATCTCAGAAACAACGGCGGCGGACTTGTCGACCAGTGCGTGGAAGTGGCTGATGAATTCCTGGACGAGGGCGTCGTCTGCTATGTTGAAGACAAGAACGGGAAGACTGAGACCTATGACGCTGCAGACGGCAAAACCAATATCCCGACGGTCGTTCTGATCAATGAATCCTCGGCGTCTGCCTCAGAGATCCTGGCCGGAGCATTGAAGGACAACGGGTTTGATATCGTCGGAACAAAATCCTTCGGCAAGGGAGTCATCCAGACCACGCTGACGATGAACGACGGATCTGCGCTGAAACTGACGATCATGCAATACCTGTCGCCGGATAAGCATGTCATCCACGAGAAGGGAATCAAACCTACGGTCAAGGTGAAAGACAAGGAAGATACCGAAGAGGATGAACAGCTTGAAAAGGCGGAAGATCTTCTGAAGTGATAAATTGTTCTTAAATTGTGCAAAAGCCCTCCATGACTTTACCGCATATTGACTTTACAGTGCGAAAGTGTTATAGTGCAATCAAGGTAAGCAAGGAGGTGACATTATGGCATATGAATCAAAATTCAAGAGAGATGACATAGACGAACTGTTCAAGGCTGTGTTGCTTTTGGAAGATGAGGAAGACTGCTACAGATTTTTTGAGGATATCTGCACGATCAATGAAATCCATGCCATTGCGCAGAGGCTGCAGGTAGCAAAGCTGCTGTCTGAGAATAAGACTTACAATGAAATCGAAGGTGTAACGAAAGCTTCAACGGCTACCATCAGCAGGATCAATAAGTGTCTTGTCTATGGAGCCGATGGTTATAAGAGAATCCTTGCGAGGATGAAAGAACAGGAGTAACTGCATAACAGGGTAGTTATTTGTGATGGGGCGTGTCATTTATTCTGTCACGCCTTTTTCTGTTTTGTTATATGTTATAATCGAGATACCATGAAGCTGTACGTGATATTCGACTACAAAGATAAATATCCTGCCTTGTCCGGACGCGCACTGACGGATGCGCTGATCAGGGAGTGCCTCGGCAGAGAGGACCTCGTCATCAAAAGGAACGATAAGGGTAAGCCGTTTATTGCAGGTCCGGATTCCGCCGACTGCTGCATTTCCGTATCACACAGCGAAGGAACTTTTGCTTTGCTTGTTTCAGACCGAAATGTAGGCTTGGATATCCAATACCACAGGGATGTGAAAGCCGACAGGATCGCCGCAAGATGCTTCCCGGAAGAGGAGGCGGCTTATGTGGCAGATGACCCTGAAGGAAGCAGGTTTTTCACTCTCTGGACACGCAAGGAAGCGTACAGTAAATACACAGGGTTGGGCATGGAACAGATCATGAAGAAGGAACCTGTACCGGATAACTGCGAGGTCCGGTTCACCGATCTGCGGCTGGAGGACGGATGCTACTGTTCGATCTGTTCGGAGCATGCAGAAGAAAAAGGAGGTCAGAAGCCAGATGAAATTCAGATTTCTTATCGAAAATAAAACCGAAAAAAAGGGTATTCTTGCTGAACACGGACTTTCGATATACATTGAAGCGCGCGGAAAGAAAATCCTCTTTGACGCAGGCGAAACCAATCTTTTCGCTGCGAATGCCGCCAAGATGAAGGTGGATCTGAGCGATGTGGATTTCGCTGTCGTGAGCCATGGGCATTCCGATCATACAGGCGGATTCCCCATGTTCCATCACATCAATCCGACTGCGCCGATCTACATCCACAGAAATGCGCTGCGAGTGTCCTACGGCACAGAGGGAGGACCTCTGGGAAGCGGGGGCGTTCTGGACAAGGAATCATGCGGGATCGCCTGGAGCGACAAAGAACTGAAGGAACTGGCAGATCAGCTGCTGTTCACGGACGGCCCGGTTACGATCACAGAGGACATCAAGATCACCGGCACGGTTCCCGTACCGGAAGACTTCAAACCGACAGAATACTTCTATCACTATGAAGGAGAGGATCTGGTCGTGGATGATATGTCCCACGAGCAGTGCCTGGTGATCCGCGAACCAGAGGGGCTGTATATCTTCTCCGGCTGCAGCCACAGGGGCGTGCTCAATGCGCTGCAGGCTGGCAAGAACATGTTTCCCGGCGAGAGAGTAGCCGTACTGGTCGCAGGCATGCACCTCTATGCAGCGTCGAAGGAAGATCGGCAGAGAGTCATTGATGAGGTCGTCGCGGAGAACATGGATCAGATCATGCCGGTCCACTGCACCGGAATCGATGCGATCTGTGAGCTGAGAGCACGGCTCGGAGACAAGTGCACCGTTGTGACTGCCGGTGATGAATATCTGGTATAGGAACGATGGACGCACTGGAGAGGGCAACTGCATACCTGAGTCGGAAACCGCATACAGAGCAGGAAGTGACGGACTATCTCCTGCGAAAGGAATACAGCCGGGAAGAGACGGCTGCTGCTGTGGCGCGCCTGAAGGAGTATGGATACATCGATGATCTGGCTTATGCGAAGCTGTACTTCGAGTATGGATTCGAGAAAGCCAGAGGCAAGGACCGGATCGCGAGGGAGCTTGCAGGCAAAGGCGTTTCCCGGGATGTGATCGAACAAGCCTTCGAGCAGCTTGAGGATATTCCGGATGAAGAAGAAACAGCCTTCCAACTGGCGCTGCAGATCGTCCGGGAGGCAGGCGCAGATCCCGAAGAAATGACGTATGAGGAAAAACAAAAGCTGCAGGCCCGGATCGTCAGAAGACTGGCTTCACGGGGCTTCAGCGGCGGCGTCTGTTACAGGGCGGCGCGGGAATCAGTGAAAAAAGTGTAATAACAGTATGAAACAGCAATATGAGAGGACAAGCAGGATCATCGGCGAAGAGGGCGTGGACAGGCTGCATGATTGCAGCGTTCTGGTGTTCGGCACAGGCGGCGTAGGAAGCTACGTCTGTGAAGGACTGGCAAGAGCCGGAATCGGTTCGCTGACCATCGTGGATAAAGACGTGGTTGATGAAACCAATATCAACCGACAGATCATCGCGCTGCACTCGACCATCGGCCAGCCAAAGGCCAAGCTGATGGCTGACAGGATACAAGACATCGATCCTGACTGTCAGGTCACCGCCAGAGAGATGTTTTTCCTGCCGGGAGGTCAGCCGGACGATCTGGATTTTGCATCTTATGATTATGTCGTGGATGCTGTCGATACCGTGACGGCGAAGATCTATATCATTGAACGTGCCCGGCTGGCCTGCGTTCCCGTGATTTCCGCGATGGGGACAGGAAACAAACTGGACGGCAGCGCTTTTAAGATCACGACCATCGAAAAGACGAAAGTCTGCCCTCTGGCGAAGGTCATGAGGAGAGAACTGAAGAAACGGGGCATCACAGGCGTTAAGGTGCTGTATTCTGAAGAGGAGCCAAAGTCTGTAGGCGGGAGTATCAGCTTTGTACCGTCGGTGGCGGGGCTGCTCATTGCAGGCGAAGTCGTGCGTGATTTACTCAGTACAGACGGTACGGTCAGTACAGGAGATACAGAAGGGAGATAATAATGGATTACCGTACAGAGCTCATTAACATGATCAATAAGTTCAACATCGAATCAGTAGAGGAATTCAAAGAAGCAGAAATGCGTATCGTCAGAGATTCGAGATTTTCCAGTATCCGTAAGAAAAAGGACTACGACGGTCATGTGCGCATGTTGAGAACTGTCAAAAACAAGGCTCTGAAGCTCGATCCGAAGAATGTAACGATCCCGGAAACCGATCCGAATACGATAGAACTCAAGAAAGCATTTGAGCGGTGTCTGGTCGTGTTCAGCGGTGTCTGTGACAGCTACGTGCAGATGCAGCTGGCGCTGAAGGGAAAATCTGAAGGTGAAAAACTGAGCTACGGCCAGTATAAGGAAATCAACAACAAGGTCAAACATATGCGGTCCAGACTCAATGAGACGATGCAGGATCTGGATATCATGTATTCTGATTATGCCGAGTATTCCTCCATGGATGACAGTGAGGATCTGTCAGGCATCGCTTACAAGACATACGATCAGTTATAAAAAGGAGAGAAGGGGAGAGAGATGAATGCAGTACTGATAGCGGTCATTCTGTCATCGGTCGTCATCATTGCCGTACTGGTTGTAATGATACTGCTGATGCGCAGTACGATCAGAAATATGGGTGATCGGGTGAGCGAAGGACAGAGAGCGTCCGGCGCTGTCATCAACCAGCAGCTTTCCGACGCCATGGCACAGATCAACCGCAGCATGGGAGAAATGAGGAACCTTTCATCGGGCATGGATGACCTCAGACGGATCATGACCAATGTGAAGACGAGAGGCATCGTCGGCGAGGTGCAGCTGGGCGCAATTCTGGAGGAGATCCTTTCGCCTCTCCAGTATGATGAAAATGTCGCTGTCAAAGGAGACAGCGCCCGCGTGGAATACGCGGTGAAGTTCCCGTCAGAAGACGGCAGATCCGTGTATCTTCCCATTGACTCCAAGTTCCCGGGGGACGCATATATGGAGCTCCTCGACGCCTACGATACCGGTGACAAAAGCATGATCTACGCAGCAACAGACCATTTGAGGCGGGCTGTGATCAAGTCTGCGAAGGATATCAGAACCAAATACATCTATCCCCCGTATACCACTGAGTTCGCGATCATGTTTCTGCCGTTCGAAGGTCTCTACGCTGAAGTGCTGCGGCTCGATCTTGTTGAACTGCTGCAGAGAGAGTACAGGGTGACCATCGCAGGTCCGACGACCATGGCTGCGATCCTGAACAGTTTCCAGCTCGGGTTCCGCTCTCTGGCGCTGCAGCAAAGTTCCGGTGAGGTCTGGGAGACTCTCGAGAAAGTCAGGACGGAATTCGGCAAATTCAATGATGTTTTAGAGGATACGCAGCACAGACTGGATCAGGCGCAGCGGGATCTTGAGAATCTTGTGGGCGTCAGGACCAGAAGCATACAGAGAAGCCTGGACAAGGTTTCGGATTATATAGACGACTGAATATGAGTGTATTTGCAATTGCGGATCTGCATCTTTCTTTTGCTCCGAACAGCGATAAACCTATGGACATCTTCGGCAGCAGATGGAAGGACCATCCGGAACGGATCAAAGAGAACTGGTGCAGCAATGTAACTGAACAAGATACTGTCGTAGTGGCAGGCGATATTTCCTGGGCGCTGAAACTCGAGGATGCAGTGTATGACCTGGAGTGGCTCGACGCGCTCCCCGGTCATAAAGTCGTGCTCAAAGGCAATCACGATCTATGGTGGGCAGGGATCACCAAGCTGAACGCCATGTATGAGGACATGACATTCCTGCAGAACGACGCCTTTTTCGTGCCTGCTGATGGCGGCGGCGTCTGGATCTGCGGAAGCCGCGGATGGATCACGCCGGACGATGACGACTTCAAGGAAGCTGATGATAAGATCTACAAGCGTGAGATCCTGAGACTCAGAGCATCGCTGGACTACGCGAAGAAGGCTGTGGTGCCGGCCGACTCTGAAGACAATTCTGTCGAGACGATCGGATTTCTTCACTATCCGCCGGTCGCAAAAGCAGGGAAATTTTCAGGGTTCATGCAGGCCTTTGAGGATTATGGAGTAAAAGAAGTGTACTACGGCCATATTCATGGCGAAGATGGATTCAGGAGTGCAGTGCAGGGAGAATACTACGGGACCAGATATCATCTGATCTCTGCGGATTACCTGAACTGCAGCTTGCTGAAGATCCGTTAGGAAAGTAAATGACGGGAAGGTGACTGGAAAATGAGAGCGACGATCATAGTGTTGGACTCACTTGGTGTTGGGGAACTCCCCGATGCGGAAAAATACGGGGACAGAGGCGCTGATACCCTTGGGCACATCCTTGACAATTACCCCCTTGATATTCCGAATCTGCGCAGTCTGGGACTGGGCAATATCGAGCGGCCGGAGGATCCGTCCGGAAAGGTCGCAGGCGGAAGACTCGCGGTTCCTGCTCCGGAAGGCGTATACGGACGACTGGCGGAAAAATCAGCAGGAAAGGATACGATCACGGGTCATTGGGAAATCGCCGGCATTGAAACGAAGGTGCCGTTCAAGACCTACCACAACGGTTTTCCGAAGGAACTGATGGATGAGTTCGAGAAACGGATCGGAAGGGGCTGGATCGGAAACTGTGTCGCTTCTGGGACCGAGATCATCGAACAGCTCGGCGCGGAGCACGAAGCAACAGGGAAGGTCATCGTCTACACTTCCGCCGACAGCGTGTTTCAGATCGCGGCGAATACGGCCGTCGTCCCCCTGGAAGAGCTCTATCGGATCTGCACGATCGCCAGGCAGCTTCTGGTGGGTGAGTACTCCTGCGGACGCGTGATCGCCCGGCCGTATATCATTGGTCCGGACGGGAAACGGACCCGGACTGCGGACCGGCATGACTACGCGGTCTCTCCGCCGGAAAAAACCATGCTCGACATCGTCTCGGATGCCGGCCTGACCGTCTATTCCGTCGGCAAGATCAGGGATATCTTCAACGGACAGGGCGTAACAGAGGCGGTCCATACAGAAAGCAACGATGACGGCGTTACAAAGACCATCGAAGCGCTGCATAAAGACTTCAGCGGTCTGATCTTCACGAATCTCGTGGATTTCGATTCCAAGTACGGACACAGAAGGGATCCCGCCGGCTACGGGAAGGCGATCGAAGAATTTGATGCTCGTCTGCCGGAGATCCGTTCCGCAATGAGGGAAGATGATATCCTGTTCCTCTGCGCCGACCATGGGAACGATCCGATCCACACCGGTTTCGACCATACGCGGGAGCATATTTTCTGTCTGGCCTGCGGCGGGACGCTGAAGAAGGGAATCGATCTGGGAACGAGAAATTCCTATGCGGACATCGGCGCGACGGTCACCGAATACCTGACCGGACAGAAAAACGCTACTGCGGTCGGGGAGAGCTTCCTCGGACAGATCACACAGTAATTCTGCTGCGTTTCATTAACAAATTTTAATAAACAAAAGCCCTCGAATCGTTGATGCAGAGGGCTCTTTTTTTGTACAATTATTGTGTGTAATCATTGTTATCGGAGGAAGTGTTATGAGAAAGAAAATCATATGCTTTGCCTTATCAGCCATGCTCATCCTGACATTTATCCCGCAGATCACATTTGCGGCTGAGGATGATGCTATCGATATGGCCGAGGGAGAAGAGATAACAACAGAGGCGCAGGAAGAGGAGCAGTCTGAAGATCCCGAAGAATATCTGGATGAAGAGTCTGACCTGGAAGAGTCTGAGATGGGGGAGTCTGAGATGGAAGAGTCTGAGATGGGGGAGTTCGATCAGGAAGATCCGGAGGAAGACCCTGAAGATATGGATTCTGACGATGAGGATACAGACGAGGAAGCTTCAGAAAGTGAGTTCAGCGGGGTAATTACTGGTTTTGCGCCCCTGGAAACAGATGAATATTATTACGAAGGAGATCCGGAAGAAGGAGAACTGACAATCAGTCTGCCAACGGACCTCGGTGTTTACCTGAACGAAAGCGACGAGATCACTGAGATCCCGGTTACCTGGGAAGCAGTTGAGGATTTTGACAATACGGATTTCTATTTCTATTCTATGAAGCCTGTCTGGGATGACAACATCGTTCTTTCCGAGGGCTTTGATGAACTGGTTGACGTTCCGTGGATCACGGTCTACAGACAGGAACCTGAAAATACTGATATTGAGCCGATCATGACAGAAGATGAGCTTGATCCGATCTACACAGAAGAGGCCGGACCGGTCGATCCGGAAACGGGAGAACCTGTTGAGACTGTGGATGAAATTCCCTGTGACGAAGTTTCTGATGACACGGCTGATGACGTATCTGATGACGTTATAGATGACGTTGATACTGATGACGAAGTCGATGAAGTCGACGAAGCTGCAGATGTCTCTTTGAAGGCTTTTGTATGCGAAACAGCAGGGGACGTAGTCGATGCAGTGACGGAAGATGCTTATGCTGATACAGCCTCCAATACTGAGGCGATCTACAAGTATCTGACCCAGACAATGGGGCTGAATACGGCAGCTGCCTGTGGCGTCATGACCAACATCAACGCCGAGAGCGCCATGAGCCCGACTAATCTTCAGAACACATATAATTCCAGATTCGGTCTGTCCGATTCAGAATATACGAAACGCGTTGACAAAGGTAAAGGCAGCTATAAAACAAGCGGCGGCTCATCTAAAAACTTCAAGACGGACAGCGGCGGCTATGGTTTATGCCAGTGGACATCTTCCGGAAGAAAGACAAAGCTTCTCAACAGAGCGCTTTCACAAAAGACATCCATCGGTAATATCAATATGCAGCTGGGGTACTTGAACACAGAACTGAAGAGTTATCCATCTGTACTTGCGACCTTGAAGAACGTGCCGAACAATGCGGCAGGTGCTTATATCGCTGCTGCTGAGTTCTGTCTGGTATTTGAAGCACCGGCCAATACCATAAGCACTGCGGCCTCAAGAGGCAAGAACTGTCTGTCCAAGTACTGGAAGACTTACAGCGGGACTTCGGCAAGTGCTTCCGGAACGTCGTTCTTATCCCTGTGCGGTTATTCCTATCCGTCCGCAGTCAAAAAAGGCAAGGGAATGGACGTGACGGGATATGTCGTATCCAATTACAATGTCACATCTCTTACAGGGAAAATCATAAACAGCAGCGGCAAGGCTGTTTATTCCAAGACAGTGCATCCGGGTACGACCGCTTTCAGAATCGGTCATCTCGACGAAGCGATGAAATTCGCCAAACTGAGCTCCGGAAACTACACCTACAAACTGACGGCAAAAGACTCTAAAGGAAAGACTGTGACAGCAACGCACAAGTTCACTGTCGCTACTACGAACACCACCACAAAGGTTCTGGGTTTTGCGACCGTGTCCAAACCGGCCTCAACCGATGAGACAACCGTCAAGCCTGTTTCCACAACGACAACAACCGCAAAACCTGCCGCGAAGGTGAAAAAAGGCTATACAGGTACATTTCCGAAGCTTCCGAAGCGCGGTTATTTCAAAAAAGGCGATAAGGGCAAACAGGTCAAGAGACTGCAAAAGTTCCTCAAATGGTACGGCTACAAGATCAGCGTCGACGGCAAGTGCGGAAAGAATACCATCAAGACCGTCAAGAAATTCCAGAAAGCTGTCGGCATGAAGGCGACAGGACGTTTCGGTAAGAAAACCCTGGCTAAAGCAAAAGCCGTAAAGAAATAATTCAAAATACAGTTCTGCAGAATTAGTCATTGAAGTCCGGCGGGATTTAGGTTATACTTAATCCCGCTGTTGATATTTATACCAGGAAGCGTATCGAAGTGGTCATAACGAGCCGCACTCGAAATGCGGTTGTCCTCCGGGGCACGTGGGTTCGAATCCCACCGCTTCCGCCAAATGAAAGGGGCTGTTGCACTAGACATTTGAGAATGTTGAGGCCACAGCCCCTTTTTCATGCCCTGACCCATATCAAACAGGGTAAAACCGATATCATATAC
>CADADV010000020.1 GCA_902786815.1 uncultured Eubacteriales bacterium
CGGATATCCGGCCTTTGCCTGCCGGAAGAAGTTCATGAAGGCGCTGTCCAGATGCCGCAGGCTCTGCTGCAGCGCGATGCTGTCCACTTCGCGCAGGAATGGTTTATCTTTTTTGAGCCGCGTCAGATCCTTCGCGCAGTCGGTATAGGACAGCGCGGTCTTCGTCTCCTCGTATCTGCGTTTCCTCTCGGCAAGGTAATGGTTGTAGACCAGGCGGCAGCAGCCGAAGGTCTTTGCGATGAGCTGTCGCTGCAGCCGGTCCGGATAGATCCGGAATTCGTATGCTCGATCCATGATAGATACCCCTTTTGAGAACATATGTTCTGCCATCTGTAGGTATCATACCACAGGGGGAACGGGAAGTCTACTGCCTGATCGTTTTTCTCTGTCTTTTTTTCTTGCAACTGGTGCAGATTCATCCCGCCGCTTAAGAAGCGGGGGTTTTCTCTGCTTTTCATGATAAAACTTTTACCAGAAGAAAACAACATCAAGTGTAGTACTGACGGGCAGATTTTGATAGAATGCAATCATGAATCAACATGCAAAAGCCATCGGCGCAGTGATCGTCGGAAACACGATCTTCGGTTTCAGTTTCATCTTTTCTAAAATGGCCCTGCAGATCACGCTTCCCAGCGTGCTCATAGCAGTGCGTTTTGTGATGGCTTTTATTACGCTGAATCTGATCGTGGTCTTCGGACGGATGATTCGGGTGCCGGACGGGCAGGGCGGCAAACGGCCGCTCGTAGAGTTCTCTCTGCGCGGCAAACCGCTCCGCAACATCATCCTGCTGGCGCTCTTCCAGCCGATCCTGTATTTTCTCTGCGAGAGTTATGGAATCGTCTATACATCGGCTGCCTTTGCGGGAACGATCATCGCGGTCATCCCTGTTGCGGGCATCGTGTTCGACGTGCTGATCATGCATTCGAAGGTCCGTCTGCGCCAGGTCATCTGCGCAGTTCTGTCAGCGGTCGGCGTCGCGATCACCACGATTGGCGCGGAAGGAATGAAGTCTTCTGTCCTGGGTTTGCTGATCCTGCTGGGCGCGGTCGCCGCCGGTGCCCTGTTCTATGTGTTCAGCAAGAAATCCGGAGACGATTACAACCCATTGGAGCAGACCTATGTGATGTTTGCGTTGGGCAGCCTGGTCTACACAGTGTTCGCTCTGGTGCAGTGCCGCGGCCAGTACAGCGAGCTGATTTTCTCAGCCCTCGCGCAGCCGCAGTTCATCATCTCCGTCCTGTACCTCTCCGTCGTCTCTTCTGTTACGGCGTTCATCTGCCTGAACTACGGGACCGTGCGCGTGACCGTTTCCGAGGCGTCCATCTTCGCGAATCTGACGACGGTCATTTCTATCATCGCCGGCGTCGTCTTCCTGCATGAGGTGTTCACGCCGTTCCAGATCGTCGGCGCGGTCATCATACTCATCAGTGTATTCTTCGCGAACCGCCAGCAGGCTACTGGGTTGGAGACTTCAGATCAGATTTAAGGAGATAGAAGGAGATAGAACCATGGAATTCATAGTGAAACAAGGCAGGCCGGAGGATTATAACCAGCGGCCTGAAAAAGAACAACGTATTTATGATTTTCTGGATGACCTGGGGATCGACTACGTGTATCTGGATCACCAGGAAGAGTTCTCGATGGGTGACGCTGCGGATGCAGATGAGGCGATCGGTGTCGTCGGCGCGAAAAATGTATTCCTCCGGGATAAAAAGCGCCGCCACTATCTTCTCATTCTGGTCAACGGCACCAAGCGCATCGACTTGAAACAGATCGGTGAGCTGACCGGTCTCAAGAAGCTGACCTTCTGTCATGAAGATGATCTGGATGAGGTCCTCGGCCTGACGCCCGGCGCGGTGACACCGTTCGGTCTTCTGAATGATCCCGACGGGCGTGTGCAGCTGATCATCGACGAATCACTGCGGGACGAAGAACTCTTCGCGATGCACCCCTGCGTCAACACGGTCACCGTGCGGATGTCCAACCGGGACTTCATGGACAAAGTCATCCCGGCCATGGGGCATGAACCCATCTTCGCGGCGCTGTGACGCATTACTGCTGCGTTTCTTTTTCGATCATCCATTTTTCGGACACTTCGATGCCTGTGAGCTCTTTGAGTTTGCTTACATTGAAGTGATCGTAGAAGTAGGCATCCATTGGTATATGTACGCCGTCTTTGATGTAGTAGTACCAGTCGTTTTCGATGAAGGATTCCGACATCTCATAGGTGCCGCCGTCCGCTCCGGTGAAGGTGAACTTGTCCTTTGTCCCTGTTACCGGATACCCGCAGCGGCTGAGCACTTCGTATATCGTGGGGAATGAAATGCCGTAACTGTAAAGGCTGCCCACCAGATCATCCGGCATTTCCCATGTCCCATCGCTCTTCCTGATCCCCAAGGCGTGATCACAGCTTTTGACGTAGTTTCTGATTTCGTCATCTGTAAACTCCTGCAGCCGGTCTTCGTATCTCATGTCCAGCAGAAGATTGATCAGCGTGCCTTCCGTATAGTCGCAGTCAACATGCTTGCTTTTGCTGACGGTGCCCTTGAAATCCCCTTCTGTTTTTTCGTAATCGCCAATTGAACGATATGGGTGATCGTACTTGATGTCGAACAGGATGGTCAAATCCAGGTCGCTGCCGTCGGCGAGCATGTTCAGCCGCTCCGCATAATAATGCAGTTCGCTTCGCGTAGCGTAGGTGCCGGTCAGTTCCACGCCTGCCATCGGATGCTCCTCTCCGGGATCATCGATTTCAAAGCCTGTTAGATCCGCGTCGGCCAGATACTTCCTGACATGCGTCTCATTCCAGTTGTTCCGGAGGCTGTTCTCGACCCACTCCATGGCGTAATAGTAATCATCCATCACGTAGAATACCGTGCCGTCCGACTCTGTCACTTCCCATAGGTGATCCGTATAACCCTCTTCGTCGGTAATATCTCTGCACGTATCGCTGACGGTGAACCCGGACAGACCCAGTTCATCGCGGACGTATTTTTCAACATCCTTACTGCCGTACTTCTCCGTGCAGCCTGCCAGCAAAAGCAAAGGCATCAATATCAGTATTGCGAGAACCAGTCGTTTCATCTTGTTCCTCCCCCGTCAATTGTATCACATTTCATTTCCTCTAATTCGGAAAGAAAAAAGGATACCGACTATTATCGGTATCCCTTTGTGCTGACGCGATCAGAAAGATTTCAGTTTTCCTGCAGCCTTCGCCCATACGCCCCAGCTTTCGGTGAGGAGCTTGCGGCCGGCGTACATGGATGCCAGCGAGTCGTCCAAAGGCGGCGCGATCTCGACGATGTCGAAGCCGATGATGTTCAGCTCGGTGAAGAGCTTTTGCACGAGGGTCATTGCCATCCTTGAGGTCAGACCGCCGAACTGCGGCGTGCCGGTCCCGCCGGCATAGGCCGGGTCCAGGGCGTCGATGTCGAAGGTCAGATACACCTTGCTGAACTGTTTCATCTTCGCGATGCAGTCGTCCGCGACAGTTTCGATTCCTTCGTGATAACAGTCATAGGCTGTCTTGACTTGGATGTTTCTTCCTCTGCTGAATTCGAATTCG
The DNA here is from genome assembly GCA_902786815.1 of uncultured Eubacteriales bacterium. GTDB lineage: Bacteria > Bacillota > Clostridia > Peptostreptococcales > Anaerovoracaceae > Lentihominibacter. The sequence continues at coordinate 3,566 of CADADV010000020.1, forward strand.
TCCGGCTCGATGGATCGGATTCCGATAAAGTACAGATTCTTCTCCGATCCGATGTTGGACATTTCCAGCGCTCTCTGCTCGGTGGAGCCGTGGGAGAGCGGATCCCCTTCCAGCTCATAACTCAGGTCCATGTGCGCATCGATATGGATGATTCCGAACGGCTCGTCGAGCGCCGCGTTCACGCCCCGCTCGACCGGGATCGTGACGGAGTGGTCGCCGCCGATCATGGTGAAGCGAACGCCGTCTCTCACCAGCCCCTCGACATAATCCTGTACCTCTGCGAAGACCTGGTCCCGCTCACCTTCGAAGTTTCCCGCGTCCAGAACAGCGAAGTCATCGAAGTAATCCAGCCGTTCCGTGCACGGTGTCGCGTGATCGGTGTTCGCCCTGAGAAGATCCGGGGCCTGCGCGGCGCCGCCTCTGTAGCTGACGCCTCCGTCATAGGGAATGCCGAATATGACGGCGTCCACATCGGCTGCCTTTGCTTCCGGTTTGTTTAAGCCGAACCATGTCTCCGGTTTAACTGCGTGTTCGTTTTTCTGATTCATGTTATTCTCCTCCTGATGATTTGGCCAATGTCAATATTATATATGAATTACTTTCCCGATGAAACAACTCTGGTCAAAATGATGATGGCCCCGACCACAAGCACCATGCCGACAAGGCCGAATACCGTCGGCACTTCCTGGTAGACCAGAAGCCCGAAGATCAGCGCGGAGGTCGGCTCGGCACCGGACGCCAGGATGGATACGATGCTGGAATCCAGGAATTTGAACGCGATGTTGAAGAAGAGGTTCGGAAGCAGCGCCGCAATCAGCGCATAGACGATCAGGTACGGAATGTGAGTAGCCGGGCTTTCTTCGATGAAACTGCCGACCACGCCGTAGTCCGCGAAAGGAAGCATCGGGATCAGCGCAAACACCGCCGCGTAGAACTGGACGGTCAGAGGGTGGATCTTCCGGACGTCCGACGCCTCATTCGTTGCCATCGTGGCAACTGCGTTGCAAATGGACGTCCCCACGCCCATGGCGAGACCAAACACGCTCCACATCAAACCTCCGGATTCGATCACGCCGCTGAGGAGCACGCATCCGGCGAGCACAGCTGCCATGCAGATCACACGTATCGGCGTGATCTTTTCATGGAACAGGATCGCGCCGAAGATGATCACGAATACCGGCGCCGTGCAGAGAAGGATCGTCGCCAGAGAGAGGCTCAGTTTCAGGATCGCGGTGTTGTAACAGATATTGAAGAGGAACTGACCGGAGATGCCGATCAGCGCGATCAGCGGCAGCTGCCTTGCCTGGATACGGAAGAGCCGCCTGTCATAGATGAGGAGCGTAAGCCCGAGCAGGACCACAACAATGATCACTCTCGAAAAAGTGATCGTAATATTGTCGAATCCCGCTTCGTCCAGAACTCTCACGAAGACACCGCAGCAGCCCCAGCAGACGCCTGCGATGATCGGAAGTGTCAATGCAATTGTCCTCATCATTCCTGTCATTTCCTACTCCTCTTTCATTGACAATTAGAGAGTAACATGGGACAAGCCATTTGTCTAACTAATGGTTTTTATAATATCCATTACATTTGTCAATTGATTGAACCAACATGGAAGACCGCAGATAAACGAAGGAGGTCCCTGCGCAAGGAACCTCCTTCTTGCAATCATTCATTAAAAATGTTTACGCCTCGTTGACCAGTTTGCCAGTCATGTGTTCCGGCGTGATCTCAAAGCACATGACGTTCTTGCCGACTTTGGCGATCTCATCGTCGGCGTAATTCGGATCGTCTGTGAACTTGCCGCTGAGGCCGATGCAGATCTCCCTGACCTTCTCCGGTTCTTCTTCATAGGTGAAGAATCTGATCCTTCCGAAGGTGATGACGCTCTTGATGTTCAGCGCCCAGTCATCCCCTTCTGTATATCCTTCGTCCATACAGCAGAACGATACCTTGTCGCAGGCCTTGACTGCGTCCAGTTTATGTCCTGACTTCGCGCCGTGGAAATAGATCTTCCCATCCGCTTCATTGTACCAGTGGCTGACCGGCAGACCGTAAGGATAGCCGTCGTCTCCTATGACGCTGAGTATGCCGCGCTTCGCGCCCTTCAGTACCTCGACGCATTCCGCATCTGTGATCTGTTGCTTGAATCTTCTCATCTTCCTGAACATGTTCTATTCCCTCCTGTTCTGTACTGATCTGATTATAACCCAGGTATATAAGATAATGCCACACCTATCACGACCATCGGCAGCATGTTCGCGACACGGATCTCTTTGTTCCAGATCAGATTGATCCCAAGGCACAGGATCATAATGGATCCTGTCGTAGTCAAAGATGCCAGCGCCGCATCCGTGAGAAAAGCTTTCGCCTGGCATGCGAGCAAAGTCAGACTCCCTTGCAGGACTCCCACCGGCAGAGATGCAAAGAGGCAGCCTTTGCCGTACGGCACTGTCAGCACCATGATGATCACAAAATCGAACAGCGCTTTTGCGATGAGCATGGAGTGGTCTCCGTAAAGTCCTTCTGTGATCGGTCCCATCACAGCCATGGCACCGACGCCGACGACCATAGACGCTTTCACGAAGCCGTCCGCGAAATTTCCGCCCTCTCCGCGCGCGAATTGCTTTTGCATAAGGCCTCCCAGGTTTGCGATTCGTTTCTCTATTCCAAGCAGTTCCCCGATCACGGTGCCTGCCACCAGACTGATGAGGAGCGGAATGGAGCCGTTCACCGAAACAGCTCCGCCGGATACGGTCAGCATTCCCTGCATGATCCCGGTGATTCCGATGACGAACACGGAGATCCCGCAGACCGTCATCATCATGTTCTTCATTTGTTCAGAGAACAGTCTCCCGAAGGCCAGCGCCGTGGCGCCGCCGGCGATGATCCCTGACATATCGATCAATGTTCCTACTCCAGGCATGGCTCTCCTCCTGTTGTGATCTGTAATCCCTTTCCTGCGAAGCTCGGGTCGTCCAGTCCCTTCCATCCGAAGCGGATGATCGAGAAGACGATCGACGCCAGGATGACCAGTTCATTCAGCACGCCGCCGTAGGCTCCCTCGATCAGGTCGTAAGTCATCCACGCCGGTGATACCCCGAACAGTTCCGCGATGCGGAGTTTCTTCGCGCTGTCTGTCCAGTATCCGAAGGTTCCCACCGTCATCGCGATGAACGGGAGCAGATCCAGCAAGCTGTTCCAAGTGATGATCATGTAGATCAGACTCGGTACGCACAGCAGTGGCGCCATCGCCGGATGCTGGAGCCACTTCCACTCTTCCTTCCTGCAGAGAAGCAGGTTCCGCACGATCTGCATTCCCATATTGAAGAGTCCGCCCGTCGCGCCCAGCAGATAGAACTGGATGCCGTAGAATACGTTGGCCACCGACTGTATGAGATACAGTCCTTTATTCGATTTTACCTGGAAGGATGCGATGAAGCACAGTGTGGACAGTACTCCGAATCCGTTGGCGATGATGTGGATCATGATTCTGCTCCTGGTTTATGGTTGATTCATCTTTCAATTATGATTATACTGATGATGAATCATTTGAAAAGCGCATGATATTAATGATAAACATTACGGTTTGTAATGTATGATTGTAATATATAATGCAAAAGCAGGGAGGCCCTTATGAACAACTCACAGATCCGATATGAAATATTCCTGAAGGTTGCAGAGCTTGGTAATATCACGCTGGCTGCGGACGCGTTGAGTTACACCCAGTCCGGCGTCAGCCACGCCATCGCCGCCATGGAGCGGGAGGCTGGCTGCACCTTGTTCCACCGGAGCAAAGCAGGCGTGACGCTGACAGAGAACGGCAAAAAGCTCCTGCCCCTTGTGCAGGAGCTGGTCAACAAACAGCATTCGCTAGATCAGGCGATGGACGCGCTGTCGAACCGCGTCGCCGGGACGCTTCGCGTCGGCAGCTTCACCAGTTTCACCGCGCTGTGGATGGCGAAACTGATCCAGGGGTTCACGCGGAATTTTCCGGATGTAAAGATCGAACTCACAAACGGGACATACCGCGATATCGAAAACGGCATCTCGGACGGCCGGCTCGATTGCGGCTTTCTGAGCTCCGTCGAAAACGACCCCCTGGAGTTCACACCGCTGTTTGATGATCCGATGCTGGTGATCATGTCGCCGGACCACGGACTGGCGAAAAGAAAGTCCCTGCCTTTGCACGATTTGAAGAAATATCCTCTGATCTCACAGTTTCAGGGTTCCGATCACGATGTGCAGCAGATCTTCAGACGCGCGAAAATGCGTCCAAAAACAAAGTACATATTGGATGATGACATTTCGGTGATGGGTATGGTCGCGCAAGATGAAGGCATTGCACTGATGCCGGAAATGATGCTGGCGACCGCAGCGTTCGATCTTGCCGCGATCCCGCTTAAACCGCAGCAGCACCGCACGATCGGACTGGCCACACCCCCGATCAAAGAAACGACGCTGCTGGTCCGGACGTTCATCGCCTCCTGCAAAAGCTTTGACTTCCGTTTTTCCGAATCTTCCCGAAATAGTATTGAAACCTAATTCCTGCGTTGGATATAATACTGTTATACCGTGAAACAATGATAGGACAGAATAATGAAACTTTCGATCATATTTGAGCCGGAACCGGTGCGCTGGGGCTTCCGCGGCGACCCTTGGTTCTGGAGGTATCTGAAGAATATATCCGCCGGCATCGACCTGCCTGTGGACCCCGGGTGGCTGGATGATTTCATCCGGAACGAACATAAACGGCTGTCAGGCGAAGCGCTGCGGGAAGGCAGCATGGCCCGCGTTCCGCAATTCGAACACGGCGGCATGACATCCGGGGGGATCTCGGGAACATTCTGGATGAATGTCGGGATCCCGCTATTGAAACAAAGGCTGGAAAACGTCAACAGGACACTCCTGCGCGGAAGCGCAGCAGAAGAGGAAGGAGAGACCGGAATATGAAAACAAGAGTGAAGTATCGCATTATTTTCGTTGTGCTGCTCATGGGTCTGCTCGTGACGGGCGTGTACGAGGCAGATACTGGAGCAACGTACGCGGCAGCATCAAACGATCCGGGGAAAATCACCTCGATGACTCTGACCGTCACCGGACAGCCGCTGGCGAAGCTGAGCTGGAAGAAAGCTACCGGAAACGCGAACGGCTATACCATCGTGCGCAACGGCAAGTCGCTTGTCCGGATCAGCGGGAAGAACGTCCTGTCTTATGTGGACGAAAGCCTCAAGCCCGGAAAGACTTACACCTACGTGGTCGTTCCCCACTACAAGAACAGCAAAGGCAAGCTGACCTACGGCAAGGCCTCACCAGCCAGAAAAGTGCTGAACGGCTATACCTATAAAAAAGAAAGCAACGGGACCATGACCCTCACAGGTTTCACAGGCCGCGGAGATAAGGACGGCACAGTCGCAACGCCGGCTAAGATCGGCAGCACCAAGGTCGGTAAGATCGGAAACAGCTGTTTCCGCGGAAATGTATGGATCAGGGATGTGACAGTATCCGGCAGCGTATCCGCGATCGATGACTATGCCTTTGAAGCCTGCGGGAGGATGGATAGCGTCACACTTCCTAAGACAGTCAAAAGCATCGGCGACGGTGCTTTCAGCGGATGTGCGCAGATGCGGTATTACAGAATGCCGCCCAATGTCACGTCCATTGGCAAGGGTGCCTTCCTCTACTGCAGCCGGCTGACTATCGCTGAGCTGCCTGCGAGCCTGCAGAAGATGGGCGATTTTGCTTTCGCCGGATGCGAGAGATTGAGTCAGGTGGCCTTCCAGGGAAACGGTCCGGCAGAGATCCCGGATCGGGCTTTCTGCCAGTGCTCCAGGCTGGAGGAAATCGTGATCCCCGCCGGCACAACGTCCATTGGCAAACGAGCATTCTCCGGATGTGAAAAACTGCAAAAGTGTACTCTTCAGGAATCCGCTCAGAACCCTGTGTCCATCGGCGATTACGCTTTCGAAACCACCGATCTGAATTATTTTGAAGCGGGACAGCGCCAAGTGCTCCTCGGCTTCGCAGTATTCTCCTCTCTCTACAAAGGAATCCCGGAGGGGGCCCCTGCAAATCTGATTCTCCCGGACAACGCGGCCTTTGGAGAAGGAACCTTCTACGGTTCCCGGATCAACGGTCTCGCCAATGAAGGCTCGCTGCTGGGTAAGCTCTCCGATCAATATGTTCTGGAGGAAGGAGTGCTGTATTCCCAGGACAAAAAGACGCTGATTGCATACTTCCCGATGAAGATGGGAACGTACGGCTTCGAGGAGACGGATGCTGCAAAAGCAGGAGAGTTCACTGTCCCCGACGGCGTTACGACCATCGCTCCGTACGCTTTTTACGGGAGCAGACTGGAGAAGGTGTTCCTGCCGGAAAGCCTTCAAAGCATCGAACACAACGCCTTCACAATGAGCGGCATGACGATAGATATGCTGTATTCCAACGGAAGCGACATCAATGATGTTCTCAATGATGTTCTTGATGAGAAGGCCTTCGAAAACCATGAATACCCGGACCCGGAGACCTCTGATCCCTCCGGAATCGGAGATGGTGATACGGAAGGCAGTGATACGGGTGAAAGACCCGACCTCCCCGAAGACGCTGTTAAGACGACTTCCTTTGGCTTTGAATCCCTGGCAGGCGGCGGAATCTTCAACGCGGATAAATACCAGGGTTATCTGGATATCCATGAAGGCTTTGCGGACTGGTGTCTGAAATATATCGAATACAACAAAAACAATGTGCCGATGACAGCGGAAGCCATGCCCTACATTTCCATGTACACGGGCGAAGACCACTACCGGCAGATGGCTTCGGTTCTGAATGGGGACACTTTCAAGACACAGGAGTCCATTCTTCGCTCCGGCGATGACTATCGCGACATGTACCTGATGATCGACCACGGTCTGTTCGCGGAACTTTCCCGGGGAAGGATGCCCGGCGACCTGCTCCTGTACAGCGGGATCACATCGGAGAGGGTGTCTGAAATCGCTGGCCGGGAGGAGAAAGCTTCCGGTGCCATCACCGACGAGCTGAGAAACGAAATCATTTCCCGGATCGGCAGTGAATTCTCAGATCCCGCAATCATGAGCACCACGGCCAACATTGCCACGGCATTCCAGTTCTCAGGCGGCGATTACGGATCAAAGACCGTTGTCATGATCTATGGATCCAAGACAGCGCTGGACCAGTTGGGGACCATTTGCGTCGATGAGTTTTCAACATTTTCCGGTGAAGAAGAGACGCTCTTCAACGCGAACGCGAGATACCGGATCCTGGATGTTGGAACAATACAGGTAAAGACCGACTGGATGGATCCTAACACTGCAGAAATCATCCAACATGCAGATGGCGAGCAGCGTACCTATGTGAAGATCCAGCTCCTTGGTGAACCGGAGGGATCCCCTACGAAGACGACCATCAAAAATAACACCATGAAGGTTTCCGGGAAAACCGTAAAAGTTAAAAAATCTACTCTGAAGAAAAAAAGCGTGAAAATCGCCAGGAAAAAGGCGATCACCATCAAGAGCGCGAAAGGTACCGTGACCTACAAGAAGAAATCCGGCAATAAAAAGATTATCATCAACAAGAAGACAGGAAAGATCACCGTCAAAAAGAAACTCCGCAAAGGCACCTACAAAGTAAAAATCCAAGTGACCGCCGCCGGCAACTACGACTACCGCAAGGCAGTCAAAACGGTAACAGTAAGAATCAAAGTCAGGTAGTATGCATGTTTATTCTCAGGAGGTTAGGATATGAACAAATACGCATTTCTTGAAAACGTACCCGATCTGTCAGTGGAGGGTTATTCCGACTGTTTTGACGACGGCGAATGGCTGAGCCTCGTCGCGGGCATGAACGGCGTGGAACAGGTCTTAGAATACGCAAAGGAGCTGATTGCAGACGGCTACAGCCTGATCAATCTCTGCGGGGATTTCAATGAGGAACACGTCGCGGAGCTGATGAAAGACGCGCCGGAGGGCACGGAGATCCACTTTGCCGCATATCTGCCGGACGAGCAGCGCAAGCTGGAAGCTCTGGATCAGTACATCGAATACGGGCAGATCATATTCGGCGGCGTAGAAGAGCCTGTCCACCTGGAACTGCAGGCGCCGGAGATGAACACGCATACAGTCTTTATCAAAGATCTGGAGCAGGCGATCCGGGAAGCGGAGCGTTTCGCGAAGGCCGGCGTGGACGGAATCGAGCTCTGCAGCAGTTTTGATCTGGACATGACCAGATCCATCATCGCTGCTGTCGAAGCGATCGATCCGAAGATCCCGGTCGGAAGCAACGGCATCACGCTGTAACGCAAGCGCAGCATGACAAAGGAGAACTATGAGATGAGACTGCAGAACAAGGTGGCCCTCATCACCGGAGCCACGAAGGGAATCGGAGCGGAAGCCGCTCGGCTGTTCGCACGGGAAGGCGCGCGCGTTGTGATCTGCGGCAGAGATGAAGCCACAGGGCTTGAAGTTGCAGAGGAAATCAACGAGAAGAGCGGCGGGCAGCGAGCTTGGTTCTGTCATTTGGACGTAACCAGTTATGAAAGCTGGGAACGCGCCATCGACTTCACGATACAGACCTGCGGCAAGCTCAATATTCTGATCAACAACGCCGGCATCAGCTTCGCGGAGCTGATCGAAGACACATCCTTGGAGCACTATGATCAGACCATCGCCACGAATCAGACCGGCGTGTTCTACGGCATCCAGCTCGGCATCCGGGCAATGAAGGAAAACGGCGAATCCTGTGCCATTGTATCCACCTCCTCTGTGGACGGGGTCACCGGAGATCCGCTGTTTACACCCTACTGCGCATCAAAGGCCGCCGTTGTTGCCATGACGAAATGCGCCGCGATCGAGTGCGGCCAGAAGGGTTATCCGATCCGTGTCAACGCAGTCGCGCCCGGGTATATCGAAAGTCCAATGTACGCTCTGGATGCGGCGCAGCGCGGCATGACCTACGAGGAATACACCCACGATATGACAGCCCTGCACCCCATCGGCCGGATCGGAACAGCGGAAGATGTCGCCAGAGCGTACCTGTATCTGTCCAGCGATGAGTCTGGATTTGTCACAGGAACCACGCTCATGGTCGACGGCGGTTACACCGCCTGGTAGGAGGATCCCAACCGTTTCAGAAACAAAACGGATAGGCGAGCAAAGCCTATCCGTTATTATTTAGTACCCCATCAATGGTTGCCCTAATGGGCCAATCTGTTCCTACTTAAATGGATTCTCTGTAGGATACGGCAGCGACTTCGGCTGGTTGTATGCGATGTCCTCCACACCGAGGAATTTGAACACCTCGAAGAGCGCCTTACCGTAATGTCCGAATGCCACCGCACCGTGATGCGGATATCTCTTCTGGATCAGCACGTGGCGGTAGAACCTGCCCATCTCATGGATGGCGAAGATGCCGATGCCTCCAAACGACTGTGTCGGAACCGGCAGCACTTCTCCCTCGGCAATGTATGATCTGAGGTTGCCGTCGCTGTCACACTGCAGCCTGTAGAATGTGATCTCTCCTGCAGCTATATCGCCTTCCAGCGTGCCTCTTGTGAAATCCGGATCGCTCCCTTCCGGTTCGAGCAGTCTGTGCTGGATCAGCTGGTATTTGATCGCGCGGTCCGCGCACATCTTGCAGGACGGTGTATTGCCGCAGTGGAATCCCATGAACGTATCGGTCAGCGCGTAGTCGAACTTGCCTTTGATGCTGTCCTCCCACATGTTCTTCGGTACAGAATTGTTGATGTCAAGCAGCGTCACGGCGTCTTCTGTGATGCAAGCGCCGATGTATTCCGAAAGCGCTCCGTAAATATCCACCTCACAGGATACCGGGATGCCGCGGCTAGCGAGTCTTGAGTTTACGTAGCAAGGCTCGAAGCCGAATTCTTCAGGAAATGCGGGCCAGCATTTATCTGCAAAAGCCACATATTCGCGTGACCCCTTGTGCTGCTCCGCCCAGTCGAGCAGCGTCAGCTCGAACTGCGCCATCCTCTCGAGCAGTTCCGGATAGTACTTGCCTTCTCCCATTTCTGCTTTCATGTCTTCGCAGACTTCCGGGATCCTCTCGTCTCCCGCATGCTGTTTATAACTGACCAGAAGGTCAAGCTCAGAATTCTCTTCGACCTCCACGCCAAGTTCATAAAGTCCCTTGATCGGGGCGTTGCAGGCGAAGAAATCCTGCGGACGAGGTCCGAACGTGATGATCTTCAGATTCTTCACGCCAAGGACTGCTCTCGCGATGGGAACGAAGTCTTCGATCATCCCCGCGATATCCTCTGCTGTGCCGACCGGATACTCAGGGATATATCCATTGAGATGTCTCATGCCGAGGTTGTAGGAGCAGTTGAGCATGCCGCAGTAAGCGTCTCCTCTGCCGTCGATCAGATTGCCGTCGCCCTCAGCCGCAGCCACGAACATGCACGGTCCGTCAAAATACTTGGCGATCAGTGTCTCCGGTGTCTCCGGGCCGAAGTTGCCCAGGAACACGACAAGCGCGTTGCAGCCTGCATTCTTGACGTCAGCTACCGCTGCCAGCATGTCTTCCTCGTTCTCGACCGTGACAGGGCACTCATAGATGTTACCCTTGTAAGCTGCCTTAATGGCGGATCTTCTGCTTTCAGATAATGAAATGATGAAGCAGTCTCTTGACACTGCAATCATTCCCAGTTTGACTTCAGGAATGTTTTTCATGGGTACATCCTCCTTCGATGTTTTGTTATGAAAGATCTATGTTTTCGCCTGTGAGTCCTATGTACGCGCCGCTTGCCGCTTCATCCGATTCCGGATGCGCCAGCAGCCACTTGTTGCGTGCCCACAGCATTCTGTCTTCTTCATTCACGGCCTTGATGGACGGGGCGGCCGTATTGGTGCCCCGCGGCAAAACCACAGCGACGCGGAAGCCCTTCTCCGCATCGACATGACACGGCGCATAATGCAGCGCGGTCGCATACACTTCCACCGCGACGCCGGCGGGCGCCCTGAACGCCTTTACCTTTCCAGTGTCCAGTTTGCCGTCTTCTATTTCACTCATGAGCGCGAGCAAAAGCACGAAGTCTTCTGCTCCGATGTTCACTTCACTGTCTTTGTGGTATTCCAGGCAGTTCAGTTTGGTGTTCCTTCCCCAGCACATGCCGAGCTCGACAGGCATCCCGCCGTACGCCCGGTCACGCAGCTCTTCGAAAACGGCGCAATCCTCGAGGCTTTCGATCGACGGTTCATACGCCGTTCCTGACGCAGGCAGATCGATCCGGTTCATTGCGCCGATCAGCTCTGCCGTTTCGAAACCTTCCAGCACCTTGCCGTAGAGTTTGAACTCCTTGTCGTATACGGAATTAATCTTCATACTGCCTCCTAAAGCAGTTGGGGGAATACCCCCTTCAGTGCCGGATAGATCCGGCGGAATTTCTGATACTGACTCTCGTAGCGCGCAGCGATCAACGGATCCGGCTCAATGGTTTCCGTGACCGAAAGCAGCGCATCCGCGCAGGCGTCCACGCTCTCAAATTCTCCGCAGCAGACCATGGCCAGCATGGCGCCTCCAAATCCCGGGCCTTCTTCGGTCTTCGGGATATCCAGGCTGATGTTCAGTATGTTGGCCATCATCCTGCACCAAAGCGGTGATCTCGCGCCGCCTCCGCAGATCTTGGATCTGCTGATGTCCAGTCCCAGTGAGAGCGCTACTTCAAAGGAATCTCTGATTGCAAAAGCAACCCCTTCCAGGACAGCCTGCACCATATCGGATCTGGTGGTGTCTATGGACAGCCCTGTGAAGGTTCCTCTGGCGTCGGTATCGTTGATCGGACTTCTCTCTCCCATCAGATACGGCAGGAAGAACACATGATTATTGCCCAGTTTATCATCCGTGATGTCCTTCTGCTCACCGGCATAATCCTGTGTCTTCAGGATCTCATCGCACAGCCACATATTGCAGCTTGCAGCGGAGAGCATGCAGCCCATCAGGTGGTACTTGCCGTTCGCGTGGGCGAATGAATGAAGCGCGTTGTTCGGATCCACCCCGAAACTGTCTGACGAGATGAAAATGGTGCCGGAAGTCCCGAGCGATATGTTGCAGGCACCGTCTCCTACGGTGCCTGTTCCTACTGCCGCTGCCGCGTTGTCGCCTGCTCCGGCTGCCACTTTGACATCCAAAGGAAGGCCCAGGAGTTCTGCAGCCTCCGGGCAGACCGTTCCGACGCATTCAAAACTCTCGTACAGCTCCGGCATGACGCTGCTGTCGATCCCGCAGATCGCAAGCATCTCGTCCGACCAGCACTTGTGCGCAACATCCAGCAGCAGCATGCCGCTGGCGTCGGAATAATCGCATGCGTGCACTCCCGTCAGCTTATAGTTGATGTAGTCCTTCGGAAGCATGATCTTCGCAATGCGTGCGAAGTTATCCGGCTCGTTCTTTTTCATCCAGAGGATCTTCGGCGCCGTGAACCCCGCAAAGGCGATGTTCGCCGTCAGCTGCGACAGTTTCTCCTTGCCGATCTCCTCGTTGAGCCACGCGGTCTCTTCTGCAGTCCTGCCGTCATTCCACAGGATCGCAGGTCTGATGACATCATCATTCGAGTCCAGCGCAACAAGGCCGTGCATCTGTCCGCCGCAGCCGATGCCTCTGACATCAGAAGCATCGAAACCTGCAAGCAGTTCTTTGATGCCTGCGCAGCAGGCCTGCCACCAGTCGGCCGGTTCCTGCTCACTCCATCCCGGGTGGGGGTAGGAAATCGGATAGTCCTTCGTTACAGACTTCAGAATGACGCCTGCCTCATCTACAAGCAGGATCTTGACCGAGGAAGTTCCCAGGTCGATTCCGATATATTTTTTTGTTCCTGTCATATGAGGTTCTCCCCGGTTTCCACGCTGAACAGGTGCATCAGATTGGTATCGAATGTGAAGTGGACTTTTTCGCCGAGGCGGTAGCCTGTGCGGTACTTCTCCGGCAGATCAACGGTCTGGATAACCAGAACAACGTCTTTGCCGTTAGCGTCCGCATGCACATGGATCGATGAACCCATCATTTCGGATACCACAACCTCCGCAGGGATCGCATGCTCGCTGCTGTCGCTCAGATTCAGGTGCTCGGGTCTGATTCCGAGGTGCACCTTCTGCGGCGCGAGGCCTTTCGCTTCGTACTTCGCCTGCATTTCCGGCGAACAAGGGAATTCGACGCCATCCACCACAACGCTGTACTGTCCGTTTTCTTTCTTCAGCTCCGCGTCGAAGATATTCATATGCGGAGTGCCGATAAAGCCGGCGACGAACAGGTTGGACGGATGATCGAAGACTTCCTGCGGTGTGCCGATCTGCTGGATCAGGCCGTCCTTCATGATCACGATCCTGTCGCCCAGCGTCATAGCCTCTGTCTGGTCGTGTGTGACGTAGATGAACGTTGTGTTGATCCTCTGGCGAAGCTTGATGATCTCAGCACGCATCTCGTTACGCAGCTTAGCGTCGAGATTGGAAAGCGGCTCGTCCATCAGCATGACTTTCGGCTCGCGGACGATGGCCCGGCCGATCGCAACTCTCTGCCTCTGGCCGCCGGAAAGCGCCTTTGGCTTTCTGTTCAGATATTCCGTGATCTCCAGGATCTCGGCAGCAGCGTGGACTGCGCGTTCGATCTCGGGTTTCGGCGTCTTGCGAAGCTTCAGCGCGAACGCCATGTTCTGAAAGACCGTCATGTGCGGATAGAGCGCGTAGTTCTGGAAGACCATCGCGATGTCTCTGTCTTTCGGTGCGACATCGTTCATCCGTACATCGTCGATGTACAGATCCCCATCGGAGATATCTTCCAGACCGGCGACCATACGCAGTGTCGTTGATTTGCCGCAGCCGGAAGGCCCGACAAACACAACGAATTCATTGTCTGCGATCTCAAGGTTGAAATCATCGACCGCAGTCACTTTATTGTCATATACCTTTTTAATATTTCGAAGGGATAATGTTGCCATACTGCTCTTCTCCTTTGATTAACCTTTGACTGCACCGGCGATAAAGCTTTCCTGAATCTTCTTGCTCAGGAAGATATAGACGATCAGGGTCGGGAAGGTCGCCAGGACCAGCGCCGCGCCGATGGGTCCCCACTCCGTCGTATACTGTCCGGAAAGCGCCTGGACACCGACAGGCAGCGTCCTCAGCGCCGAATTGCTGATAAACACATTGGCGAACATCAGCTCGTTCCAGCACTGCAGGAAGGTGTAGATCCCTACCGTTGCAACAGCCGGCTTCATCAGCGGCACAATGATCCGGAAGAAAATACCGAACACGCCGCACCCGTCGATACAGGCGGACTCGTCAAGTTCGCGCGGGATCTCATTCATAAACCCGACACAGACCAGGATGGCCATGGCCAGGGAGAACGCGGCGTACGGAATGATCAGCGCCCAGTATGTGTTGAGCATATTCATCCGGGAAAGCGTAACGTACACCGGGACGATCGACGCGTGGATCGGAATCGTCAGCCCAAGCATGAAAAACTTGTTCATGGTCTTGCGCCGTTTCCATATAAGACGCGTCAGCGCGAACGTTGCCATCAGGGAAACTGCCAGTGTGATCAGGATCGTCGCGGTCGCCACGATGGCACTGTTCATGAAATAGAGCCACATATTGCCCGTCGTAAGAGCGGTCTCGTAGTTGGACCACAGCCACTCCTTCGGCAGACCGATGATGTTTTCCCCGAAGATCTCCGGATTGCTCTTCAGCGAGAAGGTAAACATCCAGTAGACCGGGAATATGTTGATGATCGTCCAGACAATCAGTGCTATATAGATAATGATCTGTTTACGTTTGCTTGTATTTCTCATAGCCCTAATCCTCCTCTTTGAATATTACGCTTATTAACAGCGCAAATCCGAAGCAGAGAAGAATCAGCAGAACTGCGATCGTACTTCCCATGCCGTATCGGTTGCGGAGGAACAGCATGCTAATCATCAACGTACTGGGCACTTCTGTTGAATGAAGCGGCCCGCCGTTAGTCAGAACGTAAATCAGGTCAAATGATTTCAAAGATCCGGTAACAGCGAAAATAACGCTGATTTTGATGATTGGTTTGATGTAAGGCAGGACGATATAGCGGTTGACCTGCCCGTTGGTAGCGCCATCCAACATGGCGGCTTCCCGAAGTTCCGTAGGAACACTTTTCACTCCCGCATACAGCAGAAGCATATGATAGCCGACATACTGCCATAGTATCGGCACAAATACAGCCGGCAAAGCTGTACTTACATTGCCCAGCCAGATCTGGGCGAGGTTGTCAAGGCCGACGGCTCGAAGCGCAACATTCAGGATACCATAATCCGGGTTGTAGATCTTCAGCCAGAGCTGACCGATAACAACGGTGGAAATCAGGACCGGCATAAAGAATACCGAGAGAAAAACTCGTTCTCCTTTGATCCTGTTTCCCAGTGCCAAGGCCAGCGCCAGGGCCAACGGCAACTGCAGAAAGACGGATAATCCGGCAAGCAGAAGCGAGTTGCCCAAAGCTTTCATGAACCCGATGGAATCGCTGGTAAATAACTCTTTATAGTTATCAAAACCGATAAATGTTTTGCCCGCTAAGCCATTCCAGTCATACAAACTGAAATAGCCTGAGGCCCCGATCGGTGCGATCAGCACCCCGCAGAAGAGAACCAGCGCCGGCAACAGAAAAATGGCAATATACACTCTGTTACTGTACATTCTATTCATTTTCAGCAGCCCTCTCTTTAAGAAAAGCAGTCTCCCCGAATCCCTGGACAGTCCGGGGAGGCTGCAGCTTTCAACTAACTATACAGAATCGTGTGTTTCGCAATCACTCTTGCCAGCTTACTGGAGATCCTTTGTCAGACCATCGATAAAGCCCTGGCCGTCGATTTCACCGCCATAGACCTTAGCAACATAGTCCAGATAGATCTGAGCCGGATCAGCGCTCATCGCTGTATCGCCAAAGAGTGTCATGCCGTCGCACTTGCTGACGATGTCAGAGATCTCGATCATCAGCGGCTTCACATCGCCTGTGTCATAGTCCGGAGTCCAAGCCGGCAGACCGACAGCATTCAGGTAGTTGTAGTGGCAGATTTCCTTGCCGAGTTCAACAACAACTTCACTTGCGAGATCAGCATTCGGGCTGTCTGCGCATACTGCGAGAACATCAGACGGACCGCCGATTGCCTGGTTTGCGGTAGCGCGGTCAGCGTTCATGAGCGGGAACAGAGCAACGCCTGCTTCGAAGTCAGCATCAGCAACTTCGCCGGTGTTCCATGTACCATTCTGATAGAACGCAGTCTTTCCAGCCAGGAAGTTCGCCTTTACTTCGTCGTTGCCGAGCGCAATGCCGGACGGATCGAAGTAACCTTTGTCGATCATATCCTGAAGGGTATCAACTGATTTCTTGATGTCTTCATCATTCCAGGTTCCTTCGCCGGCGAAGATCTTGTTCAGGTCTTCATAACCAATGCTCTTCTGGATGATCGGCTCAAGATACTCAGTAACGCACCATGTCTCACTTCCGGCACAGCCGAACGGAATGATGTCCTTAGCGAGCAGATCGTCGCAGCACTTCGTCAGCTCTTCATAAGTCGCCGGAATGTGATCCCAGCCTGCTTCTTTCAGCAGATCCATGTTGGCGTACATCGCAACGATGTTGTATGTTGTTGGCGCAGCATAGTGCTTGCCGTCATACGTTGTGGTGGAAAGCATAACATCAGGAATCTGCTCCGATGTGTAGTTGTTCTTGTAAACATCGTCCAGGCATGCAACCTTATCGGCAGCTACAAAGTCACCGAGGAACGCACCTGACCATGTGAAGAACATATCCGGCAGGTCCTCAGCGGAGCCGCCGCTCATCGCCGCTTTGATTTTGGTCTTGTAAGACTCGTTTTCAAAAGCTTCCATTTCGATCTTGACGTTTGGATGCGCGGCTTCATAGTCTTCAATCGCCTGCAGATAAGCCGGACGGTTAGCATCACTTTCTGTAGCGATGCACCACAGCTTCAGCGTAACCTGATCGCCGTCAGAAGCTGCCTCTTCGGAATCTGATCCGCCGCAAGCAGTAAACATAAATACCGTGCACAGCGCAAGGATTAGAGCAAGAATCTTTTTCATGGGGTAACCTCCTTCTTAATAAAACTCTTACTTCATCGTAACGGTTGTGTATTAAGATTCAGGATGAGTCTTCGACCTTCCCGATCCAGGGGTTCGGCGGCGAACATCTCTCCTAAAAGAATCTCCGTTTTTATTCGTTTATCAATTTGCAGACCGATTTGCGGCCTGTCAGTTCTTCCGTTCGCCTGTCCGGCGCTCCGAAACCGGCAAACAGTTTCCATTTTCCGCTCCCCGGGATACGGCTGCCTTGATCGTCAACAACGGTAAAGGCGTTTGGATCGATCGGGAGTGGAATCTCTGCCGCTTCATCCGCCTTCAGGCGGATCCGCTTGAATCCGCAGAGAACCGGATTCGGCGGTGCGTCAGGCGAGTCCTCGTCATGTATATACAGTTCTACGACCTCGTCTGTCTCAACATCCCCATCGTTCTTCACTTTCACATAAGCGAATTTGTCATCGATCCGAAGATCCCGGATGCTGCAGTTTCCGTAGGTCAATCCATAACCGAAGGGATAAAGCGGCGTTCCCTGATAATAACTATAGGTGCGGCCCTGCATCGAATAGTCCGTGAAGTCCGGCATTTCTTCCAGCGCCTCGTTTCGGTAAAAGGTCACCGGCAGTTTTCCCGACGGGGACTCCTTCCCAAACAGGAGATCAGCCACGGCTTTGCCGCCGAGCGCTCCCGGATACCAGGAAAGCAGGATCCCATCCGCTTTTTCTTCCGCCTCAGTCAGGTCGATCGCACTTCCGACCATCAGGACGACTACCGTTGGCTTTCCGACTTCCAGGACTTTGTGCAGAAGCACTTGCTGGGATTCCGGAAGCAGCAGGTTCTCTTTATCTCCGGAGTAGTAGCTGTTTCCGGTGTCACCTTCTTCACCTTCAAGAGTCTCGTCCAGTCCCAGAACGAGGATGACGGTATCGCTTCTTTTGGCGACGGCAACGGCTTCGGCGATCCGGTCGTCCACCATGGCCAGCGGTTCCACACAGTCCCGGTACAGGTCGCTGCCCTGTGAATAGAGCACCCTGTTCGTTCCGTCCGTCAGGTCCTGGATGCCCTCCAGCACCGTCACATATCTTGACGCCGTTCCGTGGTAATTACCGATCAGAGAAGACCTGCTGTTTGCGTTGGGCCCGATGACCCCGATCGTCCCGCATTTGTTCGGATCCAGCGGAAGTGTTCCGTTATTTTTCAAAAGTACGCAGGATTTCAGCGCGGCGCTGTATGCCATTTTCTGATGCGCTTTGCATTCGACGACTTCGTAGGGAATCGTGTCATATTCGCTGCCCTCATCCCCCAGTGTTCCGAGCAGGAAGCGTGTCGTCATTACCTTTACTGCACTGCGTGTGATATCCTCTTCGGTGATCTTTCCCTCGTCATAAGCCTCCATGATGTGCTGATAGGTGCAGCCGCAATTGAGGTCGCAGCCGGCCTTCAGCGCCATGGCTGCGGATTCCGTCGGCGTCGAGGTCACTTTGTGGCTTTCGTGGAAGTCGCGGATCGCCCAGCAATCCGAGACGAAGTGTCCTTCGAATCCCCAATCCTCCAGAAGTTTCATCAGGCTTGGGCTCGCACAGCACGGTTCACCGTTTGTGCGGTTGTAAGCGCCCATGACTGCTTCAACCCCTGCTTCACTTACCAGCGCCTGAAAGGCGGGCAGATATGTCTCCGTCATATCTTTTGGAGAAGCGACTGCGTCGAAGTGGTGACGAAGTGCTTCCGGACCGCTGTGCACTGCGAAGTGCTTGGCACAGGCAGCCGTTTTCAAGGTCTCTCCGTTTCCCTGCAGCCCGCGGACAAAGGCTTTCCCAAGCCGTGACGTCAGATATGGATCTTCGCCGTATGTCTCGTGGCCGCGGCCCCATCTCGGATCACGGAAGATGTTGACGTTGGGCGACCACATCGTCAGTCCGTGATAGATATCCCGGTCGCCTTCCGATGAGAGGGCGTTGTACTTTGCCCTGGCCTCCGTCGAAATGGTGTCGGCGATCTTTTCCAGGAATTCGTCATCAAACATCGCGGCCATCCCGATCGCCTGTGGGAAAACAGTTGCTGTTCCGCCGCGCGCGACACCGTGAAGGGCTTCGTTCCACCAGTTATACGCCGGAACGCCCAGCCGCTCGACCGCGTCCGCATCGAAACGGAGCTGTCCGGCCCGTTCTTCGAGCGTCATGCGGCTTACCAGTTCTTCTGCAGCTTTTTTCGCCTGTTCGCGTGTCATTTCTGTTCCTCTATCTTGATGATTCGATTATTATCCGATTTTTTGGACTGTCTCGCTCTCCAGCAGCCGTCCTCTCACAATGATCTGTTCAGGAATGGCGATAAGCGGTTTCTCGATCTGTTCAATCAATTTGTCGACCGCGATTCTGCCGAGTTCCGTCGTGTCCTGTTCCCATGTTGTGAGCTTCGGGGTCATGATCGACGAAAGAGTGATGCCGTCATATCCGCATATGCTTATGTCATCCGGTATGCTCATTCCTCTCGCGAAGATCTCCGCGCGGCCCCCGATGGCGGAAAAGTCGTCAGGAAACATGATTGCAGTCGGAGGATCCGGGAGATCCAGCAAGTCTGCCGTTGCCTTCCTGACAGCATCAGCATCGTGATACATTGCCGCAACGATGTATTCCGGAGGTGTCGAGATACCATGCTCTGCCATCGCGATGTTGAACCCTCTGATACGTTTCTTCGTTACGAGCGTGCTTTCACCGTGTATGAAAGCGATTTTCCTATGTCCCTGTTCGATCAGGTAAGAAGCAAGCGTGTATGCCCCCACCTCATTATCCGAGTTGACCGAACTCAGATCGTCGAAGGAGTAGTCGATCGTCACGACCGGCACTTCGCTTCTGACAAGATCAAGTACATCAGGATGCTGGAAGTCCACACTTGCGATCACAACACCGTCACAGTTTCTGTACCGGCAATGTTCGAGATAAGTCATCTTCCGCTTACCGATGTTATTGCTGATAAACGTGATGTCGTATCCATTCGCCTCAGCCTCTTCCTTCACACTGTTCAGGATGTGGGAGAAGAACTCGTGTGTCAGACCGCACATGGACTCGTCGATAAACAGTACCCCTATATTATTGGAAATGTTCGTTTTGAGCAGCCTGGCCGCCGCGTTCGGCATGTAATGGAGTTCACGTGCCGTCTGCTTGACCAGTTCGACTGTCTCAGGGCTTATTTCATCATATCCATTCAGAGCCTTTGAAACAGTGGCAGGAGAAACGCCGCATCTTTTGGAAATGTCTTTGATCGTTACCATCCGGTTTCTCCTTTCTGCGTCATTCAGGTCATTTGTAGGTCATTGATTAGCGAATACGTTTTCGTAAACATATTGTAAAGGACAGAAATACTGCTCGTCAATAGGGAAAATGAAGTTTTTTTGGGGTTTTTTGATATTATTCTTTACAAATCGCGCCCTGATTCACTATAATATGGTCAGATTTACGAAAACGTGTTCGCGAAAGGAGGTTCTATGAAGTACGGTTATTTTGACGATATCAGACGGGAATATGTCATAACGACACCCGAAACTCCCCTACCTTGGATCAACTACCTCGGATCACAGGACTTCTTCAGGCTCATCTCCAACACATCAGGCGGGTACTGTTTCTACAAGGACGCCAAACTTCGGAGAATGACCCGCTATCGTTACAACAACAGTCCTATGGATTCCAACGGGCATTATTACTATATAAAGGATGGCAGCTGCATCTGGAACCCGGGCTGGCAGCCGGTGAAGACCCCTCTTGACGCGTACGTCTGCAGGCACGGTCTCGGGTACACAGTAATCGAAAGCTCGAAGAATGGTCTTGACGCCAGGCAGGAGGTGTTCGTGCCTGTCGGAGAGAACTGTGAACTCACCAGGCTGACCCTGAAGAACCTTTCCTCAGAGCCGAAGGAGCTCGATCTTTACAGTTATGTAGAGTTCTGCCTTTGGGACGCGCAGGATGACGCTTCGAATTTCCAGCGGAACTTCTCGATCGGAGAAGTGGAAGTCATCGGAAACACGATTTACCACAAGACCGAATACCGCGAGCGCCGGGATCACTATGCAGTGTTCCATGTCAATCAGGACATCTGCGGTTTCGACACGAGCCGCGATGCGTTCGCAGGCATATACAACGGGGCGGACAAGCCGCGTGCTGTGGACGCAGGCGAAAGCTATAACAGCATCGCCCACGGATGGGCGCCTGTCGGCAGCCATCATCTGAAGATCTCCCTCGCGCCGCAGGAAAGCTTCTCATGCATCTTCCTGCTCGGATACTGCGAGAATCCGGTCGAAAACAAATTCGAAGCCCCGGGCGTCATCAACAAGGAGCCTGCGGACAGACTGATTTCCCTGTTCAGCAACGACGAACAGTTCGATGCGGCCTTTGAGGAGCTCAAGGCCTACTGGAAGGACCTCATCACCGGTTACAGTGTCGAGACGGGCAACGAAAAACTCGACCGGGCAGTCAACGTCTGGAATCAGTACCAGTGCATGGTGACGTTCAACATGAGCCGGTCCGCAAGCTACTATGAGAGCGGCCTCGGCCGCGGCATGGGATTCCGTGATTCGTGTCAGGATCTTCTCGGCTTCGTCCACCTGATTCCCGAAAGAGCGCGCGAGAGGATCATCGACATCGCCAACACGCAGCGTCCTGACGGCAGCACTTATCATCAGTATCAGCCGCTGACGAAGCGCGGCAACATGGAAATGGGAGGCGGGTTCAATGACGACCCGCTCTGGCTGATCGCCTGTGTCTCTGCTTACCTGAAAGAGACCGGGGACTACAGCATCCTCGATGAGCCGTGCACTTTTGACAGCAACGCGGACGATACCGCTCCCCTTCTGGAGCATCTTAAAAGGAGTTTTATATATACAACAACACACCTGGGGCCCCATTCCCTTCCGCTCATCGGGCGGGCGGACTGGAACGACTGCCTGAACCTGAACTGTTTCTCGGAACATCCGGGCGAGAGTTTCCAGGTCACCGGACCAAGCGAGGGACCGGTCGCCGAGAGCGTTTTCATCGCCGGCATGTACGTGAAGTATGGAATCGAACTTGCGGACATACTCACACATATCGGAAGCGACGAGGAAGCCGCAGACGTCATGGGCAAGGTGGAAGAAATGCGCACTGTGATACTTGACGCCGGCTGGGACGGAGAATGGTTCAGAAGAGCATATGACTCCTTCGGTTCCCCAGTCGGAAGCAAAGACTGCGACGAAGGACAGATATTCATCGAGCCCCAGGGCATGTGCGTCATGGCCGGCATCGGCATGGAGACCGGCGAAGCGGAGACAGCGCTGCGGAGCGTAGAGAAACACCTTGACACCAAGTACGGCATCGTGCTGCAGCAGCCTGCTTACACGAGATACCGACTCGAACTCGGAGAAATCACTTCCTATCCTCCGGGGTACAAGGAGAACGCAGGGATCTTCTGTCACTGCAATCCATGGATCTCCATCGCGGAGGCAATGCTCGGCCACGGAAGCCGCGCCTTTGAGGTCTACCGCAAAACCAATCCTGTCTTCCTTGAAGACATCAGCGAGATCCATCGTACGGAGCCGTACGCATATTGCCAGATGATCGCGGGCAGAGATGCCGCGACCCACGGCGAGGGCAAGAACAGCTGGCTGACAGGCACGGCCGCGTGGTCGTTCGTCTGCGTGAGCCAGTACATCCTGGGCATCCGGCCGGAACTGGACGGACTGCGCATCGATCCGTGCCTGCCGCCTGACATCAGATCATTCAGCTGCGTGCGCCGATTCCGCGGATCCACATACCGCATTTTCGTTGAGAACAACGGCGGAGAACAAAAGGGGGTTTCTTCCGTATCGGTGAACGGCATTCCATGTGAAAGCAGCCTCATACCGGTTCCGGACTCCCCTTCGGACATAGAAGTCCGCATCAAGATCGATTAGATCCGGATCGTAAGAACATTCAGTCCAAGAATATTCTGATACTGTATATCACTGGCAGTACGGAACACCATGCGTATTCCGATATTGCTGGTGATATCTTCTTTTTCGGTAAGCTTTTGCCGTTCGGCAGGAGAAAACGGGATACAGTCGTCCTTTATACGGAGGATCACATCGTCACCCTTATGCGTTACGCGCACGTCCACTGTGTGGCTTTTGCTGTCTTTGCTGAAGCCGTGTTCTACGACATTCCCTGCCATTTCCTCCATGGCGAGACCGGCCAAATATGCGCGGCGGCTGTCGATGCCTTTGCTGATGCAAAACGCCTGGATCTGTTTCGCGACTTCCACGACCCCGCCCATGTCCCGGACAGAAAGATCGATCCGCTCATCCTGATCCGCCCCGAAGCCGTCGGGGATGACCATAAATTCTTCCATGTTGCGCGGGAAATGTTTGTTTTTGATCCACGCGTATCCGAAGAAGACCAGCGCCACAACGATCCCGTTGAGCACGTTGGCGACATACACCCCGCTGACCCCCATCGTACTGGTCAGAAGCGCCGAGAATCCTGCGACGCATACCACTCCGTCAAGGACAGCCGTAACGTGTACCAGCAGCTGCTTTCCGAACGTCTGCCCGTAGCTCGTATAATGCATGGATATGATCGCCAGCGGCATACAGAGCGGCAGGATCCGGAATCCCCACACGGTCATCATAAATACCGGCTCTGAAGAGTCACTGTAGAAGATATGCGTCAAAGGAACTGCACAGATCATGATCAGGAGGGATACCGCGCACTGCAGCGGAATGAATCTGAAGAACATCACGCGCATGATATCCGTGAGCGTCTGTCTGTCCTCTTCCCCCGCGCTCACGCTGAACAGTACCCTCGAGACTGCCTGCATACCGCATGGGATCGCCCAGAACAGCGCGAGCAGATAGTTCGCCGTCGCAAAGGCCGAAACACCCACGCTTCCGACATATATCGTAAGCAGCCAGTTCACGATCATTCCGCGGAGCGTCTGATACGCATTGCAGGCAGCGCCGGGAAAACCAATGATCAGCATTCCTCTGCTCTCGCTCCAGTTGATATGTTTCGCCGAGAAACGAAGATGCGACCTGCCGGACACAAAGTACTGCGCCTCAACAAGAAAGAACGCCCACATTCCGAGGGATGACGCCAGCGCAAGACCGAATTCCTCAAGATGCAAAAGCTGGACGAACACGAAGTTCAGCATCAGATTGACGATGAAATAAACGATACTGGCGGCAAAGGATCTTTTGTTCCTGTTTTCCATGATCAGATAGGCAGGCAGCTGACTGCCCAGAATGAACGGGACAATTCCAATAGCCTGTCCCATCAGGTATCTGTTGAACAGCGGCCTCACCGCTTCATCATTCGTGATGATGCCTGTCAGATCAAGGTCGCCGGCAACCAAAAACAGCAGCGTAAACAGACCTGCTATGATCGTCGATAGGAGAAGATTCAGAGAGAACGTGCTCTGCAGCTTTTCCTGATTGTTTTGTCCCATATACCTGCCGCACATAATCGCGGATCCGGCGATCAGAGTGATGCTGACCGCGTTGATGAGCATGTTTACCGGGCTGTATAATCCGACCGCCGACATCGCGTCGACACCAACGTAATTGCTGGCAAAGAAACTGGATACGATGCCGTTGACCGCATTCACGGCATTCAGAAGGATCTGCGCCGGCAGCAGACGGAACATCAGCTTTGTTATCATTTTTGTATTTGCTCTTTGATCCACAGTTCTACCCTCTTTTATCTGTGCCGTCGTTTGTCAGTATTATATCACACGCGAGTATTGATTTTGTCCGGCAAGTCAATACAATAGAACCAGAATATAAATGAGGGAGAAAACAAGATGAAGATCCACGCAGTAAAAAATCCCGAGATCACCCAAAGAGAACTTGATCATATGGCACTTTCCCGTAAGGTCGCCGGAGAGTGCATTGTCCTCATGGAAAACGACGGCACCCTGCCCCTCACAACGCCGGGGGCTGTGGCGCTCTTCGGAAGCGGCGCCAGACAGACAATACGCGGAGGAACCGGGTCGGGCGATGTCAATACGCGGACGGATGTCAATATCGAGGAAGGACTTGAGAACGCCGGCTTCACGGTAACGACCAAGGACTGGCTGGACAAAAACGACGCGAAATACATACAGACACAGAAACAGTATCTGGAGTGGCTGCCCATTTGTGCCGGGCAGCAGGACGTCACGGAACAGATCGCCATGCTCACCCATCCGTTCCAGGTGATTTCACCAGCGGAAATCACAGAAGAAGACCTTATATCTTCCGCGGCAGACACGGCGATCTACGTCATATCGAGAACCTCCGGGGAAGGCGCGGACAGAGCCTGCCGGCGCGGAGACTATCTGCTCTATGAAGAAGAAAGGAACCAGCTGGAGAAGCTGGCGTCGGCATACCGCAAACTGATCGTCGTGCTCAACGTCGGCGGAGTGATCGACATGTCGGAGATCAAAGCGATCCCCGGGATCAACGCGGTGCTGCTGATGACGCAGCTGGGGAACGTCGGCGGCGACGCCCTCGCCGATGTGCTGACGGGCAAGGTGAATCCCTCCGGCCGGCTGACGGATACATGGGCGGCGGACTATGCGGATTATCCCGCATCTGCGACGTTCAGCGATAATGACAGCAATATGGATGATGAGTACTACACGGAGGGGATCTATGTAGGCTACCGGTATTTTGATACCTTCGGAATCGAGCCGCTCTATCCTTTCGGCTACGGTTTGTCCTATACCAGTTTCGAGATCCATCCGGAAAGCGTCTGCGTCGATGGCGACATCGTCAGGCTGGCGGTTCGCGTCGCGAATACCGGATCATGCGGCGGCAAGGAAGTGGTGCAGGTGTATTGCAGTAAGCCCGACGGGATAATGCAAAAGCCATCACAGGAACTTGTTGCCTTTGCAAAGACCGGATCGCTGATGCCGGGGGACGAGATACAGGTTCCTGTGGAATTCGATATCCTCGGACTGGCTTCCTACTGCGAGGACGCAGCCGTGTGGCTGATCGAAGAAGGCGAATACGTCATCCGGGTCGGCAGCAGTTCACGCAGCACCCTGCCGGCGGCGATCCTGGATTTTGACAAAGACGTGATGGCATTCAAACTAAAAAATCTGTTCGGGGGATCCGGTGCGCTCGTCGAAATCCGCGCCCCTGAAAGAACAGCGCCGTCTGATGCGGCGGATGGATATCATGTGCCCCGCATCGATGTCCCGGCAGGCAGCATCCGCTGCGTCCAGCCGGAGTACAGCGGTCCCAGAACTGCTTTTGCCACAGACAAGGCCTGTGTCCTCACGGCGGAAGATGTCAAGGCGGGCAGATGCACGGTGGAGGAGATGATCGCCCAGATGACGGTCGAGGAACTGGCGGCTTACTGTGTCGGCACCCTGCGCAGCGACGGTAATGTTGTGGGAGATGCCTCGGCAAGCATTCCGGGTGCTGCAGGCGACACCAGCCCGATTGCCAAAGAGAGCAGAGGCATCCCCAGTCTGTCTCTTGCGGACGGTCCGGCAGGGCTCAGGCTTCAGCCTGTATTCAAAACAGACAAGGCCGGCAATCTGCTGCCCGGCGGCGAGATCCAAGGCGAAATCCGGACTTCCTTTGATCCTTCCCTCACCGATGAGAATTCAGACACCTACTATCAGTACTGCACAGCCATACCGATCGGATGGGCCCTGGCCCATTCCTGGAACATGCCGCTTCTTGAAGAAATCGGATCGATGGTCGGAACAGAGATGGAGCAGTTCGGCGTCGACCTGTGGCTTGCACCGGCCCTCAACATCCACCGGGATCCGCTCTGCGGGCGGAACTTCGAATACTATTCAGAGGATCCCCTGATCAGCGGCAAAACAGCAGCCGCAATCACGAGGGGCGTCCAGCGACACAAAGGCTGCGGGACCACGATCAAACATTTCGCTGTGAACAACCAGGAAGGCAACCGGTATTACACCAACGCGCACGTAAGCGAGAGAGCGCTCCGCGAGATCTACCTGAAGGGATTCGAGATCGCGGTAAGAGAGTCGCAGCCCATGTCCGTCATGACATCGTACAATCTGCTCAACGGTACCCACACAGCGAATCACTACGATCTGATTCAGGCGGTGCTTCGGGATGAATGGGGCTACAGCGGCATGGTGATGTCCGACTGGTACACCTCCCAGGACCTTCCTGATATGACCGGCAATCCGGATGCGATCTACCCAATCTCCGCATCCACGGGATGTGTGTTCGCCGGAAATGATGTCCAGATGCCCGGTTGTCAAAAAAATGTGGATGACCTGGTTAAGGCGGTAAGGAGCGGTGAGGAAATCGACGGATACAGGATCACACTGGCGGATCTGCAATTCTGCGCAGCGAATGTGATCCGCACTGCAATAGATACCACACTCTGACTTTAATACTGTTTGATTCTGTGGTATATTGAGGTCAATAAGTTCAATTGTTTGGAGGTGATCATGTGATAAAAATAATATTGTTACTCATTGCCTGCTGTCTTCTTTTCGGCGCATCCAGAGTAGGAAAAGGGATTGCCATCCTTTTTTTAGCAGGTGGACTGATTCTTATCGGTCTGGTTGCCGGACTGTTTATTTATGGCTTTGTTTCCAACTCACCGGATGACTCCGCACCGATCACAGACGATGCCGGCTATACGATGCTTGCCATTGAGGATCTGACTGATGAATTGGCAAACGGCGTCGATTCAGCGAAGTCGAAATATCTTGACCAAAAGGTCGCCATCTCAGGGCGGTTTGACAAAATGAATTCTGATAAAGACCCGCAAATCGAGGGTGTTTCCGAAGACAGTATCATTCTGTCTGATCTTGATGAAGATAATACCGATACCTTTTGGATCATCGGCAAGATGCAAACGGATGAGCAGCGCGAAACGTTTAAGGAATTCACAGAGGGCAGTATGGTTGTAATAAGAGGCACCATTACTGATATCACCGAGTCTACAGTCTCAATTGATATAGACGACATGGAATAACGACTGCTTTTGCGGTAATTCTTGCGAAGATAGAAAGGGGCTGTTGCACTAGACATTTGAGAATGTTGAGGCCACAGCCCCTTTTTCATGCCCTGACCCATATCAAACAGGGTAAAACCGATATCATATAC
>CADADV010000021.1 GCA_902786815.1 uncultured Eubacteriales bacterium
GTAATGGGCTGTCTGCGACGAGGACCGAGCGAAGGCACTTCTGTTCCATTCGGCACATAAAAAGGACTGTCGCACTATTTTAGTGCAACAGCCCCTTTTTCTGTTGTGCACAGTACTAAAGTGATAGTAAAATGAAAGAAACAAAACGAATAGCGATTATGATCCGGGAGAGGAGGAAAAAGAGCATGAAGAAACTATTGGCTATTTTGATGTCGGTCGTTTTCGCATTCACGATCTTCGGCGTGACAGGCTGCGGAAGCAGCGATACTGCGGAGCCGGAGGAGCAGACAGCAGAGGAACCGGCTGCAGAGCTCAGCGAAGAATATAATGCTTTTGCAGATGCGGTCGATCTGGACTTTGCGAAGGAGGTCAATGCGAAAGTCGCGGCCTTCGGCGACGATGAAGCCGTGGGAATGCGATCGGCAGGATCCCCTGCAGAGAAGGAGACCTGCGATTATCTGGAAGGCGTGATGAACGACATCGGTCTGAATAACGTCACGGTCGATGATATCACGGTCGACGGATGGACCTTCAACGGCGCCAACATCACCTTCACCAATGCAGAAGGTGAAGAGCAGAAGGTCGATCTGGGCGGATACCAGACTACGATTCAGGCGGACAACCAGGAAGTTGAGATCGTTTACGTCAATCGCGGAACCGAGTCGGATTACGAAGGTCTGGACGTCAAGGGGAAACTGGTGCTCTTTGAAATCAATCAGGAAGAGGACTGGTGGATCAACTACCCTGCCTACCAGGCAAAAGTCAAAGGAGCCCTCTGCGCGATCGCAATGAGAGAGTTCGTCAACAAGGATGAAGATGGAACAAGGATCGGCGTGCAGGATGTATGCGGTCCTGCGGATGCGCCGGCACTGGCCATCAGCCGCAAAGACTGCAATGCGATCAAGAAGGCCATCAAGGCGTCCGGCGGGGATTCCATCAAAGTGAAATTCAACGCCGATTCCAAAGTCACAGAAAACACAACGTCCCATAACCTCTACGGTGAGATTCCGGGCGCTGAGGACGAGACGATTTTCGTATTCTCCCACATGGACGGTTACTTCCACGCTGCCTACGATGACGCGTGGGGCGTGGGTGTGAGTATGGCCATTGCAAAGGCGATGATCGACAGCGGATTCACTCCGGACAAGACGATCCGGTTCTGCGTCCACGGCAGTGAAGAGTGGGGACGCGAAGGAAGTGAATACGACTGGTCCACCGGTGCCTATGAAGAAATCATGACCAAACATCCCGACTGGGTGGACGGCGGATTCGCCATCGTAAACAATGACAGCGGCTACACAGTTGAAGGCGCGACAAGCAAAGGCACCAACTGCTCGATCGAGCTGAAAGAGTTCGCGAAGAACAGCATCGGAGAACTTGCGGACAGCTCGAAGTTCAAATGGAAACACCAGAATCTGAGCACATACACGGAGGATTTCCAGTGGACGAGAGTAGGTATCCCGGCCATCTGCGCGGGTGACGGAGAAAGCACAAACTACGAAGACACAGGATACCATTCCAATTATGACAGCTGGGAATATCAGCCGCTGGATGAAGAGGGCATGGCGGAAATGATCCGAACCTTCGGCAAGGTCACGATCGATCTGGATGACTGTCTTGTCAGGCCGATGAACTTCACGGCGAGAATCAAAAACTTCGAGAAGTCCCTCAACGACGACGCGAAGGATCAGTTTGCAGAATCCCTCGATGCGGCGTACGCTGCAGCTGACGCGCTGAAAGCTAAAATGGATGAAGTAGAAGCGGCAGGCGATGACGCAGCTGCGACGAAACTGAACGATCAGACCCAGGAGGTCTATCTGGCCTTCCAGGATTCACTGCTCGGACTTGACTTCATCAACGTAGACGCCATCGTGCGGCACGATATGTACGAAGACAATATCGACTACCTCGACCAGACCATCAAAGCGCTGGAGGCAGGCAACATCCAGGAAGCTTATGATGAGTATCTGTGGGCAGTCGACTGGTCCTGGTATGACATGAACTTCGACAAGGAAACGACCGACTACATGAAGAACCAGCTCTTCGAAAAGCGGGATGATACCTGGGGCGCAGGGCTGATCAAATACCCGCATGCGGATACCAATGCAATCGTGGTTTCCCTCGGTGAAAAGTACGATACCGAAGGTGCAGACGTGAGCGAGGAGATCGCCGCGCTGAAGGAAATCAAAAAGCAGCAGGAAGGATATCTGAAGGAAGTTTATGCGGATGAACTAGCCGGCATCCAGAAGGCGACGGAGCTTATGAACGCCATCGCAAAGTAAAATAGTATGTTACTAATTATCAACGACAGCAGTGATGCGTATTACAATCTGGCGGCGGAAGAATATCTCATCGACCATTTCGATGAAGATATTGTGATGCTGTGGCGCAATGACAACACCGTCGTCATAGGCAAAAACCAGAACACGATTGAAGAAATCAACAAGGAGTATGTTGAGGAGAACAGCATCAGCGTCGTCCGCCGGCTGACCGGCGGCGGCGCTGTGTTCCACGATATGGGGAACGTGAATTACACAATCATCCAGCAGTATCGTGAGGGACTGTTCTCCAACTATGCGTATTTCACGGAAGCAGTCCGCGATTTCCTGCAGAGTCTTGGCGTCCGCGCCGAGCTGAGCGGAAGGAACGATCTGCTGATCGGCGGGAAGAAGTTTTCCGGAAACGCCCAGTGTGTCAGAAACGGCAGAATGATGCACCATGGGACCCTCATGTTCAGTTCCGATGTAAAGGACATTTCCGGCGCCCTCACGCCGAACGCCAAAAAATTCGAAAGCAAAGGCGTCAAATCCGTCCATTCCCGCGTGACCAATATCGCATCTCATCTGCCGGCGGAGTCTGCAGGTATGGACACGGCAGAGTTCCTGCAGCGCCTGTATGCGTTCTACCGGCAGCGCTTCCCGGACGCGGTCCCTTATGAGTTGTCCCCGGCCGATCAGGCTGCCATCCGGAAACTGGCCGACGAAAAGTACTCCGCCTGGGAGTGGAACTACGGAGCCTCTCCTGCCTTTGCGGTATCTGCCAGCAGGAAATATGACTTCGGGCTGGTGGACGTCAGGCTGAATGTTGTCCGCGGACACATCAAAGACATCCGCATCTTCGGCGACTACTTCGGTATCAGGAGCATCTCCGAACTCGAAACGCTTCTGGCAGGCACCGAGTACCGGCGCGAGTCGATAACCGGGACGCTTTCCGCTGTCGCACTCGAGGATTATATCAGCGGTCTGACGGCAGAAAAACTGGCAGAGCTCATCATGTTGGACGCATGATATTGCCCGCACAGGATCCATGATTTAATAGCGAAGGTCAGGGAATTCGGATACTCCGGATTCCCTGTTTTGATGGAAACGGTAAATGATTCAATTTTGTTAAGAATCCCGTTTGGGACCTGAAAAAGCTGTAAAATACTATTACGCATATGATGGATCATATAGATAGATTTTGCGAAAGAAGTGAACGGGAACATGAAGACGATGAAAATAACAAACAGGATATGCAGTGTTGTGACTGCTTTTGTGATGGCCTTTACGGTGTTTGGCTGTACAAGCCTGTCATTTGCGGCAGAAGAAGAACCTGAGACAGAAGCGCCGACTGTCAGCGCACCGGCAGAGCCGGAAGATGCTGTTTCGCCGGAAGAAGCAACTGAACCTACTGAGAATACCGTTCCGGAGGAAACCACCGACCCCGATGATATGAACGAATCCGATGAGGAGACCGTTCCGGACGAGAACACGGATCCGGACGAACCGCAGACTGAGGAAGAGAACGTAGAGCTGATGGGAGCGACGGGTCTCACGGCGCCTGCTGTAAAGACTCCGGAAGCCGGATACAAAAAAGTGACACTATCGTGGAAGGCGGTCGCCCCTGTGAACAACGGAGCGGTCACATATAATATCTACGATGCCGACAAGAATCTGGTCAAGTCGAATCTCACGGCACTGACTGCAACGATTGCAGGACTGTCGCCAAGAAGCGCGTCCTATACCTATTACATCAAGGCAGTTGAAAAAACGGCCGACGGCACCAAGGAATCAAAGTTCAAAGCATTTCCGGCGGTCAAGACAAAGGACTTCAGCACACTGAAACTGACAGGCCTCGCTGCTGATCCGGGATACAAAGCCGTACTTCTCGAGTGGAACCGGGTGAGCGGAGCCACAGGCTATAAGATCTACTGGAGAAAAGGAGGGGAACGCGGCAACATTGATAAGAAAGGCAAATGTTCCGATGGCCGGACGCTCAAGACCTACAGAACAAAGAAAACCAGAAAGTATGAAGTCGTTTCAAAACCCGGTAAGTATAAACTCCTCACCACGATCAAAGACCCCGGCAAAGGCAAAAAGGTCACCTTTGACAAACGCGGCCTGAAAATCATGAACCACACCTATGTCTATTTCTATCAGTTCATGATCGTCCCGTACTACAAAGACGACAAGGGTGAGATCGTCAGTGCGAATGTGAAGAACAAGTGGAACGACAGCGCTGTCAACGGAGCGAGCGCTGCGCGCTGCCAGTCGCAGCCTGCCATCAATGTCATCAGGCAGAACACGGTCCTGCCGTTCTATGTGCTCGAAAGCTCCAAAGGAAGCAAACCGATCTACAAAACGCACAAGCAGAGCGACAGTAAGAAGGTGGGAAGCCTTCCGAAGGGTCACAAGTTCATCTGTTATGATAAGTCGGCAGGAAGAGTCAGATTCTACGAAAAAGAGAATGTTTCCGACCCGTCCAAAACGTACTGGTTCGCCCAGAAGAACGCGCATCCGATCCAGGGTTACTACCTCAACAATGGCAGTAAGAAAAACATGAAGAGAAAGGATTACGCAACAGGCTATTCGAAGAAGACCGTACTGGACTATGTCAACCACGCAGGCCTCGGAAGCCAGACCGGTTACCTGATCTGGGTCAGCAAATATGCACAGCATGTGTACATTTTCAAAGGGGAGAAGGGTAACTGGAAACTGATCAACAGCGGCAAAAACGTAAAGCCAAATGTCAAGAAAGGAGCATGGTCCAATCTCTGCTCCAGTGGTTCGATCGGTGTCCAGTCGCGTAACGGCCGTTATGCGATATTCGCGAAGCAGTACATAGCATATGCCGGCAGTTACAATTACTACTGCATCTCCAAACTGCATACAGCCGTCAGGCTCCACACGATCCTTTACAAGCCGGGAGCGAACCTTACAAGCACCAAGTACTACAATAAGGTGCTTGGCTGTCCGACATCGCACGGCTGCATCAGAATGAAGCCTTCCGCGGCCCGGTATATTTATGAGAAGATACCGACGAGGACAAGGTCGCTGGTTTACTGATCAGATCAGGATGCAAAAGCAACAGCTACAAGAAATATGATGTACCGGCAGGTCGATTCGATCTGCCGGTTTTTGTATCCGGGCGTGTTGAAACTTGCGGTTTACAGATACCCCCAGGGGGTATATAATCAAAACCGGAACACAAAACGATCAGGAGGACGATTGGAATGAAAGACGATTTCTGCTGCGGTGCGAGGACTAAGGAGCGGTCCCCGGAAGAATACAAGGATCTGATCAACCGGCTGAGCCGCATCGAAGGACAGATCAGAGGGCTGAAGCGGATGGTTGAAGAAGGGGCGTACTGTCCCGATATTCTCAATCAGAGTGCGGCAGCGAGCGCAGCGCTGTCCAGCTTCAACAGAGTGCTCATGTCAAATCACATCAAGAGCTGTGTGATCGAAGACGTGCGGGCAGGAAATGATGAAACGGTAGAAGAGCTTCTGGGCGTGCTCCAGAAACTGATGAAGTAGAGAAGAGATGCAACAGTATTTAGTAACAGGGATGAGCTGTGCGGCTTGTCAGGCACGGGTCGAGAAGGCAGTGTCTGCAGTGCCCGGCGTCGATAACTGTGCAGTGAGCTTACTTACAAACTCCATGGGCGTGGAAGGAACGGCGTCTGCAGAGGAGATCATTAAAGCTGTCGAAAAGGCAGGGTACGGTGCAAGCATCAAAGACGGCGGCAGGAGAGGATCCGGCAGTGCTGATGCAGCGGCCGGCCTTTATGCTGCCGAAGAGGAAGCGCTCAGAGATACAGAGACACCGAAGCTCAGAAACCGGCTGGTCGCATCTGTCGTCTTTCTGCTCATGCTGATGTATTGCTCCATGGGGCACAATATGCTCGGCTTTCCGCTGCCTGGATTCTTCGAAGGCAACCCGGTCGCAGTCGGGCTGGTGCAGATGCTCCTGGCAATCATTATCATGTTCATCAACAGGCAGTTTTTTATCAGCGGATTCCGGTCTCTTGCAGGAGGTGCTCCCAACATGGACACACTGGTCGCCATGGGGTCAGCGGTGTCGTTTGGGTGGAGCACGGTGCTCCTGTTCCGGATGACACGGGATGCGGCAGACGGCAACCTGGGCGCGGCCATGGAGGGAGCACACGGTCTGTACTTCGAAGCGGCGGCCATGATCGTGACGCTGATCACCATCGGCAAAATGCTCGAAGCCATGTCAAAGGGCAAGACGACAGATGCTCTGAAGAGTCTCATGAAGCTGGCGCCGAAGACTGCCGTGATCATATCAGGCGGCGCCGAAAAAACCGTGCCCATCGAGGATGTCCGGGTGGATGATATCTTCATCGTAAGGCCCGGCGAGAATATCCCTGTTGACGGGGTGATCACGGAAGGCAGCACAGCGGTGAACGAAGCGGCGCTCACAGGCGAGAGCATTCCTGTCGACAAAACGGAAGGCGACAGGATCTCTGCAGCCACTCTGAATCAGACAGGATACATCAAAGCGAAAGCAACGCGGGTCGGCGAGGACACGACGCTTTCACAGATCATCAAAATGGTCAGCGACGCAGCTGCGACCAAAGCACCGATTGCGCGGATCGCAGACAAAGTGTCAGGAGTATTCGTGCCGGCGGTGCTTGTGATCGCGCTCGCCGTCATCGTGATCTGGCTCATCTGCGGCGCGGAAGTCGGCTATGCGCTGGCCCGGGGAATCTCCGTACTTGTCATCAGCTGCCCCTGCGCGCTGGGCCTTGCAACGCCGGTTGCCATCATGGTCGGCAATGGTGTGGGCGCCAGAAACGGGATCCTGTTTAAGACTGCCCAGGTCCAGGAGGAGACAGGGCGGATCGGCACAGTCGTGCTGGATAAGACCGGGACCATTACCGAGGGCGAGCCGGTCGTGACGGATATCCTTCCTGCAGAAGGTATCACAGAAGATCAGCTACTGGCAGATGCCTTTGCGCTGGAGAGCTGCAGCGAACATCCTCTCGCAGCAGCCGTCGCGAAGGCAGCAGAGGCAAAGGCAATGCAGCCTGCGCCGATCACAGAGTTTGCGGCAGCGCCTGGAAACGGGCTCTCGGGTCTGTTGGAAGGACGGAAACTGACTGGCGGAAATCTGCAGTTCGTACTGCGCGCCGCCGCGGTCGGTG
This sequence comes from uncultured Eubacteriales bacterium, assembly GCA_902786815.1. Classification (GTDB taxonomy): domain Bacteria; phylum Bacillota; class Clostridia; order Peptostreptococcales; family Anaerovoracaceae; genus Lentihominibacter. The sequence goes on from CADADV010000021.1 coordinate 7,426, forward strand.
ATGAATACAGAGAGCAGGCTAAGAAGCTCTCAGAGGAAGGAAAGACATGTCTCTTCTTCGCGGAAGGCGATGCTTCTGACAGCAGGTTCCTGGGGATCATCGCGGTCGCCGATGCGGTCCGTGAAGGCAGCCCTGAGGCGATCCGGCAGCTGCAGAACATGGGCATCCGCGTCGTCATGCTGACGGGAGACAATGAACGGACCGCGCGTGCAGTCGGCATGCAGGCGGGCGTAGACGAGGTGATCGCCGGCGTGAAACCGGACGGTAAGAACAGAGAAATCAAAAGGCTGAAACGGACCGGCCGTGTGGCCATGGTCGGCGACGGCATCAACGATGCTCCGGCGCTCACGAGCGCTGATGTAGGAATCGCCATCGGCGCAGGAACTGATGTTGCAATCGACGCTGCGGATGTGGTGCTTGCACGAAGCAGCCTGCTGGATGTGCCTGCTGCCATCCGGCTCAGCAGGGCGACGCTTCGGAACATCCACGAGAATCTGTTCTGGGCATTCATCTACAATGTGGTGCTGATCCCGGTCGCCGCAGGCGCCTATGTCCACCTGACAGGATGGACCATGAATCCCATGCTCGGCGCAGCTGCCATGAGTCTGTCGAGCTTTTGCGTCTGTATGAACGCGCTGAGACTGAACCTCTTCGACGTGCACAGCACCCGAAGAGATAAGAAGATAAAAGAAAAAACGAAGAAAGCAGAGGTACAGGAAATGGAAAAGACAATGAATATCGAAGGCATGATGTGCATGCACTGCGAAGCAGCCGTGAAGAAGGCACTCGAGGCAGTCGACGGTGTGGAAGAGGCGGCGGTAAGCCATGAAGAAAACAAGGCCGTTGTTACGCTCAGTGCTGATGTCGCAGACGAGGTGCTGAAAGAAGCGGTAGAAGCGAAGGACTACAAAGTACTCTCTGTTGAATGATGTCTGCCAACCGAACGCTTGCGTGGGACAGGGCGTGGTGCTAAAATGGGCTTTGAAGTGTTAATGAGGCAAATCAATGATTTGAGAGGGCAGCGATGTCGATCGTTTACGATTATTTTGGTGGATTATATCTGAACATAACGAACAAATGTCCTAACGCCTGCGAGTTCTGCATCAGGAATTTCACGAATTCGCTGGGCGACGCGGACAGTCTTGTGCTGAAAGAAGACCCGACGATAGAAGAAGTCAGAAAAGAACTCGCAAGCTGGGATGTGAACAGTTATGACGAGGTGGTTTTCTGCGGTTACGGAGAGCCGACAGAGCGGCTGCCGGAACTTCTGGATCTGGCGCACTACATCAAAGCCAGATACGGCAGACAGATCAGAATCAACACCAACGGACTGGCGGATCTGATCTGGGGCCGGCCAACAGCACAGGATCTAAAGGGCGTGATCGACGCAGTTTCTGTAAGCATGAACGAGGCGGACGCACAGAAGTACTATGATCTCTGTCATCCCAGATTCGGACTGAAGTCTTACGATGCGGTCATCAAATACATCGAAGATGTGCGGGAGTACGTGCCGTACGTAGCGGCATCGGTCGTGACATCAGCGATCTCACGGGAGTCTGTCGCTGCATGCTATGCAAAGGCAGAAGAACTGGGCGTCGTATTTAAGATGAGATAACACTGACAGAAACAGGTAAGAACAGGCAAAGCCTGAACGATTATATTTATTACTTAAGGAAGTGAAGGTAAAAAAACGTGGAATGGATGACAACAAAAAATGAACCGGGCAAGACTTACCTGATGCAGGGTAATGAAGCAATTGTCCGGGGAGCGCTGGAGGGCGGTGTGCATTTCGCATCATCCTATCCGGGCTCACCATCGTCCCAGGTACTTGGAATGCTGGGACACATCGCAGAGGACCAGGGCTTCCGTGCTGAGTGGTCGACCAACGAGACCACAGCACTGCAGTCATGCATGGGCGCATCCTTCGCGAACGGCAGAGCCATTTGCATCGTCAAGCAGAACGGCCTGCTGTTCCACGGAGATACGATCCACTGCGGAGCGCTGGGAGGCGTCAAAGGAGGACTGGTTATCGTCAGCTCCGACGATCCGGATTCTCACTCAAGCACCAATGAGTTCGACTCGAGACATATGGCAGTTTCAGCGAATATCCCGATGCTGGAACCGGCCAGCGTCCAGGAAACCAAGGACATGATCCCCTATGCGTTCGAACTCTCAGAAGAACTTGAACAGATGGTACTCGTCAGAGTCACCACCAGGATCTGTCACGGCAGAGGAAGCGTCACCCTCGGTGAGATTCCTGAGAAAAGACCGTTCACACCGATCGGTCTCTGGGACAGAATGGTCGGTATCAACTGGCTGCACGGATTCCTCCTGGAGAAGCTGGAAAGAGCGAGGGAAGCATTTGAAGTAAGCCCCTTCAATCACTACACGGGCAAGGAAGACGCTGACAAGCTCATCATCACCGGCGGGACAGGAATGAAATACGTGCAGGAAGCACTGGAAGAATACGGCGCGGACGGCGAAGTCGGCGTGCTGAGCCTGGGATGCCTGTGGCCGCTGCCGGAGAAGCTGATCCTCAAGCATCTGTCAAAAGCATCAAAGGTTCTGGTCGTAGAAGAAGTCGATCCGTTCCTGGAAGAGCATATTTCAGCGATTGCCGGCAAAGCAAGACTGAACGTTGAGATCCAGGGAAGAGCAGATCTGATTCCGTCGATCGGCGAGCTGAATCCGGAAGTTGTCTTCAAGGCAGTCAGAGAATACCTCGGCGTAGAGCCGAAATGCTGCGGCGAAGGATGCCCGGCCATCGAAGGCGTGAATATTCCCGCCAGAGAGCTGACCTTCTGCGCAGGCTGCCCGCATAGAGCGTCCTTCTTCATCCTGAAGCAGGCCCTCCGCCAGGAAGGCCACAAGGGCGTCGTCATGGGCGACATCGGATGCTACACCATGGCAGGCCAGAGAGCCGGTCAGTACGGCTATCACTTCATGAGCTGCATGGGTTCAGGAATCAGTGCGGCGGAAGGACTCGGACAGCTGACCAACTACGGATTTGATCAGCCGGTCGTCAGCCTTTGCGGCGATTCGACCTTCTTCCATTCGGTCGTACCGGGACTGATCAACGCCAAGATGAACGAAGCAAATATACTGCACATCGTGCTGGACAATTCTGCGACAGCCATGACAGGATTCCAGCCGCATCCGGGCACCGGACAGACGGCCATGGGATTCGAAACAGAGAAGATCTCGATCACAGCGCTCTGCGAATCGCTGGGATGCAGGGTCTGGAGAGCGGATCCGTTCGACGTGGAAGAGACGAAGAATCTCATCTGCAAGCTGATCGGCATGAAGGGCCTGAAAGTGCTCATTCTGGAGCAGCCTTGTGCTACGCTGGCAGCGAAAACGAGAGAGAAGAAGAAGGTCTGGGTCGACACAGATATCTGCAGAGGATCCAATTGCGGATGCGACGGATACTGCAGCAGAGTCTGGGGATGCCCGGGCAACATCTGGGACTTCGAGAAGAACTGCGCTGCGATCGATGAAGTCGTATGCGTCGGATGCGGAGCATGCGCGAGCATTTGCCCGTCAGGCGCGATCAAGGTGGAAGGAGGCGATGCGAAATGATGACCAACGTAGTAATCTGCGGAATCGGCGGACAGGGTAACATTCTGGCGTCGGGCCTCATGGGTTCCGCTCTGGTCGAGATGGGATACAAAGTCGCAGTCGGCGAAACCTACGGAGCATCCCAGAGAGGCGGTTCCGTCATGAGCCATCTGAGGGTATCTGATGATGTGGAACGGGGCGTGCTCATTCCCCATGGAAAAGCAGACGTCGTCGTTGCCTTTGAACCTGTCGAAGCGCTGAGGATTTTGCGCGTATATGGCAATCCGGAGACGAAGGTGATCTACGATACACGTCCGGCTTATCCGCTCGGCGTGCTCATCGGAGAAGACGAATATCCGTCGCTGGAAGATATCGATGCGGAGATCAAAGCCCGCAGCAGCGTGAGCTATCCGCTCCCTGCAACAGAGATGGCAGTGGAAGCAGGCAACGCCAAAGTCGCCAACATCCTCATGATGGGCGCACTGGCCGCGCTGGATGAAATGCCCCTCGGACCGGATGATTTCTTCAAGGTCCTGGAGCAGAACTTCCACGGCAAAGCTCTCGAACTCAACAAAGAAGTATTCATGGTCGGATACAGAAGAATCAAGGAAGGAGGGGCGAAATAATGGCAGATGCAATGAAACAGAAATGCAGATTTTCACACCCTCTGCGCAGGACATTCTATGAAGCGGATATTCCTGTGGACATGACCTTCAAAGAAATCGAGGAGAAACTTATCGAAGAAGGTTTTATAGATTGGAAAGTAGGCGGATACCAGTTCATATTCGAAGATCATATGTGCAAGCTGGCAGCTCCCCTGTCTGATTACGTTCCTGAAGGAGTGGAATGTATGGAAATCAGAATCCACGGACTCCTGATCGTTCTGACATAGAGAGGAGGCGTGTGATGTACTGTATTTTAGAACTCGAACGTAAAGTAGTTGACACCGGTATCTGCACGAACTGCGGCGCCTGCCAGGGGATGTGCCCGTACTGGAAGTCATTTGAAGGACGCACCTTCGTAGATTATGATTGCGACAGAGCAGAAGGCCGCTGCAAGTACTTCTGCCCGAGGATGCCGGCGGACCTCGACGCCCTGCGCGAAAAACTCTTTGGCGCAGACGGATGTGAGATCATTCCTGAAATCGGTCCGTTCAGAGGTCTGTATCTGACCCGCGCGGCAGATCCTGAGATCAGGAAGAACGCTCAGCACGGCGGCACCATGACCGCCCTTGTAGAGCTGGCGCTTAAGGAGGGACTCATTGACGCGGCGGTTCTTTCCAAGGCTGCAGCCGCAGCGGACGGAACCCTCGATCCGGCAGGCTGTCTGGTGACAGACCCTGCGGAAGTAAGAAACTGCAGCGGATCCAGTTTCCAGATTCCGCCGACTCTTGCTGTGCTCAACGAAGCGCTTGCCGCTGATGAGTATAAGCAGATCGGCGTCGTCGGGACCCCGTGCAAGGTGCTGGCAGTTGCTAAAATGAAAGCAAAGCCTTACGAGGACAATGACAACCATGCTGATAACATCGGTTTGGTCTTCGGCCTCTTCTGCGGATGGGGACTCGACTGGAACGGCCTGGCTGAGCTGGGCGATGCTGCCCATGTGGATATCCTGCCGAGCAAGTATCACCGCATGGATATGGATGATCGTCAGGTGGACCTGGATGATGTCCTGCCTCTGGTCAGAAACGCCTGCAAATACTGCGACGACATGACAGCTGAATTCGCTGATCTTTCTGTCGGCGGCGCCAGAAGCAGCGAGGGCTGGGATGTAGACCAGGGTTGGAACCAGCTCATCGTCCGCACTGAGAAGGGTCAGAAACTTATCGATCTGGCTCGTGAGAAAGGCGTGCTCGAATTCCGTTCCTTCGGAGATGAAGAGGCGGAGGCCGCTGCACTGGAAAAAATCATGAGAGCATCCGCGTCCAAACGCGAAAAGGCACTCAAGCTGTAAACAAATAAATGAACAGCGGAGCCGGTTCTGATCCATCGATGGAGTCAGGACCGGCTCTTTTGCTTTTGCATAAAGACGGATCGCCGGCTGCGGACAGCACAGATAGTGGGTGTTTCACATGTCCTGCACTATATAGCGGATTCCTTGATACGACTGCGCTCGCGGCGTGCCTTTTTTTAGGAAAAAGGTGGAAACTCATGTTTTTTTGATGTATAATGTACTAACTATAAATATGTGCATTTATAGGTAAGGAAAGATAGAGGAGTCTGTATATGACTATGGTTGAGATAATCGCCATAATTACGACAGGCATTCTTTGCGTTCTTTGTGTTGTCTGCATCATCACTTTGATCGGCAGCCAGCGGCAGGCGAAAGCAAACAGCAAGGCAATAAAGGACATCGAGAATAGCCTCAGTTCGTTTGGCGATTCCATAAAAGCGAAGACGGATCAGCTGATCGATCATATGGATCGGCAGCAGGTCGATGAGCTGCAGACGCAAAGGCTGGAACTTCTGGAGCAGGAGGTTCTGCGGCTTTCCGAACTTGAGAAAAAGACCAAAGAGATGGAATCTGAGCAGGCGGACATCCCAGACGCGAGCAGCCAGGTCAGCGCACCGGACGGCATTTATATGCCGGATGAAATCGAAGAGGCTGAAATAGAAGAGATAGAAGAAATCGATGACGAAATAGAACTAGATGATATCTTCAGGGAACTGGAAGCCATGGGCGCCGAGGAGGCTGAAGAACCGTCCGAGGTTCCGCAAAGGCAGGAGCCGGAGCCAGTGCCGCCGCAGCAGGCAGTTCCAGCGACGTCAGTGCCGCAGCCGCCGCAGCAGACAGCCCCGGCGCAGCAGCCGGGTCCGCCTATGCAGCCGCGGGAGTTTACATCAGACCAGTTATATGCGCAGATGGAGCAGCTGATGCGCGAGCAGATTCAGCTGCAGGCAGCTCCGCCACCGCCGCGGCCGGCACCACCGCCGCAACCGGCACCGGCGCCGCCGGAACCTGCTCCTGAGCCCACGAGATATCATCAGGGCTATAACATCGGAAGAAGCGGAAAGAAATACACAGCAGAAGAACTGAACATGCTGATAAGAGAATAAAAAAGAAAACTAGTAACTGAAAAGACACTAGAGGAGGAACAAACGTATGTATTGCAGCAAGTGCGGAAACCAAATTGCAGACGGATCAAGATTTTGCAGCTTTTGCGGTGCGCCCGTAGCGGAGGCAAGCAGCCCTGCGCCGGAAACACCGAAAGCGGAAGCTCCCGCTCCGAAGCCCGCTCCGAAGCCGGAGCCAGCGGCTGCACCGGATCCCGAACCTGTAAGGAGACCGTTCATTGAAGAACTCAAATGGGATGTCAATGAGTATCCGTCTACAGGCACAATTGAGAAGACGGACGACATAGATTTCGACTGGAGCGCGGATCCTTCCGAAATAAGGGATAAACTGACCAGAGAGTATCCTGAAAAAGTAAAGGAAGAAATCATTGAGAAAGCTGACAGACCGGCCCCGGAACGCACGGAGCTCAATGTAGAGGATCTGATTCCTTCGAAGCCCGCGCCGCCGGAAGCACCTGCACCGCAGGGCCCTGCACCCGGGGAGGAAATGAGTGCTGCGGAGAAGATCGACAAGTTCTATACTTTCAGCACGAAGAACGAGGAATTCCAGCAGCTGCTGAACAAAGAATACGACAAGATCAAAGGCGGAAATCCGATCCAGCAGGAACTGGCGATTGCTGAAAAAGCAGCCGCAGAGAAGTTCGAAACTAGGACGGAAGATTCGTCGATGGAGGCGTTCCTGGAAAGAGAGGGCGTCAACAAACCATACGAACCAAAAGCATTCGAATCAGATGTTCTTGAGAGAATAGAAGCGCGGGAGAAGGCTCTTGAACAGGCCAGAGCAGAGGAAGAATCCCGTCAGAGAATGATAGAAGAAGAGCGGGCAAAAGCTGCCGCAGAGATGAAAGCGGCAGAAGAAGCACGCATCAGAGCCGAAGAGGAAGAGCGGGCAAGGATGGTTGAGGAAGCCAAAGCCCGCGCGGCAGAAGAAGTACGCAAAGCTGAAGAGGCAGCAAAGCTTGCAGCAGAAGAAGCTGCGAGAGCCGAAGAAGAAGCGAAGAGACTCGAGGCAGAAGCAGCAGCAAGAATCGCAGCTGAAGAAGAAGCCAGAAGAGAAGAAGATGCAAGGCTTGCAAGGGAGGCTGTCGAAGAGGCCAGACGCAAGGCGGAAGAACGCGCGAGAGCTGAAGCGGAAGCGCAGGCGAGAGCCGAAGAAGAAGCCAGAATCAAAGCGGAAGAAGAAGCAAAAGCAAAGGCTGAAGAAGAAGCCCGTATTGCGGCCGAAGAAGAAGCCAGAAAGAAAGAAGCCGAAGAGAAAGCCAGACTCGAAGCAGAGGAGGAGGCCAGAGCACGCCAGCAGGCTGAGAAAATCAAAGCCCAGCAGGAAGCAAGACAGGCGGCTACAGAAAAAGAAAAGAGAATCGCAGAAATAGAACGGCGCCGTCAGGAAGAGGAACAGCTCAGACAGAGTCTCAGCAAGAAGCAGGAGAATCTGCGTCTGCAGGCTGAGTCCGCGGCTGCAGCTGAAGAGGCGAGGAAAGTCCTTGCGCAGACAGCCCGGATGAGAGAAGAAGAAGCTGCGAAAATCAAAGCAGCCATCGCAGGATTCCGCGGCGAGTCAGTGAAGGAACCGCAGCCGCAGCCGGAACCTGCACCTGCACCGGAACCAGAACCTGCACCGGAAGCACCGGCTGCGAAGCCTGTTTCCGAACCGACGATCAAGATCACGGCAGATATGTTCAAGTCTGCAGGAGAGCCGGTACCGCCTGCTTTGGACAGACCGACGCTCGTTGCGAAGCCGCAGCCTGCACCGGCACCTGCGCCTGCAGAACCAGCACCGGCGCCTGCAGAACCAGCACCTGCACCGGCAGAGCCTGCACCGCAGCCTAAACCGGAAATCACCAAGGAGCAGGCAGCGAAGATGGACGCCCACAGGGCAACGCAGGCAGACCTGAGCGCAATGGCAAAGGCAAGGGCACAGTTCCTGGCCGAGTTTGGCATTGACCCGATTTCAGGAAAAGCACCGGAAGAACCTGCGAAGCCGCAGGAAGTTCCTGCTGAGCCGGCAGAGCCTGCCGAACCGATTCCCGCAACTGTTGAAGAACTCCTCGGCGAGAAGCCTGTCACAAGCAGAGACACAATGCTCTCAGAGATCAACGATAACATCCACACGAAGGCTGTTAACAGAGAGGATGTTCTGAAGGGCCTTGAAGATACAAGAAGAATCAGCAAAGAAGAACTGAAAGCTGCACCGGTCATCCCGGCAGAAGAGCTGGAAGCAGAGCACACCAAGACGATCGATGAGCTTTTAGAAGAGCTTACAATGCCGACCAATATTCCGACCCATAAGTCAGAACTGGGTGCTGTAATGTTCGGCGAGGATGAAGAACCGGCGACGGAAGAGGCTGCAGAGGAACCGGCTCCGCAGGAAGAGCAGGTCGAGACAGCATCTGTCGAACCGGAGCCTGCTGTAGAGGTACCGGAGGTGGTTACGCCAGAACCGGCCGTACCGGAACCGGCAGCAGTTGAACCGGAACCGGCCGCAGTCGAGCCTGAGCCAGCAGAACAGGTCGAACAGGTAGTGGAAGGTTTTGCAGCAAAAGAAGAACCGGCGATCATGCCGGACGATGCGGTGCTGGAAGGACTCAAGCCGGGTCTTGACGACACGATCGTCATGCCGGGAATAAAAGAGCCGGAATTCGCGCCGGATTCTATGGGCGCCGATGAAAGCTTCGCAGATTACGGCGAGAAGGAAGCACAGCAGTTGAGAGAACTGCAGGAAGCACAGGCAAACGCCGGGGCTCCCGCGCCGGAAGTCAGCATGCCTGACGTTGAGATGCCGCAGGCTCCGGAAGTTCCCGGCGCTGAATTGCCGGAAACACCGGATGAGGTACCGGAAGCAGTGGCCGCGGCTGCAGGCGCTGCAGCAGCAGGCGCGATCGCAACGACCGACCCGAGATCAGCTGCAAAGGCTGCGAAGGCAGCTGCAAAAGCAGAAAAAGCAGCCGCGAAAGAAGCGAAAAAGGCTGCGAAGAAAGCAGAAGAGCAGGAGAAGCCGTCAGGCGGCGCAGGCAGAACGATCCTGAAGATCCTTCTCATCATCCTGATCATTATATTCATTATTGAACTGGCCGGAATCGGCATCAAGTGGCTCGCACCGGACAGCGGAGCAGCCCAGTTCATAGACAACCAGCTGAACAATGTGATCCAGCTCATTACCGGAAGCACGCCTGACTATGAGGTTCCGGGAATCGACTATGAAGTATAGATAGGCAATATTAGTTTCAGACCAATCAAGGAGGTAAAACAGAATTGGAGAGCACAAACACCAATACGACCGGAGCTAAGAAGAAAAAGCTTGGCGCCAAGGGCATTATTATTATCGTCCTTGCGATCATACTGATCTTCGTACTCCTCATTAACTGGCTGACAGATCTGATGTGGTTCAAGGACCTGTCATATCTTTCAGTGTTCCTGACGAAGCTGTTCACCCAGCTGAAGATCGGAATACCGACGTTCATTGTGATTACGTTCCTGGCGTATATCTATCTGAAATTCATCAAGAAGGGATATGTGAACAGGGTCGAATCGGATGAACTGCCGGACAACAAGAAACTGAACCTCATGACATGGGGACTGGCGGGTGCCTTCGGCGCCGTGACTACGTATTTCGCCGTCACCAGACTGTGGTTCCAGACTTTGCAGTTTACCCACAGTACGGATTTCGATATCAAGGATCCGCTGTATAACATAGATATTTCTTTCTATGTGTTCAAGCTGAATTTTATTGAGCAGCTCAATCAGCTCGTCATACTGCTGATTGTTGCTTTTGCAATACTCACATTTATCTATTACTCCATCCTGCTTTCGGTGAGAACGCCGAGAATCTTCGAGGCCGTGGAGGAGGAGATAGAGCCCGAACCGGAACAAGAGCCGGCAGACGAGTATCAGTTCGATGATACCGATGAATATGAAGAAGACAGATACACCGGCGGAGAAGAAGGCGGTCGTCCGATCGACGATAATCCGTTCAGTGAGATCAACGATATGTTCGGCAAGTTTGCGAAGCAGTTCACCGGCCAGGGCGGCCAGGGTGGCCAGGGCGGCAGACAGGGCCAGCAGGGCGGCGGCATGTTCGGAAACATGTTTGGCGGCGGTCGTCCGCAGCCGCAGAGAAAACCGGTCGACAACAAGAACCTGAAGATGATCCTGCACATCGCGGAGAAACAGCTGATCGTTGTCGGCGTGCTGTTCTTCCTGATGATCGGCGTATACTTCCTGCTGAAGCAGTTCGACCTGCTCTTCGGGAGCACGGGTGCCGTTTACGGCGCCGGATTTACGGACGTCAACATCACCCTTTGGATGTACCGCATCCTCATTGGACTTTCAGTGCTTGCCGCTATCGGCGTAGCCTACGGAATCGCCAAGAAGCGGTTTAAGCCTGCAGCAGTGATCCCGGCAATCATGATTGCCGTTGGCCTTCTGGGAACAGGCGTCGGACTGGTCGTCCAGAACTTCATCGTATCTCCTGATGAAATCAACAAGGAGAGCAAGTACCTGGAAAGAAATATCGAGTACACCCAGTACGCGTACGGACTTGACGGCGTCAACATCAAGGCCTTCAAAGCAACAGAAGACCTGACCAGCAAAGACATCGCCAACAACGAAGAAACGATTTCAAATATCAGAATCAACGACTATGCTCCGGCGAAGAAATTCTACAATCAGACCCAGAGTATCAGACAGTACTACGACTTCAATGACGTCGACGTCGACAGATACACAATTGACGGAGACTACACGCAGACGTTCCTGTCAGCCAGAGAGATCAACGAGGAAAAGATCAGCAACACCTGGCTGAACAGACACCTGAAGTACACCCACGGATACGGCGCGACCCTGTCACGTGTAGACAAGATCACCGCCAGCGGCCAGCCGGATATGCTGATCCAGAACATTCCGCCGGAATCATCCGTCGATGTTCAGATCACCGATCCTGAGATCTATTTCGGAGAGAGCACGAACGACTATGTTCTGGTCAACACGGACGAGGATGAATTCGACTATCCGGACGGCAACAGCAACAAGTACTGCCAGTACAAGGCAGATGCAGGAATCAAGATGAATCTGCTGACAAGATTTATGTTCTCCGTCAGAGAACGTTCCCTGAAAATGCTCGTATCCGGAAACATCAACAGCGATTCCAAGATCCTGATCAACAGGAACATCTCCTCCAGAGTACGTCAGATCATGCCGTATCTGGATTACGATGAGGATCCATATATGATCACAGTAGACGGCAAACTCTATTGGATCATCGATGCGTATACAGCGACCAACAGATATCCATACTCTGAGCCGTACAGCCAGGAGACTGATGTCGATTATGTAAGAAACTCCGTCAAGGTCGTCATCGACACCTATACTGGTGAGACGAACTACTACATCGTCGATCAGACAGATCCTATTGCAAAGACATTCCAGCGCATTTATCCGAAGCTTTTCAAGGACTTCGATCAGATGCCTGAAGGAATCAAGGCGCACATCAGATATCCGGGAACACTGCTGAACATCCAGGCGCAGATCTATCAGAGATACCACATGAATGATGTGAAGGTATTCTATCAGAACGAGGACCTGTGGCAGATCGCCAGCGAGATCTACGGAACTGAAGAGCAGTCCATGACACCGAACTACTACATCATGAAGCTGCCGGGCGAGAAGAGTGCTGAGTTCGTAAACTCCATTCCGTTCACACCGAAGGACAAGAAGAACATGATGGGACTTCTGGTTGCGAGAAATGACGGTGAGAACTACGGCAAGCTGGTGCTCTATCAGATGCCGAAGAGCAAGATCGTTTACGGCCCGATGCAGGTCGAAGCACAGATCGACCAGAACACGGAGATCTCGAAGGAATTCTCGCTTTGGAACTCTTCCGGATCCACCTACAGCAGAGGAAACCTCTTCGTCATTCCGATCGAAGACTCCATCCTCTATGTTGAGCCGGTATATCTGGAAGCGACCAACTCCAGTATTCCTGAAGTCAAGAGAGTTATCGTCGTATTCGGTGATGACATCGCCTATGAGCCGACGCTTGCCGAGGCTCTGAACTCCATGTTCGGAGAAGGCAGCGCGCATGCGAGCGTCGACACCGGAGACACCGGCAAGGATAATGAAGGCAAGACCGGACCTGCCGAAATGTCCCAGACCGAACTGATCGAAGCGGCACAGGCTGCATACGACGAGGCACAGGAAGCACTGAAGGACGGCAACTGGTCAGAGTACGGCAAGCACATGGACGAGCTTGAGAAATACCTGAACAAGCTTGCGAAATAAATAAGAGAGTTACATGTTAGAATTTGATTTTGACAGAATGCTCTACACCATACCTGCTGCAAAGCACAGTGAAGAAGAGATCCGGGGGGCCCTTGAGGCCCACCCGGAGATTAAATTTATATCTGTGGTAGGTATCGATGTAGGAGGCAATGATACAGACGAAAAGATTCCGGTAGAGGAGTTCCTCAGAGATATCGAAGGATTCCTCAAAAACGGCGTGCAGACAGACGGATCGTCCGTTGTGCTGCCGAAGATCGCGGATCTGAACAACGGAAAAGTAGACATTATTCCGGACAGAACGGTCAACTGGTTCGTGGATCACAACTTCAACTACACGGATCCGGAGACCGGTCTTCCGATCGGCACGCTCCGCATCCCTTCCAGCCTGATCCACAATGAGTCAGACAGAGTCGGGTCCAGAGTGATACTTCGTGACGCCGTTTTTAACTTCAAGGAGGATCTGCTGGAGCTCCTGAAGGAGAATCCATATGTTTTTGATTATATGGATATCGACAGCGTCGACGAGATCGAGCGGCTGGATATCACAGCGGCGACCGAACTGGAATTCTGGGTCAAGACGCCGGATGATGACGCGGACAGAGAGCAGCTCTCCACTGCCCAGATGCTGAAAGAACAGTACTGGAAGAGAACGACAGGACCAGTCAGAACTGCGCTCGAAGAAGCGCTTCAGGTTTTGCAACGGTATGGTTTTGAGGTCGAGATGGGCCACAAGGAAGTGGGCGGCGTCAAGGCCAAGTTCGGAAACTCCGGACGCTACGACCATGTTATGGAGCAGCTGGAAATCGACTGGAGATATTCCACAGCTGTTCAGGCAGCAGACAATGAAAACCACATTAAATATGTAATCAGAGATATATTCAGAAGGTACGGACTGGACGTCACATTCATGGCCAAGCCGATCGAAGGCGTTGCAGGAAGCGGCGAGCATACCCACATGGGCGTTGCTGCTGTATTAAAGGACGGCAGGAGGGTGAACCTTTTCACGCCGGCTGCCAAGGATGCAGACAAACAGTTCATGAGCCCGGTAGGATTCGGAGCCCTGATGGGCCTGCTCAAGAACTACGATGTCATCAATCCTTTCGTCAGTTCGACCAACGACGCTTTCAACAGACAGAAGCCGGGTTATGAAGCACCGGTCTGCGTCGTGACGTCTTTGGGACACGACGCACGGATGCCGTCCCGTAACAGAACCGTTCTCGTCGGTCTTGTCCGGGAGCACGACAATCCGCTCGCCACAAGATTCGAACTGCGGTCGCCGAATCCTAAGAGCAATACGTATCTCGTTCTGGCAGCCTCTTACATGGCCATGCTGGACGGAATCAAGGAGACCCTGGAGCACGGCAAAACGCCGGAAGAGCTGGAACGCTCCCTCTCGAAGGAGTACGGTGAAGAAGACTTCTACCTGGATAAGGACAGAGTCTACAGAAGCGAGCTGAACGTATTCGACGATTATACGGAAGAAGAAAGAACCAAGTTTTTCGGCAAGGTGCCGCGCACCGTATGGGAAAACATGTGCGCCTTCGACGAGTACCCCGAAAAGCTGGAGATCTTCAAGCGGGACGACGTCATGACGGACATGGCGCTGACCTCATACAAGGAAGCAGTCCTGGATCAGTGGACCATGGAACTGCAGGGCAGGATCGTGCCGGAGACAATGGATCTTCTGCGCCACTGCCGCAAGATGCACAAGGAAGAAGAGTGCGTGGACTACGACCGCCACTACTGGGGCAAGTTCGTACGGCTGCGCAACTACATCGGCAAGAACACGCTGGAAGACACGTGCCTGCTGACACAGATCGTCGACGCTCTGGATGCCGGAGATTATGCAAAAGCATCCGACCTGCAGATCGAAATGCAGGAGAAAGTCGAGGAGATGAGAGACCTTTACGTGAAGTACAGAAAGAATCTGTTTTAATTATTCAGAAGCCGGAGGTTTATAAATGCTGGACATTAAGAGAATAAGAGAAGATTTTGACGGAGTAAAGAAAGCTGTTGAGTCCAGAGGCAAGGGCGATTTCGGAATCGACAAGGTCAGGGAATTCGACATCAAGAGAAGAGAGATCCTCGCGACCGTCGAGAAGATGAAGAATGAGCAGAAGATCAAGTCAAAGCAGATCCCTGTCCTGAAGAAAAACGGCGAGGACACTGCGCCGCTCATGGCAGAAATGAAGCAGCTGAGCGAACAGATCAAGGAACTGGACGCGCAGGTAAGCGAAGCAGAGGCTGGTCTGAAGGCAGCCCTTCTGGAAGTTCCGAACACTCCTTATAAGGACGTGCAGGAAGGACTTGACGACAGCGACAACGTGGAACTCAGAAAATGGGGCGAACCGACAGAATTTGATTTCGAAGCGAAGGCTCACTGGGACATCGGCGAAGATCTTGACATCCTCGATTTCGAACGTGCTGCTAAGATCGCCGGCGCCAGATTCACAGTTTACAAGGGACTGGGTGCGCGTCTTGAAAGAGCAGTCATCAACTTCATGCTTGATCTGCATACGGAGGAACACGGATATACGGAGATCCTTCCGCCGTTCATGGTAAACAGGATGGCGATGACAGGAACCGGACAGCTGCCGAAATTTGAAGAAGACATGTTCTACATCCCTCAGAAGGATTTCTTCCTGATCCCGACTGCAGAGGTCCCGGTCACGAATCTCTATGACAACGAGATCCTCAGCGCGGATCAGCTGCCGATCTACCACACCGCGTACACACCTTGCTTCAGAGCAGAAGCAGGCAGCGCCGGCCGTGACACGAGAGGACTCATCCGCCAGCACCAGTTCCAGAAGGTCGAGATGGTCAAATTCGTTAAGCCGGAAGACTCCTACGCAGAACTGGAGGCTCTGACAGACAACGCTGAAGAAGTTCTGAGAAAGCTGAACATTCCGTTCAGAGTGGTCAGACTCTCTACAGGCGATCTGGGATTCTCCTCTGCGATGACATACGATGTGGAAGTCTGGATGCCGAGCTACGGCAGGTATGTGGAAATCTCATCCTGCTCCAACTTCGAAGACTTCCAGGCACGCCGCGCGAACATCAGATTCAGACCTGAGGAAAAGGGCAAGCCTGAATTCGTGCACACACTGAACGGAAGCGGACTTGCCGTGGGCAGGACTGTCGCCGCGATTCTTGAGAATTATCAGCAGGCTGACGGATCCGTAGTGATCCCGGAAGCACTCAGACCATATATGGGAACTGATAAAATCACCAGGAAATAGGAAGGATTTCTTATGCTGGAAAATTTACGAACTAACAAAAAAATGTACATTGCGATTCTGATCGCGCTCATCTTCGTAGCAGCGGCGGCGGTCGTCTTCAACATTATAGTGAAGCCGTACGCCGTGTATGCGGACGGGACGAAGGTCGAAGATCCCTGCATCGTTTCTGCAGACGGCAAGGAAATCTTCATCGTTGAAACCCCGGAAATCGCTTCAGACGTCATCCGCGAGGTCATGGAAAGTTATGTCGCCGAGGATGGAAAACTGGACACACTGGAAATCGATGAGCAGCTGAAGATCGAAGACAAGACCCTCTTCGTAGGCGTCAAGCCGCCGAGAGTCCTCACCAAGGACGAGGCAGTGGCGAAAGTCCTCGCGGCAAACGACACAGAGAGTCCTGCGATGCATGTCACGACCAAGACAGACGTGGACATCACTGAGAAGGTCAAACCGGAGACAGTCTACGAGAAGACAGACGATCTTTATAATGGCAATCTGGCCCTCAAAAACAAAGGGGAAGAGGGCGAGAAAATCGTCACCAACGAGGTCACTCTCGTAAATGGTCAGGAAACTGATTCCGAGCCTGTTGCCGAGAAGGTCACAGAAGAACCTGTCGACAGAGTCATCTATGTCGGCACCAAAGCCAGACCGGCGGACACAGCTTGGCGTGATTACACCGGAGCGATTATCGGAGAAGACGACGGAATGAAGATGGTGAATTACGGGCTCCAGTTCGTAGGCAACCGCTATAAGTACGGCGGCACGAGCCTCACCAACGGGACTGACTGTTCCGGATTCATTTATTCCGTATACCGTCATTTCGGCTATAATGTACCAAGACTGGGATTCTATAAAATGGGCAAAGGCGTCTGCCTCGATGAAGCAAAGGCAGGAGACGTCGTCTACTATCCGGGCCACTACGCCATGTACATGGGCAACGGCAAGATCGTTCACGCCTACAATTCCCGCGCTGGAATCTGCGTCAGCAGTGTCCATGCTCCGGGAAGGATCCTGACAATCAGAAGATTCGTTGACGAACCGGTGGAGTAATCATCTATGGGAAGAAAAGTAAAAGGGGATCACAATCTACAGAGAAAAAGAAGAAGAAAAAGAAGGAAAAGGATCATCTTAATTCTGCTGATCCTTTTTCTGCTGTTGTTGTTGGGCGGGGCCGCTGCGTGCTTTGCGCTTTATTCCTATGCCAATAAGGTCATCGAGGAATCGGCAATCGAAGATCTTGAGACGGATAATATGTATTCGCTCATCTATCAGAAGACCACGATCTACGATAAGGAAGGCGAAGAAATCGACGCCCTTTATCTATCCGGAGGAAACCGGACGCTGGTCAAATACGAGGATCTTCCGGAGGATCTCATCAATGCGTTGGTGGATACGGAAGACAAGACCTTCTGGGAGCACCACGGCTTCAACTACATCCGTATGATCGGAGCAGTTAAAGAGAAGATATTCGGCGGCGGACAAATCTCCGGTACGTCCACCATCACCCAGCAGCTTGCCAGAAACATTTACCTCTCAGAGACGAAGTCTGAGCGGTCGCTGGAGAGAAAGATCCTGGAGATGCACTATACGAAGATCCTGGAGCAGGAGCTGACGAAGAAGCAGATCCTGGAGGCCTATTTCAACGCAGTGTACTTCGGATTCAACGCATACGGGATCCAGGCGGCGAGCGAAAGCTATTTCAACAAAGAACCAAAGGATCTGGACCTTCTGGAATGCGCAGCCCTCGCGGCGCTCCCACAGTCACCTGACACATACGCCCTCGCCAAAGCAGCCTATGGCGCATCCGAAGACGGACTTCCCGTGCTCGGCAAAGGAGACGGCGTTGTATACCTGTACAATGGGACAGTGTCTGATGACAGGAGAAAAATCGTCCTTGCCAACATGAAAGAAGCGGGACACATCACAGAAAAGGAATACAAGGCGGCGCTTTCAGATTCACTGGAAAAGCATATGGCCATCAATACCAAGGATGAGCCGGACAGCTACTCCTATTATATCGACTGCGCGATCAATGAAGCGGTCAAAGACATAGCACAGGAGTATGATGTCTCAGAAGATGAAGCCCGCACGATGGTCTATACGAAAGGGTACAACATCTACACCTGCCTGGACAGACCTGTTCAGGATACGCTCGACAAGCAGATCAACAAAAATTCGAACTATGCAACGATCAGCTCGATCCGCAAGGACGGCGACGGGAACATCATCTCCGAGTCCGGAGATGTGCTCATGCGGCCAAAGAGCGCGTATTTCGATAAGGATGGAAAATTCAAATTAAAAAAGAAAGAGTTCTCCAAAGGCGGGGATGGTTCGATTACGCTGAAAAAAGGAAAGCGACTGGATTTCTATGGAGTGCAGTCAGGTGATGAGGAATACGTAAGCATTGGATTCAAAAGCATGTACTCCCAGGATGACGGTTCTCTCTATTTCCGCGAAGGAGGAACGCTCTCTGTTCCGGCGGCATATACGAAGTTCGACGGGGACGGAAACTGCGTGATCTCTGCATCGTTTATGAAGGACTTCCCGGACTTCTTCAAGGAGAAAGACGGTAAGCTGATCGTTTCCAAAGACAACTACCAGCTTGGTCAGAAAATGCGCCAGCCTCAGGCAGCTGCAGTCATCATCGACAACGACAGCGGTGAGGTCCTGGCGATGACAGGCGGAAGAGGCGCCAGCGGGAAACAGCTGTACAACAGAGCCATCAGTCCGCGCCAGCCGGGATCGTCCATCAAGCCGATCGGCGTATACGCGCCGGCTCTCCAGAAGAGTGCAGATGCAGCGAAAAAAGGAGAAAAACCAAAACTCAAGGCAGAGCCCGGCGATTATTGGGGCGACTATATCACGGCCAGCAGTATCATCAACGATGCACCGATGAAACTCAATGGTAAGATCTGGCCTAAAAACTCAGGCGGCGGATTCAGCGGTCCGATCACCCTGCGTCATTCCGTACAGCAGTCCGTGAATGTCACAGCGGTAAAGGTCTTCCGGCAGGTCGGCGTAGAGTATTCCGTGAAAAAACTCAAGCAGAACGGAATCACATCCATCGTGGAGGAAGGCGGCACTTCAGATATGCATGACGCCCTGGCTTTGGGCGGTATGACGAAGGGCATCAGTCCGCTGGAAATGACTGCGGCCTATGAGACCTTCGCCAGCCACGGAGAATACAAGGAACCTATTTTCTACACCAGTGTTACTGACAGTGAAGGCGTGACCGTCATTGAGAATTATCAGGAGACGGAGCAGGTCTTCGACGAAGGCGTTGCTTGGATCATGTCGGACATCCTGAAGTCTGCGGTCCAGTACGGCACAGGAACGAACGCCAGAATCGACGGATATGACGTGGCCGGCAAGACCGGTACAACGTCCTCACAGCACGACGTATGGTTCTCAGGATTCACTCCGAAGTACAGCATGGCCCTCTGGATGGGCTGCGACGTGAATATTCCGCTCGCGAACTACTCTTCCGCTGCTGCTGCGTTCTGGTCCCAGATCATGCGAAGGGTATGCGACGGCATGGAGCCGAAACACTTCTTAGAGGCTCCCGATTCCGTTGTGAATGTGGCAGGAGAATGGTATGTTGACGGAACAGATCCACCACCACCACCGCCACCTACAGAGGAAGACGAAGAAGGTGAAGAAGGTGTCGAAGGTGACGGCACAGACGATGGTACCGGCGAAGGTACGGGCGAAAGCTACGACAGCGGCAGTGCGGAAACCGAACAGTCAGAATAGACGCCGGTCATAATAGAACATGCTTGAAGAACAGTCAATATATTGTACAATATATTGACTGTTTTGTTTTCTGCAGTTATAATTCAAGCAGTAATAATTCAAACGAAGTTGGAATAAGATTAGAAGCAGATTGCTTTTGGGAGGAGATTATTATGATTGCAAGAAATTATTCCGATGTGAGGAACAACTTAAAATCAGTATGCGATACGATCATCCGGGACAGCGAGACAGTGATTGTCACACGAAAAAATGACGAGAACATCGTGATGATGTCCCTCGATGAGTATAACAATCTCATTGAGAACTACTATATCCGCAGGTCAGAAGCTAATTACAAATGGATACAGGAATCGAAAGAGCAACTGGAAAAGGGAAAAACAATAAACCTGGTTGCGGATGAACAGTTCAAGTACGAGACGTAGATTGCCGCGCGGGGGTAACGGATATGAGAATTATCTTTACAGAGAATGCCTGGGCGGATTATACGTATTGGAAGACGGAAAACAAAAAAATATCCAAACGGATAGATTTGCTGATAAAGGATATATGCAGAGAACCGTTTGACGGATTGGGGAAGCCAGAGCCGCTCAAATACGACTTGTCCGGCTTTTGGAGCAGGAGAATCGACGACGAACACCGATTGATTTACACAGCGGCAGAGAATGATGTTTTTATTCTCGTGTGCAGATATCATTATTCTGAAACGAAATAGTCATTCGCCCCAGAAGAACGAAAGCAGAGTGTCATGCAGTTCGCAGAGATTCTGCTTTTTTATTGTCTCGTCGAAGAGGGCATCCTGGGCTGCCTGCTCCTCCTCGCTCATGACGGTGTCGCGGACCTTGGGCGGCTCGTCGTGGTTGTGCTCGTGCCCTTCCGCGTGAGTATGCGCCAGGTGTTGATTGGACTTGCCCATTCCGTAGATCAGTTCCAGGATGTGGACCGCCTCGAACCCGTTCTTTTTCATGGCGTTGCGCACTTCCATACTGCTGGTCAGGAAGGGAATGCGGGAGACATCGGCGGTCGGGACAGTTGGGACACCCGACACATCGCCTATTAACGATTCGCGGTTTGAAGCATCATACAACGTCACGCCCATCATTTCCGCCAGTTGCCGCAACGCTTTCGCGAACCCGTACTCCTCCGGCTCGGACAGTCGGTAAAGCTCGCGGTTGCAGCCGCCGCTGACACTGCGTTCGATCAGAATGTCGTAGAGCGAGGCAGTCGGGATCTCAGCGAGACTGCCGCGGAAAAATTTCCGGTCCTCCGGCGTGGCAAGAATCATAGTCGGTTTGCCGAGATTTCTCCAGTGCGTGAGCAGCCTTTGCTGGTACTTGCGGTTCAGGAGCGGATCGGCGCCGTAGCCTTTGTATAAGAACATGGCGGTGTCCGGATACTGATGGAGGATCGAATCGTACAGCAAAACCACCAGCTCCGGCTCTGACTGGGCCAGAGCGATGCCGGGGAACAATGCGTACTGACAGGATTCAAAGGGTTTGCCCGTTGCAGGATCCATCGGGGCGCGGACCACCGCAAATGATTCACTCGTAAACTGATTATTCGCCATCTGCGATCTCCCTCACTGCCCATAGGAACTCATCGATTTCATCGGCCGTAGTGAACAGTCCCGGGCTGACACGGACCGTTCCGCCCATATCAAAAGTGCCGAGCATGCGGTGGGTATCCGGCGCGCACTGCAGGCCGGACCGGACGGAAATATCGTAGTAGGATTCCAGGATCATGGCCACATCAGCGCAGTCCATGCCTTCGATATTGAAGGAAACAGCAGCCGCCCGCGGTGAGGTCAGCGGACCGTAAACCGTTACGCCCGGCATGGACGTCAGACCGTCAATCAGCTGCCGGACCATCTTCTGTTCTTCGAAATAGATGCTGCTGACGGAGCGCTCCATAATAAAGCGGACGCCCGCGCAAAGGCCGGAGATTCCGACGGTATTCTGCGTGCCTGCTTCATAGTAGTAAGGAAGCTGCTCGGGCTGCAGACGCACTTCTGAGAAGACGCCGGTTCCGCCCGACCGGATCGGCCGCGGTGAGACCGTCTCGGAGACATACAGCGCACCGGTCCCTGTCGGACCGAGAAGCGACTTGTGCCCAGGGAAGGCCAGAAGATCAATGTTCATTGTCACTACGTCTATCGGGATGGCGCCCGCTGACTGGGATGCGTCCACGAGGAACGGGACGCCTGCTTCACGGCAAATGGTGCCGATCTCCTCGATGGGATTCAGCGCTCCGGTAACATTCGATGCGTGTGTCATCGCAACCAGCTTCGTCTCCGGGCGGATGCTTTTGCGTATCTCATCAAGATCCGCGCCGCTGACCGGATCGGTATTCACTTTTGTGACCATGACGCCTGCGTCTTCCAGGTATGCGAGGGGACGGGTGACTGCATTGTGCTCCATCTGGCTGGTGATCACATGGTCGCCCGGTTTGAGCATTCCCTGCAGTCCCAGATTGATAGCGTCCGTCGCGTTGAGGGCGAAGACGATCCGCTGGGGATCTGCGATGTTGAACAGCTGCGCCAAAGCGCCCCTGGTTTCGATGATATCGGTGGCGGCGGCTCTGGCCTCCTCTGAATTGGAACGGCTCGGATTGCCGCTCCGTTTTATCGCATTGGAAACGGCATCATAAACCTGCTCGGGTTTAGGCCACGAAGTGGCTGCGTTGTCGAGATAGATCATAGTTATAACTCCTTTTGCTTGCTCGTCTAAAGTATATCACAGATAGGGGTGTCAGGCTTGTATTAATTTGCTTTAACATAAAACAGCAGAGAAACCCCCGCTTCTTAAGCGGCGGGATGAATCTGCTGCAGCGGCATGGAAAAAGACAGAGAAAAACGATACGGCAGTAGACTTCCCGGCTCCCCTGTGGTATGATACCCACAGAGAGTAGAACATTTGTTCTCAAAAGGGGTATCTATCATGGATCGAGCATACGAATTCCGGATCTATCCGGACCGGCTGCAGCGCCAGCTCATCGCGAAGACCTTCGGCTGCTGCCGCCTGGTCTACAACCATTACCTTGCCGAGAGGAAAGGCAGATACGAGGAGTCGAAGACCGCTCTTTCCTATACCGACTGCGCGAAGGACCTGACGCGGCTCAAAATAGAAAAGCCATTCCTGCGTGAAGTGGACAGCATCGCGCTGCAGCAGAGCCTGCGGCATCTGGACAGCGCCTTCACGAACTTCTTCCTGCAGGCGAAGGCTGGATATCCGAGGTTCAAAAGCAGGAAGAGCGGCAGGAACTCCTACAGCACGGTCTGCGTGAACGGAAACATCCGGCTGGAGGAGAAGACGATCCGACTG
>CADADV010000022.1 GCA_902786815.1 uncultured Eubacteriales bacterium
CTGTGAGATGCGTGTCCATACTCTTCCGTTGCGTTCTATGGATTCCAGATCCCTGTCCAGAAGTTCCCATAAATAAGTGGCGATCACGGACTCTCTCAGACCGTAATCTCTGGCGATATCCTTATTAAAATCGATTGTATTTACCATTTTTCTTTCCCTCCATATGATGAAAGGGAGACGGTGATCCGCCTCCCGGTCTTGCTTTATTCCACTATTTCTTCACTATCGTCATCATCGTCTGTCTTTGCGGCTTTTCTGCGCTTAAGCAGTACGTACAGGACTTCTGCCGCAAGCAGCATCAGTGCAACGGCCAGTACGATATGAACATTGTCCCCTGTCTTCGGAGAATGCTCGATCGGCGTACCCGGTTTAACGACCTTGACCGTCTGGTCCTTGTCCTTCAGGTCCTTATGCTCCGCAACGATGGTCTTTGGAGCCTTCTCTACGTCGTCGCCCTTCTTGTAGCCATCCAGTCTGTAGGCTGTTTCAAAGGCAACGAGTTCTTTCCCTGCAAGGCCTTTGGTATTGACCTCAAAAGTGACCTTCACCTTGCCGTTCTTAAGCAAAGGCTTGAATGGCTTGCTGGTGACAGTGATCGGGGTGCCGTTTTCCACAAGCGGATCTCCGGTATCCTTGACCATCAGCTCGCCGGTGAAGACGTACCACTTGGACGTATCCAGGGCTTTGTAGGCGATGGTATCAACCAGAACCGTTTTCTCTCCCTCGACAACTGCCTTGTCACCGTTCTTCGCGGTCAGAGTCGTTCCGATCTCAGGCTTCTGCACAGGTGTCTGCGCGTAGTCTTCCTTAGGCTCCAGCGTTCCCGGCTCGTCCGGGTTTTCCGGATTCGGATAGGTCACGTTGGTGCAGGACGCCGTGTTCCAGTAGCCGTCATGATCATCAGTTTCGTTCTTCTGATAGACGATATTGGTGTCATTTCCCTTCTCATCCAGTGAGTCGGAATCCTTTGCTGCAGCTGCCAGATATTCCTTCGCCTCATCCTTTACCTTGGCGGTATAGGTGATCGTGGCCTTCTCTTTCGGATTCAGGGTGATGTTGGCAACGAACTTGTCCTTGCCCTGGTTGTTCCAGGTTCCCTGACCCGTGAATACCGCGCTCTTCAGCTCCGGAACCGTGAAATAATCAACGCCTTCCATGAAGGTATCGGTCACATCCATGGTCAGAGCGATGTTGCCGGTGTTCTCGATATGGACCTCGTATTCGACCTCATCCTGCGCAAAGAAGCCGTACTTATCGCCCTTGGACGGAGCTTTGGTCGTTCTGATCTTGTACATCTCGTACGCAGGATTCAGCTTCTCCCAGGTGACAGTCTGGCCTTCGTCTTCAAGATCTTCGTGCTTGGCAGTGATATGGCCTTCTGTATCATAGACTGCTTCAAAGACTACAGTATCCTTGCCGTACATCAGGCTTCCGTCGAAGGTGAATTCGACTTTGACCTTGCCATTTGAGAAATGAGCCGTGAATTCCTGTTCGGCAGCAATTTCCTTACCGGCAGCGTCTTTCACGACTTCACCCGTCTTCTTGTCCATGAGACGTCCCTGAGCCACGTATTTCTGCCCTCTGACGAGATTTTTGTACTCAATGGTATCAATGAGCGTGATCTGCTTATCTGGCGTGATATTGGCTTTTTCGCCGTTTACAGCAGCAGTCGTTCCGATCTCCGGCACATCATCTGTGATGGTCTCCAGATCCACGAATCCGTTCTGCGACTTCTGATCTACGGTGAAATAGAACTTCTGCAGGATATATCCTTCGTTCGCTTCACATGGCATCTCCTCCAGGATATAGGAATCGTACGGGAGCGCACCGAACTTGTTGTTCATCTCGGCTGTGCTGCCGAACTCGCCGGTGCCGAACCATACGCCCTGCAGGATCTGCTGCGCTCTCTTCTCAAGATCTGCGGATTTGATTTCCTTGGCTTCAAGCAGATCATCGAACGGGTTCTGGACTCTCGCGGTATCCGCGTCCTCATCCTCATCCAGATCGCCTGCGGCTCTTCTGTCTTTGGTGGAGAAGAATCCGTTCTTATCCGTTACGACCACATGGCTCTCTCCGTTGGTCACACTGATGATCTTGAACGGCACGAAGCTGAAGCGCTTGGAGTCGCCGTCGCCGATCTTGGTGCCCTGCACGTCAGAGCGGTACACATAGTCATCAAATGTCAGAGGGGCTTCGTTGTTTCCATCATCATAGGAATAGATGGTTCCGTCCTCTCTGACCTCAAACATGTGCTCCGTCTTGTCGGTTCTCTGGTAGGTGGCGTTGGTCTTGGACTCACGGATGGTGTAGGTTCCGTACGGCAGATCATCACTGAGTGTCTCAGCAGTGTAGGCTTTCTTGTCCGCGTTCCAGTGGACCGTGATCTTGCCTACGTCCTCGCCGGACTTCACTCTTTTGATTGTGCCTGCTTCAAAGAGCTCTGCCTTGGACTGCAGCTCCTTCCAGTTGACCTTATCGGTCTTGTTGTCCAGGTCTTTTCTGACGACCACGTCACGTCCGGAAACGTTCTTGATGGTCATGACGATGCCGCTTAGGTTCGCTCCGCCAAGGGCCTCGGACTTCTTCAGTTCCTTATCGCGCTTGATGATCTGTACGCCGCCTCTTTCCACGGCCTCTCTGACCTTATCCGCGGTCAGATCGATCATTTCTCCGTCTGTACGGATACGGAAAGCTCTGGACCACTTCTCATTGAGAAGATATCCTTCGCTCGGCTTTGTTTCCTTCACAAGATAGGATCCATATGGCAGAACCTTCTGCGCGGATGTCGCGATGCCCTCTGCGTTCGTTGTGATCACAAGGGCAGCGCCGTCGACAGCGATCTCCTTGCCGCCAACCATGACGGATTCCTTGGATTTGTTGTAGATGGTGAACTCTGCGCCTTCCAGCGTGGCGTCGCCCTGCGCGTAGGCTTCATCCAGATCATTATCGATCTTGGCCAGCTTCACGCCGCCGCGGATGATTGTTTCATCTCCTTTGATGGACTCATTGTAAGTCTTCACATGGAGATTGTCTGTGCCGTCCTCTGTGATGTGGACGACCAGCTTCTCGTTATTGAGAAGATAACCTATGGATGGTGTCACTTCCTGAATGACATAAGTCCCCAGCGGATAGCAGATCTTGCCGTCCTTATCCTTATAGAAGGCGGAATTGGTCTTTCCATCTGCTTTCACAGGATTCTGTCCGTTGATCTTGCCGTTTGCGTCTGTGACGAAGTGCCATGTGGCGGTCGCGTTTCCGGATCCTTCAGCTGCAGCAGCAGTACTGTACTGTCCGTCATAGTAGCTGAACTTGAATACAGCTCCCGCAAGCGTTGCATCACCTTCACCATGGTCATGCGGATAACCTGCCGGATTCTTTGTCAGAAGCAGGTTCACAAGGTCCGTGATCGGCTCTTCCTTGGCTGTGAAGGTCGTGGTCTCGTCGGACTCCACATTCACAGTATAGGTTGACGTGTCTTTGGCGTATCCCGGAGGCGCTGTCGTTTCTTTAACAGTATATGTGCCCTCCATTACCTCGATGGTGTTGCTGGTCCCGTCTGCCTTGACCGTCAACGTCCCGACAGTCTTTCCGTCAGAGTCATACACCGTATAGACTGCACCTTTGATGCTGTAGCAGGCGTTGCCGTCTGTGATGGACGTTCTGTTGGACGCCTTCTTCATGTTGATATAGCCCGGCGCTTCCATATATCCGACGATCATATCCTGTACGCCGGACATATAGCAGATGAATACCTTGAAGCTGTCGGGAACAGCATCATCCTTTGCGGAGTCCGGTGACCACATCGCATCGCCCAGTCTCTTTGCCTTTGTCCAGACATCTCCCAGATCAGACGCGTGGGTTCCGCCCCAGGTCGCCATATCAGACGGTCTTCCGGCGTAGATATAGGACAGCGCAAGGTGCGCGATGCCCCAGTCCTTGCTGAAGTTCCCTGTGTAATAGGTCTCCTTGACGTTCTTCACGTTGTTGTCGTAACCGGGATAGGACGGTGAGTAATAGACGACGTTCCTCAGGGCGTTCCATTTGCCTGTGTCGTTGTCGTCTGTGATGACCTTATCTACGGTCACGGTGCCTGTTCCCGGTGACGCCTTGGATGGCTGCACGCAGTAGGAATAACGGGTGCCCAGATCGTCGTCCAGGTCGCACTTTCTGGAGTTGCTGTATCCGCCGTTTCCGGACCCGTATGTGATCTGGCCGCCGTCCCATACGGTGTATTTACTGCCCTTCTTGCCTGTAAAGGCAGCATAGGATGGATCCGTGATCAGCCCCGCAAACAGGCTGAAGACCATGAGGACGGCGATTCCCATGGTCAGGATCCGTTTCGTTTTGTTGTTTCTTACGTAATCTGTCATTGGTTCCTCCTCTCTCAGATCATGACTGCCAGAATGATGAACGGCAGGGTCAGGACCCAGGCGATCCTGGACGCCGCTTCCTCTGACAGTGCTACGTAGATGCCGTCGTCGCATCTGCAGATGATGGTTTCTTCGTTTTCTCTTTTTTCTTTCATGCTTCCCCTTTCCGGCAAACAAAAAACGCCGGATCTCTCCGACGTTGTTGTTGCCTGTATTGAATTGTCTTAGTTATATATTCTCTTTTTCAGTAAGTACTGGTTGTTTAAACAGGTTGGGTTATAGGGAAGGATCAGGAATCTGTGCTCCCACTGTGATTCTCTTATCTTGCGTCATCCCGACTCTTCTGCTTCACCCTGTGCCTGCTGTAATACTCCATGGCTGCCGCCACATAGTCCTCTCGCTTTGCCGGCGGCAGTTCCGGCGGGAACAGTTCCTTGAAGCGTTCTCCCCGAAGCACGATTCGTTCCTTCTGATTCGGTTTTTCCTCAAGCATGATATCTTCAATGGCGTCCGCAGTGAGCTCACCCTTATCCAGCAGTTTTCTCATGCGGATGGTCTGGGCATGAGATGGCGTACACTGCTCCATGTCGATACAGTCCGCAAGAATCTCCTGCAGATCCTTTGGCAGATAGGAGATCTCAACAGCAGGCCGCATGGCGATTTTTTTCTCATCAACCAGTTCCAGAAGCTCCGGAATAAGCTCCGTGAGACGGATATATCGACGAACCTGTTCTCTGCTCTCTCCAACTTCATTCCCAACCTTTTCGTTACTTCTGAACTTTGACACCACTGGTGTCGAAGTTAGATCCGTCCTCTTGCCCTGTCTGTTCATCGCCTCCAGTCTCATCTTATACGCAAAGGCCTTCTCGCTTGGGAGTACGGTGTTCCTGTGGATATTGGACTCCACCATAAATATCGTGGCTTCATCCTTACTCAATTCCACGACCTCACACCGTAACGTCTCTATGCCGGCGAGCATGCACGCTCTCATTCTGCGGTGCCCGGACAGCATTTCATATCTCCCATTGCGCTTTTTCCTGACGATAGCAGGCGTAATGACTCCGTTTTCTTTGATGGATTCCACCAGATTCTTCATTTCCTCATCATTCCTGACTTTGTATGGATGATCCGGGAAAGGATCGATCTCAGTCAGCGGAATCTCATAGATGCGCTTAAGCTTTGCGTCATCCCGCTCTTCTTGTGAGGAAAACAGATCATCGAGCGACGGCAGCTTTATTGTACTTTCTTTCTCTCTCGGCATCCTTCATCACCTCCTTCGTCAGTTTCTCATAAGCCTGCGCCGGACGGGAGCCTGCGTCATAGGAAAAGATACTTTTGCCTTCCTTTGCCGCTTCGGCTGCCTTCACAGCAACCGGTATCTGTGTATCAAATATCTTGATCGACATCCCGTAATTGGTGCGGATGGTGCTGATGACCTCCTTTGCCAGATTCGTCCTGCCGTCCACCAACGTCATGACGATGCCGCCGATCTTCAGATGCTCATTGGTATGTGTCCTGACCATGTTGATGCTTCTCAGCAGCTGTGTCATGCCTTTGGCAGGCAGATACTGCGTTTGGACCGGTATGATCACGCTGTCTGCAGCTGTAAGGGCATTGATGGTGATCATTCCAAGAGACGGTGAGCAGTCCAGTAATATATAGTCGTAGTCCTTCTTCACATCCCTCAAAAGCAGCGACAGAAGTTTCTCCCTGCTCATGGCGTTCACCAACTGGCTTTCCATAGATGAAAGGTCCAGATTGGAAGGCAAAAGATCCATTCCCTCTTCATGATGAAGGATGGTATCCCCGACAACGGGCTTGCAGTCCTGTGTTGCCAGATACATCAGTCTGCCGAGAGACTGATCCAGTTCGTCTGCCTGATAGCCAAGTGACTGTGTCAGGTCTCCCTGCGGGTCGCAATCCACGAGCAGTACACGTTTTCCTGCCTTTGCGAGGCCTGCACCCAGGTTTACGGCGGTGGTGGTCTTCCCGACCCCGCCTTTCTGATTACATATAGCGATTGTCTTACATCCACTCATACAGTCCTCCTAATTCAGCTGATTGTTCTGCTCTCTTGCTTTTTCCCGGAGCAGATTCTCTATGGAATACAAATCTATGGCATCCGTATCGAAAAAGGCGTCCTCAAAGAAAAAAGCCACATCCTCTAAATAGTCTTTACAGATATCCAGAAGATACAGCTCAGCGGCCACGTCGATCATTCCATGACTGAGGAAAATCACTTTTAACATGGAAACAAGGCTCTCAGAGTCCGTTTTCTCAAAACATTTCACGATAGCCAGCATCGACTCTATAGATAATTGTTCTTCCTTCGCAACCTTCATCAAATTATCTGATGCACGATGTGCGAGCCAGTAGGCGATGTCTGCTGCCAGTTCTTCTGCTTCTGTTAACTCTTCATCATCGTCCCAGTCTCCATCGTTGCTGTCGTTATTCTCCGGGGAGTCTGCCTCTGCGCTTTCACTCTTCTCAATCAGTGATCCGATAATTCCCTCAAAGACCTCCGCCAGTTCATCCGGCACCTCTACAGCGATTACTTTGCCGCCCATGATGATCTCCGGTTCTTCCTTCTTATCGACTCCATTTGCAATAACTTTCATTGTTTCATTTGTAATTGCCATAACTAATCCTTTCTCCGTAATTCCGGAATTCTGAAATAACAAAAGCTCCGCATAGAGCATGCAGAGCAATGTATTCCGATATCCGGCTGAAAGGATTTCTAATCAACGAACCTCACGAGAAGTTCGTCTACTGCGTCAGTATATCTTCCCTCGGCGATCAGCTGGTTCTTCAGTTCCACCAGGGCGATCACGATAACTCTGACTTCATCATATGTGAATCGGTATTTCGTCTTTGACATGGCTGCACCTCCTTATCCTGTCCCTTTTTCTGCAGTGTAAATGAAAAAAGCGCGATCCACAATTATGCGAACCGCGCTGATCCGGATATGAGTCGATTCGAGTATGAAAGGCCTCAAAAAATGATGGTGATGTACTGGTATTTTCGCTTCAGAAAGCAGGCCCAAAAATCTCCTATTTCATCTCCCATTTGGGAGATAAATCTCCTGAAAACGTAGTTTCGATCAGTAGGAGCGGCCTCTGGGTCAGTCGTTTTGAAACGGCTGGAACCGTTGGTATTACTGGGTTTTCCGCTAAATGACAAAGCTCCGGGGATTTCTCCTCGGAGCCTTTATCTTGGCTAGGGTAGCAGGATTCGAACCTGCGCATGACGGAATCAGAATCCGTTGCCTTACCGCTTGGCGATACCCCATCACTTTTTGGGGTGGATAGTGGGATTCGAACCCACGCATAACGGAGCCACAACCCGCTGTCTTAACCACTTGACTATACCCACCACAATCAGTTTGATCGGTTTGACCGATATGGAGGCGACACCCGGATTTGAACCGGGGAATAAAGGTTTTGCAGACCTCTGCCTTACCACTTGGCTATGTCGCCACATCAATGCCGATTATCAGTGCCAAATTATGTAGTTTTTGTTTTTATAGACCACAGAGCGCATTGCTGCGCTCTGCAGTCGTTCTTGGCGATCCGGATCAGGCTCGAACTGACGACCTCCAGCGTGACAGGCTGGCATTCTAACCAACTGAACTACCGGACCGTATTTGGTGGGAGTTACAGGGCTCGAACCTGTGACCCCCTGCTTGTAAGGCAGATGCTCTCCCAGCTGAGCTAAACTCCCATGGTAGCGGCGAGTGGAGTCGAACCACCGACCTTCCGGGTATGAACCGGACGCTCTAGCCAACTAAGCTACACCGCCAAATCGGCAGACTTTACTTAGCCGCCGCAAGAGATATACTACCATTGGAGACTGCCTATGTCAAGGATTATTTTACTTTTATTCTGTCTGTGTGTCAACTTGCGTTTCGACTTCTGCCGATTCCCCTGCAGACTTCATCTTGTCTTTCATAAAAGCCTTGATATATTCCGCGGATTTCTCCTCGATTTCGATGTCTTCCGGAGCAAGTTTCCGCCCCACTTTCACACCTGCCAGAGTCGCTGCCGCTTCGACAAGTCCTGATGTCAGATGCGGATTCTTTGTAAGCAAAGGCCCCAGCACGCCTGTATAGACCACGCCGTCGCTCACGGCGCCTTCTACTCCGTCGTCGTTGTTGCCTCTGCCGTAGACGACCTTTCCGAATGGCTTTTGCCCTTCTCCGAGTGTAACGTCAGCTACCTGGATCTGGTTGCCGATGACATCAAGGCCGTCCTCAGTTCTGACCCAGATGTCGTCACCCCAGACGGACTCCCGCTCCTTCCAGGTCATATCCAGCAGGCCGGTCCCGTTGACGATGCTCCCGTCGTACAGCTCCACCGTCTTTGCCAGAGCTGCGCCGCTGCTGCCGTTGGCGATGAGCAGCCCGCCCCTTCTGATGAACCTTTTGATGCCGTCCATCTGACGGATCAGCGCAGCAGCCACTTTGTCCACGCACTTGAGCTCGCCTGCTGTCATATAAACGATGTGCGGCCAGCTCCAGTCCGCCTCTGCCTTCAAGTCATCCAGCCTCCTGATTTCCACAGGAATGTCCATCAGATCGCACATGTGCAAAAACGCCATCACGTCCCCGCGTCCGCCGTGGATGTTCAGCACGTCAGGATAGAGCCAAAGGATATGCAGTCTCCTGAACCCGCTCTCGCCCGTGACCTCCGACACATTAGTCAGGGTCTCGGTGCTCCTGTTGAACTGTTCGCGTATTCTGTTTAATTTATCGAAATCACTCATTGTATTATGCTCCCTCACCCATTCAGTTTCTTCACGTATTCTGCCAGCGCTTCGTACTTGTGGAGCCACGTGATCAGATACACGTTGTCGCAGTCGTACTTCTCCAGTTCATCGATGATCGTCTTGTCATCGTTCGTCGGGAGCACGGTCAGTTTTTCCTCTGCAAAACCATCATAGAGCATGCGCAGCCCCGCGTCGTAAGCGACAGTTCCGGAGAAACAAATGCACCGTTCGATGCCGGATGCGATCAGCCTGCGGAAATCGCAGTCGAACGTGTAGAATGTATTCGTGTAATGCGGATCGAAATCCACCAGTTCATCCAGACCCAGCAGGAAGATCTTCGGCGTCGGGTCGTCCGCGATCACGTTGAGCGCCGACTGCACCGTCTCCGGATTTTCCTGTTTCATACGCAGGTACTTGATCTCTTTGGTTCCTACCTTGACGGTCTCCATTCTTCCGCCCTGTAATGCAAAATCAGCAAATGCTTCGCTGATCACATCGCTGCTTGCTCCGAACTCGGAAGCCACTGTAAGGGCCGCGATGTAGCAGTACAGGAAGTACGGTGTGCTGTATTTGAAATCATAGACCTTGTCACCGACATGGAATGTCTTTGCGTCGAAGTCGATCTCCGTGGCCAGATAGTCGTTGGCCGCGGCGCCGAATCCGCAAGTCGGGCAGTGGAAGCTGCCGATGTTGTCGATGTTGTAGTGATCGTATACGATGGCCTCATGGCAGATCGGGCACGGCGCAGTCACGGAGAAGAAGTCATTCTTCTTATCAAAGGATGACTTGTTCCTGTCGACGCCGTACTTCACGCAGCGGCCAGCCTTCTCGCCCAGGCTCAGGGCGTTCGGCTCGTCCCCGTTCACGTAAACGGTCATGTCTTCACTGATCACGGAAAGGATCTTCCGGCGGATGATCTCCGGCTCGCCGTTGCGCTGCACCTGATCCTTCTGCACGTTTGTAATGCAAAGGTGCTTCGCCGGAAGCTGTTTATGGATGATGGGCAGAAACCGCTCGTCGGTCTCCATGAGCACCACATCTGCGTTCAGCTGTCCTGAAAGGCTGCAGTTTTTGAGCAGCGAAACAACAACGCCGCCAATGAGGTTTGCCCCCTCGAGATTGACTGCGACTCTGAATCCGGCCTTCTTGAAAACGTGAGCCATCAGATTGGTCGTGGTGCTTTTGCCGTTGGTCCCTGTAACAAAAATCGTTTTATCCGGATCGAGACCTTTGATGTGACTGATAAAATCCGGATCGAATTTCAGGGCGATCTTGCCGGGCAGATTGGTACCCCTTCCCTTGGCAACGATATTGATCGCCCACGCCGTAAACTTGGCGGCAAGCAATGCAAATCTGAATCTCATTTGCGTATTTATTCTTCCTCCTGTATGTGGAGTCTTCTTCTGATAAACGCCGGGACATCCTTAGGGTCCATGTCAAGGGCCCATGCAAATTCTTCCTCGACCAGCTTCTCCGCTGACTTCAGTGTCCCCTGGTCTGTAACGGACAGTTTCTTGCCGTTCTTCGCCAGTTCCCGCTTTTTCTCGTATATGCAGATGATCATGTTGAGGAGACGTCCGCTGACACCGTCATGCAGGATGTCTTTGAAATAATCTCCCCGTTCCCGTCTGTCGTTGATCCATTTCACGTCATCATCAGAAAGACCCATCAGTATATCTTCAATGTCTTCCCTGCACATGGGTTCTCTCAGTTTCGAGAGCATTGTTTCGTTCTTCATCGGAACAAAAAACTTATTAGAAGGGTTCTTGTTCTGCCTGAGCACATAGTAATACTCACCGGGCGCTCCCGCAGTGAAACTTATCCGCTCGATGCTGTCAACCACACAGATCCCGTTGGTTCCGTGCACTACATATTGTCCTACCTCAAATTGAGCATCTATCATAGTGTCCTTCTTTCGTCCATGCTTGCTATATTATAGCAGAAAACAGGTCTTTTTTCTACTCTTTCACGTAGGACAAAAGTGTTTCTTTTTCTTCTTCCGTCAGGTGCATTTTCTCACAGACGGTCAGTATTTCTTCCAAAGGCATCACATATTCGGGGTCAATGCAAAGCCTTGTAAAATTGCTCTTATTGATTCCGGATCTACTGAATGTGATTTCCCCGCTCTGGATTTTTCTGTCGTAGATCGGCAGAAAGTATTGGGCGAATGTTTTCTTTTGTTCCATGTTGTTTTAACCTCGATTATGCTCTGTCCTCGATTTGGATCTCGGTGGTTGCGTGGAACTGCTCCTTGAGCTGTCCCAGGCGTGCGAAATGCTCCGTCTGGCAGTGGACCTTCTGGTGCTCCCTGGATTCCCACTGCTCCCACAAAAACAGCGTGTTGTCAGATCCCACCGGATAGAAATAATCATAGCGGATGCATCCGTCCTCGCCTCTTGAGATCTCGTCGATCCCCTCATCCTGGATCGCCTTCAGGTATCCGTCCCTGTCTTCCTTTGACGGCATCGTGTAAGTAACATAAAAGTTTGTCATGTTGGTTCCTCCGTTGTGTTTTGACCTGTTGATCTGTTTGTCTCTCAGCTGACTTCTCAGCGTATCGCTCGGCCGACTTCTCAGCGTGTCACTTAGAACGTCGCGACCTCCGGATCTGCCGGCTCGCACTTTCTGATTTTGCTGCAGATGAGCACGGGGCCTTCCTCCCCGTATAGTTTTTCTTCCCGTATTTTTATGGTCGCGTCGACCGCAATCCAGTCGCCCGTCTTGAAATCGGTTGCTTTTGCATAAACGCACGCCAGGCCTGCGAACTGAATGTCCGCTTCGCAGCACGTCATGACATGCCGCCCGAACACGAGATAATTGTCCGGTAAAGTGTTGTCCCTGGCAACCAGGCCTTTGACCTTGATTTTCTTGCCTTCGTAGTTGTCCTGATTTTCCGTGATGTCCCGGTACCATTCTGCGTACCACTCGTCCTTGATGGTGATGAGCGGCGCCTCCATGTCATAAGGAAGCGGATCCGGGATCTCATCAAAGACCACATTGTCCGGCTCGTATTCGTAGCAGATGTTGGATTTGCGGTTCGCCACGCGGACGAGTTTATGGTAATCCATCTGGTCGTAGTCCTCGCTGAACCGGTTGAACACCACCAGTTCAGCAGTCTGCATCTTGTCGAAGGTCAGCTGCCGCATGTTGGTGTTGTACATCATGAACGTGGATGCGTCTGCGAACATCATTTCCTGATAGATCGTCCAGTTCTCCGGCGCGGCGGTGAACAGATCCACCATCGGCCACATGCCGTTGTACTCAATGAGTATCCGGTCCGCCATGTGCTTTTCCGTCAGATCCGCCAGCTTTGCCGGCTGCAGATCCTCCTTTTGGATCCTCTCCACGAAGACATCCGGAAATGCGAACTGTTCCGGATCCAGTTCCACCTCACCTTCCTCGCAAAGCAGCACCATTGTCCGTTCTCCGTCATAAAAGTCCTCGCCGCTCAAAAGGTCCATTAAAAAGGTTGTCTTTCCCGATCCCAGAAATCCGGTAAACAGATAGACCGGGACCTCTAAATTGCCCATCATATGTTTGTCTCCCTAATACCTATTTCTACAGTCCGAACATCTCCCGGATCGTATCCTGTTTGATATCGACGCCGATGACGCAGATCATTCCGGTAGTCTCTGCACTGCCGGTTCTCACCTGCGGCTCACCCGGCACGTAATCAAAGTGGATCCACTGACCATCCGTTCCTTCTACGATGCCCTTTGCTCTAAGCACCTGTCCGCATTTCTCTTCATCCTGCAGCGTTTCAAGCGCTGACTGGATCTGTTCCATCGTGTATTTATTGGTCGTTTCCTCACCAATGTCGCTAAACACCTCATCTGCGTGGTGGTGGCCCTCGTGACCATGGTGGTGGTGATGATGGTCGTGATCGTGGTGATCGTCGTGGTCGTGGTCCTCATGATCGTGGTGATGATGGTCATGCTCATCATGGTCGTGGTCATGATGATGATGTTCGTGTTCGTCGTGATCATGATCATGGTCATGCTCGTCATGGTCGTGGTCGTGATGGTGATGGTGGTGATGATCGTGCCCGTGTTCGTGCTGGTGCGCTTCCTCCTCCGCGTAGGCTTCTTCCCGCAGTCTATCCAGTTCGGCGGACAGAGTCTTCTTCTGCTCCATTGTTTCCAGAATCTGCTTGCCTGTCAGTTCATCCCAGTCTGTCGTTACAATAGACGCATGGTCATTGTACTGACGGATAATGTCGACACACTCCTTGACCTTCGCCTCGCTCAGACCTTTCGTGTGGCTGAGTATGACAGAGCTGGCATGTTCCACCTGGTTCTGGTAGAATTCGCCGAAGTTCGCCATGTACATCTTGCAGAGCTTCGCGTCAACTACGGTGGTGAACCCGTTGAGTTCAATTTCCTCGATTCCGGCGTCCTGCACAGCGATGATTACATCACTCAGCTTGCCCACGCCAGACGGTTCGATCAAAATCCTTTCCGGCTCGTACTGATCGATGACCTGCTTCAAAGCCGTCTTGAAATCACCTACCAGTGTGCAGCAAATGCACCCCGAATTCATCTCATTTATCTGAACGCCGGTGTCCTTCAGGAAGCCCCCGTCGATTCCGATCTCTCCAAACTCGTTCTCGATCAGAACCAGCTTCTCATCATAAGCTTCCTTGATCAGTTTCCTGATCAGCGTCGTCTTACCAGCGCCTAAAAAACCTGAAAAAATATCAACTTTAACTTTCTTCTCTGTATTAGCCATTGTTGTCTTCACCTCCGCTATTGATTCTAACACCAATCACCCTAAAGTCAATTCGTCACCCTGCTGTAAACAAATCATCCGGTTCACCAGCACTCATGCAATCACATCATATTCACACCAATTCCCCGAGGATCTCCTTCTCTGCGAAGAAAACGGTGGATCCGCCGGTGTGCAGGAACAGCACATTGCTGCCGGCAGGAATCTGCCCGCTGCGGATATCCGCAAGGAGGCCTGCGAATGCCTTGCCGGAGTAGACGGGATCCACAAGGATACCCTCTGTGCGGGCGAGCAGCTTGATGGCCTCAGTTGCTTCTTCGCTTGGGCACTCGTAGCCCGGGGCGTAGTGGTTCTGGTCGATCACGAAGTCGCCCGCTGTTACGGCTGATGCATCACCGGACACGGCCGGGTCATCTGCCGAGGAGCCACCTCCTCCAATCAGCTCGAGAGCTCCGTTTGCGAGGCGGGCGGCGCGTGCGGCGTAGGAGCCGTCGTCGCCGACGCCCATGGCGGTCACGGAGTGGATCACCATATCCAGGCCCAGCAGGTGCTTGCCTGCGACCAGGCCGGCCATGGTTCCGCCGGAACCGGTCGAATGATACAGGTAGTCGAATCCGACACCTGCGGCGTCCATCTGCTCTGCCAGTTCGATCATCGCATTGACATAGCCCAGACTTCCGTATTCGTTGGCGCCGCCCATGGGGATGTCATAGCAGATCACACCGGAATCGGCCAGACGAGCGATGTGGGCTTTGCCCATCTTGAAGGAGCGTCGTTCGGCGTCTTCGAAGGACTCGCCTTCTTCCAGATCCACCACATGGATCTCGGCGCCGTAAATGCCGTCCAAAAGCAGGTTGGCCTTGTAGTCATCTGGGTCAGGCGGAACGACTGCAGCCAGGTACAGGATCGGTTTCAGACCGCTTCTGACCGCTGCCCATGCGGTCTGCATTGCGTGGTTTGACTGGGTCGCGCCGTAAGTGACCACCGCCGAAGCTCCCTCGTCGAGAGCTTTTCCGATCAGGAACTCCAGTTTCCGGGTCTTGTTCCCGCCGAACAGGTTGCTTCCCGTGAAATCATCCCGCTTGATCCAGAGGTTCACGCCCAGATCCTCCGACATCCTGTCCAGACGGTACAAGGGCGTCGGGAAAAATCCGAGATGCACCCGCGGGACGCTGGTCATCATGGCTTTTGCTTCCATAATCGTTTGTTTCATATCACTTTCCTCCTAACAGGTCCTCTATCTATCGTATGGCATGCGGCGTACGCAGCCGATCAGCATAACCAACAATGAAATCAGAATCGATGACGCTACGCCGGCAAGCTGGCTCATCCGCATCCCTCCGGGAATGGCCATCCAGATGATCAGACCGCCGATGATGCCGGCGATGGTCGAAACTGCCGGCAGCTTTCCGAAATTGCGCTGGGAGAGACAGCCGAACACCAGCGGAACACACGGCGCCGCGAAGAAGATGGCGCAGAACACATCGATTGTAAGCAGGCTGATGTTCTCAAGAGCAATGGTCATGGATGCGCAGGAAAGCCCGATCGCCACGATCATGATGCGCCCGAAGACGATCTTTTCACGATCTGAACCATCTTCTTTCACAATTGTACCATACAGATCGATC
The DNA here is from genome assembly GCA_902786815.1 of uncultured Eubacteriales bacterium. Classification (GTDB taxonomy): domain Bacteria; phylum Bacillota; class Clostridia; order Peptostreptococcales; family Anaerovoracaceae; genus Lentihominibacter. The sequence continues at coordinate 15,488 of CADADV010000022.1, forward strand.
GAAAAAATTCCCATCATTCCAATCATAAAGTGCGCTATGGTACTGATTCCGATCACGATAATGATAAGACTGAACACGACCTTTGCAGGACCGCGAAACAGATCCGTCACCTCACTTCCCGATGATACGGCAGCGTATCCCATGTAGATGGATGCCGCCAGCGTAATGATTCCCCAGATAAGAATTCCGCCGAGCAGATAGGACCATCTCATCTGCTTCATGTCCCGTGCCAGATACGCCTTCAGATAATAGGCCGGATCGAAGGCAATCTGACCGAACGCAATGATAATCGCCAGAATGAAATACTGTACTGCCGATACGGTGATTCTCCCGGCCAGTCCTGAGCCGGAAGCCGTCATCTCGTGCAGCTTCACCGGAACAATGTCCGTCCCGGCAAATACACAAATTGCCCCTAGCAGGAATCCTGCCAGGATGATCATGGTTCCCAGTTTCTCCTCTACCAGCACGGATTTCATCCCGCCGACCAATACAAATCCTGTTGCTACAATGACGCTGAAGAAAGAGATGATCCTGAATGAACTCCCGAAGAATGTTTCCAGCACCATGGCAATTCCCACTCCCTGTTCAATCAGAACATATGCGGGAACAATAACCGCAAACAGATAAAACCAGAGCTTCGTTCTCCTGCCGTAACGCACCTGCATAAACTCAAGCCATGTCGCTGCTCTGGGATAATTTCTGCGCAGAAAAGCCAGGATTCCAATCAATCCCGCAAAGGCAATACAGGCTCCAAAGACATATGTTACGGGACCCCATATGCCATAGAGCGCATAGGTTTCCGCAGAACCAAAGACAGACGTCGTCCACATCCACGCAGCAAAAACACTGCACGTCAGTCCCAGAGAACCTACCGATCCTCCGCCGAAGATCATGCTTTCGATACTGTGCGCTTCAATATCCTTGCGCAGCACAATATAAATAATGACCAAGACCAGAATGCATCCTGCGAAAATAACATATCCTGTCATATGATCCGTTCACCTCTCGTCTTTACTATATCATACTGACGTCGGGTGATACACCAAAGAATACACAGTAAAAAAAAGACTGCCGCGCCTTTGATTTGCGCAGCAGTCTCATGACTCTCGGAATAATTACGCGTCAATTCCAAGTTCAGGCGGCTCTTGTTTGAGGCCTCTGGTAAGAATCAGCACATAGATAATTCCCAGAACGACCCAGATGCAACCCAGTATGATGGCCACTTTATCAAGGCTGATCAGCAGATACAGGCAGAAGAGCGCGCCGACGATCGGCAGGATCAGATAGAGGAAGATGCCTTTGCCTGAGCGTTCCTTCTGTTTCACGTAATACTGGCATATTACGGAAATGTTGACGAAAATGAACGCGACCAACCCGCCGAAGCTGATATACGCTGTTGCAGATGTAACGTCAAGGAAAATCGCGAACAGTGCGATAATTCCTGTCAGGCAAATCGCGTTCACCGGTGTTCTGCGGGTCTTGTGCAGTCTGCCGAACAGTTTCTTAGGCATGACGCCGTCACGGGCCATCGCGTAGAGCAGTCTGGCGCCGGACGCCTGTGCAGCAAGTCCTGCCGCGAATTGACCTGCGATCAGACCGATCAGGAAGATTCCGCCGAATACGGAAGGCGCGACCTGACGTGCGATTTCATAAGCGGCACTGTCCGGGTTCGCATATTCGAAGGACGGATGTGCAAGGTGTGTGAAGTACGTTACAATGACGAAGATCGCGCCGCAGACGATCAGCGTCAGAATGATGGATCTCGGAATGTTCTTGGTTGGGTCGATGGCATCTTCGGTAAAGGTTGTCAGCGCATCGAATCCCAGGAAGCAATAACATGCTGCCGCTGCACCGGCTACAATGAACGGGAATTCAATATTCGAATTATAGAATGGTGAGAAATCCGCCAGGGTGCCCGCACCGCCTCCTTCTGTCACATACTTGATGCTGAATGCCAGAAATGCAATGATGATCGCTACCTGAATCGCTACCAGAACAAAGTTGACAACGGTACCGACTTCCACACCGATGATGTTGATCCCTGATGTGATGACGATAAAGAGAATCAGCCACAGCCAGGACGGAACAGCCGGAACGGCGTCTCCCAGGTACTGCGCGCCGATCAGCCAGATGGCCATCGGGAAGAATACGTAACCCAGAAGTACGATCCATCCTGCCAGCACGCCCAGCTTGGAGTTGATCGCTTTACGTGAGTATGTGTAGGTTGATCCGGCAGTTGGATAAGCCTTTGCCATATGCCCATAACTCATAGCTGTGAACAGCATGGCGATAGTTGCGAATAATACTGAACCTGTTTCAACGCCATGGGAGGCCGTTGAAATAACACCATAAATGGTGTAGGCGATCATCGGGGTCAGGAACGCGACGCCGAAGATGACCAGATGGCTCAGTTTCATGGTTCTTTTTAATGTGTTGTTTTCCATTTGAAACTTCTCCTCTTTCTTGGAAGATAACGGACAGATGAATGATTACAGGAACTTCTTGTAGATTTCCGGTCTGTAGTCAGGAACGCCTGTGATTTCCTTATCGACAAACAGACGTCTTTCGGCCAAAGAAAGATCAATGGTTGCCATCATCAGTTCAGCCTGATTGCCTTCCGGGCCGCCTGCGTAGTAATGCAGCATAGTCTCGTAGAACGGGGTAATCTTCGGACCCATGATGCTGCTGCCGCCGCCGAAATAGCACTCTGTATCCATGCCGGTCAGGTTGGCTGTAGCAATGTAGATCGTGTTGCAGATCACGCCGTATTCCAGGGTTTTGCCGAAAGTCTGGCAGAATGCATCGCGGCTCCCGTCAAACGGGATCTCCTCGATGAATGCTGTCGGGTTCAGCACAAGACGGCATCCTTTCGCGCAATAGTGTCTCTGCAGTTCCGGGAACTGATAAGTATCGAAGCAGATACTGATGCCAACAGGTCCCCAGGGCGTGTCGAACATGAACGGCGTCTCACCCTTCTCACACCATACGCTCTCTGTTTCGAACGGGTGCATCTTCTGATAGGAATCTATGACGCCATCAGGTCCGATTGCGATTGCAGAGTTGTAGAGCGTTGCGTCCGGCTTGTCTTCTTTCTTTTCGGCCATTCCGAAAACAACATAGATCCCGTATTTCTTCGCGATCTCAGCAACTGCCTGCGCTGATGGACCATCCTTGAACTCAGCCGTCTGGATTTTCTCCTCTTGCGGAATGTTCGTGTCGACATAGTAATCGTACCCATACAGACAGAGTTCCGGCAGCAGCACCAGATCCGCGCCGCGTTTCGCCGCCGCTTCCGCGTACCCACAGATTCTGGACAAGTTGCTTTCCTTGTTGCATGCGTCGACTTTGAAGTTGACAACAGCAACTGTCATAATGTCCTTCATAACTACCTCCTCCGTAAAAACAAGTTATTTATTGTACATTATTGTAAACTACTGTAAGTTTAAGATAATGGGGTTGTTTTGTCAAGACTATTATGATTCTTGCGGAACGACGCTGCGTTTCAAAGGGATCAAGCTGATGAAGAGATTCAGAATACAGCAGGCACAAATATACGGCGCTTCAACGGGAATGATACCGAAGATCATCAGCAGGACGCATACAACGCCTGCAACCATCCCAGCGAGAATGCTGTCCGTCGAGGGTTTCCGTCTGCACCATCCCAGAAAATACCCGGGTAGAAGGATGATAGAAGTCATTCCGATGCCTGTCAGCCAGAGTGACAGAATGTCATAGATATTGATGGCAAAGGTAAAGGCAACGGAACCTGTCACGACAACAAAGATGCGCGTGAAGAAAATCATTTCCCTGTCGGATGCATTCGGGATGATGAATTTCTTGATGATATCTTCGGAAACCATGATTCCCGAAGCCAGCAGAAATGAATCTGCCGAAGACATGATGGCAGCGATCAGACCTACCATGATAATGATGGTCAGGATGGAACCGCCCCGCGCGAACAGGAACGTATAAAGGACAGACTGTGAATCCTCCACTCCGCCCGATATGACTCTCTGGAACACGCCAAGATAGGAGATCAGCACAAGACTGATGAGCGTGATGATGAGCGGAAGCATAAACCCCCACTTCGCAGTGCGGCTGCCTTTGCTTGCGTAGATTCTTTCCCAGTTCGTCTGATCATTCATCAGGAAGAACAGCCCGAAGGCAGCAACATACATGACGATTTCATACCATCTCATATTTGTGTAAAAAAGGCTCAGACTGTCCATTCCCTCTTCTGCCAGATAAAACTGTTCCACGCTGCTGAGACCTCCTGCCGCGTACAATGTGACAACGATCAGAGCAATAATACTGAACGTCTGAAGTATGCCCTGGAACACATCGGTCAAAGCGACGCCCCAGAGCCCGCTGAGCACTGTATATGTGATGATAACGATGAAGATGATCATCAGGGCAAGGCTTCTGCCGATACCGAAGGTGATCGTGATCAGATATGACAAGGCGCTGAACTGCATGGCGATCATCGTAACATTTCTCACGAGAAGCGCGCCTGCAGCCGGTATCCTGACAATTCCATGATGTCCTGGATAGTTGGCCGAAAAAAATTCCGTGATGCTTCTGTACTTCTTATCCCTGATCTTCTCTATCAGGAAAAAAGCAAAGAAAAGCTCCACGATACAGGACATCGCCATGATCCAGTACTGACTCGCCCCAAAATCATGGCTTCTGCCGACAAGCCCGATGATGGTTCCTCCCCCGATCCATGTTCCAAGATAGGTAAAGAAAACGAAACCGATACTCAGGGATCTTCCGCAGTAGCTGTAGTCCTCAAAAGAAGTCAGTGCCTTCCGGATCAGAAAGGCACTTAACACAAACAATACTATTAAATATACTCCTCCAATGATGAGCGCATTAGTCATTTTTTTCAACCTGACGGTTACTTCTAACCCAGTCGATTACGTCATCCTGATCGAAGCGGATGTTCTTACCGAGTTTGATAAACGGAAGTCCTTGCTTCTTCAAGTTGTATATCGTTGTTCTAGTCACTTGGAGCATCTCGGCGACATCTTCTACCGTAAGGAACTTCATATCTCCAGCCATTTCACCATATCTCCTTTCAATTAATGTATTTTAACGTATACAATTGTACACCACGTTTTTTATCGAATCAAGTATGGTTTAAAAAAAGAACTGCTGCATCTACAGCAGTTCTCATCGTTCAATTCTCCGGCTTACCCTTCGATCGCGATGACCTTCTTTTCAGGCGGCTTCGGCGCGTCTTTCTTCGGTACGGACAGTTTCAGAACGCCGTCCTCGAAGCGGGCCTTGATGTCTTCTTCTGTGATGTATTCGCCAACATAGAAGCTTCTCTGCATTGCGCCCATGTAACGTTCCTGACGGATGACCTTGCCTTCTTCGTTCTTCTCTTCTTCGTTTACGTTTCTGGATGTGCTGACGGTCAGGTTGCCGTTGTCCAGTTCCAGACTGATTTCTTCCTTCTTGAAGCCAGGCAGGTCGATGTTCACTTCGTAGTGGTCTTCATGCTCCAGCACGTCGGTCTTCATGATTGCCGGTGACTGCTTACCGTAGAGTTTTCTCTCGGCGTTGCCGGCCGGTACGAATCTCGGGAAATCGAGGTTCATCAGATCGTCAAACAGGTTGTCGTTAAAAATACTTGGATATAACATTTTTCTTCCCCCTTTACAGTATATTCTGTCGATATGTTCTTCTGAGCAATAGAACGGTTTTTCTCTGTTCCCTTGTTCTGGACATATCATAGCACCGTTTGTTAGCACTGTCAAGAGGTGAGTGCTAAAAATCGAACGAAAAATTACGGGAATCATTTGCATGCAAAATCATTCCCGCTCTTTAGTCCCTCAGTTTTTAGAAGAACACGGATGGGATCAGTGTGATCGCGACCGTGATGCAAAGCAGGATTACGATGATCCTGACGAACCATACCTTCGCCGGGGAATAGTAGCTCGTGAATTCAAAACCCTTGTTCTTGCCGTTGTTCTTCGCGTATTTCTTACTGCTCATAGTATCACCTTTCGTTTTCGTTTTCTTGATGCCGGACGTTCCGGCTTTTGTATTATACCATCTTCAGGCGTTTTATACGACAATTTTTGTCTTTTTGATTTATTGCTTTTGCGTTATAATAAATGCAAATATCACTCGCATAATGAGAAGGAGAATGAATATGAATTTACTTACTGTACTTTTATTATCACTTCTGAGCGGCAAATCACTTGGCGCGCTCTCCAATAACACAGGCGTAAACCAGATCGATCTGAAGAAACTGCTGATTCTGGCTCTGCCGCTGATCATCAAGTACATGACCAGCAATTCCCAGTCACAGTCAGGTCTGTCCTCACTCTTCGGCGCTCTGGGAGCACACCAGAACAGAGGCTCTGTTGAATCACAGATTGCAGATGCAGACGTTGAAGACGGCCAGAAAATCATCGGCCACATCCTGGGCGACGATCAGGATCAGGTTGTCGAAGAGCTTTCCAGAGAATCCGGTGTTGACGCAGGCGACGTCCTGAACGTACTCGGCACCATCGCTCCGTACATCATGAGCGGACTTTCCGCAGCTACAGAGAGCGCTCAGACACAGCAGCAGGCTCAGGCAGCCCCGGCTGGCGGTTTCGATTTGGGCGGACTCATGTCCATGTTCGGTGCACAGCCGCAGCAGGAACCGGAACCAGCACCGGCTCCATCCGTTGACGGATCACAGCTCCTCAACGCACTGCTCTCCATGATGAAATAAACTTCATGCAAAAGCAATAACTAAGACCGCAGCTCCGGGCTGCGGTCTTTTCATTGACCCGAAATGTGTCAAAGGGACGGTTCTTTTGACACATTTTACTCTGCGTTTACTCTGCGATGACGACTTCCGGCTGGGCTGCTGTCGCGAGCGCTTTCGTCACTGTTCCGCCCAGTTCTGTTTCGATCATGGATTTCAGCTCGTCCAGCGCGGCGTCAATGTTGGCTGCGCTGTCGGCGTCGTGCGCTTCGATGATCATGAAGGCGTTCACCGTATCCTCAGTCAGCATGGTGCGCTCCGCTTCCCGCCAGTTCCAGCACCGGCAGACTGCGCCGAAGTCGTCACGGTAGATGACCTCGCCCGGACTTGGCGGTTCGCTTTTGCCGCCTGCGCCGTAGGTCACGAAGTCTTCCCCGCCTTCTGCGATGGTCAGGCGCATGTCGCCCTCGAACTTATCGATGTCCTCTCCACCGATCGGCACGCCGTACTTCAGGGAGATGCCATTGTAGATGTCCACCAGAGGGATGATCGTTCCGATCTGGTTGCCCTTGGCCACACGTTTGAGAAGCGCTTCGATGGAGCAGCGTGCGCCCTTCTTCGTTTTGAATTTATAGAATGCGTCCCGCCATCCTCTGATGACCGGGTTCGACGTAAACTCCGGGTTCTCCGTATACTGCTTTGAGATCTCTTCACACTCCCGCAGCCAGCTTACATATTTGTTTTCGTCTTTCTCATGGTTGTCGATGCCGTTGCATACCAGGATCCCGATCTGCGCCTGAGGGAACAGTTCCAGGAAATCCTGTTCCAGTCTGAATTTTTTCATGCACGTCCTCCTTGTTTTTTTCTCATTATAGCATTGCCGGGATGCTTTTGGTATAATTGTATTCACGGAATATATCAGAAAGCCGGAAAGGAACAGAACTTATGATTTGTGAAAAATGTGGCGCCACACTGCCGGAGGATGCAACCTTCTGCGGCGAGTGCGGAGCGAAAGTCGTCAAGAAAAAGAAAAACCCTGCCGCCTTAGAGAAAGCAAAGGCACAAGCGAAGAGGTACAAGATTTCTTCAATCATACTGGCTTGCCTTTGCATTGTGCTGACCATTGGCTGGGCGGTCACATCCCAGAACCCCTACCGGAATATAGACAACTATGAGAAAGAAGCCGTTGAGGTCGATCGCGCCGGCATAGAGCTGACGGGGACGTATGTCGTCGGCGAAGACAGTGAGCTTCCGGAAGGACGATATAACATTTATCCGGCGGAAGGCGAAAGCTACGTGGATGTCGATATCTATGAGACGAAAGAGGACGCGAAGAAAAAGTTTACCGACGATTACAAGTCCCTCGCCATTGATCATATCTATTCAATGGTCAGAGGTTATAAGCTGAAAGCGGGACAGATCGTTGTCATCGATTACGGCAGCGCTTTCTTCGAGCTTGTTGCAGAAGAACCGGTGGAGACAGAAGAACCGACGGAAACAGAAAGCACCGAAGCCACTGACGTCACCGACGCATCAGCGGCAGAACCCACCGAATCCCCGGAAACTCCGGAAACAGATAGCACCGAAGCAAACGATTAAAAAGGAACAACGACTATGAGTAACAAAGATACGAAACCACTCGGAAAAGGTAAAACAGCACTGATCATCATCCTGCTGTTTTTCGGTCTTTGCTGGCTGATGGGAAGTCATGCTGTGCTTTCGATCATCTTTTATCTTGCCGCTTTCTATTTCATTTTCGGTAAAGGTTTCGAAGGTAAGTCAACGAAGCGCAAGCCGGCAGCAGAACCGCCGGAAGCAAAATACGATCCGGCGGAGCACGGTGCTCCCATGGAATGCCCCTTCTGCGGCAAGGAAGTTCCATCCGATGTCAATTTCTGCTTCTACTGCGGCAAGCCGCTGGAATCCTTCAAGCGGATCGACGCTGCACGTAAAATGTGGCTCTATCAGCTCGACGAGGCTTTGGACAACATCAAAAACGGCACGGGCACAAAAGCCAGCCTGAACAGCGCGGCAAAGATCCGGGATCTGACAGACAAGATCCTCACCAAATACGCGAAGGATCCGGAAGACCGTGACGACTACGATCGCTTCATTGAATACTATCTTCCGAAGACTGCCGCAGCCGTTGAACAGTACGGTGTTCTCTGCACACTGGAAGACCTTGACGCTGAACAGACAAACGCAAAAAAACAGCTGGCTGAATCCATCGATCTTCTGGATGACGCATTTACCAACATCTACAACAGGATCTCCACAGAAGGTCTGTTCGATATTTCAACTGATATCACTGCCCTCGAGAACATACTGAAACTCGAAGGGCTGGCCGAATCCGACTTCAAGCTGCAGGCCCGGCCATAAAGCAGAAGACGAAAACAGAAGGTAAAAACAGAAGGTGAAGACTTATGAACTATGAAGAACTCCAAACCGAGGATCTCCAAAAGCAAATCGAAAAGCTGGCCCTTGCGGCCGGCGGGATGATACTGGACGCGCAGGATACTGCCCTCCGCGATGTGAGTGTTACAACCAAAACCGGACGGCGGGACTTTGTCACGTCCATGGATCTGGCGATCCAGCAGATGCTCATGACCGAGCTGATGAAGATCGTTCCCGGATGCCGCTTCCTGGTGGAAGAAAGCATCCCTTCCCTTTCTGATGTTATCATTTCCGATGGCGATCTGACGACAGGCGACGCAGCGGATCCTGGTCTGCGCGACGTCTGCTTCATCATCGACCCCATCGACGGGACGGCCAATTTCGTCCATGGCAACCGCCATTCCTGCACCTCCATCGCCATGACAGTGGATGGAGAGGCGCAGATCGGCGTCGTCTACGACCCCTACCGGGACGAACTTTTCAGCGCGCGCAAAGGCTCCGGAAGTTATCTGAACGGCAAGCTCCTTCCAGCCTTTGACGCATCCATCGAAAACGAAATCACCGTATTCGGGACAGCTCCCTACGACGATTCCACAAACGGCCCGACATTCCAGCTCGCCCAAAAGCTTTACGAGCTGTCGGCCGATGTGCGGCGCACAGGCTCAGCCACCCTGGACTGCTGCTGGACCGCATGCGGCAGGTTCGGACTGTATGCGGAACTGAGCCTTTCCGCCTGGGACTTCGCTGCCGGCAAACTCATCGCCGAAGAGACCGGCTGCGTTGTCATGAACATCGACGGCAGCCCCCTTTCTTACAAAGGCAAACCAACCATTCTCTGCGGGCGGCCGACAGCCGTCGATCAGTTCCGTCAAGGCTGATTGCACGTTCTGCTCGAACATACCACGTGATATCCCATACGTCGCACACATGGCTCATCACACAGCATACCGCACAGCAATTACGCGGTATGCTTTTTTGCATGCAGTAATATGCTTTTGCGCATTTATTATCTGAATAAAGTGATAAATCGTCTTCCCTATTCCTATATCATGTTCTAAAATGAATACATCAGATGATTCATAGAATCCAAACGCAGGAAACAAGAACAGGAGGAACGACCATGTCAGATAAAATCCCGAGCCCCATGAACTGGAGAGAGGACTACGAAAAGAAATTAACCACTGCTGAAGAAGCCGTGAAACTGATCAAATCACATGATCACGTCATCTTCGGTCACTGCATCTGCGAACCGGAAGGCCTGATCGATGCCATGGTCGCAAACCATGACGCGTACCGCGGCGTGCACATCACGCACATGGTCTCCCTCGGCAAGGGCGAATACACCAACCCGGAATACAAGGACAACTTCACATTTGACGGCATCTTCTTCGGAGCCGGCACCAGAAACAGCATCGCCCACGGCAACGGCGACGTCATCCCGGTCTACTTCTCAGAGCTACCGATCTGGATGCGGCGCGGCATCCTGAACTTCGACGTCTGCCTGGTCATGGTTTCCCCGCCGGATCAGTGGGGTTACTGCAACCTGGGCGTTGAGTCAGGCTACACTTTCCAGGCCATGCGCTCCGCAAAGACCGTCATTGCGCAGGTCAACAGCAATATGCCGTTCGCTTACGGCGATACACACATCCATGTCAGCCAGCTGGACGCCATCGTGGAGATGGACATGCCGCTGATGGAATCCCAGCCCGCGAAAGTCGGCGATGTGGAAATGGCCATCGGCGAATACTGCGCGTCCCTCATTGAAGACGGCTCCACACTGCAGCTTGGTATCGGCGCCATTCCTGACGCGGTACTGGCTTCCCTGAAAAACCACAAGCATCTGGGCATCCACTCTGAGATGATCGCAGACGGCGTGCTGGATCTGGTCGAAGCAGGCGTCATCGACTGCTCCGAAAAGTCTTTGCACCGCGGCCAGATCGTCGTCACATTCCTGATGGGCACCAAGCGTCTGTATGATTTTGCGGACCGCAATCCGATGCTCATGCTGCGTCCTGTAGATTATGTCAACGACCCGACCGTCATCGCGAAGAACAACAAGATGGTTTCTATCAACTCCGCTTTGCAGGTCGACTTCATGGGTCAGGTCGTCGCCGCTTCCATCGGGACCAAACAGTTCTCCGGCGTAGGCGGACAGGTGGACTTCGTCCGCGGCGCATCAAGAGCTGAAGACGGCAAAGGCATCTCCATCATCGCGATGCCATCCATCGTAACCAAAAAAGACGGCACGATCATTTCCAAGATCGTCCCGACGATCGACCAGGGAGCCGCCGTCACCACGAACCGTTATGACGTCGACTACATCATCACAGAATACGGAATCGCCCACATGAAAGGCAAGACCTTAAGAGAGCGTGCCCGCGCCCTCATCGGCATCGCCCACCCGTCTGTCGTCGACGACCTCTCCAAGGCGTTCGAAGAGAGATTCAACACACCGTACGTGGACGAATAAGCAAAACGGCTCTCAATGGCGCTCGAACTTCGGATTGTCGTAGATATTCCTCTGAAAACAGACAAAAACTACGACTATCTACTACTACCCACTGCTGACGAGCGTTTTCATGAAGCATTAACGACCTGTGCAAGTGCACAGGTCGTAGTTTTTGTTACAGATCGACCATGAAACTACTATCTGCCCTTCCCGAGAGACTCTGATTTCTTATGCAAAATCAAAAAGTCGTAGTTATGATTCCCTTTTGGTGTCATAACTACGACAATCCGAAGTTCGCGCTTGTTATTTCTTCGTCTGATCCATCAGATCCGTGAAGAACACGGTGTAATCGAAGCTGTCATCCCCTTCTTCCACGTGCCATTCCGGATGGAACTGTACACCGACGACATAGGAGCAGTCAGTCCGCTCCAGGCCTTCGATCATTCCGTCCTCTGAAGTCGCCGTGACTTTGAGGTTATCGCCCACTTCTTTGATGCCCTGGTGGTGCCAGGAATTTGCGTTCAGGACAGCATCTCCGACGATCCTTCCAAGCTGGGAGTCTTTCTCGATCGTCAGTTCATGGTAGGTGAAGTCTTCCTCAGCAGGGTCTCTGTGCTTGATCTTATCCTGTGTATCCTTGTACTGGTCTGAGGTCGGGATATCCTGTATGAGGGAGCCGCCGCTCACAACATTCAGCAGCTGCATGCCTCTGCAGGTGCAGAGCACCGGCATGTCTTCATCGATGGCCTCCTGCAGCATCGCCATATCGGAAACATCACGGTCCTTGTTCACCTCTTCCAGATTCGGATCCGGCTCCTCGCCATAGTACGACGGGTCGATGTCTTCACCGCCGGTCATAACCAGACAGTCCACCTTCGCCAGCTCTGCCTTTGCACCTTCCTGATCTTTCACAAGATCCAGGAGCACCGGTTCACCGCCGGCTTTCTCTACGGTATGGATATACGCCAACAGGTCCTCGCCGTGCTCTTCCTGGTTGATGTCCTCCTGCCAGGAAATGCCCACCGCGACCTTTGCCGCAGCATCTGTAGCTTCCGTGTCTTCTGTGGCTGCTTCATCGCTGCTTCCCCCGCACGCCGTGAACGACATGGCCATTGCGAGAATCAGCGAAACGATGACAGCCAGCCAAAGTTTATGTTCTCTCATCGCATTCTCCTTTACTATTTACGCAGCAACGGTCAACTTGATTATACTGCTTACACCGTGACCCCGGCAACTGCCTCTGCGCTAACAGAGAACAGCCCGGCTTCCGATCTGAGCAGGATGCTTCCCAGACGGCTGTTGCTGATGCCTGTGATCTCCTCACCGACTTCGATCCGGATTTCCTTCAGAAGTCTGACGAGTTCCGGTTCTGTGAAGATCCATTTGACCGTGTACCTTCCTGCCTTTGCATTGGATAATTTCTGCATAGTAGTCTCCTTTCTGTTTCCGCGCTGCGCGCTTCGGGGATCCGCTAATTAGAAAAGCACATGAAGCGTGGTCTCACTGTCCCGCTCATGTGCTTCCAATACGCTCATTTGCTGCCGCGTACGGCCCGGCTCCTGTCGGCCTGATCAGATTTGAGTCTGCTTATGACTTTCTGTTTCGTAAACTATACAATCCTGATGGGATGTTAGTCAATCGCAACTTTTGCCGGCTGCAATGCAAAAGCATCACGCACTTTATTGTTCTTCTTTATTCTGCTATAATCGTTTCAGACGAAAGGAACATAGCATATGAAAAATCGGTTTATCAATTTCTTTACTTTTGTTGTCGCCCTCGGGTTCCTGTTTTTTGTGGCCCTGATGCTCTTTGGCTACGTTGACGTGGAGCACAAAGGCAGAGTCTTCCTGCTCGTCGCAATGGCATTTGCCGTCATCTACCTGAACATGCGCAGACAGGGGAAAAAATAGGTCCCGGCTATTCGTCTGATTTCTGTTATTCGTCCACCTTCCGTCCGGCAAGCCACACAATCAAACCGACTGCCAGGCACACGATCCCGATCACAAGAATCACCGTAAGCATCCCGTCAAAGCTGGCGAAGATGCCGCTTTCGTATTCCTCCAGATAATACTCCGGACCCCAGTCTCCCTCATACCAATCCAGGAAGAACCGCGCAAAAACAGCAAACACGCCGATGCCCGCGTACAGGAGTCCGATCTTTTTCACGTCCCCAAACCCCAAATGGGTGCGAGGGTTGATCGGATAAGCGTCCGGCTCGTCGATGGTGGAGCCTTTGTATTTCCATTTTGCGATCACATAGAGGATCGGCACAGCCAGGATCCATATCATGCCGCCCATGAAATAATCGGTTCCGTTGACCAGCGTCGACAGGACGCAGATCGCCAGGATGGCCACGCCGAACAAGGTGTGGATCGCTGTTCCGCCAGGGATTGTGAAGTGGAACTCTTCCTTCGGAAGCCTCCTCTTCAGGATCATGCAGGCGATGACGGTCAGGGACGTGACCATGATCATAAAGAACACATCCACCACGACCAGGAATGTGAAATCAAATGGGACCAGCAGCATGGTAGCGACCGCCACCACGATCAGCCCCACATAAGGTACGCCCCGCTTCTTCGTCAGGTTGGCGACGAACTTCGGTCCGAAGTGTTCGTCTGCCAGCATGAGCATGCACCGGGAGCCCGTGGTGATGCAGACATTGAAGATCGACGCCTGCCCGATGATCGCCACGATCATAAACAGCACACCCGCGACAGGTCCCGCGAACTGTGTCAGGACTGCGGAGTACCCTACCCCATCCGGTTCTGTCGTCCAGTCAGCCCACTCGCCAACAGAACACAGTCCCGCCATGGTCGGCAGGATGTAGGTCATCGCAATCAGAGGCACCACGATCATCATCGCCTTCGGGATGATCTTTTGGGCGTTCTTGACTTCCCCTGCTATGATCGACAGTTCATCAAATCCGGAATACATCCAGATCCCTATGGCCAGCCCCGCGCCGATGTGCCCGAAAGCCGTGTCATACTCGTCCGAAAAGAACGGCGTGACCGGGCTCTGGTTCCAGTTCATAAATCCTACGACCGTCACTACTGCAAAAGCAACCACGATGATGATGGAAAGCACGGTGCTCACAATGCTGACATCCCGGACACCCAGGATGTTGATGATGAAGAAAATCAGGATCATGATCACCTTCAGGGCCATGCTCTGGAAATCCGTCAGGGGCACGATCTTGCCCAGATACCCGATGGCCAGCACCACGTAGACCGTATTGCAGACCAGCGACCACAGCACGTTGCAGAAAACCATGATGGCAAACCAAAACTCGCCCAGTGCCTCCTTGACCCACATGAGATTGCCGCCTTCCACCGGCCTGGCGGAGCCCATCTCCGCACAGATCAGCGCATAAGGCAAAGCCCACACCACCGGCAGGACCAGCAGCATGACAATGGTCAGCCCAGGTCCGCACTCGGGGATCATCTCCTCGATACCGAAGGCACCCGCGCAGCAGATAGCGTAGAACATGGCGACGACCGAAAGGACGCCGACGTTAGAAACGACGACATCTTTCGCGCCATGCCGCTTTTGTAGAGTTGTTCCTGCTTCAGACATTGTGCAGCCCCCGCTCCTGCTTTTGCATCAGGAGCTTATTTGTTCTCGTTGATAATGTTGTAAGCCGGCAGCGGTCCGCCAACGCCTGCTTCTCCCAATGCAGTCGGGATTGCTTCCATCAGACCGAAGTACACATCCCAGTAATCCTCTGTCTTGGTCCATGCTCTCGCCGTGAAGGACATGCCGCCAGGGATTCCTTCGAGAGGCTCTGCCATCGGCGGTTCCGGCGTATCCAGAACTTTATCGTTCGCCTTCATTTGCTCGACCATGACTTTGCGCGCGCCTGCGATGTCCGCACCGCTGACGTTGAAGGTCAGATCCACACGACGCAGATCTTCCTTCGTCATGTTGGTGATGTTGCCCGCCATCAGGTTGCCGTTCGGGATGGTGATGGTCTGGTTGTCCAGTGTTGTGATGACCGTGTAGAACAGGTTCATCTCCTTGACGATGCCCTGCGCGTCTGCGCTCATGATCAGATCACCGATGTTGAACGGACGGAAGACCAGCAGCATGATGCCGCCTGCCAGATTGCCCAACGCGCCCTGAAGCGCCATGCCCAGCGCCAGTCCGCATGTAGCCAGCACGGTGATGACGGATGCCATCGGCACACCCAGTACACTGATGATCGAGATGACCAGGATCACATAGAGCGCGATCTTGATGAAGTTCATCAGGAATGATCTGACCGCAGCATCGATCTTCTCGAACGCCTTGATTTTGCCGAAGACCTTCAGGATCTTGCCGATAACGATGCGGCCGATGATGAAGATCAGCAGTGCCAGAATGAGTTTGACGCCCACTGCGGAGCAAATGTCGACGAGCTTCGCAGCCCATACGCTGATAGTACCAGTGTCCATAATGTTCCTCCTGTTTTGTTGATTTATGTAGAAATAAGTTCAAACGGTTTTATTGTGCTCTATCGCGTTTTATTGCTTTGCTTGCGTTTCATTGTGCCTATTGTGCGGTTTCCCTCCGAGCAGCGCGCCGACCTTTCCCCCGATGGCGGCAGCCAGGAAGATCCAGAGCGCCAGCCGGAATGGGAAACTGATCATCAGCAGCATCGTCACCGCGAAAGGCTTCTTCAGCTGTGCGCCCAGCGTCGCCGCCGTCACCACCGCCGCCGCGAACACCGCATGGACCCCCGCCGCACCGCCGAACACCAGCAGCGCGAGTCCGAACCCCATGCAGCTGCACGCGTAGATGAGCGGGAAGAAATGTCCTCCCTTCATCCCGAACTCAATGCAGAAGGTGGTCATCAGGATCTTGACCAGACCCACCCCGATCAGCGCAGCCGGCGCGTACGCCGTGAACGCATCGGGCAGCATCCCCATCTGCTCCTCTCCGGAGAACAGCACCGCCGGCAGCACAAGGGCAACGCCTCCAATGCAAAGCCCGCAAATTGTTTCTTTGACCACTGCGGGGATCTTCCCTGCGATGATCATCATCAGTTTTTTCGAATACAAGTACGCCAGGAACAGGATCAGCCCGACGGCGACATACGGCAGGAGCATCGCATAGTCCGCCGCCCCGGCGCCGTCCGCCTCATATCCCGGAAAGCCTTCACCCGCTGCGCCGAATACAGCGCCCAGTCCTTTCATGACCAGCAGCGCCGTTGCCGCTGAAAGCCCGTATAGCAGAATCTTGCTGATCTTCGGGATGTTGGGAGTCTCTCCGTTTTCGCTTTCCTCTACTGCGAAGATCCCAAACAAGGGCGCGTGGAACAGTGTTCCCAGCATGACTGCCGCGCCGATATCCGAATACTCAGCCGCGTGGCTTTTTGCATATTTCACATTATCGCCGATCCAGTAGCATAGCCCGGCGATGATCCCTGTCAGTCCTGCCTCCGGTCCCACGCTGGCGCCAAACACCAGCGGCAGGAACGCGCACACGAGCATGACCGGCATCGGATGATAATCGTAATGCCTGTTCCTCTTGATTTTGCCCAGGACCACCGGCAGCTCCTCCGGGTAGTCCCCGTACTTCCGGCGCACCAGCCCCATGATCAGCCCGCCGGCCGCGCAGATCGCGACCATGACAACGCCGGCAGCAGGATTTCCGCCGAACGCGCCTAAAGCGCTGCCGCCGCTAGCGACTGCACCACCGCCGAGGGCCTGCGGGAGCATCTCCCACAATAGCCTCGTGCACAGCTGGATTGCCTTCAGGAACACCCACAGGATCACACCGACCGCCGCGCCAAGAGCGATCACGAACAGATACAGTTTCAGGTTGTTGATGATTTTGTATTTCATATCCTGTTTACCGGATTCACTTACTATTTACCGGATCCACTTGTCCGTCGGGGTCGGTTCCGGATACCCCCAGTCTTCGTCCGCGTTGTGGACCACCAGGTCAAAACCGGCAGCGGCGGCGGCTTTTGCAGCGGGCTTGTTCACGATCATCGTACTGGCAGTGATGATTTCAATGCCCTTCTCCTTATAAAGGTAATCCGTCATTAGCCGGAGCGCTTTTGCGACGATGCCTTGCCCCCAGTATTCTTCCAAAAGCCGGGCGCCTACGCTGATCTTATGGATCTCCTCCCGGTAGCCGTACATCTCCGCCAGCCCGCAGAATGCCCCGTCCCGGTAGATTCCCAGGATCAGCGAATCCTCCAGGCATTCGTCGTAGAGATGATTGATTACATACTCCATGTCGTCATACTGCTGCTCGAACAGGAACGTCGGCAGATACCGCTGCACGGCCGGGCTGTCTACCAGCGCCTGCATGCCGTCTTTGTCCGCCAGGGTCACTGCCTTCAGCGTGATTCCCTCACCCTCCAAGTATGGAATTTTCTCAAACAACTTCTTCATCAGCGCTGCCTCACACAAGCTTCTTCTCGATCAGGACCAGGTCGACCCCGGGGATCCCGTTGAACACAGTCGGCACGATGCAAATCTCCGTGTAGCCGTGCTTCTTGTAAAACGCCCTCGCGGCTTTGTTCCTGGCGTTGGTGTCCAGCCTCAAATACCGGCATCCGTTCTCTAATGCAAAAGCTTCATAGTAGTCGAGGAACTGCTTGCCGAGGCCCTTCTCCTCTGTTTTCCTTGAGATGATCAAGGTGTGCAGGACCATGACCTCATTGTCTTCCGCCGGATACTGCCAGTCGCCGTCAGCGTAAACGTCCACCTGGATCTGGTTGATGATCCCCGTGCCGACGATCCGGCCGCCGATTTCCTGCACGAACATGTCGCCGCGGGCGACGGCGTCCTCTGCCGTCTTCCGGACCGGATACACATCACGAAGCCAGCCGGTGGTGGTTTCACCAGCTGCTTCCCTGTCATGGATCTCGTCGTATAATGCCGCGATGGCCGGAATGTCTTCCGGTGTTGCCTTGCGGATTGTAGTTGTCTGTGCAGTTGTGGATGATGTCTGCCGCGTCATTTTTCTCTTTCCTCCGGGCCGTTTCCCTCGGCTCGCTGCCCTACAGAAAATCCTCCCGCATGGGCGCGAACATATCGATCAGCAGCGAGTCTTCCAAAGCGACCGCGCTGTGAACCTGATGAGGCGCGATGAACACCGAATCGCCGTCCCTAAGCACCTTCGTCTCCCCTTCCAGCGTGAACTGCAGCGCGCCGCGGATCACATAAGTGATCTGCGTGTGGTAGTGCTCATGCTCCGGCGCCGTATCTCCCGTGGAAAACGTATTCTCAACCATCATCATATCCTGTCCGTGGGCGACGATGCGCCTGGCTTCCCACGTCGGCATCTTTTCCGCCAGTACGTCCTCATGAAACACCCAGGCCTGTCCTGTCTTTGTCTTTTCCATAGTATCATCCTCTCCGGTATCATTCCGTTATGGCTGTCTTGCTTTTGCTGTATTCTCACGCCTACTGATATCCCTCGGTTACAGATACACCTCAACGATCATGGCCAAAATGAGGATCACGCAGGCAACACCAAGAACCAGAACCATCCTGCGCGCCCGCTCCTTGTTGTGCTCTTTTCGCTCATCGTATCCAATTCGATCGCCCATGCCGTTTTTGTTCGCCATTTCGTTTCTCCTGAGGCCGACCCAGCCGGTGCCGGCCCTATTCTGTTTTTTCACTCTGTTTTCTGGTGATATTATACTACTTCACGGTGGCGCGGTGAAGATGAAGATGGATCGATGTGCAAACGAAAAGAGTTTCAACCAACACCCAACGCCTGGAACCCTTATTCCTTCGTTTCTCTGTTGGTTGAAAGTCGCCTCTCGGCCTTCCGTAACCAACACCCGATGCCTGAAACCCTTGATTCTTCGTTTCTCTGTTGGTCGAAAGCCGCCTCTCGGCCTTCCGCAACCAACACCCGATGCCTGAAACCC
>CADADV010000023.1 GCA_902786815.1 uncultured Eubacteriales bacterium
AACCGTGGGGCGCACGGGGATAGCTCGCTGATACTGACAGGGATGCCTGTCTTGAACGAGAAGCCCCCTCCTCTAAGCCGCAAGGCGTAGGTGGGGGAGACGTCACAATACTATTATGAATCGGAAATTGCGGACAAAAAAGAGAGATGTAATCGCTCACATCTCTCAAGTGTCTTAGTATGAAAGGCTTTGCGGTTTAGCCAAAGTATCTCTTCAGAAGACCTTCGAATGCCTTGCCGTGTCTTGCTTCGTCTCTCGCCATTTCGTGTACTGTGTCGTGGATCGCATCCAGGCCCAGTTCCTTCGCCTTCTTAGCCAGAGCTGTCTTGCCGGCTGTTGCGCCGCACTCAGCGTCAACTCTCATTTCGAGGTTCTTCTTTGTGGAGTCTGTTACGACTTCGCCGAGGAGCTCTGCGAACTTCGCAGCGTGCTCAGCTTCTTCATAAGCTGCCTTCTCCCAGTACAGGCCGATCTCAGGATAGCCTTCTCTGTGAGCGACTCTTGCCATTGCCAGGTACATACCAACCTCGGAGCATTCGCCGTTGAAGTTGTCTCTCAGGCCCTGGATGATCTCTTCGTCAACGCCTTTCGCTACGCCTACGACGTGCTCAGCAGCCCATTCTCTTTCACCTTCTTCTACCTTGTTGAATTTCTCTGCAGGAACTCCGCACTGAGGGCACTTAGCCGGTGGGGTGTCGCCTTCATGGGTGTATCCGCATACTGTGCATGTCCACTTCATTTCATTATCCTCCTAATTGAATTTGTTTTCTAACTGCCTCTGATTATACCACAACAACTATCTTCATACGGAACTTTTTTCCGTCTTCTG
Source organism: uncultured Eubacteriales bacterium (assembly GCA_902786815.1). Lineage (GTDB taxonomy): Bacteria > Bacillota > Clostridia > Peptostreptococcales > Anaerovoracaceae > Lentihominibacter. The sequence continues at coordinate 830 of CADADV010000023.1, forward strand.
ATCTTTGTTTTCTAAATTATACTATTTTAGTCCAGATTAGTCAATCCCTTTTTTACAGGTTCCGATCGGCGTAGGAAAAAACTTCTTCGATGATGCGCATGGCGGCCCAGCTGGTGATGTCGTTCACATCCAGGGGCGGCGCGACTTCCACGATATCCATGTCGCGGACGGGGAGATTCTTCAGGATGAACCGGACGAGATTGATGAGCTCCCGCGAAGTGATTCCGCCGGATACCGGTGTTCCGGTTCCCGGGGCAAAAGCAGGATCGAGCACATCGATATCAAGGGTGAAATAGATGTGGTCGTAGCCCTGGAATTTATCTGCAATGACTGCGGCGCATTCCTTCCAGCCCATTTCATCTACATCGCTGGCGGAGAGGACCGTGATGGCCGGCTCTCGCCGGATGATGCCGACCTCCTCGGGTTCCGCTGCGCGGATGCCGAGGAACAGTAAATCTTCGGGATCGATGATGTCATCGAGGGCTCGCTTTTCTGTGTTTGCGTGGGACCAGATGTGACCGTCGTAGCAGTCGCACAGGTCGAAGTGCGCGTCGAAGTGAATGACGCCGATCTTCTCCCCTTCTCTTGCCTTTGCGAAAGCCTTGTGGAGGGGAATCGTGACGGAATGGTCGCCGCCGAGGAAGAGATTGAACTTGCCGTAGCGCATCACCGCGAGCGCTTCCTGTTCGATCCGGGCGAAACTCTCCTCCCATGTGCCGCTCATGTCCACGTCGCCGAAATCATAGACGACCGGCTGAGTATCCAGAAGATGCCAGTCGTCGGTTGCGCAGGGCATATAGACGGCGCCGAACTCGCGGAGCTTCGCCGGTCCTTCGGCCGCGCCTGCTTCCTGGCTTGTTCCCCCATCAAAAGGAATGCCAAGTATCAAAACCTTGGCATTCCTCGGATCATCTGTATTGATATCTAACCATCTGTTCATGTGCTGCTCCCATCAAATCGAGAACCTCTCCCGATACTCATCAAAGTATTTGGTGAATGTCACATCCTTCATCTTCTTAAGGCTGGACAGGTATTTATGCGTATCGAAGTTCTCACTGCCTAATTCTATCATACCGACAGCGATGTTGGAACAGTGGTCGGAAATACGCTCGTAATTGGTGATCAGATCATTAAACACAAAACCTTTCTCCAGCGCGCATTCCCCTCTCTGGAGTCTGTCAACGTGATGGTTCTTCATCTCATCGCACAGGTTATCGATCAGCTCTTCCAGAGGCTCAACTCTCGTTGTCAGTTCCAGATCGCTGTTGATAAAGGCGCTGGTTGCCAGGGAGACGACCTCTGTGATGGCTTCCCGCAGGACAGACAATTCATGATTCGCTTCATCAGAGAAAATGATATCCTTCTCATGGATTTCCTGCGCGCATTCGGCGATATTTCTGGCGTGGTCGGAAATACGCTCGAAGTCTGTAATGGAGTGGAGGAATTCGTAGACCTGCTCGTTCTGTTTCTTTGTCAGCTCGCGGGCTGAAATCTGTACGATGTAGGCACCCAGTTTGTCTTCGTAAATATCGACTTCTTTCTCCGCCTTGCGGACTTTCTGGAATCCTTCGTCTGTATAATTGTGCAGGAGATCAAAGGCATCCTGCAGACTCTGCCGCGTGAGATCCGCCATGGCGTCGATGGCCTGATGGCTCTGCTCCAGGGCCAGCGTCGGATGCTGGATAAATCTCTGTTCCAGACGGGCAACCGGTTCCGGCAGCAGTTCCTTTTCTTTTGCCTCTTCCACCTCCGGCTTATCCTTGACGATGGCGCATGCCATCTTTTCAAGCAATCCGACACAAGGGAAAAGGACCACAACGACGACAAACCGGAACAATGTATTCATCAGCGCCATTGTCACTGCTGTCATAGTCAGTGACATGATCGGGAAACTGAATATCGCATTGAGGATATAGAAAACAACACCGCAGATGAGGGCGCCGAAGATATCGATCAGAAGGTGGACCAGCGCAGTCCTGACGCCGTTGATGTTTGCGCCCAGCGCACTGATGAGTACCGGTACCGCACCGCCTACCGCAATGCCCAGCAGCATCGGAAACGCTTCCTGGAACTGCAGCACGCCTGTCATCGCCAGCGCCTGCAGAATACCAACTGCAGCTGCTGAACTCTGGATCAGCGCCGTGAAGGCCATGCCGATCAGAATACCGAGCAGTGGATTGGCCATCGCGGACAGGAAGTTCAGGAACGAATCAGTTTCGCAGAACGGTTTGACCGCGTTGGTGATCGCTGTCATGCCATACATGAGGATCGCGAATCCCATCAGGATCTCACCGACCTGGTTCTTTGTCTGGGAATGGGTGAATTTGCGCAGATAGATACCGATGACCGCAACGATTCCTGTGATCGTCGCTGTCGATAAAAGGGTGACCCATCCGCTTGCTCCCTGAATAGCAGAGAGGCAGACGATCCACCCTGTGATACTCGTGCCTAATATTGATCCGAGAATAATACTGACAGCCTGTCTGAACTTCATCATCCCGGAATTGACGAAGCCGATGGTCATGATGGAAGTTGCCGTTGAAGACTGCACTACTGCAGTAACGCCAACGCCCAAAAGCATGCCCTTAAAAGCGTTGCTTGTCAGGTTGAACAGAAACAGTTCCAGCTTGTCGCCGGCAACTTTATTGAGTCCGTCTCCCATGAGAGTGATACCGAACAGGAACAACGCGATTCCGCCGAAAAAGGCAATGATACTTACTGCTAACATCTTATCTCCTCGCCATAGTCAAAAATGCCAATAGTGGGTGAGTCACTTCCCACCCACTATAATAGTAGCCTCTCGGCAATAGTCAAGTCAATGTAAACTTACAGTAAGTTTTTGGTAAAGTCGCCCTGCTAGTTTACTCGGCCGGCTCGCTCGGCTTGCTGTCTTCTTTGGAAATCTCCGTCAGGGAGCTTGCCAGCCCTGCCAGGCTCTGGATCTCTGACGGGATGATGATTTTGGTGCTCTGACCGTTCGCAGCTTTTTCAAAGGCTTCCAGACCCTTGATGGTCAGGACTTCCTTGGTCGCGCCTGCCTGCGCAATCATGTGGATTCCCCGCGCCGTCGCCTCCTGTACCTTGAGGATCGCCTGCGCTTCACCTTCCGCCCTGCGGATCGCGGCTTCCTTATCGGCCTCCGCGTTCAGGATCAGCGCTTCCTTATTACCTTCCGCTATCAGGATCGCCGATCTCTTCTCACCTTCCGCCTGGAGGATGGCTTCTCTCTTTTCTCTCTCCGCCCTCATCTGCTTTTCCATGGCTGCCTGGATGTCCCGCGGCGGGTTGATGTTCTTGACTTCGACACGGTTGATCTTGATGCCCCATGCGTCCGTCGCCTCGTCCAGCACCAGAGTGATCTTCGAGTTGATCAGCTCACGGCTTGTCAGGGTCTCGTCCAGTTCCAGTTCACCGATGATGTTACGGAGGGTCGTCGCGCTCAGATTCTCAATGGCTGCCATCGGATTCTCAACGCCGTAGGTGAAGAGCTTCGGGTCTGTCACCTGGAAGTATACGACCGTGTCGATCTCGATGGTTACATTATCCTTTGTGATCACAGGCTGCGGCGGGAAGTCAATGACGTGCTCCTTGAGGGATACCTTCCTGGCCACCTTATCGATGAGCGGGATCTTGAAGTGCAGTCCTGTCTGCCAGGTCTGCATATACGTCCCCAGACGTTCTATGACAAACGCATTTGCCTGCGGTACGATCCTGATATTCGTAACGATCAGCAAAATCACAATGATGATGATAATAATTACAATGATGCTTGAAAACATTCTTCCGTCTCCTTTCTTCTAATCGTCTAATCCTTTTTCTTAACGCTTCACCACAGTCAGCGTTACACCCTGTATGTCTGTAACGGTTACCTGCTGTCCTGCGGGGATCTCCTCTTCGCCCGCTGCTTTTGCTGTCCAGATCTTGCCGTCCAGCCGCACTCTGCCGGACTGTCCCGGTTTGATTGCTTCCTCTACAAACGCGATCTGGCCGATCACCGTTTCGACGTTTGTCTTCTGGATCTTCTTGTCCAGCATCTTTTTCTTGAAGGGCCGTGTCGCGATGATCAGAATGATCGACACAATGATGAACACGATCACCTGTGCCAGTGGACCGGCACCTGCCATGGCCGTGATGCAGCCGCCCAGAGCGCCGCCCGCGAACCAGATGGATGTCAGACCCTGGGTGAAGATCTCGATCACGATGAAAACGATGATCGCCGCCACCCAAATAATTGTGAGATTCCCTAATAATGCTTCTGCCATTTCCCGCCTCCTTTTACAGATCGTTTTTATGTTTTTCGAGGAGCTCATGCATTTCCTTCGTCGTCAGAAGACCTGACTTGTGAAGTGTCCTGAGACTCTCCTGATAACCGGTATACTTCGTGCCCTTCTCTATGTGCATATCTTCATGGTCGCACTTGCCTTTGCGGAATTCTTTGAGCGTCCATTTGTCGATTGCTTTGGGGGCAAGTCGTTTCTCAGCCCGGCGATTTGAGATGTCTCCCATTACGGCATTCTCGAAAGACTGCTTCGTTCTTTTCACCTGTCTGCCGGCCTGCACCCCGTTTCTCAGGAACTTGTAGATGAACCAGAAGACAGCAATCGTGAAGATCGCGCAGATAATGTTCCGGATCACCGGGCCGGTTTCTCTGTCATTGTCGAAATAATATTCGGGAGTTCCGCTGTCGCCGCCGCCATCATCGCCGCCGCTGCCGCCGTCGATCCTGTTATCGATCAGCTCGACCGCATAGCCGTACCCCTGAAGGGACTCCGCGATCTGATCACACACCTTCTGATCGGACGGTTCTTTAAAGAGCAGTACCTCATGGACCCCTCCGTTCTGCGTGAAGTCGCAGGCCAGATAGATGAAATACTTCACCCCGTCCACTTTCGCATTCTGGCGAATGACGTAGGTGAAATCATCCTCTTCCTTCAGATACTTCGTATCGCTCCTGCTCCAGCTATCCGCATCCGGGAAAACAGTCTCCATAACGTATTCAATGGCGTCGTCCCCTGCGTCTTCCAGATACTCTTCTGTTTTTTCTTCTGTATTGCAGTACCAAAATGAATTATCATACAGATCTGCGCAAAGCCACAGTTCGCCCTGCTTCACGCCGTCCTGATCCTGCAGTTCAAGCATCTTGTAAGCCCGTTCATCGTTTTCGACCGTTTCCACATCTTCGTCGATGCTTCCGAACTCTTCGATCTGCCAGGATGCGGGAGCCGCAATATAAAATGTCTCCCCCCGCACTGAAGTGTGCCTGAGGTCATCTGCCCAGCAGACAGACGCTGCCAGGATCTGGACAACAAGCAAAAGCACCGCAGTACATGCTGTAATATTCTTTAACCGTCGCTTCTCTATCATGTGCCTTCTTCCTGATCAATGACTGTATCCGTATACTATAACACTCCACGGCGAGTAATAGGTGCCCGTCTTTGTCTTCTTGTACGTTCTGATACGTGCGTAGTACCTCTTATTTCTCTTGAGCTTCTTGAATTTTACCTTTGTCTTCTTATAGCCTTTGACCTTTTTTGTCTTTTTATTCTTTGTGAATTTCGCGTTTGTAGCAATCTGGATCTGATATCCGGTGATCCGCGACTTGGACATCTTCTTCGACTGCTTTTTCCAGTAGACAGTCATGGCCTTCTTTGCAGGCTTGTACTTCGTGAGTTTCGTCCCTTTCGGATTGATTTTGAAGTACACTGTTTTCTTGCCTGTGTGCCGCAAGCCTTTTCCGGCGATGACGATTTTGGCCTTGCCGACATTTTTATTGTTGTAGTATTTGAGTGTGTAGTTTTTGTTCTTCACCAGCGTCGCTCTGCCGTATTTGACGACAGGCCCCGGCATCAAGGCTTTGCCGGTGTACGTCTTATTCGCGATCTTGACGGTTGCCTTTTTGATGTTCCTGACGTTTTTGCTGATGGCGAGATTCGAACCCGTGAACATCGGACAGCCCCTGCCGTATTGCACGTCTTTGCCGGCCGGACCCAGATCCTTGCTGATCAAGCCAAGGGCTGTCTTCACCTGGACTTTGGTGGAGATGGAACTCTTATTCGCCATAAGCAATGCTGCCGCTGCAGTTACGTGCGGCGCCGCATAGGATGTCCCATCGCTTTCGTACGTGACGGATCCTGTTGTCGATTTATAATCCGCAATATTGATCTTGGTGCCGGGCGCTGAGAAATCAATGCCGGCTCCGTAGTTGGAATAGCTGGAGTCAAAGACCGGATTGCTTCCGGTGCCCTCTGTAAGGGCGCTGACGGCAATCGTATACTTTGATACAGCCGGCCAGATCAAAAGATTGTCAATGTTACGGCTGTCATTTCCGGCAGCGGCGATGATCGGGCCTTTGAATTTCTTGAAGAAGGTATCTGCTTTTGCAATAAATTTCTTTGCGACGTCTTCATCATATCTGGCCAAAGGCAGCAAATACACCCCAATACTCATATTCACAATATCTGCACCATGCGTACGGGCATAATCCACTCCGAGGAGCACATTCAGGAGATTGATTCTCCCTGAACTGTCTCCGATCTTGACCGGGAGGATCTTGATATTCGACTCTGTGCTCTGGGTAATGATGCTTGTGACAGCAGTCCCGTGGCCATTGTCATCTGCCGGATTGCTGTCGCGATTCACAAAATCATATCCCTTATAGATTTTCCTGCCGTCCTTGATCAGGGCGTGATAGCGGTTGATCCCGCTGTCCAGAACTGCGACCGTAACATTGTCACCGTACTTCTTGATATCAGGCGCGACATTTCTGAATCCCATTACCTTCGTATTCCAGTAGGATGTTGCCTTGCCTGTGGAGCACAGTTTGCCGGGCAGATCGATCAGCACGTTTGCCTTGCCGTAGCGTTCGCAGAGGCTCTGATATGCTTTTGCAGTTGCCTCTTCGTTTTCATAACTGAGCACGATGAGCCCTTCATATTCAGTTCCCGCCGCAGCGCCGAATGTTTCGATCTCGCTGCCTGCTGCCTGCGCATCGACGATGAGGCGGCATGTTGAAAAAGTGGAAACGACCTCAGCCGTATCGCCGTCGGTCCCTGCAATGGAATACAGCTCCGTTTCTGTTGTCATATCAGTGATGTGTTCTTCCCTCTGGGAATCCGACATCCCCTTCAATCCTGTTTCGGAGTATTTCTCACCGTATATTTCCGCAAAACCATTCGCGACGTTATTGTCACTCTGGTCTGTAACTTTCCCGTTGTTTAAGTCGACTGAATAGAACGCATCGTTGTCTGCGGCCGGAACTGCCTGGCTGGCTTCGACGGGTGATGACGCCTGGATGATTTCGATGCCGCCTGCCGGCTCTTCTGCCGCTTCATCGGTCGCGTTACTATCTGTCTCCTCCGGCAGTTCTTCCGGCCCTGCCGCTTCAGGAACTTCCTCTTCTACCGCTTCCGGTTCTTCCTCTATCACTTCCGGCTCTTCTTCCGACTCGGCTTGTTCTGATTCCTCTACTGCTTCTGCCTGTTCCGTCGTTTCCGCCGCCTCCGGCAGTGCAGGATCCGGTTCCTGTACATCGTCAGCAAAAGCAAACCCGCCGCTGCAAAACGCAAGCAGGAAAGACAATACTACCGCTGTGATCCGTTTGGAATTATGCATCACAAAACCTCCTCTCTACCCCTTCATTTATTTTACCACATTACAATAAAAAAGGCATCGCATATATTCATGTGACGCCTTCCTGTTTGTCTGTTTTATTATGATTTTGCTTATTTGGTTTTTGCTTTTAACGTGTTGCTCCACACGGAGATGTAGTTCTTTGTTCCGAGATGTTTATACGCCCTGTACTGCACATAATAGGTCGTCTTGCGCTTGAGGTTTTTGACCGTCATGCTTGTTCTGGAGATTCCTTTGATCCGGATGTACCGGGCGTTTGTGAACTTCGGACTCGTCGAAATGCGCACCTGGAACCCGGTGATCCTCCCTGTGTATCTGTCCTCCTGTTCGTCGGTCATGGCATACCATTTGACCTTCATCCTGGTCTTGTCCGGGGTCAGCTCTTTGAGTTTCTTGACAAGCGGCGGGCGGATGATGAACTTCTTTGTCTTTGTTCCGCTGTAAATTCCCTGACCCTTGATCGTGACCTTGTATGTGCCAATCTCTCTGCGGCCTGACGGGTAGATGACTTTGTAGTCATACGCCGGCATGGTCCTGTTTCCTTTTTTCAGCGTGACCGACGGTTTTTTCGCTTTTTCATCATACGCGTACAGTGTGCTGGACAGACTTGCCGTATACATGCTGAAGGTTTCGGTCATGTAACGGTAGGCACGGTCCAGATCGATCAGACCGTAGCCGAAGTAGTCATCGCGTCCCGTTTTTCCTTTATCGATGCAGCTGTGCTTCAAGATGTCCCTGAAGCCGGTAATATCTACTGAACGATCTGTTTTTTTGACCATGGCCGCCATAGCCGCGACCTGCGGAGCGGTATTTGATGTACCGTACGATGTGAAATAGCCCACATTCGTACCGAGCTTTGACGGAAATAGGATGCCCCTGCCCGGCGCCACAGCATCGATGTATTCATTATATGTAGAAAAGTCGGAATGCTCGCCGTCCCGTTCGATCGAGCCGACGCTCACAACACTGTTGTAAGAAGCCGGGTAATAAATACTGTTTTCTCCGTCGTTGCCCGCTGCCGCGACCAGAATGACGCCCTTGGCCGCCGCTTGATCGCACGCTTCATGCAGCGCTTCGCTATCAGTGGTGTCGCCAAGACTTATATTGATCACATCCGCACCGTGGTCTGCTGCGTAATCGATCCCCTTTATAACTTTGGAGTACGTGCCCGACGTAAATCCGTTGACCGCCTTGACCGGCATGACCGTGACCTGCGGCATGACGCCGGTAAGACCTCTTTTGTTATTGTAAGAGGCTGCGATAATGCCTGCCACGCCGGTTCCGTGTCCAACGGAATCCGTAACGTCTGCCGAATCATTCATTGCGTTGTATGGATCCGCAAACTTGGTGTTTTCGAAATCCGGATGGTTCATCATCACACCGGAATCGATCACGGCGACAGTTATACCCTCACCGAATTCGCCTTTCTCCCAGACATACGGCACCTTGATCATCTCCAGGAACCATCCGAATTCATCATAATACAGATCGTTTGTCCCCATCAGGCTGATGGTGTAGTCCGGCTCGATATACTCGATCATGTCTGCATCTGCAACCTCTTCGATCGTTTCGATCGAGTCGGCTGTATAGAGTTCCTTGTCTATGACCGGAGCGACCGCGCCGGCGGCAGGATCCTCACCGAGTTCATCGATGGCCGCTTCCATCTCTTTGACTTCTTTTTTTGTGACGTCTTCCCGAAGTTTGTATATGAATCCGTCGTACTTACCTTCATCCAGATCTTCTAACGCCGCGCTGCCGTTTTCATCGTGCGCGACGACAAGCTCCTCCAGCTGCATGTTTGCAGCCGCTTCGGCCTCTTCTGTTTCGGCGGCGAGCGTTCCGGTCGGGACAAAGACAGTTCCCATGACAAAAACGACTGCCACAATGAATGCTGTCAGTCGCTTGGATGTCTGTTCCTTTGTCTTTTCCAATATGGTTTTTTTCATGACGCTCTGCCTCGAGTATATTCTACACCAAAGCGGGAACGGTTCTGTGTTGAAAATGTGTGTTCTTAATGAAATTAAAGGCTGGCTGCGCGGATGACGTGTTTCATGAGCACAGCTGTCGTGACGTTTCCGACGCCGCCCGGCACCGGTGTGATCGCTGCCGCCTTCGGCTCTGCTTCAGCGAAATCAACATCGCCGCAGAGGTTCCCCTCTTCGTCCACGTTGATGCCTACATCAATGATGATCTGTTCCTCACCGAGCTTATCTGCGCCGATCATCTTCGCGCGGCCCAGCGCTGTGATGACAATGTCCGCGTCTCTGCCGGCTTCTACGAAATCATCGGATTTCGTTCTGCTATGGCAGACTGTGATCGTCGCATGCCTTGCCATGAGCATCATAGCGACCGGTTTGCCTATGACCAGGCTGCGTCCGAAGATCGTCGCCTTCCTGCCCTTGAGCACGATCCCGTAGTGATCCAGCATCTCCATGACTGCTTCTGCCGTGCAGGGCGGATATCCGATCGGCGAATCCATGAACACGCCTGCCATGGATCCGGAAGTGATTCCGTCCATATCCTTTTCCGGCGCGAGTGCTTCACAGACCTTCTTCTCATCGATGTGCTTCGGCAGCGGCCGGAACATCAGAACGCCGTGGATGCTGTCATCCTGATTGATCTTCCCGATCTCATCGAGCAGCGCTTCCTCTGTCATCTCTTCCGGGAACACAAACTGTTTCACCTGTACGCCTGTCTTCTCGGCCCGCTTCAGGGCGCCTCTCTCATAGGCAAGGTCGCCCGGTTTCTCGCCGAGCCTTACGATGGCCAGCGTGGGCGTGATGCCTTTGCTCTGCAGCTCGCTGACTGCCTGTTTGTTTCTTTCTGTGATCGCCTTCGCGACCGGTCCGCCTTTTAACAACTCTGCCATGTCTTCTAACTCCTCTATCTTCTTATATCTATCATGTTTTTATTTCATGTTTTTCAGGAACGTCATTCTGTGGATCGGGCAGGTCCCATGGGCGCGGATCCCATCATAGTGAGCCGCAGTCCCGTAGCCCTTGTTTTTTTCAAAGGCGTACCATGGGTACTCCTTCGCATATTCTATCATCATCCTGTCTCGTGTGACCTTGGCCACGATGGACGCCGCCGCGATGGCCAGCACTTTCGCGTCCCCTTTGACGACCGCGTGCTGGGGCTTGTCCAGTCCTTCCAGGGTCACTGCGTCGATCAGAACGAAATCGATGTGCGCATCTGCTGCGCCGCCTTCCTTCACTCGCAGCTGCAGATCGCAGGCCGTGATGGCTTCCTTCATTGCTTTCTTCGTCGCCTGCAGGATGTTGATCTCATCGATGACCTCATGGTCCGCCATCCCGATTCCATACGCCAGGCAGCGGTCCAGGATCTGGTCGTACAGTTCCTCGCGCCGCTTCTCGCTGAGTTTCTTCGAGTCGTCGACTCCCAGCACATCGAAGTCCTCCGGCAAAACCACCGCCGCTGTGACGACGGGTCCTGCCAACGGTCCTCTGCCGACCTCATCCACGCCGGCAACAAACCTGTATCCTTCCGCGTGCAGAGACGATTCCGGTTCCTTCATCTCCGTGAGACGCTGCTTTTGTTTCTCGATCCGTTCCTGTTTCGTCATTTTATTCCACGCCTTTCTCCGGCCACTCGAGTGTGATGCGGCCGATCTTCGCCGCCCGGAATTCATCGAGCAAAAGCTTTCCGATCCGTTCGTAATCGATCCGTTTGCCCGGCAGGATGCATCCGCGCTTCATGGCCATCTGGTGCATGTTCGCCAGGGCGGCATCCGTCTCTGTTTCGATAGGATACCCTGTCTCCGGCGATTCGTCGCCCTCCCCGAGCAGTTCCTCGAGCTTATACCGCTCACGCAAAAGCTCCGGATAGCGTACGGTCAGCACTTTGATCAGTTCCATGGCCAATGTCGGCACGTCCAGGATCTCGTCTTTGATGGATCCGCAGAACGCCAGGTTCATGCCGACGTTCGGGTCCTCGAATTTCGGCCAGAGGATCCCGGGCGTATCCAGAAGCTGCATGTCGTTTTCCAGGGTCAGCCACTGCTTGCCCTTCGTGACTCCGGGCCTGTCCCCGGTCTTGGTGCTTTTGCGTCCGGTCATCCGGTTGATCAGGGATGACTTGCCACAGTTGGGAACGCCGACGATCATCAGGCGGCACGGCTTCAGGGCGCTTCTGCCGGTCCGTTCCGCAGCCACTTTTTCGAGGATGGTGAAGATCTGCTTCGTTCCTTCGCCGGTCATGGCATTCAAAATCACCGCGCCGGGCAGCCGCTCCTTCCACAAGCTGTTTGCCTTCGCGTCTGCCAGGTCGCTCTTGTTGAGGGCGATGATCCGCGGTTTGGCGCTGACCAGTTCGTCGATGATTGGATTCCTGCTGGAGACGGGGATCCGCGCATCGATGACCTCGATGACGGCGTCGACCATTTTTAAGTTGCTCTGGATGAGCTCCCGGGTCTTCTTCATGTGACCGGGATACCAGTTGATGTTCTGTGCCATTGTACTTCTGCCTTTGTACTTCTGCTTACTGTTTCAGACTCCAAAACAAAAGCGGGGATATCCCCCGCTTTTTCTTCTGTCCGGTTTCTGTCTGCTGATCAGTCCTTACGAGTCTTGATCTTAGCGGACTTACCTGTTCTCTGACGCATGTAGTGCAGTCTAGCTCTTCTGATCTTACCGCGTCTTACTACTTCGATCTTTTCAACCAGCGGTGAGTGGATCGGGAATGTCTTCTCGACGCCAACGCCTGAAGCGATTCTTCTTACTGTGAAAGTCTCGCCGATTCCGCCGCCCTGTCTCTTCAGAACGAAGCCCTCGAATATCTGAATTCTTTCTCTGTTACCTTCTTTGATTTTAACGTGAACCTTAACGGTATCTCCAACGTTAAATGCAGGGATGTCAGACTTCATATATTCATTTGTTACTGAGCTCAATACGTCCATTGCTCTTCCTCCTTCCCTTCGGCATGTTCTTGGTGCCTTCCTGCGCAGGTCTCTTCCCGCGCCGCAAACCAGAGGACCACCCGTTATATTCATCTTCGCGTGTCACGACACGCTCGTATATTATACATGAGCGTCCTTCCGGGCGCAAGTCCTTTTTTCAGAGCTTTTCCGGATGGCGGACGAGGTACGCCAGGATAAGGAACGATGCGATGGTGATGCACATGAAGGCGATGCCTGCGCCGATGGCCATCGACGGACTCAAGTCTGAAATGCTGCTTCCGAGGACCGCGTAGATGACGAGTTCCGGTATGAGAGCCAGATAGCTGGCGGCAAGGTACGGCGCGAACTTTACATGCGAGGCGCCCATATACATGCTGCTGATGTCCACGTTGCTGACTTTCAGCATGCGCAGGAGAAATGTGAACAGAAATGGTTTTTCATCCTGCAGGTGCAGGATGGGCCGGACCTTCGGATACTTATCAGCGATGGTCCCGATGAGATCGCTGCCGAAAATGCGGCCCATGAGGTACGCCTCCGAGGCCATGACGATCACGCCGAGGGAATTCACCAGCAGCGCGACGGGCAGCGGAAACAGAAGCCCTGCTACGGTGTAGAGCACGATCGAAGCAAAGAACACCGACAGGCTTTTGAGTGCAAAGAGCAAAAGCAGCACTAAGGCTGCCAGAAAAAGATTCGACGGCGTGTAACTGATGATTGCGTCCACCGTGATCTTATCCTTGTTCACGATGATCACGATGATCAGGGCAGCCCACACCGCCAATGCTCCGTATTTGATTATCTTCTGTATTTTGCTCTTCTTATCAGACGTCATTCTTTATGTATCGTATTTGCTGAGGATCCGCGATACGGTCGACTGGTTGACCCCCAGTGCTTCTGCTGCTTTTGCAGTGGTCTTATAAACTTCGTAGGCGCGCCGCGTCAGCTGCTCTTCGAGCTGGTGCTTGGCCTCCTTGAGCGGGATGATGTCTTCGCAGTAGACACTGCCCTTAGTCGTTTCCTGTTCATCCGTACCGTGGATCACGTTATAGATCGTTTCCCCCTTGATGACCGGTCCGTCCGTCATCACATAGGCGCTCTCGATGGTCTGGTCGAGTTCGATGAGATTGCCCGGCCATGCGTGGGAGGTCAGCTTGCCGAGGGCGTCTTTGTTGAGGATCTTCTTTGATTTGTATTTGTCGTTGTATTTCGCCACATACTGGTTCGCCAGATACGGTATGTCTTTGACTCTATTCCTGAGCGGCGGGATCACGATCGGAACGGTGTTCAGCTTGTAATACAATGCCTTCATGAACATTCCCGTCTCACTGAGTGTCTTGAGATCCATTCCCGTCATGGCGATGATGCGAGCGCTCGATTTCACCGGCCGTCCTCCTCCGGCGCGTGTGAACTCTCCCGTGTTGATATATTCAAAGAGCTTGGACTGGATCTTCGGCGGCATGTAGCTGATATTGTTGAGGGCCAGCGTGCCTCCGTCCGCCATGTCCAGTTTTCCCTGGATCACCAGTTCGGACTTGCCGTCCTCGGAATGGCTCTCCCGTCCGAAGATCTCCTGTTCCAGGAAGTCCGGATCTGCGCTGATGCAGTTGACCGTGATGAAATGTTCATCTCTGCGTTTGCCGAAGTAGTGGATGTAGCGGGCAGCTTCATGTTTCCCCGTTCCTGATTCCCCCGATATGAGAATCGGCATATCAAGGGAAGCTACCATCTCCATCGCCGCTTTGACCTTGATGCTCGCCGGATCATCCACGTCGATGTCGCTGCTCTTCTGCAGCTGCCGCTTCAGCAGATCGATTTCCTTCTCCTGTTCGTCCAGCGTTTCCAGCAGCTCATTGACGACATCGATGTCCTGAGATGTGGTGATGACCATTTCCACTTCGCCGTCCTCATCAAGGATCGGAACGCCCGTGGCAACTACCTTCTTGTCGTGTCTCAGGTGCTGAAGCAGACTGACCGTTGTTTTTTCTTCCAGCACCTTGAGGGTGCTGCTTTCTCCGAAATAGCCGTCTGCCATCAGCTCCCGCACGTTCCGTCCGACGATGTTGTCGACATCCAGTTCATTGATAGCGATGGAGGCCGGGTTGACGAACAACACGTTCCCTTCACCGTCGGTCACAAAGATCTCAACGCCCAGATTCTCGACAATGGTCCTATAGATGTTTTCACTGGTTTTCTTCTTCATTGCTCTGCGCTATTTCTTCGCGGCTGTCTGCTGTGGTTTCGAAATATCGAAATCCGAATCCAGGAAGCCCTCTCTGGCCAGCATGGCCTTGATGACTTCGACATCCGCGATCGTATCTTCGCTCTCCCGTTCGTAAATGCTTTCTTCTATGTTTTCAAACGCCTCGGCACAGATCCCGAGGGTCTCCTTGATCTTTTCCATCGCTTCCGGAGAACCGTCATTCTTTCTGTACTTTTCAATCAATTCCAGTGTCCTCGGCAGGTATGTGTCGTTGAACTTCCTGACGATTTCCATTCTCTTCAGCTCCGGTTTCTCCTTCAGTTTCTTCTCGATCTTGCCGATGGAACCCGACATTTCGAAGAGGTAATCTCTGACCTGCTCGTCTTCGATCTCCAAAACGGCCTTACGGATCGCCTTGATGCTGTCGCTCTCGGACTTGATCTTCTCCTGGGTCTTCCTGCGTTTGATCGCCTCATCCAGCGGCTCCAGCGGTTTGCCCGTGCCGAAGTCCGTCATGACAAGAAGCTCGTTGGTTTTGTCGATGTACGCACCCAGATCTTCCTTCGGTCCGATGAGGAACTTCTTATCGATCATCTCCTGCAGGTCCCGGATGACCTTTTCCATCGGATATCCTGTGTTCTCGGAAATGTACTCAAGAGACGTATTCCCCTGCCAGTTGATCAGCGCCTCATACTTGCCCCACTTAGTCTGCCTGTTCTTCTGCACATTGTGAAGCACGATTGCCAGGGCAGCAAGCAGCGCGACGATGATCCCGTAGATGACGGCATCCATCGCCGTGGTGGCTCCGATCGCCATGATTCCTGTGAATATCGCCGCCGCACAGGATGCGTATTTCCCGAATTTCAGCCCCAAGCAGTTCCTCGCATTCCGGATCGATCTGAGTTCGTCCTGTGTCAGCCGCTTCGCGCCGGGGTCTTCTCTTCTTCTGTTATCGAACGCCATTTCTCTTTCTCCCGGATCCTATCTTACACTTTCATGGAGCCTGCCTGTGTCAGTCTCTCCTTGAGCTGCTGCTCAATATTGGTCAGTTCAATTTCCGCATTCCTGCGTTTCTCTCTTCCTTCATCCTGGATCCTGATCAGATCATCGAGAGTAGCGATCAGTTCTTCGTTAGTGTGCTGCAGCGTTTCAATGTCCACAACGCCTCTTTCGTTTTCCGTCGCGATCTCTACGGTGGACTGATGCAGCATTTCAGCGTTTTCACTCAGGATCTCATTGGTCGCGTTGGTGACCATCTGCTGCGCCTTGATGGCTTCCTTTGAGTGCGCCATGCCGAGGGCGATGACCATCTGGTTCTTCCAGAGCGGCAGCGTGTTCACGAGCGTCGACTGGATCTTGTCTGAAAGGATCACGGCGTTGGTCTGCACCAGGCGGATCTGCGGCGCGTTCTGCAGGCAGATGGCTCTGGTCAGTTCCAGGTCGTAGAGTTTCTTCTCAAACCGTTCGCACAGACCTGCGAAATCATTTGCTTCCTGCGCGTCTTCGGCCAGACCGGACTCTGCCGCCTTTGCCTTGAGAGCCGGGAGTTCTTCATTGTACGCTTTGTCGAGAGCGATGCGGCCGGCCGCGATGTACATGGTCAGTTCCTTGAAATACGCCTTGTTGTTCTCGAACAGTCTTTCCTGCACAGCAACATCCTTCAGCAAAGTTTCCTGATGCTTCTCGAGGACCTTTGTGATGTCTTCGATGTTGGACTCTACCTTGCTGTAGTGGGCCTTGATCTTCTCTGCCTCTTTCTCTCCTTTTTTGAAGAAAGAGAGGAATCCCTTGCTTTCTGTCGGATCGACTTTGAGATCGGCTACCAGGTTCGTGAGCGTCTCACCGATCTGATCCATATCTCTGGCCCGTACCTGCTCCAGAGCTGCTTCCGAGAAATCGGACAGTCTCTTCTGGGCGCCTGCGCCGTATGTAATGATAA
The DNA here is from genome assembly GCA_902786815.1 of uncultured Eubacteriales bacterium. Taxonomy (GTDB): domain Bacteria; phylum Bacillota; class Clostridia; order Peptostreptococcales; family Anaerovoracaceae; genus Lentihominibacter. The sequence goes on from CADADV010000023.1 coordinate 17,513, forward strand.
CGTTCGAATCATGCAGGTCGATTCTCTCCGAGAAATCATTGATCTGCTTCATTTCTTCCTCTGTAAAAGACTTCAGTCTGAATTCTTCTACCTCTTTTTCCTCGATTTCAGGCTTCGCCGGATCTTCGATTTTTTCGAGAGATTCCAGTGATAAAACCGGAGCGATAACGTCCATTTCAGGTGCTTCCTGCACTGCCTGAGCTACCTGTAATTCCTGAGCTTCTGCCATTTCATTCCTCCTACTAAAAAACCTGTTTATTTAACATCAAAATCCGACCCAAGCAGTCCTTCGCGTTCAAAGGTCTGTTTCAGTACTTCGATATCGATCAGCGTGTCTTCGTCTTCACGCTTATAGACTTTGTCTACGATGCTTTTGTACGCGACTGCGCATGTGTTCAGAATGCCTTTGATCTCAAGCATCGCTTCAGGACCCGCGTCCTGATGTGTAAGTTTATCGACCAGTTCCATGGTCTTCGGCAAATAGATTTCCCGGAGCTGACGGACGCTGTCCGACTCTTTGAGTTCCGGCCTGCGTTCGATCTTGCGGTTGATCTTCCTGACGGAGCTTTCGATACTTCTGAGGGAATCCGCCACATCGGGATCCGACACTTCCGCGGCTGCCTTGCCGATGGCGTCGGCGTATTCGTCCTTCCGGCGTTCCTTGTCCGCCGCTTCCGCTGCAGCTGCCTCCGCTTCTGCTTTGGCTGCTTCCCTCTGCTCCTTGACGGTCTTCTCGACCGGTTCCTTTGGCTGGCCGTTCCGCATCATGACCAGGATATCGTGCTCGCCGTGGATGTATGCGCCCACATTGCCGTTTTCATCCCGGAAGAATCCTTCGTTGATCATCTGCTGGATGTCCTTGCGCACCTGCTCGAGGGGAAGCCCCATCTTGCTTGCAAGCATTGGCAGCGGCGTGTTGCCGTTCTGGTTGATCAGCACATCGTACTTGTCCCATTTGGCCACGTTCTTTTTTGTGTTCTGGATCAGATATATTCCGACCAGAGTCAGGATCAGCGGGAATGCGATTCCCTGCAGTCCTTCGACAAACGAAATGTTGAACAGCCGAAAGCCGTCGATCACATTCAGCCCGCCGACGATCAGCAGGATCCATCCCCATATCATCCTGGTACGTCCGGTCCGCTTATTCTTGATTTTCTTTTCTTCTTTCGCTCTTTCGCTGGCGTTCATCTCTTCCTCCCGGGGTTGCCATTATTGTTACCGGCATTATTGCCAGTATATAATGATGTGTTTTTGCATATCTATTGTATCTATTTGCAGTGGTTTTTTCAATGTCTGAATCCATGTCTGATTCCATATCTGAATCCATAACTGATTCATCGGCAGGATCAGACGGTGCCGATCTCCTTCGCCTGCAGGGACACTTCCACGTCTCCGCAGCGAATGATCTGCTGGCCGACTTCCCAGAATCCCATCTCTTTGTGGAATCCGAAGCTCGGTTCATTGTAGACCGGCCGGATGTCCACCTCCGCGGTCACGACAGGCACGTCCGTCTCTGCGGCATATGCAAAGACGCTGTCGTACAGGTATCTGCCAAGACCGACCCTCCTGTAGTTCTCGTCGATGACGATCCTGTCGATGTACAGGAACTTCCCGTACTGCTCTGAAAACCAGATGTAGTTTTCGCTGGTGTAGTCTGCGCCTTCGCGCATGACGATCAGAAAACCCGCCGGCTGCCCGTCCGCTTCGACCACCTGAAACAGCTCCGCCGTTTCGCGGAAGTATTCCGCCTTCGCCTCATCCATCGGCGAAAGCACCACCACATCCTTCTCATTCAGTCCGAGGATGTACTCAAAATCCGCAGGGACTGCATCTCTGATTGCAAAATCCATCCTTTTCATCCTCCATTTGCCTGCGCCCGCAATCAGCATCTCCTTCTCTTCCCTGCTCAGCTGTTTGATGTGCCACTCGCGGCTCATGGCTTCCTGTTTCGTTTCGAACGACTCGTAATACACGAGCTCGACCGGTCTCCTGGTCCTCGTGTATTTGCTGCCTTTGCCTTCATTGTGACTGGCGAGCCGTTTGTCCAGATCGTTGGTCCACCCCGTGTACAGGGTGCCGTCACTGCAGCGCAGAATATAGGCGTAATTTCCCGGCGTGTTCGTGCTCATCATTCCTCGTCCGGGTCTTCGTCGTCATCGTCGTTCCAATCGTCTTCCGAATCGTCGACAAACAGTTCCAGCACGTCCGATCTGGCGTAGTGCCCGCAAACATCGTGTTCCATCTTGCTGGCCGGGACCTTCTGCATATCCAGGTCCGCGTAGATGACCGCTTCCTCATCCCACACACAGTCGCTGACCAGATGTCCGAACGGATCGATGACACAGCTGCCGCCCCGGCAGGGAACCTGCGGCAGATCCGCCAATGCAGCGTATTCGTTGAGGTCCTCCGGATAGGAGCCCTTCGTAATGAGCATATCGCAGTTGATGAAATAGCAGTGGCCTTCGATGGCGATATGGCGGATGGTGCTCTGCCACTCTTCGTTATCATTGGTATTAGGCGATATATAAAGGGATATCCCTTTTTCATACAGTGCGACTCTTGCCAGTGGCATATAGCTTTCCCAGCAGATGAGGTTTCCCATGGGACCCCACGGCGTATCCATCACCGGGAAGTAGTCTTTGTTCGCGTCTCCCCAGATGACCCGCTCGCTTCCGGTCGGTTTGAGTTTTCTGTGGTTTTTCGCTTCGCCCTCCGGCGAGATCATCATGTTGGAATTGTACAGCGTTCCGTTGACTGCATCGCGCTCGGAATAGCCGATGCTGACATAAACATCTGCTTCCTCCGCTGCGCTGATGAGCCTGTCCATCTCAGGTCCGTCCGCCAGGATGGAGTTGTCATAGTACCGTTTCCAGTCTTCGCGTCCCGGCTCGCTTCTGCTGCCTGTCCGGAATCCGAAATTCATGCCGAAGGGATATCCCGGCACGAACAGCTCCGGAAATACGATCAGCTCGGCGCCGCCCGCTGCGCACTCTTCGATGTACTTGATTGCCTTCGCGATGCACGCGTTCTTATCGAACATGACCGGCTCCGCCTGCACCACCGCGATCCTGCAGTTGTCTTTCAGTTCTCTCATTGCAAAAGCTCCCTATGCTGTCTTATCTTCTTCTGTCGTGTCGCTGTCGGTTTCAGCGCCGTCGGTTTCAGTGCTTTCGGTTTTCGCACTGCCGGGTTTCTCGCTTTCGGGTTCTTCCTGGTACTCTACCAGGCCGCCGTTCTTCACGGCCTTCGCCAGTACCGCAACCACGGCACCCGCGCACATCAGCAGACCGGCCTTACCGGCCAGATCTCTGAACTTGTCTACCGTGTCCGTCGATGCCAGCACATCCGGCACTTTGATATTCTGCGTGCCCTTCTGTTTCCATTCAGTGACGTCTCTCTTTCCCATGCTGTTTTCCCTCCTTGTTTCCTGATTTTGGTGTGTTTTCATTATATCTCTTTTTTATGCATTTTTACATACTTATTTCTGATTTATGCAATGAAAAATGAGGGCTGAGCCCTCATTTCTTCTCATGGTGCGCCTGACAGGACTTGAACCTGCATGCTTTCGCACTGGAACCTAAATCCAGCGTGTCTGCCAATTCCACCACAGGCGCATATTGTGTGTATTATAGCACATGAATTTTTGAGAGGCAAAACCTATCACTATTTGCCTGTTTCTACCCGAAATCGTGATACATTTTGGCTCTGGATTATTTCCGCTTCCGCGGCCGGATGTTCGATCCGAGCATGCCGCCCCGTTTGATGATATCGTCCCCGAATTTCTCCCGCAGCGCGTCCACCGCTGCGTCCGCTTTGTGGTCACGCTCGTCCTCTTCCGCCGTGGATCCGCTGCCAAGCGCATCGAAGAGGGACAGCTGCTGCTGCCCGTCCCGGTCGATCTGCGTCATGGCCAGCCCGATCAGCCTAAGTCCAGTGCGCCCGTCCCAAAGCTGCCGGTACAGTTCTTTCGCTACCTCGTAGGTTCTCGACGTACTGTCGGTTGGCGCGTCGAGCATGCGCTGATGGGAATGCTTCTTCATGTCGTTTCCGCGAATGATCACGGAAATGCACGAGGCTTTCACTCCGTCGCGCCGCACTCTCGCCGCCACGTTGTCCGCCAGGTGCAAAAGCACTTTCTCTCCCATTTCCCAGGTCGTGATGTTGTCGTCGAAGGTGATCTCGTTACTGTATCCCTTCGGCGCCTCTGCCTCGGCAGTTACCGGCGTATCGTCGATCCCGTTGGCGAAGTTCCACAGCTGTGTCCCGGCTTTGTTTCCCAGGATCGCCCGGACTGAGGCCTGGTCTGCTTTTGCGAGGGCGCCGATGGTATCTATATGGAGCCGGGTCAGCTTGTCCGCCGACGACTTGCCGCACAGGAACAATTCCCCGACAGGGAGCGGCCACATCTTCGCCTCGATTTCCTCCGGAAAGAGGGTGTGGACCTTGTCGGGCTTTTCGAAATCGCTGGCCATTTTGGCGAGCAGCTTGTTGGATGAGATCCCCACATTGACTGTGAAACCCAGTTCGCCTTTGATCCGGTCCTTGATCATGTGCGCTGCTTTAACAGGATCCGGAAACATGCGCCCCATTCCCGTCATATCAAGAAAGCATTCGTCGACAGAGAAGGATTCCACTACCGGGGAATACTCCCGCAGGATCGCCTTGAAGGCGTGTGACATCTCCGAATACAGCGCGAAATCCGACGGCGCTATGACAAGCCCGGGGCATTTCCTGATCGCAGCCGAAACAGGTTCGCCGGTCACGATGCCGTACTTTTTCGCAGGCACCGACTTGGCCAACACGATCGATGTGCGCCGATTCGGATCGCCGCCGATGATGGATGGGATCTCCCGCAGATCCGGCTCCGCTGCATGGGCCGCGAACGGATCCCGCTCTGCATCCCGCCTGCGCCGCACTGCCTCCCAGGACAGGTACGCGCTATTTACATCTATGTGGAAAATCGTTCTCATGCTTCGTTCCATTCTTTGAGAAAACGCTCCGGCGAAATAATCCGGACAGGACTTTCCTTAAAGCCTTTAATATCTCGCGTAATAATGCACTCCGCGCCTGACTTCTCAGCACAGAGCATCTGCAGATGATCCTCGATATCTTTGTGCGTCCCGGTAAGGACTTTTTTGATTGATGTTTCATCAATCGACTCGATGTAACATAAATCACAAAGACTGTCCAGAATCGTTTTTCGTGCCTGCACAGAGTAGTGTTTTCTGAGGATATAGAAGATATTAACAATAGAGTGCGCTGCAACCGTGCACTCTATTTCGCCGCGTACACACAGGTCGAACACGTGCTCAGCATGCACGCTCACGGAACCTCTGTCCAGTATATAGTCCAGCAGAATATTTGTATCGAGGAAGACTTTATTTGGTTTCATATCGTTCCTCCAGATATGCCTGCATTTCTGCCTTTGCATCGAGATTCGTAACCGTTTTTCTCATTTCCCGTATTCTGTTTGCAGCTGCTTCCCGCGTGTGCTGCGGTTTGTTTTTTCTTATGATAATCTTATCTCCGGAAACAATCAGTTCTACATCATCCTGCAATTCCCATCCCAGCTGTCTGAGCAAGTCCCTGGGTATGCGGAGGCCCTGACTGTTCCCCCACCGTCGAATCGTTGTCTGCATCGTATTCTTCCTTTCGTAAACGTCGTATCGTAAGCGTCGTATACGACTCCTATCATATGCGACTAACGCGCATCCTCATACTGCGCACCGATAATGTATATACTATCGTATATACATTTTAATTCATGCAACACTGTCCGTCAATGCGTATTATCTCTGTCGGGGGGTGTGGACTGGCTACTTTAGCGAAGCCGTCCAAATGGAATTTGGCTTTTCCTGTTTGTAATTCTTTTCAAGCATCGCCTTATGGGACAGGAAATCCGGATGGTCGAAATATCTGGCGCCCTGCGGGCAGCGCGTCACGCAAGCCTGGCACTTGATGCAGATGCCGGGCACATTCGTCACGTCAGCAGGATCAATGGAACCCATGGAGCAGACACGGGCGCAGGTTCCGCAGTTCACGCATTTATCCGGATCCACCAGAGGCTTCGCCTTGAGGAACACGGCCGGCTCCCCGTCCATGCGCTTCGGTTTATAGTACGGGCCCGGCGGCATGTTGCCGTCCACTCCCGGCGTCGCAAATGCGTTTGCGCTTTCAGCCCCTGCGATTATTCTCCACAGTTCCCGTGCGAAGGACTTCGCCTCCTCGAGATCCGCTTCATCCGGCCGTCCATGGGCAAGCGTCGCTGCGAAGGCATGCTGCGTTGCAAAGGCTGCCGCCGCAGCCGGTCGGAATCCGGCGTTCTTCTGCTCGTAAACCAGTTCTGACAGTCCATCATCAAAGGCGCGGTTGCCGTAACAAACAAACGGCAGGGACAGCGTGCCATCTCCCTTCAGATTCTCCTGCACGAAGGGCAGGATCTTGTTGGGCAGCCGCCCCGCGTAGACCGGCAGGCCGATGACCAGCAGGTCTTCCCGCCCGAAAACGTACTCCCTGCTCCGAGCATCCGGCAAGGTGAAGTCAATGTATTCCACCGGCAGCCCCGCCGCGTCGCCCAGCGCACCCGCCATTGCTTTTGCCAGTTTCTCTGTATTTCCTGTCGGGCTGAAGTAAGCCCCCGTCACACGTTTGATATTCATAACTAGTCACCTCTGCCTCCATTATAGCCCAACTTTCCGTGATTTCAATCTGTGTACAGGTGGTGAGAGTCTCGGCGAGCGAGCTCAGTTGACAATATTAAGCGTTGGGTTTACAATCTTCAGGTACTTTGACCGATATACTTTGAAAGGAACTACGAAACATGCATGAAACCTGGAACCTGCAGCGGCTTGCTGATGAAATCATAAACGGAAGGCGTCTGACGAGGGAGGATGATCTGCAGCAGTTCATCACCTGCGATCTGGAGGAGCTGTGTTCGGGAGCGGACAGGATCCGCCGGGCGCTGTGCGGCGATAAAGTCGATCTCTGCACGATCATCAACGGCAAGGCCGGCCGCTGCAGCGAGGACTGCAAGTTCTGCGCCCAGTCAGCCCACAACCACTCGAACTGTGAGGTCTACAGTTTTCTGGATAAGGAAGTGATCCTGGCCGAAGCAAAGGCAAATCAGGCCGAAGGTGTGGATCGTTTCTCGATCGTAACAGCGGCGAAAACGTTGAAGGGGGAAGAATTCGAGAAGGCCATCGAGGCGTTCCGGCTTTTGCATGAGGAATGCGATCTGGATCTGTGCGCTTCCATGGGGCTTCTGAGCAGGGAGCAGCTGCAGCGTCTCTATGCCTGCGGCGTCACCAGTTATCATGAAAACATCGAGACTTCGAAGCGCAACTTCCCGAACATCTGCACGACCCACACGTATGAAGACAAGATCCGGACCATCCGCACTGCGCAGGAGGTTGGGCTTTGCGTGTGCTCCGGCGGGATCATCGGTATGGGTGAAACATGGGCAGACCGTATCGACATGGCCATCAGCCTGGCGGAACTTGGAATCCAGTCGATTCCGATCAACGCGCTGATGCCGCTTAAGGGTACGCCTTTAGAAGACCTTCCTCAACTGACAGAAGAGGACATCCTTCGAACGGTGGCCTTCTTTCGCTACATCAATCCGACGGCAAATGTCAGACTGGCCGCGGGCCGGGGTCTGTGTAAAGGTGACGGACAGCGGGCCTTCTGTTCTGGCGCCAGCGCCACCATCACCGGCAATATGCTGACCACCTCCGGATCCACCATCGCCAGCGACCGGCGTATGCTGACATCTCTCGGGCGCGAGGTAGTAACCGAATACGGCGATGCAAAAACCAACTGCGGCGGGCACTAGGCCCGCGCGCGTGTATTTCCGAGATGTAATTTCCATTCCCCGTTAGTGCGTAAATCCGTACTTTCCTGTCTTGCCCTCGTTTGTCAGAACGTGGGCGTCTTTTAATTCGATCAAGCACTGCTGGAAGTCCTTGATGAAGGCTTCCGCCAGATTGTAGGTCAGGTCCGCTCTGCAGACGATGCGCTGCACGGTCACCTCACCTGCTCCGTCAGGAAGCGGATAGGACGGGACCTGCCAGCCGAACATGCGGAGCCTGTCGGAAAGGTCGTAGAGATTCCATACGATCTCTGTTCCGTCCCAGTACTTGGCTTCGGGTTTCAGTTTATAGCATACGATCGGCAGGCGCGAACCTCTGTTGTAAAGCTCGAACAATCCTGTTTCCTCGATCCATTCGCCGATCACCGTGGCGATCTCCTGGGTCTTCGAATGGATGTGCGCATATCCCTGCCTGCCGAAGCGCAGGAAGTTGTAGTACTGTCCGACGATCTGGCTGGCGCTTCTGGAAAAGTTGATGGCCATGGTCGGCATCTCGCCGCCCAGATAACTGACGCGGAATATCAGTTCCTCCGGGAGATATTTCTCATCTTTCCACACGACCCAGCCTACGCCCGGATAAGTCAGCCCGTACTTGTGGCCGGAGGTGGAGATGGAAACTACGTTATCCAATCTGAAATCCCACTCAAGTTCCGGTTCCACGAACGGGGCGAACATCCCGCCGCTTGCGCCGTCGATGTGGATCACGAGTTCCGGAAGATTCGGATGCTCTTTGTTGTATTCTCCCACCAGTTTATTCAGGGTCTCGATGTCATCGTACTCTCCCGTGTAGGTCGTGCCAAGAATCGCCGCTATACCAATAGTGTATTCATCCACGTAGTCCATGACAGTGTCCATGTCCAGTGTCATGTCGTTTTTCGTGACCGGAACGACGCGGAGTTCCACATCCCAGTAGACGCAGAACTTCTCCCAGCAGACCTGGTAAGCTGAACTCATGATCAGGTTCGGCTTCCTGGAGCGCACATTCACACCCATCCGGATCGCCTGGCTTCTCCAGCGGAATTTCATAGCCATGCCGGCCAGCATGCAGGCTTCACTGCTGCCCACGGTCGACGTGCCCAGATAGTCCGAACCCTCCGGTGCGTTCCACAGATTCGCCAGGATGTTTACGCACCGGTTCTCAAGCTCCGCCGTCTGGGGGTACTCCGATTTGTCGATAGCATTCTTGCTTAAGGTCGCGGCCATCAGCTCCTCAGCCTGGTCTTCCATATACGTCTGGCAGAACGTCGCCATGTTCAGCCGCGAATTTCCTTCATCCAACAGCTGGTTCATGATCAGCGCCTTCGCCGCATCCGGGTCGATGGACTCCTCGTTCATACTGTATTTCGGGATGATGGATCCGTCTTCTTTATTTCCATAGCCAAAGGCCATACTTCTCAGTTTTTCTTTGTTTTTTTCTCCGTAAAGCACTGTATTCCTCCGTTTCGTGCGATGGTTTCAGATGGTTTCATTTAATTCCGCAGAACATTTTACGCCTGCTTGCCCGAATCGTCCATATCGAATTGCCTGCATAAATGTACTGGAATTGTATTTTATATTGATTCGTTATTCACCTTGAATGATTCACCTTGAATGTCCCGCCGCTCTCGGTTACACTTTATTTATGAAGCTGAAAATACTGACTATCATCATTTCACTACTGACACTGATCTTCCTGGGGCTGATCTACGCATGGTCCATTTTCGTCGTACCGCTCGAAAATGAATTCGGCTGGTCCCGGTCGGAAACGTCTCTGACATTTACTATTTCCATCATGGCATTCTGCCTGTCCATGATGTTCGGCGGATTCTTCAACGGCAAAAAAGACAAGCCGCTGATCTCTCTCATCATCGCGGCCCTGCTGATTGCCGCGGGATTTATCATGACCTCCCGCGCCGGCAGTCTGCTCGGTTTTTATATTTGCTACGGGGTGTGCTGCGGCGCCGGTGTCGGATTCTCCTATGTCGAGATCATCTCGGTGATCTCCAAGTGGTTCCCCGCCAGACAGGGGCTCATGTCCGGCACGATGATGATGGCTTACGGCATGGGCGCTATGATCCTCGGTCCGATCTGCACCGCGCTGATGGGCAGCATCGGCTGGCGGTCTGTCTTCGTGCTTCTGGGCGTGATCATGTCGATGCTTCTCGCCGTGTCCGGCATCCTGATGCAGACAGCCAACGCCCTGGCTCCTGCTGCAAAAGCTTCCGATCCTGAGCTGGATCCGGATCTGAACGAAACGTCGTCCGAGCAGCTTTCGCCGCAGATTTCGTCAAATGACAAAAGCCCGGCTCAGGCTGTCCGGACTTTGGAATTCTGGATTCTGTTTTTCTTCTGCATGGTGCTGTCAGCGTCCGGTCTGGCGCTGATGGGACACATCGCGCCGTGCGTGATGGGTATGGGCGTGTCCGCACAAAGCGCCGCCCTGATCGCGGGGATCACTTCCTTCGCCAACGGCTTCGGCCGCATCGTGTACGGGACCGGCTATGATAAACTGGGGATCCGCAGGAACATGTTCCTCGCGAGCACCATTTTCCTGCTGGCTACCATCGTGACCGCTGCCGGCATCCGGACGGAGATCCTGCCGGTGCTGATCGCAGGCTGCTTCCTGCTGGGCCTGAGCTTCGGCGCAGCGCCGCCGACCAGTTCAACTGCCGTTGCCCGCACCTTCGGGAACAAATACTTCTCAGCGAACTTCGGTCTCAGCAGCTCCCAGCTCATCTTCGCAGCTTTCCTCGGTCCGTATCTGGGCGGTGTCGTCTATACGGCTACCGGCTCCTACGCCATTACCTTCAGCTGCTTTATCCCCTTCGGCGTTCTCGCTGTCATCTTCGCCCTCATCATGGGCAGAAGGGCTTCCGCCTGATGTGTCGATTTCAATGATCAGATTGTTGAGATTCAGCAATGATGTGTAACTAAATACCGCATGCCTCCTTTTTTCGGGTCTCTTTTGCATAACAAAAGGGGCTGTTGCACTAAAATAGTGCGACAGTCCTTTTTATGTGCCGAATGGAACAGAAGTGCCTTCGCTCGGTCCTCGTCGCAGACAGCCCATTAC
>CADADV010000024.1 GCA_902786815.1 uncultured Eubacteriales bacterium
TCCGTATATGATATCGGTTTTACCCTGTTTGATATGGGTCAGGGCATGAAAAAGGGGCTGTGGCCTCAACATTCTCAAATGTCTAGTGCAACAGCCCCTCTGAAAATGCTCTGTTGCTTGGTTTTGCGAAGTGTCTTTACGCCGTGTCCCTTACGCCATCGCCGCCTTGATCAGCGGCGGCAGTTTCCTGCATGCCTCTTCCGGAATCGATGCGACGGATACGCGGATGCCCTTGGCGAGCGGCACCAGGAAGATGTCCTGCTCCTCCAGTTTTTTGCTGACCGCATCCGGATCCGGGCACGGCACACTGACGAAGAAGCCCGCATCAAACGGTACGATCTCCAGTCCGCATTCCGCGGCCGCTTCACTGAAGGCTCTGCCGCGGGCGAGCAGCATGTTTCTGTAGCCGGCTCTTTCTTCATCGACTTTCGCGAGCAGTTCCGGATCGCTGTAGATCCTGGAGAGGATGACCTGCGCGATCCTGGCGGTGTTGGACCAGGAGCCTCTGGACGAGAACTCGCAGACCCGCTTGAATTCATCGGCGATTTCCTGGGTTTTCGCCACACAGATCATGGCGCCGCATCTGGCTCCGTAGAGGGTGCAGGTCTTGCTGAGTGAATAAGCGACGATGCTGAGGACATTCTCCGGAAGTGTTCCCAGAAGCGGGAGGAACTTCCTGTATTCGTCTTCGTCTCCTGCAAAATCAATATAGGCGGCGTCGACAAGCAGCACGATGGGTTTGCCGCCCTTCGCACCTTCCTCGATCGTTTCGATGACCTTGCCCCAGTCGCCCAGTGTCAGGGAGTATCCTGTCGGGTTGTGTGCCGGCGTGTTCAGAATGATGACCAGACTGTCCTGCTTCTTGAGGAGTTCGGTTGCCTTTGCAGCAAAGTCCGCCCCGTTGAATTTCCTGTCCGCGTCGAACAGCTCAAAGGTCGCGATGCTGCGGCCGATCTCACCGGCGATGGTGTTGTACGGCGCCCAGTGCCAGTCGCTGGTCAGGATCTGATCGCCCGGCTCGGAATAATTGGAAATGGTGTTTCGCAGAGATCCCGTTCCGCCCGGCGTGGCGACCGCTTCTATAAATCCTTCCGGTACGTGATCGCCGAAGGCTGCCTTCTGCACGGCTTCCTTGAACGGCATCGTGCCGCCTATGGGCGCGTACTCCGCATAGTCTGTCGGCGCGAGCTGCCGGTATACCTCGTCGACGGACTTGAGCACGATCAGTTTCCCCTCGTCATCGAGGAGCGCGCCGATCGTCCCGTTGACCACTTTGTCTCTGCCCTTCTCGGCGATAGCTGCCTTGGCTCTGTTTGAAATGCCGAAGATCTTGTCTTCACGCGGGATCTTCCTGCCGTTTGGTCTTGCTAAAATAAACTCTCCCATCTTACTCTCCTGCTTATTCTCCTACTTACTTTCCTATCTGTTCTTCTCTTTATTCACTTCTATGATTATTCACTTCTATTTAACCACTTCTATGCGCACATAGTTTATGTTCTTGCCTCTTGCTGCGAACTTGTCTTCGTATTCAGTCGTGACCTCCTTCGCCGCATACGGACAATCCGGATCGTGCAGATCGCGTGTCATCTCTGTGATGTGAAGTCCTGCCGCTTCGATCTCCTCCAGCGTGAATTCGAAGAGGTCATCGTTGTCTGTCTTGATCTCGATGAAACCGCCGGGCTTCAGGGCCCATGCGTAGTCCGTCAGGCGTTTGTGGTATGTGAGCCTGCGCTTGGCGTGGCGGGCCTTCGGCCAGGGATCGCTGAAGTTCAGATAGACGCCGCTCAGCTGATCCTCTTCGAAGAAATCCTCCATGTGTTCTACGAAGCAGCTGATGAACTTCAGGTTGTCCAGCTTCGCAGACACGCCTTCCATGCGTTCCTCGCCGGGCACGTTTTCCGGCCAGTCGGTTTCGCCGCTGACGCACATGGCCTTCTCGGCTGCTCGCAGGATGACCGTCTCCTGTCCTTCGATGGCCAGATACCTGCCGTCCGGATCGGACGCCGCTTTCTTGATGATGAACTGCCCTTTGCCGCAGCCGATCTCAACATAAAGCGGTGCCGCCTGCACGGCTGCGTCACTTGTGCCGGCGGTCTGCGCGTCGGTCGTCCCAATGCAGTATTCCCGCAGACTTCCGTCGTCTTTGTATACCATATGTCCGCTGCAGCGGGCAAGTCTTGTTTCCAGATCCTTTGCTTTTCTCTGTCTCATTTCTTCCTGTCAAATGTATTACTGTGTGATGCAGGCTTTCATCCGAGCACCCGCTGCGCCACAACGATCGCCAGAAATGCGCAGAACAGGATCGCTGCGATCAGGTCCCGCCGCGCGAATTTCATGGCGTTCATTCTGGTCCGTTTCACATTGCCGCCGTAGCAGCGCGCCTCCATCGCCATGGCCAGATCCTGGGCGATCCTGAACGCGCTGATAAACAAAGGCACCAGGATAGGCACGAGGGCTTTTGCACGGCGGAAGAGATTGCCGCTTTCAAAGTCGGCGCCGCGTGCCTGCTGGGCTTTGATGATTTTATCGGTTTCCTCCAGCAGTGTCGGGATGAACCGGAGGGCGATGGTCATCATCATGGCAAGCTCGTGGGCCGGCAGTCCGATTTTCTTGAAGGGCGACAGCAGCGCCTCGATGCCGTCGGTCAGTCCGATGGGCCGGGTCGTCAGCGTCAGCATGGACGAGCCGATGATCAGGAGGACCAGACGGATCCCCATGAAGGCCGCGGTCCGCACACCTTCACGCGTGATGTGCAGCACGCCCAGCTGCCAGATGATCTCGCCCCGGACCATGAACAGATTGATGGCCAGGGTAAATGCGATGATGATCAGCACCGGCCGCAGTCCGCGCCAGATATACTTCCGCGGAACCTTGGACATGATGATGACTGCTTCGAGAAGCACCAGCGGCGCGATGAATCCGGCGAAATCCTTCACGACAAAAAGCGCAACGATGTAGAGCAGCGTTGCCAGGATCTTGACCCGCGGATCTAGTTTGTGGATCACGGAATTCCCCGGATAAAATTGTCCCAGTGTTATGTCCCGAATCATGATTATTTCAGTGCCGCCGCAATAGCGTCCGCCGCCTCTTCGACACTCAGACAGCCTGCCGGCAGTTCCATTCCTTTTTTTCGCAGCTGCGAGACGATCTCGGCCGCGTCAGGGAGCGCCAGCCCCATGGCTTTCAGCTCCTCTTCCCTCGCAAAGACCTCCTGCGGGGTCCCGTCCATCGCCAGTCTGCCTTTGTCGATGACCAGCACCTGGTCGGACATTCTGGCGATATCGTTCATGTTATGTGAAACAAATATGGTGATGTTCTTTTCCCGTTCATGGATCTCCTGCACCATGTCGAGGATATCGTAGTGGGCCTTCGGGTTCAGTCCGGCCGTCGGCTCGTCCAGAACGAGCACTTCCGGCTCCATGGCCAGAACGCCCGCGATGGCAACGCGCCGCTTCTGTCCGCCCGACAGCTCGAAGGGCGAAACGTCCTTGACTGCTTCATAGTCCAGTCCCACCAGTTCGATGGATCTGCGCACGCGCGCATCGATTTCCTCCTGCGGAAGACCGAGATTCCCCGGACCGAAGGCGACATCCTTCGCCACGGTTTCTTCGAACAGCTGGTACTCCGGATACTGGAAGACCAGCCCGACCTTCTTGCGGATGTCGAGCATTTTCGTGTGGCTGTCTGTGATGTCCGTGCCGTCGATGACGATCGTTCCCGAGCTGGGCTTCAGCAGACCATTCAGATGCTGCAGAAGCGTGGACTTGCCGGAACCTGTGTGCCCGATAATGCCCACAAAGTTTCCGTCCGCGATAGTGAAGCTTACATCGTCCAGCGCGACAGATTCGTGCGGCAGCCCCTCACTGTAGATATGTGTCAGATTCCGTACTTCGATCATGAGGACACCTCCTCCGCAGCTTCCGCAGGGGCAGGCTGTGTCAGCGCATCGACCAGTTCCTCTGCCGTCAGGATGCTGTCAGGCAGATCCACGCCGCGGGCGCGAAGCTGCGACGCCAGCTGCACCGCCGCCGGGACATCCAGGTTCAGCGCTTTCAGTTCTTCTTCCCGTGCGAAGATCTCCCGGGGTGTTCCTTCCATGCGCAGCTTGCCGCCGTCCATGACGATGACGTGATCCGCGCAGGCGGCTTCCTCCATGAAATGCGTGATAAAAATGACTGTCATGCCTTTGCGGTTCAGATTGAGGGCGATCTTCAGCACCTCGCTGCGTCCGCGGGGATCGAGCATGGCCGTCGGTTCGTCGAAGACGATGCATTCCGGCTGCATGGCGATAGCGCCTGCGATCGCAATGCGCTGCTTTTGCCCGCCGGAAAGAAGGTGGGGCGCTTTGTCTTTGTAGTCGCCCATTTCCACGCCTTCGAGCGCAGCATCAACACGCTTTCTGATCTCCGCCGGATCGATGCCCAGATTCTCCGGGCCGAACGCGACGTCGTCTTCCACGATAGCGGATACGATCTGATTGTCCGGGTTCTGAAACACCATGGCGACACGCTGCCGCACGTTCCAGATATTCTCCGGCTGCGTGGTGTCGAGACCGTCGATCCAGACCTTCCCTTCTGTGGGAACGAGCAGTCCGTTCAGATTCTTCGCCAGGGTCGACTTGCCTGAGCCGTTCTGTCCGATGACCGCAGTGAAGCTCCCCTTCTCAACACAAAAGGAGACGCCGTCGATCGCGCGTGTCGCGACTGGGGCTCCTCCTTCGTCCGTTTTCATATATTCAAATACAAGATCTTCTACTCTTACAAATTCCATTTCAGCCTGTCGTTATTTCCTGCCGATGCCCACCTTGTTCAGTGCCGATGTGATGACCATAGCCAGAGCGATCCCCACTGCGAACTGTCCGATGTTCCAGGGGACGCCCAGGGCTGCGACTGCCCATGTTCCGTACATGACCTTCTCGGCAATGAAGTATCCGAAGACCATGAAGAATCCTCCGCAGGTCATGGCGAAGATGCGGGACGCAGTCTTCGCACGGGCCGTCAGGTGCTTCTTCGCAAAGGCATCTATGATCAGTACCGTGATCAGCGTCATGCCGCCTTTGATAAAAAATGTCCAGGGCGCCCACATGGCAAATCCGCCGATGATGTCACCCATCATGCTGCCCAGGGACGCTGCGGCAACGCTGTGCTTCTTATCCAACAGTCCGATCGCGATGAAGATGATCCCGTCGCTCAGGTTCACATACCCCTGGGTGAATGGGATCGGGATCCGCAGCACGAAAATGGCGACCATGATGATGCACATCATCATAGCAGTCAGGACCGTCACTGATGTTTTTTTGAGATTCGACTCCATCATTTCGGATTTGTCTCCTCCGCATTTTTCCTTTTCAAATACTTCTGTCTAGTTTACAATATCATATAGCAATATTGTATATAATTAAATAGACAAATATAATTATTTTTATAATAACAGTTTGGAGAAGCGTCATGAAAGCACTGTTCCCCGTATTCGACGAAACAAGGCAAAAGCCCTATTATCTGCAGCTGTACAGCTACATCAGGGACCTGATCCTGGCAGGAGAAATCACCGAAGGTGAAAAGCTCCCATCCCTTAGGAGCCTTGCGAAAACGACCTCCCTGAGCATCACCACCATTGAGCAGAGCTACAACCAGCTGCTGGTCGAGGGATACATCCACGCGAAGCCCCAGTCCGGTTACTTCGTCAGCAAGGTCCTCACCTGCCGCGGGCAAACTGTACCTGCAGATAAGGGCAATCTCGACGCAGAAGTGTCTGTCATCGATGAAACGGCCGGTTCCGAGGTCCCCGTCATGCGGTACGATCCGGAGTGCTTCGACTTCAACAAATGGAAGAAGTGCATGAACCGTATCCTGAATGATTACTCCCCGGCGCTGCTCTTCGAAGGGAATCCCCAGGGCGAAGCAGCCCTGCGGGCGGAGGTCTCCCGTTATCTCTACATGTCCCGCGGCGTCAGCTGCACACCGGACCAGATCATCATCGGTGCCGGCACCCAGCAGATCACCAGCCACCTGGCCACCCTGCTGCGGAAACAGGGCGTCGAGCATGTGGCCCTGGAAGACCCCGGCTACATGCCGGTCCGAAACGTCTTCCGCGACAGAGGCTTCGCCATCACTCCCGTGTCCGTCAAGGACAACGGTCTGGCCATCGAAAAACTGCCGGCCAACATACGGGCTGCCGCTTACGTGAGCCCCTCCAACCACGCTTTCACCGGCAGCGTCATGCCCATCGGACGCAGATACGAACTTCTCGCCTGGGCGGAAGAAAACAACAGCTACATCATCGAGGACGACTACGACAGCGAGCTGCGCTATTTCGGCAAACCCATTCCGGCCCTGAAGAGCCTCGCCGGAAGCGATCGGGTCATCTATCTGGGTTCCTTTTCGAGCACGCTGTTCGCGGCGCTGAAGATCAGCTACATGGTGCTTCCGTCGCGCATGGCGCAGGTTTTCTCGTCCATCGCCGGCGATTACTCACCTACCTGCTCCAAGCTGGAGCAGCTGACCCTGGCCATGTTCATGGAGAGCGGTCTCTACCAGACGCACATCAAGAAACTGCGGAAACTCTATTCCCAGAAACTGACGCGGATCACGGAAGCCTTCGATGCAAAAGCACCCGACTTCGTCCGGGTCATCAGTTCCTCCTCCGGCATCAGCATCATCCTGGAAATCGATTCCCAGAAAACACCGGGACAAATCAAAAGGGACGCCGAAGCACTCGGCATCCCTGCTGTCTGCGTTGGCCGCAGGATCATTCTGTACTACAATCAGATACCTCTTTCAGAAATCGACGACGCCGTATCACAGCTGGCAGATGTATGGCGCCGATGAGGACCAGGATGGACAGTATGGTCAGGAGCAGTCCGTTGACCAATCCTGCCGGCCGGAAGGAAAGCTCGATCTCGTGGGTGCCCTCTTTCAGCCCGGTGCTGATCCAGGCGCCTCCGGTGAGCTCTCTGATCTTGGTTCTCTTCCCGTCGACCTTCATCGACCATCCTTCTTCGTAAGGGATGGATGTGACAAACACGCCGCCTTCACCTGCGTCGATGGTGCCTTTGATGCGGGTATCGCTGGCTTCCTTTACGGACATGAGGCTTCTTGATATCATAGCGTAGGCTTTGTTCCAGGCGTTCTGGTCCAGGGTGCAGACATAGCATGTGATTCTCCCTGTGCTGCCCTCCTGGAACTGGATGTGCACTGTGAATTCTTCGCCTTTCGTCATCGGCCCGATGTTCAGGATCGATCCGCAGTCATCCTGAACGGAGATCGTTTCGCCGTCTTCTTCACGCTGAATATAGATCTCCTCAGCGTAATCGGCAGATACATACACGTAGTATTTCTCGTTCGTATCTGCGGTGTACCGCAGGTCGACTGATCCGGATGTACTCTCGTCGATCAGCGAACTCTCAACGTCATAATCATCGATGTACCGCGGCACTGTATTCTCTCCGATCGCCTCTCCCTTGCCTTTGTTTATAAAGACCTGCTCGACAGCGCCGGAAGTTGCTGCTCTGACGTATTCATCCAGATTGATGAACGGGTTCGAATCATAAGGATCCCACGACCGTATGGATGTCGGCAGCATATATCCGATGGACAGGGGGTAGTTGCTTTCATACAGGCCCGACTCCTCGTCGCCTTTCAGGTATGTGTAGTCCGGATCATTCAGATCCAGGTTCTTCGTGATCATGTAATCCACATTCGTGATGCAGCTGGTGACCGGACTGGTCTTGTTGAAGTTGAACCGGTTGCTTCCCGGATGGCCCTCCAGACCGATGCTCTCCATGAGCGTTGTCGTATTGCTGTTGAGCGTTGAAGCGAACTGGCCCATGCCTCTGTAATGGTAGAATGCCGGGCAGTTGTGAATGATCGGATCATCGATCTCCATTCTGGCGAACCGCCCGTTGCCGCCCTCCGAAACAGGGCCGCCCTCTTTGCAGGCTTCTGCTGCGAGGCGCATGACACTCGCTTTGTTTTCGTTGTATGTTTCTCTGGACGAATTCCCCATCCTGTCGAAATCGATCGTCGTCGTCACGCAGAGCTCGGCTGCCACAACGACTGCAAGCAAAGCGATGAACTGCCGGCGGACAAGCTTTTGCCTCTTATAAAGCCCGATGAGGATCCCGTAGGCTACTGTGAGCGCCAGCCCGTAATACACAAATACATCCATGTCATCGACAACGTCTGTCAGGATCTTCTGGGCCAGAACATAGTAGGCGCCGATCACAATGAACACCGCCGTCAGTCTGCCGGTGCTGATCCCGTTCAGTCTGTTGAACGCCCTGTAGCCCATGGCCACAAGAAGGAAACAGATGACAAAGGAGAACCGGTGCGGCAGCTGGTTGGGGAAATGCATCCCGTGCCAGACGAAGTCCAGTTTATTGATATTCAGGCTGAAGAACATGAAGACGAGGAACGCTCCATGCAGCATTTTTTCTCTGTAAGGGATCTCCCGGGACATGAAGTAGCATGCCAGCATCACCGTCACCAGGAACCCGCAGCAAAGATTCGGCAGCCCGTCCAGATGGGTCAGGTGCGCCGTCGGAAGCAGCTGGTTGAGCACATCCAGAACATTGTAATAGAAACTCCACTCCTCCGGCATTTCCGACGAGAAGTAATATGCATTCTGCATGCTGATGTACGTAGGCAAAAGCATCACAGCGGACATGCCGATCCCGATCAGGGACGCCGCGACTGCACGCAGCGTGGTCAGCAGGCACGCCTTCGCGCCCCTGTCTCTGACCGTGATGAAATAATACACCGGGTAGTAGAGCAGTATGAAGATGCACACCATGATGGCGATGTAGTAATTGCTGAAGACGATGATCGCCAGAGTCACTGTGTACAGCGCCATGCGTCCGTCTTTGATGAGACGGTTCAGACCCAGCATGCACAAAGGCAAAAGCATCACAGCATCGAGCCACATGAGGCACCAGTAGTAACCGATGGAATAGGAGCAGAGCGCGTACATGATGGCGAAGAGCATCGTCTTGGCGCCCCCCTGCCGGTCAGCCAGAAGCTCCGAGGGATTGTACACGTTCCTGAGGTAGATGTACATGAAGCTTCCCGCCAGCCCGATCTTGATCAGGATGATGACGCTGACGCCTTCCATGAGCAGCGACGCCGGGAACAGGATCAGCAGCAGATTCAGCGGACTTGCCCCGTAGTATGACATGAGGCACCAGAAGTTGCAGCCGCCCCCGCTGTTCCACGAGTAAAACAGGCTGCCGCCTCCGTGAAGCCGGTACTGCAGCTCTCCCAGGAACGGAACATACTGATGGTACATGTCGATGATGGCAAGCTGCTGCTCCCCGAAAGGATAGATGTCCGTCAGCGCAAATACAAGCACCAGAATGAACACCGGCAGGAAAAATGCCCCGTAGAGGTATCGTCTTTGTTTGATGTATTGGAGGAGTTTATCTTTCAATCGGCTGCTCCTCCTCTGTGTCAGATATGTTGGATTCTTTTTCGATGTAGATCGGTCTGCTCTTGGTCTCCAGATACATTCTGCCGATGTACTCTCCTATGAGTCCCAGTATGGCGATGATGACTCCGCCGAAGAACAGGATGAGGCAAATGGTGGATGCGTATCCCGGCGTATCCTTGCCCATCACGATGGTCTTGATGATCTCAACGATCAGGTAGATCGCCGAACCTGCGGCGATGAATCCGCCGAATGCTCCCGCGAACTTCAGCGGAGAATCTGCAAAATCTATAAAGCCGTCGATGGCGTACTTCGTCAGACCCCAGACAGTCCATTTGGTCTCGCCGGACAGCCGCTGCACATTCTCGAATTCGATCCACTGCGTGTCGAAGCCGACCCAGGCGAAGATGCCTTTGCTGAAACGCTGGGTCTCCGGCATGTCGGCAATGGCTTTGACCATGCGCTTTGACATCAGCCGGAAGTCGACCGCGCCGTCCACGATCTCGATCTCACAGTATTTGTTCATGAGCTTGTAGAACAGCCGGGCGAAGACACTCCGGATCTTCGGCTCGCCTTTTCGGCTCACCCTTCTGGCGGCAACGCTGTCGCAGCCGGTCTCTTCGACTTTCTGCAGCATGTCGGCGATGAGCCGGGGCGGATGCTGCAGGTCCGCGTCCATGATGACTGCGAAGTCTGCGTCCGTGGACGCCTTGAGGCCCGCGTACATGGCCGCTTCTTTCCCGAAGTTTCTGCTGAAAGATATGTATTTGACGGTCGTCTGCCCTGCCGCGGCCTGATCCGCGACGCGCCTAATCTGCTCCAGCGTCCCGTCTTTGCTTCCGTCATCTATAAATATGTACGCGAAATCATAGCTGTTTTCGTAAGCGCCGCTTTTCTTGATCTGCGACGCCACAGCCTGCATTTCGCTGTAGAAAGCTTCGATATTCTGTTCCTCATTGTAACAGGGAACAATGATGTCGATTCTCTTATTACCCATGGGGTTATTGTACGGCTTTTGAAATAATCTTGTCAATGAATATGAACGAGACCCGCGTGATGCGGGTCTCGCGTGTATTGCTTTTGCGTTAAGCTTATTTGCTTACTGCTGCCAGGAAGGCCTTCTCGGAAAGCTCATCCGCATATTCGGAATCCATTTCCTTGATGCCGGCAGGGAATTCGTACTTCGCCAGTCTCTCTACGAATGGATCCGGATCGAAGTGCTCCGGACCCCAAGCGCCCGGCTCGTTCCAGATACCCTTGGCGATCAGTTCCATCATGATGACCGGACCTACTGCAGTCTGTGCTACGACTGAGTTGGTGGTGTACTTCTTGATGCATTCCTGGTTGTCGGCTACCTGATACAGATATACAGATCTGTACTTGCCGTCCTTCCATCCGGTTACCCATGTACCTGCGCAGCCCTTACCTGTCATTTCATCAGTTGCTCCAACCGGTGACGGGATGACTTTGCAGACGAAGTCTCTCGGTGTGATCTCGGAATCGCCAACCTTGATCTTGTCTCTCTTGTTGTCCAGTCCCCATCCGTGGAGTGTCAGCAGCTTCGCTCTGAACTCTCTCGGAACACCGTACTTGAAGGTGACTCTGTTGCAATCGATTTCTCTCGGTACGAGCAGTACTTCTTCGTGCTCTACGTTGACTACTTCTACATCGCCGATTCCGCCCGGGAAGTTGAAGATCTCAGGCTCTGAGAACGGCTCTGTGCAGAACCAGTGTCCATCCGGGTTTTCTTCGTTCTTTTCCCAGATGACCGGCGGCTGCAGACATTCTTCGATGGTTGTCCATACGGAGAATCCGAAGTCGGAATCTGTGTTTCCATAGTTGTCGCCGTCACGAACGTCTACTCTGTCGATCTTGTCGAAGAGATGTACAGCAGCGTACTTCGCGAATACGTCAGCCATTCCAGGTTCTACGCCGGATCCGCATACTGCGATCTTACCGGAAGCTTCCCATTCCTTCTGCTTCGCGAACTGGTAGTCACCCAGCTTGATGTACGGCAGTTCATATGGTTTCTCAGGATGCTCTGTGCCCAGTGTCATAGCGCAGTCAAGGTATCCGATCTTCAGTTCCAGACATGTGTCAAAGATCGTCTGGTTCATTCTCGGGTCACAAGCGTTCATTGCGAAGTCGCAGTCATGCTCTGCTACAACTGCCTTGATGCTCTCAGGATCCATTGCGTTGATCTGTGCCGGAACGAACTTTCCGCCGCCGCAGATTTCATTCGCAACCTTCTCTGCTCTGGCCAGATCATAGTCTGCTACTACTACTTTTTCAGCCCAGTCGCCTTCTGCTCCGGCTCTCTCAATGATCTTTGCTGCTGAAGTACCTACTCCGCCTGCTCCAATGATAAGTAATTTCATTTTTATACCTCCATATTATAGCGATTTCATTTATTTGCTGTTATTCCGGCTTGTCGTTCTTCAACGACAGCCAGTCCTTATACCACAATATTAAGACTTTTTGCTCTTTCTTTCAATGAGCCTTTTGCTATAATGGTGTACTTATTTGCTGTCATTCATATCGATCAGAATGAGCTCGTAACCGATTCCCTTGAAAACGCTCCGCAGGCTCAGCGCATCTGAGCTGAAATAGTTTGCGCTGGAGACCGACGGTTCCTCATACAGTGTGCGCAGCAGTTCCTCACGTTTGGACTTGCCGCCCTCCGGTCTGCTCTGCGATTCGATCTTGCTGGTCAGGTTTTCTCTGTCCATCCTGTAACGCAGCACGCGGAACTGACCCGACAGTCCTGTGCACCGTACCAGGAACTCTGCCTCGCCGTCGAAATTGCGGATGACCCGGAGCAGTTCAGAGTTGCTGCTGATCCGCTTCAGCGACTTGAAAACATTGTCGTTGAAATTGTATAGAAGAATGCCGAGGCTCGAAAGCGGTCCCGGGAACTTGTCTTTTGTCGTAACCATATAATTGTTTCCGGAAGCAATCAGATTCTCACCGAGTCCCCGCAAAAGCTTATAAGGCTCTGCCAGGATCTTATTGATATCCCTGCTCATGACTTCCTCAAGTTCCGGTTCCCTTGTCAGCACTTCCGCGAAGTCATCGTATATGTCGACATCGACGATGGTCGGCTTGACCTTGTACTTATCCAGATAATCGGCGTACACGCCCTTGACCTGCCGGCGGATAGCGTCTTCGATCTGGTCAGGCGAACATCTGGTGTACTTCGCCTCGATCTCCCGGCTGATGGTTTTGCCGATATAGGTCTTTCTGTACTCCAGCGGGTGCATGCCGAACCAGTGCTCGAAATGCTTGATGTAATATCTGACAGCAGAGAATCCCGTTTCCTCTGCAATGGTTCCGATCTTCTTGTTCGTTCCGAGCAAAAGCTTCTCAGACTCTTCGACTCTGATGTAGCTGAGCAGGTCCTGGAAGCTGAGACCCGCCGCTTCCTTGATGATATGTGATAGGTAGTAGATGCTCAGGTGCTCGCGTTCGGCGATCTCGCTCAGCGTCAGTTTCCTGTTGTAGTTATCGTACATGTAGTCCGTGATCCTGTTCAGTCTGCCTGCCAGGATCTTGTTGCCTTTGTTCTTCACCTCGTTCTTGAACTTGCCGTCCTCCATGACGAAGTAACGGAAGTCGGACATAAGGCAGGCGATGAGATTGTGCGTGCTTTCTATGACCTTGTGTTCATAGCCGTAGCCCTTCTGCAGCACTTCCATCATGATCTTGGCCAGGATCCCTCTGAGGATATCCAGGCTCTCGTCGCTGTCGTCTTCCATCTCGGTAACGAAGAAGTTGTTCTTCAGATTGTCATAGTATCTGGAGAAGTACGACAGATCCAGCTGCAGCATCATGACCATGTTGTCTTCTCCGGTGCTTTCGAAGCTGTGCATCTCTCTGTCGTTCAGGATATAGACGTCTCCCTGCTTCAGATTGTAGGTGTAATATCCGTTGCGCAGGGTGATCGATCCGTCAAGAACATAGACGACTTCCATGTCATCATGGAAGTGGATCGGGTATTCCTCGATGTTGGCCGTGATCACATTGATCGGCAGTTCATCTCTGTAAATAATTTTTTCTTTCAGCATTTTCTGGCCTCAATTTCCCCATATTATGTCAACCATTTGCCGCCACTGTAAATAATTGGTTCAACAATCGAAAACCCTTGTTATTAAGGGCATTTCGAGGATTATCCACAGCTTTTTCGAAATTGTATACAATTTAATCCAAGGGTGCCTGTGGATAACCATTTTTTTACTATTGTTGAAATTTCAACGGTTTTCGATGTCAAGTTCTATTTTCGATACAAGGTTTTCCACAGGTTTTTCGGGAGTTATTTCATCTGTCGTGCAAAACCCCCAAAAACGTGGATTTCATGCGGTTTGCGGGCGTTTTGACATAATTTGCCTGTAAAAATAATTGCTTTATTTACCAGGATAAACCGTATTACCGCAAACTAATCAATTGTGTGTCAATTATAAGCCCACAAATGCCGCAATTCAATACAAGCGACTGCATTTTTTGATGCGCACATGCATATTGTTTGACTTTTTTGCAGATTGGTTTTAGACTTTTTATAATGTTGTTGCTGTATAAAAAGGAGTTCTGACAAGTATGAGTACAACAAAATTATACCAAAGCGATGTATACACAAAGGAATGGGATGCGGTGGTCACAAGAGTCACCGAAGACGGGTTCTATCTCGACCGTACCGCTTTTTTCCCGGAGGGCGGCGGCCAGAGCTGCGATCTCGGGACGATTCAGATCATAGATGATGCCGGTGCCTCCGGACCGGTTCTGCAGGTAACGGACGTGCAGGAGGATGGGGACGATGTCGTACACCGGCTTGCCTCTTACGAAGGCCTGACCGAAGGCGGCAGCGTCCGCTGCCGCCTGGACTGGGCACGCCGCTTCGACAACATGCAGCGTCACTGCGGCGAACACATTCTGTCCGGGATCTTCTATCAGGAGTGCGGCGGCGTGAACCGCGGCTTCCACATGGGTGACGATTACATGACTATCGACATCAGTCTCGAGGACGAACCGACGAATCCCGAGAGGACGAAGCCGGACATCGTCGATTGGGAGACAGCGCTTCACTGCGAGCGTCTGGCAAATGAGGTCGTCTGGTCCAACGCGCCCGTCTCTGTATTCCGTTTCGACAATCGGGAAGACGCGGAGAAGATGCCTTTGCGTAAGAAGCTTGCTTTTGACGAAGACATTTCGATCGTGTGCGTCGGATCCCCCGACCACGCCGCTGACTGTGTGGCGTGCTGCGGCACCCATCCTTCCACTGCCGGACAGGTGGGGCTGATCAAATTATATAAAGTAGAAAAGTACAAAGAGATGTTCCGCATTTATTTCGAAGCGGGCGCCCGCGCCCTCGCGGACTACGATATGAAGCACGACATGCTGACGGAACTGTCGAACAATTACTCGTCTTCCATAGAAGATTTTCCTGACAAGATCCGCGGCCTCGAGCAGCGTGCCGCCGACGCCAAGGGCGAGCTGATCCAGCTCAAACGCGCCTTCACGGAAATCGAATGCGCGGCATTGGATGAAGCACTGGCGTCTGCAGATAAAAAAGTCGTCGTCCACACGCTGGAGCATTTCTCCATGGACGACGCCTTCAACATGGCTAAATCCTATATGGGCAAAGACCGCTGCTGCGGCAAGCTCATCCTGCTCTACTCGAAGCCGTCCACCTCGTACATCCTGGTGAGCGACGGCGAGATCAAGTGCGGCGCTCTGGTCAAGGAATATGCGAACTTCTATCAGGGCAAGGGCGGCGGAAACGATGTGTCGGCCAGAGCGATCTTCACCAGTGATGAGAATGCGGCGCTGTTCGCAGATCTGCTGAGCAAGCATCTGCAGTAGTGCAGCAGCCCGCGAGCGCCTGGCGCAGGTTGCTGCGTTTGTTACTTGATGTACAGTTCGACGGTGCGGCGGCCCCAGCGTACGGCCTCCCCTCGCGAATTGAAGAAGAGGTCGATGCGGTTGCCTTTGATGGCGCCGCCTGTATCTTCGGCATGGACTTCTCCGTAGCCGGGCACGTATCCGTAGGATCCCATCGGGATGACGCTGCGGTCGACGGCCATGGTGCCGCGATGCGGCTTTGTGCCTGTGGCGGTCCTGTGTCCTGTATGGGTGTAGCCTGTCGCAACTGCTGTGATGACTTTGCTGTATTTTACGCCGTTGTAAGAGACGGCGGTACCTTCCGCGACGATCTCCGTCACAGGTTTTTTGACGGTCTTACGGGCAACTTCCTTGCGGCTCTGTTCTTCACCGCCCAGGAAGATGACTTCGTAAGTGACTCTGTCTTCGCCTTTCACGCCCTTTGTGGTGACTTTGGATTCGCCTTCGAGGAGATCTGATGTGTATTCTGTTTCGCTCTTATAATCTGTCTCTTCGGAAACCACTTCCTTGCGGACTTCATACAGATCGATCTCGACATCCGTTCCGTCATGAAGTTTCGCGTCATGTCCGGGTTTCACGACATCCTCTTTGTCCAGGGTCACGCCCCATCCGCTGAGCATCTCATCCACAGTCCGGCTGGTGGTCTTTGTCTGCGCAGTCTTGCCGTTTACCGTGACGGTGATGTCTTTGACGCTATATGAAACAAAGGCAAACACCCCGATGAAGATCAGGTTGAAGCCGATGGCCAGTGCAAGCACTTTGTAGAATGTTCTTTTTTCACTCTTCTTCTGCTCTTGCCAGCTCATACAATGCCTCCGCATAGATGCGCGTAAGTTTCACCATATTCTCCACGGAAATTTTCTCGTTTCGCTGATGCCCCACATCCGGTTCCCCCGGGAATCTGGCGCCAAATGCAACGATATTGTCCATGGCTCTCGCATAGGTTCCCCCTCCGATGACGAGAGGGCTGCTCTCGGTGTCCCCTGTCTGGGCGCGGTAAATATCCATCAGCGTCGTTACCAGTTCCGACTCGGCGTCGATGTTGATCGGCAGCCGCTCCAGGTCTTTGACGATTCCATATCCGTATTCATCCAGCACCTGCATGATGCCGGCGTAAACTTCTTCGCCGCCGGCGCTGACCGGATATCTGATGTTGACGGTGAGCTTCGCGGCGCCTTTGTCCACTTCCGCCTTGCCCACGTTGAAGACCAGCTTTCCGGAATCCTCATCTTCCAGGGCGCAGCCGATCCGCTCCCCGTGAAGATCGAAACCGATCCTTTCGTTATAGAAATTCACGAAATCCGTAACGCCGTCGTTGAGGAAATTCAGTCTCCCCAGGAACTCCATCAGAATGGAAACCGCATTCACGCCAAGATCCGGGTGCGCGCCGTGGGCCGCCTTGCCCCGCACGCTGATTTCCAGTCCCTTGCCGACGCCTTTGCAGCTGATGTCCCAGCCGTAGGCCTCTGCGCAGTCTGCGGCGGCTTCTCTGATCAGGGTATACTTGCCGCCGGATGTTTCATACAGGACAGCCCGCGCAAAATCAGGAACCGCGTTTGCTGCAGTCCCTCCTGTCAGGGAGCTCAGTTCCAGACCCTTGCCTCTGGACTTGGGAAGCTTGGCGACGATGTCAAAGACAAGGATTCCCATCTCCGCCCGGATTACCGGGAAATCTGCGTCAGGCGTAAATCCCGCCTCAGGCAGATCAGGCGTGCGCTCCAGATAGTAGCGCATGCCGTTCCAGTTCGTCTCCTCATCCAGTCCCAGGACGAGTCTGATTGTCTTCGCCGGTTCGAACCCGCACTCTTTCAGAGCCTTCATGGCATAAAAAGACGCAACGACAGGTCCTTTGTCATCCGAGGCGCCTCTGCCCTGTACATATCCGTCCGCGACCTGTCCGCCATATGGGTCGAAGTCCCAGCCGTCTCCTTCGGGGACTACGTCCAGATGCCCGATGACGCCGATCACGCCGTCTTCCGTGCCGTCGTAATCGATATGTCCGCCGTAGCCGTCCGCGTCGAAGGTATCAAAACCAGCCGCCCTGCCCATCTCGAGCATGCGTCTGTAGACCCTGTCCACGTCTTCCCCGAAAGGCATCGGGCCGTCTGTCTCTACCGCCACACTTGGGATCGATAAAAGTTCAGACAGAGATGCAAGCATCTCTGTCTTGTTTTCGTCGATTCTCCTGTTTACTTTTTCCAGAAAACCTTTGTCGGTCATCTTACTGCACTGCTTCGACGCCTGCGATTTCCGGATAGCTCTCCTTGAGGATTCTCTCGACGACACCCTTGATGGTCATCTGAGCGCCCGGGCATCCCGCGCAGTGTCCTCTGAGTCTGACTTTGACGATATTGTCTTCTGTATACTCTACGAATTCAATATCTCCGCCATCTCTCTGGAGAAACGGTCTGATCTGATCCAGTGCGTTGTTGATTTTCTCTTCCATTATTGTTCCCTTTCTTTTCTTAAATATATAATGATTGATTTATTTCAGAGCCTCGACCGTATAGATCGTGGCCATCTTGCCCTTTTGCCATGTGTTGATGTACGCAGTCTTGATCGGGTCGCCGCTTTTGCTGAAGTTGATCAGCCCTGTGGCGCCTTCGAAGCTGTACTGCGGATCGGAGAGGATCTTCTGTACGTCCTCTGCGCTGGCATCGTCCGGCGCCTTATCGATCGCGTCGACTGCTACGAAATACGCGTCGTAACCGAGCGCCATTGCTTCAGACGGCTCGCTGCCATTGCCGTACTCTTCTGCATACGCTTTCAGGAAGCTCCGTCTCTCTTTCGTGATCGCCTCTCCCTCGATACCGCTGTTGTCCGAGGAGAAGAACTGCACGAAAGCGATGTTGCTGGATCTCACCTTGTTGCTGAGCATGTTGAAGAACTCGGGATTCTCCCACTCGGAATCTCCCAGGAACATGACCTTCAGTCCCATGTCCGCCGCCTGATTGATGATGTTCGCGTCATCTGTATAATCTCCGGGCAGGAACACCTTGTCTACTTTGGACTCAGCCAGTTTGGTAAGGACCTCGGTGTAATCCTTCTGCCCGATGGTGTACTCTTCATAATATGCGATGGAGTCATCGTCGTCTGTCTCGGCCTTCATTCTGTCCGTGAATGCCGTCGCTTCCGCCAACGCAACATCATCATCTCTAGGCAAAAGCACCCCCGCCTCGGCTTCCTTCTCTGATTCGAGTATGTATCTTGCCAGCAGGTCGCCCTGGTTCGCCGAAACGTAACAGACCCTGAAGTAATACGGGTTGTTCCTGGTCACCAGCGGATTCGTATTTGTGATTGCGATGGCCGGGATCTTCGCCTCCTTGATATACGGGGACGCTGCCAGGGAGTATACATTCCCATAACTGCCCAGTATGACCATCGGTTTCTTATCCACCAGCGTCTTCGCCGCTGTCTCCGTCGCATCGATATCCGACTTGTCATCCGAGAACACAAGCGAAATCATCTTGCCGTTCACATTCGGGTGGACTTTGTTTGCCAGCTGGATACCTCTGATTTCATCCTCTGCTGCCTTGGAGTCCGCGCCTGTGACAGGCTCAAGCACGCCGATCTGTATCGTCGTTTCAGGATCCTGCTTATCGATAAACGCTGCCTTGAAGTTGTCCCATGTCGTACATCCGCACAGGACCATCATCATTACTGCAAGCAGCGCTATTACAATTGTTGCCTTAAATCTCTTCATCCGTTTCACCTCGTTGCGCATACATAGTTATTATACATACTGCGACCCGAAAGGTAAAGGACTGATTGCAGAGACGTCTGCTCTGCCGCAGTAAAGCATTGACAATTGTTCGATTTTTAGTACAATTAATACAACCGTAAATACATTCAGAGATTCAGAGTTAAGGAGGCCATAAGGATACAGTCATGATTACGATTAAGAAGAAACTCCTTGCTGTTGTTTTGTCTGTAGTGGTGGGTGTCACATTCATCCCGCTTTTGGGCAGCAGCGTATACGCAGATGAAATCACTGCAGATCCTGTCGATGTGGTCCTTGACGCAGATGCGGGAGAGGATGCTGACATCGCGGCCGACGATGAAGCAGCCGAAGAGGAAGACGGCGACATCGTTGATATCACGCAGGAGGACGGGGCCGCAGTCCCTGAAGAAAACACAGACACCGCTGAAGCTGAAGCAGACAGTGAAGAACCTGCTGACGCTGATGCAGATCTCACGGACATCGAAACAGACCCTGCGCTTTCAGAAGATACTGCTGATCTGAATGCTCTTCTGGCCACGCTAAAAGATGCATCGTCCGAAGGGTTCGTTCAGCTGATGGCTGATTCGGATATTTTCACCTGGTCTGTTTCCGTCTCCGGAAAAAAGGCGACCGTGAAAGGCACCATCAAGAAACCTTACAAAGAGCTGGTCACATTCGGCGGATTATATGTGGACGATCTTGAATACAGCGATCCGGTGAAGACCCTCTTCTCCGATGCCTTCACCACCACGGTCAACATGTCAAACTATGACATCGGGTATCATACATTGTATGCGGTATTCTTTGCGGCGAAGGACGGAACAAACGTATACGATGCCATCGCGACAGCCCAGCAGACCGGTAATTATGACAATATTCTTTCCACATCGCGGGCAAAGAAGAAAGTCGCCAGCAAGATCACAGCCAAGCCTAACTACAGCGGCAAGTTCTACTATGTATACTCCAAATATTTCGAATTCTATCCGTTCGACTTCGGAAAGAATCAGGCCGGCGAAAAGCTGTACATGGAGTACAAGATCAAAGGCGCGAAGAAATGGAAACGGTCAGGCTACATGCAGGCGAACGCGATCAAGCTCTATGCGGAACAGTGCTACAAGATCAAGAAACTGAAACCAAATAAGATCTATAAGACCAGACTCCGTTACGGCAGATACGTCACCTATTCCAAAGACATCGGCGGAGACGGCAAGTCCTACTTCTTCGGCGGTCCGGTCCGCAACACCAAGACGATCAAGACCGGCAAATCAAAAAAGCCGGCATTCAAATCGATCAAAGTCAAAGCCGTCAAGGTCAAGAAACACAAAGTGAAACATCCGGCCTACTGGTATTATGTCGGAGGCGCAGCCTTCTATCACAAGGCCTGGACAGAGAAGTACTACACCTACAAGGTCAAAGTGACCGTCAAGCTGAAGAAGAAACCCGGCACCAAGGGAATTTGGATCAACGGCAAGTTCGTGAAAGGCAACAAGAAAAAATACACCGTGACGCTTCCGGGTTCCAGCTACAGCGCGAAAAAACCAAAAGGCAAGAAATTCAAAGTAGGCATTTGTTCCTACCAGGGCAAATCCTTCGGCGGATTATCACCGTTATACCAGAAGAAACTAAAAATCAAATAGCAAAAGCAATACACACTCTGCGGGAGGTCCTGTTCGGATCTCCCGTATTTCAATTCGTTTTTGTGATATAATCGACCCATGAAATACGGCTGCAATCATCACACGGCAAAACAACATCATAAAGCGGACACTCTGCGGCGGACCATTCTCATTTCTGCAGTGCTGTTTCTTGCTTTTGCATGCGCATTCGCGCTCACCGGCTGCGGCGAGAAGGAGCCCGTCGCTGCCGATCCCTCGAAGAGCGTCGCCGGGGTCGAATACTATCACTACGATACGGCAGACTTCTACAAGAGCTGCGACCAGCTTGAGAAACTGGCGGCAAAAGGCGATGCGGACAAGGCGATCAAAAAATACGACGAACTCTACGCGGACATCGAAGAACTGGACACTCTGTACTCTGTCATATACGTCATGTATTCGACCGATGTGACAAACGATTACTACACAAAAGAGCAGCTGTACTCCGCCGAGGAATACCAGAAGTGCGGAGACAGACTTTGCGAAGTTTGCAAGGGCATCACCGAAGGACCCTGCGCGGAAGCGTTCCGGAAGCACGTGGGCGATGCGGCCTTTGAAGAATTCGTTGATTACGATGTGCTGACCAAACGGCAGAAGGAACTCATCAAGGAAGAGAACGCGCTCGTAGACGAATACTATGACGTCATCGACGCGTCGGAGAAAATAACTTACAGCTACAATGATGAGGACTGGACCTTCGACATGATCACCGGAAAGGAAGGGCAGGAACTGTCCGTTTCCGACTACGATGATTACGTCGATGTCTACGATGGGCTTTTGGAAAAGATCAACGCCAAGGCCGGTCCGATCTACCTGAAGCTGGTGGATATCCGGACGGAGTTTGCGAAGGAAGCGGGCTACGACAATTACGCTGATTACGCGGATGCCGAGGAATACAACCGCGACTACACGGAAGCCGACGTCGAGCGGCTTCACAAAGACGTGAAGAAAATCGCAAAGGCTTACTTCGACAACTATTACTCCTCCGGTGAACTGAACTCGTACATTCCGGAAATGACCGAAAAGAAACTGCTGGACAATCTGCTGAAGTACAGCGAACTGGTAGACGATATGGCCGGCGACTCAGCGCAGCAGATGGTCAGCGAGAAACTGATCACCATGGGCGACGGTGCGGGACGCCAGGAGGGCGCCTTCACCACATACATCCGCAAAGCCGGCTGTCCGTTCATCTCCATGTCCCTCAGCGGCGAGCAGGATTTCGTCACTCTTTCCCACGAGTTCGGTCACTTCGTGGAATACAACAACGAACAGCAGCAGAACATCCTCACGGATAAAGACAACATCGATCTGGCCGAAATCGCGTCCAACGGACTGCAGGGTCTCATGACCTGCTTCTACGATGATATCTTCAAAGGCCAGGCCGACTCGGCGAAAAAAATAACGGTCGGCTCCCTCCTTGAAAATGTCATCGACGGATGTATAGAAGATGAATTCCAGCGGGCCGTCTACAAGGACCCGGACATGGATCTGGACGATCTCAACAAGCTCTACGCGGACACCTATGCGCAGTACAACACATGGGCTGCGGATGATCCGGGCTACGCGTGGGTGTTCATCAGCCACAACTTCGAATCACCTATGTACTACATCAGTTATACCGTAAGCGCTCTGGCCGCACTGCAGATCTGGAACCAGAGCAACACGAACTTCGGCAAGGCCGTGAAGACCTGGGAGAAGTTCATCGCGCACGGGACCTACAACCAGACATATCTGGACATTGTCGGTAAGTGCGGGCTCGTTAAATTCACTGAAAAAGGCGCCGTGAAGAAGATCTGCAAACCGGCGCTTGATGCAACCAGCAACGAACTGGATTTTGATTTTGATCATGACTTTAAGAATTAACGTCCTCCGGGGCCAGGGACAAATAGGCGGCTCCATCATTGAAGTCAAAACGGAAACCACGCGCATCATCCTGGATGCAGGCGCGAATATGGACGAAAAGAGGTCGAACATTGCCGTGCCGAAAATACAGGGGCTGTTCGAGGGAAGACCTGCTTATGACGCAGTCTTCGTCTCTCATTACCATTCGGATCACATGGGCCTTGCCGAGCATGTGCTTGACGGGATCCCGATCTATATGGGTAAGGCGGCGTACATGGTCAAGCGGGCGCTCTTAGAATACAAAGGCCAGGCGATCGGTTTCACTCCGAAGTTCATCAAAGACGGCGTGCCGGTCACCATTGGAGACATCACAGTGACCCCGGTCCTCTGCGATCATTCGGCGTACGAATCTTTCATGTTCCTTGTCAGCGCCTGCGGCAAAACCATCCTCTACTCGGCAGACTTCCGCTCTACAGGGCGGCCGGATTACGATGCGTTCCTCGACGCGCTCCCAAGCGTCGATACCCTGATCTGTGAGGGCACCAATCTGGACTGGGATGAAAACCGCCATGAGCCGGCTGAACAGGATCTGGAAGCTCTTGCTGCCGAGACGCTGATGCGGCATCACGGTCCTGCACTCATATATCTGTCCGCGCAGAATATCGACAGGATCATCACAGCGTACAACGCGGCGTGCCGTGCGGGGCGGCGGTTCATCATGGATGAGCTCTCCGCCGTTGCTGCCGAAGCGGCAGGACTTGACATAGACGGATACGTTCTGCGCGCATCCCATTCTCTGGCAGACCTCGGCGATATCGTCGCCACCGGACTTACTGCCAATCGCAGGCGCTCCGCGAAAGTGAAAGCGCAGCGGCATCTGTCCGACAGCTTCCCTGCCATCTCTCCGCGCAAAGCCTTCGCGTCCCCGGACTTCCTGCTTTGCCTGACGCCACAGAGTCTGGTCAACTTCCGGAAGGTTGCGCGGCGCATGTCCTTTAAGGACGGCGTGTTCTTCTTCGGGCGCCGCGAGACTTATAAACTGAAACCGGCAGCTTCCGCTTTTATCGCGCTGATGAAATCACTTGGAGCCGAGGTGCCGATGCTGCACACAAGCGGCCACAGTGACGTGGCGTCGATCGACCGGCTGATCCGCAGCGTGGAGCCATCGTCGATCATTCCCGTGCATACAGAAAGACCTGACTGGTTCGCCCGCTATGAGGACGAATGTCAGGTCATCTATGACTGCAGTGATTTCGAAGTCTGACGATCACGCGCTGATGCGCATCAGATGTCTTCTGCTTTCAGTCTTGCAATGAGGCGGTCCTTCGCCAGATCGCCCAGTTCGATCACTTCAATATTGAGTTCCGCAGCCCTCATCCTCATGAGGGCTCTGTTTCTGCTTGCAGGCGCGGAGGTCACGATGATCGCCCGTGAACTTCTGCCGCCAAAACGGTCTCTGAGCACGGCCAGTTCGTTCAAAGCCTCCGTTCTGATCTCGCTGGTTTTGCAGCTGATGAAAATGGGACGGACGCCCTGGACTGCAACCACATCGATCTCATTTGTGACAGCGTTGCGCTGGGTCTGCCCTCCTTCCCAGTTCACGACTGCGCTGAGAACCACGTCATCGAAGCAGCCTGCCGCCAGGCTCGCGCGGTAGACCTGCAGCTCCAGCACCGACCCAATGTCGCGGAGCCAGAACCGTACTGTCTCATCCGGGAACCGGAAGGCGATCCTCTCGTGGCTGATCTGCAGGTCCAGAATGATCCCTGCGTCTGCCAGTTCCCGCAGCATCGCTTCATCCGCCGTGGCCTGCCCGTGATCCAGTCTGACAGTCTTCGGACCCTCCGCATGGAGCGCGCCGGGTTCCGATGATGAGATCGCCTGGATGTATCCGATCTGCCTTCTCCATCCCCTGCGGTATTTACGGAAGATCGCGAACAGCGCGTCGATATCTTCCAGCTTATCCTTGAGCTTCGCGTTGTCTTCCCTGCCCGGCAGGAGCGTCCCGCCTGCCATGAGGAAACAGGACCGCGCGTCGAGAGTCACATCGCATTTGAGATCTCTCGCGAAGGGTGCGTTCTGGATCTCGAAGAAGGAATTCCGCTTGCCGCTGTAGGTGAACACAGGCGTGGTGCCGCAGACGGCTCCCGCCGCAAACAGCGACGCGTCCGTGCCGCCGGAAATATCGATGGCGCAGTCCTCGTGCGTTTCCAGGACCTTCTGCAGCTGCTTTTCCACCTTGGCCGCGTCCAGCAGGCTTACCGGCACGACTGTGATCTTCACCGGACAGCCCCGGTACTCGAAATACCTGTTCAGCGACTGACGAAGCACTTTGTCTGACACGGTTTCCGGCGGACATAGTATCACCGTCTCCTCCGGCCGGAACATTTCCGTGGCAAGAACATTTTCAATTGGTTTTTCATCGTATAGTTCTATCAGTGTTTTCATGGTTTGATTTTAACACAGATGGGAAGCTTTTGCATGAGGGGGTTGACAAACACAAATTGCTATTGTATAATGCAAATGCTGAATTAGTAAGGTATGATATAAAGGAGGAGTATGGCTATGGATTATGCACAGACTTATGATGCAACAATGTTCGTTGAAACTTTTGAACACGAATACACCTGGCTGAACGGCTTCATGAGGAATGTCAGAAGATACGGTAACCGGCCGGCGCTCATCGATCCGAGCACAGATACTACATGGACTTACAAGGAACTGGACGCAGAGTGCAATATGTTTGCACACGCACTGAAGGAAGACAAGGTCGGCAAGAATGATGTCGTGATGTCTATCCTCAATAACTGTCCGGAATTCTGCTTCACTTACATCGCCCCGAGAAAGGTCGGCGCAATCATCACGCTGGCGAACTTCAAACTGTCACCGGGAGAGCTTGCCAGACTGATCGAGCACAATGAACCGAAGATCATTATGTACTGCGCAGAGATCAGAGATATCATCGTAGAGGCGGAGAAACTTTCATCCTTCAAGCCGCTCAGATGGATCATGTGCGACAATCTGGACGGACTGGATCTGCCCCTCGGACACCTCCACTACAGACAGTACGTGAAGGGCCACAGCGAAGAAGCTCCGGCAATCGACTTCCCGGTTCACATTTACGACGAAGTGGTTCGTATGTGCACCAGCGGAACGTCCGCTCTGCCGAAGAACGTTCCCCTGAACGATATCAACGAGGTTCTCTCCGCGCACGACGCGATCATGCACTATCCGCTCAACTGCAAGGATGTCTGCATGAACATGACACCGCTGTTCCACAGAGGCGGCAGCCACTCCGGCGGAACCTGCCCGACTTTCTACGTCGGCGCCTGCCTGATTTTGCTCCGCGCTTTCTCACCGCGTGTCACACTGAACTACGTTGAGAAATACAAGATTACATTCCTGACCGGTTCCCCGTCATCTCTGGAGATGCTGGCAAGGACCCAGGAAAGAGATCCGCAGGACCTCTCCTCACTGAGGGGTCTGGTCACCATGGGTGCGCCGCTTGAGAAGGCAGCCTGTGAGCGTTTCCTTGAGATCCTCACACCGAACATCTTCAACGGATACGGCACAACGGAGACCTTCTGGAACTCCTTCCTCAGACCGTACGACCTGCCGGAGTATGCCGGTGCCGTCGGCGGCAGCTGCACGGACGACGAAGTGCGCGTTGTCAAGATCTACGAAGACAGAAAAGCTGAGCCGGATGATCTGGTTCCTATGGATAATGAAACCGTCGGTGAAGTCATTCTGTACTGCCCGGGCAAGACAACCTATAGTTACTACAAGAATCCGGACGAGCAGGCTGCAAAATTCTACAAGGGCTGGATGTACACCAATGACCTGGGCTTCTGGGACGAGCACTTGTACGTAACTATCAACGGCCGCAAGGATGACATGATCGTCAGCGCAGGTGAGAATATCTATCCGACGCAGGTTGAGGAAGCCATCAACGAATTCGATAGAGTTGCGGACTGCATGGTAACCGCTGTTCCGGATGCTGCCCGCGGACAGGCAATCGCCGCCTACATCATTCCGAAGGATGATGATCTTACGATCAAGGACGTCTTCGACTTCTGTCTGGAAACGCCGATGCTCTCTGCTTACAAGAGACCAAGATGGTACAAGCTCGTTGACAGCCTTCCGATGACTGCAACCGGCAAGAAGATGCACTATGCTCTGAAGCAGCAGGCCGCGAAGGATCTCGAAGCAGGCATTCTGAAGAGAAAGTAGGTGCGCACGATGTGGAGTTTCAAAAGACAGGTCAACTACTATGAAACAGATCGGATGGGCGTTGTCCACCATTCCAATTATCTGCGCTATCTGGAAGAAGCCAGATATGTCTGGATGGAAGAAATCGGTGTTCCCTACCCTGAATTCGAGAAGCAGGGCGTCATCATCCCCTGCACGACCGCAACAGAAACTTTCCTGAACTTCCTTCGTTACGGAGACGTCTTCTCTGTGCACATGGAGATGTATAAATTCACAGGACTGCGGATGCATTTCAGATACGAAGTGTACAACGAAACGACCGGGGATCTCTGCCTGACCGCTGAGACGGTGCACTACACAACGACGAAGGAAGACTACAAACCAACAAGCATCAAACGCAGCCATCCTGAACTGTTCGAGAAAATTACGGAA
This sequence comes from uncultured Eubacteriales bacterium, assembly GCA_902786815.1. Classification (GTDB taxonomy): domain Bacteria; phylum Bacillota; class Clostridia; order Peptostreptococcales; family Anaerovoracaceae; genus Lentihominibacter. The sequence continues at coordinate 27,172 of CADADV010000024.1, forward strand.
ATGGTTTCTGACACAAGAAAAAAGAAATAGCAATTCCTCTGCTATATTCAGTAAAAAAGGGGCTGTTGCACTAAGTGATTAGTGTGACAGTCTCTTTTCATTGGAGGGGATGCAGATATTACCTTCGCTACGTCCTCGTCGCCGGCAATGAT
>CADADV010000025.1 GCA_902786815.1 uncultured Eubacteriales bacterium
GCATTGCAATGTCGTTTCCGCTGTCGCCGAAGCCGTAGGTGTCTTCCCGTTTTGCACCCAGCTCACGGATGATCCGCTCTACGCCGGTGCCTTTGGAGTATCCTTTCAGCGTGATTTCGATGTAATCATATTCCTTGTGCGTGATCACATCAAACCACGGGGAAAGAGCCCCGATGAGTTCCGGGAGACACGTCTTGTCAGAAGGATAGCCGGTCATCTTGGAAATTTTGGGCGGCAGCTCGCTGAGCGGCCGGTATTTGCCGATGTAGCGCTGCTTCATGCCGCGGACGATGTTCTGAAACATCTCCGGCGTCCCTTTCGGATCGGTGTAAAAGTGATCGGAATTTTCCACGAAGAACGGACAGTCAAAACTGTGCAGGATATCCACGATCCTGTAAACATCCGGACCCTCAACGCCGGCGTCCGTCAGCACGGTGTCTTCAAGCGAAACATAAGTGCCGCATGCCCGGATGCCGCCATGCAAAGGCAGCACTTCCACGGAGACAGGAAGGGTGCAGGCGCCTCTGCCGGTACATACCATGGCCATATGGCCGTTTTTTTCCAGTTCATAGATAGCGCGCACTGTGCTTTCCGGTACGAGACAGTCTTGCCGGTACAGAGTGCCGTCTACGTCAAAAAAGATTATCTTTCCCATGTTCTCACCTTCAAAATAAGCGGAATGATCATAACGATCCATACAATTGGTTCTACAAGAATGACGCCGAAGTATCCCAAGGCAGGGACCAGCGTAAAGGCCAGGATGATTTTGCCTGCCATCTCGATCCCGCTGGAGATGAGCGGCGTCACGGTGTCTCCGATCCCCTGCATGGAGTTTCGCTGTACGAATATGACAGCCACCAGCACATACAGAATACTGTCGATGCGGAGGTACTGCGTTGCGGCATGTATCATGACCAGGTCGCTGCTGCCGGTGATCATGCAGATCAGTGTTGGCGCCAGCGTATATACAATGACAAGCACCAAGACGCACCACAGGCAAGTGATCCAGTAGCCGGCCTTCATCCCTTCGTGGATGCGGTCCCAGCGGTCCGCGCCGAGGTTCTGGCTGCAGTAGGTCGCCATAGTATGGCCGATGGCGACGAAGACAGACATCAGGATCTCTGTGATACGGCGGGCGGCGCTCTGTGCAACGATATAGGAATTCCCAAGTCCGTTGATGGCTGTCTGCAACACGAAGGAACCGATGCTGATCAGGCAGCTCATCAGCGCCATAGAGAGCCCCGTTTTCATCATTGTCACCATCATCGGCCGTTCAAGCAGCTGCAGATCTCCGCTGCAGTACCGGTAGAAATCGTATCTCCGGAGAATATAAACGCAGCAGACGACAGCGGTGATCAGCTGCGCGGCAACAGTTGCAAGAGCGGCGCCCCAGACGCCTGTATGCAGCACGCCCAGCAGAAGTATGTCGCCGGCGATGTTGAGCCCGACGGAAAGAAAAAGCGTCAGCAGGGGCGTCACACTGTCTCCGATAGCCCGCGCCGAGGCGATCAGAATGTCATAGAGCATTGTGATCAGAAGCCCGGCGATGATGATGCGGATGTAGCCGGAAGACTCAGCGAAGATGCTGTCCGGTACATTGAGCAGCCGCATGATCGGACCCAGAAACAGCAGGCAGAGTATGCTGATGGACACAGCAAGGCCAGCGCCCATCACGATCGATGAAACAAAAGAGATATGTACCTTCTCCATGTTTTTGCCGCCGAAATGCCGGGCGGTCATCACAGCGAAACCGTTGGCGATCCCCATGAAAAATCCTATGAAAAGAGTATACATCACAGAGGTCGCGCCGACCGCAGCAAGGGCGTGATCGCCGAGGAACGTGCCGACAAGCCGCATGTCGATCACACTATAAGCTAGCTGCAGCAGATTGCCCAGCAGGATCGGTATGGTAAATTTAATTATGATTCTGACCGGACTTCCGGTCGTCATGTCATTCATATATCTTATAGCACAATAGCATAGCCCCGGACTCTACAGGAAGATCCTGTCGATGCAGTATCTGTCGGGGCCCTGGGCGTTCGGCAGTGCCTTCATCTTCAGGACAGATTTCGGGCAGCGGCTGACACATTGGCCGCAGCCGATGCATTTATCGGAGCGGATGGTGACGCCGGCGTCAGAGAAACTGATCGCGCCCATCTGGCATACTGCAGCGCAGCGGCCGCAGCCGATGCACTGCTCAGGGAGAACGACCTGCACGCTGAACCGGGACGCAACAGCCATGGTGTCTTCATTGCGAGCCAGTGTCCGCAGACAAATACAGCAGCAGGAGCAGCAGTTGCACAGAGACAGCGGGTGCTGGAGGTTGCTGATGACCTGCACCAGACCCAGCTCACGCAGCTCTTCTAGTTTTTTTCTTGCCTCTTCCAATGTCAGTTCTTTTGCCCAGCCGCCGCGGATCGCTTCGCAGGCGGCTTCGTTGAAGAGGAAACAAACATCCTTGATTGGATAGTCGCAGGCCCGGTCGCCGCGGTTTTCTATCGCCTGGCGGCATACGCAGTTGATGACCGCAATATGCGTGCAGCGGCGCAGCATTTCCTCGCACAAGTCAGTAGGGATCACTTCCCTGGTATCCGGAATGTCGACATTCATTGCGATCCTGCCGTCGGTATATTTGCCGGTAAGAGATACGGGATATGGGAGGACCCGGTGTTCCGGGGCCATCGTGCGGAGCCTTGATCCGTCCACATCTGCAATATAAAGCCAGAAATCCTGCAGCGCTTTGTCCAAAGGAGAACCGGAGTTTGTTTCGACTGCGTTGTAGCAAAGATATAAAATATATGTTCTGAGATATCCTGTGCTCCCGTCCTGTCTCGGCATTGGCGTCAGGAAGCCTTTGCGGATGAGGCTGTCTGATAAGGAGACGAAATCCGCCCGCAGATCGGCGTCTGCGTTTCCGGCGGCTTCTTCCGGCCGCAGGGGAGCGGCCCTGTAGCTGAAGTCTGGATACGCGAACCACGCCCGGCATTCCTCCGGCGTCAGCTCCTGACGGAGCGCCGACAGGAATTCGTCGTGGTTGGGCATCGTCATATAGGGGTGTTCCAGTGCTGCCAGAACCCGCTGATGCGGATCGGCCGGAACGCCTTCCCGTGATTTCTCATATTGCTCCAGATTGTCTCTCAGAAGCTGATGGATACTTGCGAAATTGTCAGTCATAGCGATTCTCCTTGGAGCATATTATATCATGCTTCCGTAAGTGCTTCCAAATATGTTTCGGCGCTATGTTTTATTATTGTCTATCAGTTCAGATAAATTGACTGATTCTTAGGTCAATGATACAATGGTATAACTATATTTTAATGTAAAAACAATGTAAAGAGGGAGGTGACACGTTGAAACATAGTATGAAACTGATCACTCTGGTGGCAGTGTTCGTCATGGCGCTGTGCTTCATGTCCGGATGCGGTGAAACTGCAGAAGACGGACCGTCAGGCAACAGCAACGGCATCACGATCTTCAACTCCAAGATGGAGATCCAGGATCAGATGCTGGAGATGGCGAAACGCTACACAGAGGAAACAGGCGTGCCGGTAGAAGTGTATTATTCTTCCGATACGGTATCTGCGCATCTGGCTACGAGGTATGCATCCGGCAACCCGTACACGCTGTCTATGGTCGATGCGAAGGATATTTATTCATTGGCAGAAGATCACGCTGTCGACATGAGCGATCAGAAGTGGACCAAGGACACCCAATATGCCATCGGCATAGGGGACAAGATCTATGGATTCCCGGTCTGTATCGAAGCGAGAGGCATCATCTACAACAAGGATGCAATCGAAAAGATCACAGGCAAAGAGTTCAAACCGGAGGACTACAAGACATGCAAGGCTTTCAAAGGTCTGATCAATCAGCTGAAGAAGGGCGGCATGGAATCCCCTACAGGAGTCATGAAGGAAGACTGGTCTCTGGGTGCACACTATCTGGCGCAGGTATATGAGGAGAGAGATGATCCGGATGCATTCGTCAGAGGGCTTTCGGACGGATCAGTGAAACTGATCAAAGACCAGAAGTTCAATGCACTGATGGATACGTTTGATGTTCTGAAGAACAATAGTTATTCCAAAGACAGTGCGATCTCAGCAGAGAGAGAAGTTACGGAGCAGAAGCTGGCAGAGGGCGAGATCGCCTTCCTGTTCGGCGGCAACTGGGACTGGTCGGTCATCAGCGCATTTGACTACACGGAGAACATGGGGCTGATGCCGGTACCGCAGGACCTGGATGACGGCATGAACGAAATGCTGGTTGGCGGCGGCTCCAAGTTCATCTTCCTGGATTCTTCCAGCAACACATCAGATGAACAGCGTCAGCAGGCGACGGATTTCCTGAACTGGCTCGTCTATAACGAGGACGGACAGAAGTTCCTCGTGGACGACTGCGCGCTGGTTCCGGCGTTCTCCAACATCACAAAGGAAGTCACAGACCCGCTGGGCAAATCCGTCAAATACTATGCGGACAAAGGCGCTCTGGTCCCGAACTACAACTATCTGCCGGACGACCACTACGCGATCCTGGGCGCACAGTTCCAGAAGTATCTGGCAGGAAAGAGCGACCGCAAAGGCTTCGCCAAGGACGTAACGACGTACTGGAAGACCAAGACGCTTGAACCCCATGAGAATTAATGCAGGGAGGAGGTAATTATGGAACGAAATACAATGTCGTATAAATCAAAGCAATTCCTGATGTTTGCCGGCCCTGCACTGATCCTGTTCTGTATGGTCATCATCATTCCGTTCCTTTACGGTCTGTATCTGACCTTTACGAGCTGGGACGGCGTATCAGCCGAAAAACCATTCGTAGGATTTGCGAACTATGTATCTGCTTTTAAGGACGCCTACTTCTGGGCATCCATGGGCAGGACGATCTTTTATTCTGCTTTTGCAGTAATCTTTGTTAATGCTGTTGCCTTTGCGCTGGCGTATCTGGTAACCAGCGGCATCAAAGGACAGAACTTCTTCCGCGCCGGGTTCTTCATTCCGAACCTGATCGGCGGCATCGTATTAGGTTATGTATGGAAGTTCGTCTTCAACCGTGCCTTTGTTGCCATCGGCTCCGCGTTTACCGACGGAACGGTCCCATCGCTTCTGTCGTCGACGGGAGGCGCCATGTTCTGCCTGATCCTGGTATCTGTCTGGCAATACGCCGGCTACATGATGCTGATCTACGTGGCAGGCTTCATGGGCGTTTCCGACAGCCTGAAGGAAGCGGCGATGATCGACGGGTGCACGCCGTCACAGGCAATGCGCAACGTCACGATTCCTCTGATGAGGACATCGTTTGTAACTTGTATCTTCCTGAGCATCACCAGATGCTTCGTTGTGTACGATGTCAACCTGTCGTTGACAAACGGTGAACCGTTCATGTCGTCGATACTCGCGGCAATGCACGTATACAACAAGGCGTTTATCTATAAGGACTTCGGCACAGGCCAGGCGGAAGCGCTGATCCTGTTCCTGGTCTGCGCGATCATCGGTATCGCTCAGGTGTATATTGGTAAGAAAGGAGAGGTTGAGGCGTAATGAATCAGAACGAATTAGCTGCTAAGCAGAAAAAGAGACGCCAGGTCATCACGATCATTGTGCTGATCATTGTGTTCATCCTGTTCGTCATACCTTTCCTTCTTGTCCTGATCAATGTTTTCAAGACAAAAGGTGATATCACATCGAATCCGCTCGCTCTGATCGGCGAACACGGATTCACACTGCAGAACTTCCCGGAAGCGATGGCCAAGATGGATTTCTGGAACGTATTCAAGAACTCCGCAATCATCACATTCAGTGCAACGATTCTGACGATCCTGTTTTCGGCGATGGCGTCCTTCGTCATTGTTCGTAACAACTGGAAAGCATGTACGTTGTTCTTCGCACTGATGATCGCATCCATGGTCATTCCGTTCCAGGTACTGATGGTTCCCCTCGTATCTGTTTACGGCGGAATCTTCGGAATTCTGGGAAGCAGGATCACCCTGATTTTCATGCATGTGGGATTCTCCGTGTCGATGGCGACATTCATGTTCCACGGCGCGATACATTCCAACATTCCGTTAGAACTGGAGGAAGCCGCCCTCATCGACGGCTGCAGCAGATGGCAGACTTTCTGGAAGATCGTCTTCCCGCTGCTCAAACCAACAGTCGCCACAGTGGCTATCATCGACGCGATGGCCTTCTGGAACGACTACCTCCTGCCGAGCCTTGTACTGACAGACAAAGAGATCTACACGATCCCGATCGCGACGCAGGCGTTCTACGGAACCTATTCAACAGATATCGGACTGGTTATGGCGGCGCTGCTGCTGGCCATGCTGCCGATCCTGATCCTGTATCTCTTCCTGCAAAAGCATATCGTTGCAGGTGTTACAGCAGGCGCAGTCAAAGGATAGGATTGGAAAATGGATCGGTTTTTTGACGCAAACAACCCGATCATGAAGTTCCTCTCACGTCTCGTGGATATGGCGGTGCTCAACTTGATGACGATCGCCGGAATGATTCCCATCGTGACGGCAGGAGCTTCGATCACGGCCATGAACAATGTTCTGATCCACCTTGTGAGAAAGGACGAGACATACGTCTGGAAGATGTTCATCGCATCTTTCCGGCAGAACCTGAAGCAGGGAATCGGACTGGGGCTTCTGTTTACAGCGATCTTCGCTGTGGCAGGACTGGAGCTGATGATGCTGCATTCTATAGATGCGAAATCATCCACCATGTTCATGATCATCATCACAGTGATCGGTATCTGCGTGTTCGGCGTCGGTATTTACACCTTCGCCTTGCTCTCGCGGTTTGAGAATACTGTGCGCGGCACTCTGGTCAACGCTGCGACCCTCGCGCTGGGGCACTTCCCCAGGACCTTGGGTATGCTGGCGGTCTGCGCCGCATGGGCAGTTCTCCTGCGGCTCATGCACGGAATCTTCCTGCTGGTGCTGCTGTACGGACTGACCATACCGGGTTACCTGTGTGTCAAGATATATGATCCGATTTTCAAGACAATGGAACCAAATGAAGAATCAGAAGCTGAGTGATTTTAATAAAAACGAACGGCCGGTGTTTCATCTGACGCCTGAGATTGGATGGATGAACGACCCGAACGGTTTCAGCCGGTACGGCGGGAAATACCATCTGTTTTATCAGGCCTACCCTCACGGAACCAACTGGGGACCGATCCAATGGGGACACGCGGTCAGCGAAGACCTCATCAAGTGGGATCGTCTCCCGTACGCTCTGATGCCGGACCGGGACTATGACAGCGGCGGATGTTTTTCGGGAACGGCGCTCACCTGCTCAGATGGCAGGCATATGCTCATGTATACGGGCTGCCGGATGAATCCGCAGGGCAAGGAACTGCAGACCCAGTGCATCGCGTTCGGAGACGGAGTAATCTACGAAAAGTATGAGGGAAATCCGGTCATCACAGCAAGTGTGCTTCCGGAAGACGGAGATCCTCATGAGTTCCGGGATCCGAAACTCTGGCGTGAAACAGACGGGACATACCGGGCAGTCATCGCCAATTACAACCGGACAAGCGGCGCGCAGGTCCTGCTTTTCAGAAGCACAGACGGACTGGCGTGGGAGTTTGAAGGCGTGCTGGCAGACTGCAAGGGCAAACCCGGATGGATGTGCGAGTGCCCCGACTTTTTCCCTCTGGACGGCAAATACGCATTGCTGACAGGGACAATGGGAGAAGTGGACAGCATCTGCAGGATCGGCACGTTCGACAGTGAGCATGGACGCTTCTGCGAGGACTGGTGGCAAAGCATAGAGCAGGGATTCGACTTCTATGCAGGACAGACGGTTTCCGCAGCCGACGGAAGACGCATCCTGATTGGATGGATGCAGAATCCGCAGACGGCAGAGTACAGGGAAATCGATCTTCCGATCAACGGACAGATGAGCACCCCAAGGGAGCTCATGATCCGGGACGGGAAGCTTTTGCAAAAACCCGTAAGAGAGCTAAGCGATTACCGGACGGAAGAGATCGTTTGCCGGAACGTGAAACTCGGAGCATGCGAAGAAGAAACCCGACTTGACGGCATCTCGGGAAGAACGGTCGACATGGAGATTTCGATCAAACCGGACGACCGGTTTGAACTCTTCCGGATGCGGTTTGCGGCAGGGGGTGAATACTATACAGAATTCACCTATGAACCGGACAAATCCATGGTCACGCTGGACAGAAACCATGCGGGGCCGGGGAAAACAGAACTTACGAAAGCACAGGCTGTGGTGAGAGACCGCGGCGGCAGGCTGGATGTAAGGATCCTGTTGGACAGACTCAGCGCTGAAATATTCATCAATGATGGAGAGCAAGTCATGTCAGCTGTGACCTACACTGACAGACGAGCAGAAGATATAACCTTTTTTGTGAAAGGTACCGCGGTCATGGATATCGCGAAGTACCGGATAAAGGAGAACAAATAATGGCAAGCTTATCATTAAAAGGAATCCAGAAGATCTATCCGAATGGCTACCATGCTGTAACGGATTTCAATCTGGAAGTTGAGGACAAAGAATTTATTATCTTTGTCGGACCTTCAGGATGCGGAAAGTCGACGACTCTGCGAATGATCGCCGGACTGGAAGACATCTCTGAAGGTGAATTCAGGATCGACGGTGTTCTGATGAACGACGTCGAGCCAAAGGACAGAGACATTGCGATGGTATTCCAGAGCTATGCCCTCTATCCGCACATGACAGTTTATGACAACATGGCATTCGCGCTGAAGCTGAGAAACGTTCCGAAGGACGAAATCGACGCGAAGGTACGCGAAGCCGCGAAAATCCTCGATCTGGAAAAGCTTCTGGACAGAAAGCCGAAGGCACTCTCCGGCGGACAGAGACAGCGTGTCGCAATGGGACGTGCCATCGTCAGAAGCCCGAAGGTATTCCTCATGGACGAACCTCTTTCGAATCTGGACGCTAAACTGAGAGTCCAGATGCGTACAGAGATCTCAAAGCTCCATGAGAAACTGGGAACAACGATCATCTACGTAACTCACGACCAGACAGAGGCTATGACACTGGGTACCAGAATCGTCGTTATGAAGGACGGTATCGTACAGCAGATCAACACACCGGAGCATCTGTACAACAAGCCATGCAACCTCTTCGTTGCCGGATTCATCGGGTCACCTCAGATGAACTTCATAGATGCGGTTGTAGGTATTGACGGCGACAAGGTCATCTTGAAAGTCGGCGACAACGTGCTGAATGTTCCTGACGAAGAGAAGCAGGTTCTGATCGACGGCGGATATGACGGCAAGACAGTCGTTCTGGGCATTCGTCCGGAAAACATTTCCGACGATCCGGCGTTCCTGGCAGAAAACCAGGATCACGCGGTCAAGACAACGATCAAAGTGCACGAGATGCTGGGCGCGGAAGTCTTCCTGTACTTCGATGTGAACGGTACGCAGATGACAGCGCGCGTTCACCCGGATTCACCACTGAGAGCGGGATCTGACGCGACGCTGGCATTCGACATGGAGAAGATCCACCTGTTCGACAAGGAGACAGAAAAGAACCTTCTGCATCCGGAATGGTAAGGGATAAGGATACCGGAACATGTCAGAATTCGATTATCGTGAGGCTCAAAAGCTCGCGGTAAAGGAGTACAAAAAAGCCACTGCGCGGGGAGAGTCCCCGTATCCCATCGGTCTGGAGACGATCGTTTCTTCCGGAGAGATGGCGGCCGGGCGGAATCTGGGCTTGGAACAGATTCCGCTGGCTTTGGTGGTTGGCACAAAACATGAGGGGCGTAATAACGCGTTCGCGCGGAATTTTATGCCCCTTCTTAGTCATTCCTCAGAATTTGCGGCAAAGTGGAAGATCCTCTGCGCTGCGCATCTGGAGGAGGGGATACGCGAACCTGTTAAACTGTACGAATACAGAAACAGGTTCTATGTCGAAGAAGGCAACAAGAGAGTCAGTGTGCTGAAATATTTTGAGGCCGACAGCATCGACGCCTATGTGATCAGGGTGCAATCTGCCCAGGACGGCACGAAAGAAGCGGAACTGTACGAAGCATTTCTCGAGTTCTTCGACTGGAGCGGGCTCAGAACAGTCGAATTCTCCGAGCCCGATTTCTATAAACAGCTGCAGGAATCCTTAGGAAAAAGCCCGGGAGAGGTCTGGACAGAGGAAGAACGCAGCGATTTTCTCTCTTTTTATTACTACTTTCATAAAGAATATGTTAGTATCGGGAAGGGGGATACACTCAGGTCGCTTTGCGATGGCATGCTGGATTTTATTAAGATGCATGGCTACTGTAATGTCCGCGATCTAAGCCAGCGGCAGCTGAGGGATCTGCTCCGTCAGCCGGTCAGGAAAACGATGAAGATCCTGGCTGTCGCAGACGACGAATCGAAATATTACTACGAATACTATACTCCGGGGAAACTGGACGGAATCGATCTGATCCTGGCCTGCGGAGATTTACATAAGGTCTATCTGGAATTTTTAACGACCATGGCAAGCTGTCCGGTCTTGTACGTGCGCGGCAACCATGACGACATACTTCTGGATGACCCGCCGGGCGGATGCATTTGCATCGAAGACACGGTGTTTGAATACAACGGCCTTCGCATCGCAGGGCTGGGCGGTTCCTTCAAATACCGCGAAGGCAAGAATATGTTTACGGAAGAAGAAATGGGGAAACGCGTGCGAAAACTCGGGAAGAAGATCCGCAAACACAACGGGATCGATATCCTGGTCACTCACGCGCCGGCGAGGGGCGCGAACGATTTCGACTCGATTTCCCACCGGGGGTTCGAGGCGTTTAACCAATTTATTGAGAAATACCATCCGGCGTATTTCGTCCACGGACATATCCATAAGAATTATGGGACCCATATCCCGCAAAAAAGCGAGTATAACGGAACGACTATTATCAACGCATACGAACATTGTATATTTCATGTATAGGAATAGTTCACGTATAGGAGGCAGTCATCATGACGCAAATCTTGACACTTGGAGAGGTCCTCATCGACCTGACCCAGACAGGAACAGATGAAAAAGGGATACCGCAGTTTGCTGCGTTCCCCGGCGGCGCGCCGGCCAATGTCGCAGTCGCTGCATCGCGGCTTGGAGCAAAAGCAGGATTCATCGGGAAGATCGGAGGCGACGCCTTCGGCGCACAGCTTCGCGGAACGCTGGAAACAGACCACGTGGACACATCGTTTCTGTTTGAGACAGAGGACGTACCGACAACGCTGGCCATCGTTTCCGTAGACGCCCACGGCGAGCGGAACTTCTCATTTTACAGAAATCCCGGGGCTGATACGCAGCTGACGGAAGAAGAGGCAACCGCATTCTTAAGCGGCGGGCTGCCGCTCATATTGCATTTCGGGTCGCTGAGCCTGACCACGGAACCGTCCAGGAGCGCGGCGCTTGCAGCTGCGCAGGGCGCACGTGAAAAGGGCGTTCTGATCAGCTATGATCCGAATTACAGGGCGGCGCTCTGGGACAATGAAGCGGAAGCAGTCCGCTGGATGAAGGAGCCTTTGGGTATGGTCGATATCCTGAAAATATCCGATGAGGAATTGCTGCTTCTGACAGATACGGATGATCTGGAAGAAGGAAGCAGAAGACTCGGGGAGTACGGGATCAGCCTGATCATGATCACCCTCGGCAGCAAGGGCGTATTCTACCGCTGCCGGGCGGCTGAAGGAGAAGATGATCTGCGCGGCATTGTGCCTGCAGAGAAGGTGTCTGTGTGCGATACGAACGGCGCGGGAGACACCTTCCTGGGAGCAGTGCTGGCACAGATCGCTGAAGGCGGCGGCATCCCTGCGCAGCGCGCACAGCTGGAAGCTTTCCTGACATACGCGAACCGCGCGGCAGCGCTGACCTGTTCCAGAGCAGGAGCGATTCCGGCAATGCCGACAGCAGAAGAACTCGGAGAATAAGAGATGAACGAATCAACTAAAGCACAACTGATGGATGAGCTGAAATGGCTGTACATGGAGCTCTATCAAGACGAGGAAGCCTTTGCATATTTCCTGGAGGTGCTGGAGAAGAATGCACGTGAACGCAGGACCTCCCTGCGAGCGCTGGATGAGGCGCGGAGCGAGGATCGGGACTGGTACAAGTCCAACGATCTGCTCGGCATGATGCTGTACGTACAGAACTTCGGCGGCAACCTGAAGGAAGTGCAGAAGCATCTGCCCTATCTGGAAGAGTGCGGTGTCAATTACCTGCATCTCATGCCTCTGCTGGATTCCATAAAGGGCAAAAGCGACGGCGGATACGCTGTGGCGGACTTCAGGAAGGTGAGACCGAAACTGGGGACGATGGAGGATCTGGAGTCTTTGGCAGACGCCTGTCATGAAAAAGGGATCGCCCTATGTTTTGACTTCGTACTGAACCACACCAGTGATGAACATGCGTGGGCAAAAGCTGCAAAAGCCGGCGACAAGGCTGCGCAGGAACGGTTCTTTGTCTACGATTCCTGGGATATCCCGAACCAGTTTGAGAAGACCGTGCCGCAGGTGTTTCCGACGACGGCGCCGGGGAATTTCACCTGGTGCGAGGAAATGCAGAAAGTCGTCATGACTTGTTTCCACGACTACCAGTGGGATCTGAATTATGCGAATCCGATGGTCTTCAATGATATGACGGATAATCTTTTGTTCCTGGCAAACCGGGGGATGGATGTCATCCGCCTCGATGCGATCCCGTACATCTGGAAAGAACTCGGCACGAACTGCAGGAATCTCCCGCAGGTGCACACGCTGGTACGCATGATGCACCTGGCGTGCCAGATCGTCTGCCCGGGCGTCGCGCTTCTGGGCGAGGTAGTCATGGAACCGCGCGAGGTGGTTCCGTACTTCGGTCCGGAAGAGAAACCGGAATGTGATATTCTGTACAATGTGACGACAATGTGCACAACTTGGCACACGCTGGCCACACGGGACGTCAGGCTTTTGCAGTACCAGATGGAGCAGGTCTGCAGGCTGCCGGAGAACAGTTTCTTTCAGAATTATCTCCGCTGCCACGACGATATCGGCTGGGGGCTGGATTATCATTATCTGGGGCAGTTTGGAATTGGAGAGGAACCGCACAAGCGCTATCTGAACGACTGGTTCACCGGGAAGTGGCCGGGAAGCTGGGCGCGCGGAGAACTCTACAATGACGCGGAATCTCTGGGGGACGCCAGGGCGTGCGGAACGACAGCGTCTCTGTGCGGTCTGGAGTGCGGGATCTTGGAAGCGCTGGACAACAAGGGCGATGCTTCGATGAAGCGCGGTCTTGCCTGCGATCTGATGATGCACGCCTGGATGTTCACCCAGACAGGGATCCCTGTGATCTACAGCGGCGACGAGATCGGACAGCTCAATGATTACAGCTATCACGATGATCCGGCTCACTGCGAAGACAGCAGGTATGTACACCGGGGCAAATTCGATTTCGCGCTGGCAGAAAAACGGTTTGAAAAGGACACGGTGCAGCAGATCCTGTTTGACGGGCTGCAGAAACTGAAGAACACGAGAGCGGAGTACGATGCTTTCCGTAGCGACGCGGATGTGTTCGTGTATTATACAGGGAATGACAATGTCATGGGCTTGCTCCGCAGATACGGGGAACAGACGCTGATCTGTCTGTTCAACTTCTCGGAGCATCCGGCTGAGGTGAAACTGCATGGTACGGCGTGGGAAGATATTCTGAGCGGAGAGGAAATCAGTGCCTCCGGCGACGGAACCGCCGTGATTCCGTTCGACGGATACGGCTTCTACTGGCTGCTGGAAGAGGACAATTAATACAAGACAGATGAATCAGGACAGATTGAAACAAACAATAGAAGAAATCTATGGAAGAGACGCCGCGAAAGCGCAGATGATGCGATATGCACATTTGACAGCACAGTTCACGGAAGAGTTCGGAGCGTGTGAGCCGCGGCTTTTCCGTGCACCCGGACGGACAGAGATCGGGGGCAATCACACGGACCACCAGCACGGGCAGGTTCTGGCTGCGGCAATCGATCTGGATATCGCTGCGGCAGCTGCGCCGGCAGATGATGGGAAAATCTGCGTCTGCTCTGAAGGGTTCGGAAGAATTGAGATAGACCTGAACCAGCCGTATACGAATGAAGAAAAGACCGCGGAGAAGGGAACGGCCGCTGCCTTGGTGCGCGGCGTAGCAGAGGAGATGAAACAGCGAGGATACCGCAGCTGCGGATTCCGCGCCTTCGCATCCGGCAATGTGCCGGAGGGCTCCGGATTATCTTCATCGGCTGCATTTGAAGTTCTGATCGGTGTGATCATCAGCGGGCTCTTCAATGGTGGAAGCATCCCGCCTGAAGAGATCGCGCATATCGCGCAGACTGCAGAAAACGACTACTACGGCAAACCCTGCGGGCTCATGGATCAGATGGCCAGCGCCACAGGGGGACTGTGCCGGATCGATTTCCATGATCCGGCCGCACCTGCCGTGGAGAAACTGGAAACGGATTTCCGGGCGATGGGATACCGCATCTGCATCACGAACACCCACGGATCCCATGCAGGGCATACGGAGGATTACGCCGCCGTGCAGACGGATCTCGCAAAGGCAGCAGGTGTATTCGGTAAGACGGTCCTGGAGGGCGTCTCTGCAGAGGACGTCATCGGACGGGCCGTCGAGATCCGCCAGGCAGGCGGGGACCGGGCTTTCCTGCGCGCGCTGCATGTGGCTTCCGAAAACAGCCGGGTCCTGCAGGAAGCAGGGGCTCTGAAGCGGCAGGATATGGCAGCGTTCCTGGCGCTTGTCAGACGTTCCGGCGAATCCTCGTACAAGCTGCTGCAGAATGTGTACGCCAACAGCACGCCTGAGAAACAGGAACTTGCGGTGGCGCTGGCCGTCAGCGAAGCAGTGCTGAAGCATATATCAGAAGGCGTCTGCCGCGTCCACGGCGGGGGATTCGCAGGCACCATTCAGGCCTTTGTAGAGGAAGGCTGCGTTGATCGATACATAGCCGCAATGGACGCCGTATTCGGTAAAGGCTCATGCTTTTGCATCAATATCAGCAGTGCAGGAGGCAGGGAATTATAGTAAGAAAAAAGGAGACGAACTTTTGTTAAAGCACGCCTCCTTTTTGTATAGGTTATTTCAGTTTGTCGAGCGGGACCGGATTCATTCTCGGAAGACCGATGAGGATGATCACCGCGAAAATGATCAGATAGAAGATGACTGCCATCTGATGTGAGATGATTGCAGCGGCGACCATGAACAGAGATCCGAGGATGGCAACGACCGGGACGATCGGGGTGATGTTGTAGTTCCGGATCTTTTTGATCAGCACGACGAAGAGCGGAATGTACATCGCATAGATCGTGATGATCGGAAGTTCTGATGTATCGAAGCAGAACGGACCGAACCACGGATCTGTAAGGTTGGCGCCGTAGAAATACAGCAGCCACCAACCGGCGATCAGCAATCCCAGAATGGATGCGTTGGTCGGCATGTTGGTTACCGGATCGACCTGACTGAACATCTTCGGGTTGTAGCCTTTTCCTCTGATCGCCAGAGAGTAGAAACCTCTGACGTTGGCCATCATCAGACCGTTCAGTACGCCGTAGCATGAGATGACGATCAGCACGAATACGCCTGTGCCGCCGATTCTCGTGAATACTGTTGTGAAAGCGATTTTGGCTGCTGTTTCACCGCCTGCCATCATGGTCTCATTGTCAACTGCGCCGGCAAGGCCGATGTAGTAAACAATGTAAATGAATACGATGATCAGTGTCCCGGCGAAGAGAGCCCGCGGCAGATTCTTCTTAGAGTCTTTGATTTCGGAATTGATAGAGGTCGCGACGATCCAGCCTTCATAGGCAAAGGATGTTGCGCAGACTGCCGTGAACAGCGCAGTTCCTGCAGGACCGGCGTCCTGTGTAACATAACTGAAGTTCTGCACGGTCATTCCGCTGTGAAGACCGAAGATCGTTCCGACGATCGCCATAAGCAGGAGCGGTATGAATTTGATGACCGTGGTAGCCACCTGGACTTTGCCGGCGATGACCGGGCTGAGCGAGTTGTTGACATAAGCCAGGATCAGAAGAAAGCCTGCCAGCACCATGCACTGTCCGCCGGTAATGTCCCAGCCGACCAGAACGCTGAAGTATCTGGCAGTGACCCATGCCAGAACGGAGGTGAGGGTCGGGTAGTAGATGGTCGCCATGAACCAGCCTACGATGTATCCGTACTTTTCACCGCACATCTCATCCGCATAGTCTACGATACCATTGCATTTCTCATGGCGTGACGCCAGAATGCCGAACACATAGGCGCATGAGACCATGATGATGCCGCCGATCAGCCATGCCAGGATGCCGAGTGTCGTTCTCCCGTCAGTGCATACGAGAATCTTCTCCGCTTTGAAGAAGACGCCGGAACCGACGACGATGCCGACCACTACGCAGATCGCAGTGATCAGACCATATCTTTTTTCTAATTGGTTTTCCATTATTTCTATTCTCCTTTGTTGTCCTTCCAGAGGATGTCTGTTTGCCGTGCGCACCGAAAGCGCACTGTGCCTATTATCACACTTCGCGCAATATGCGTCAAGAAAAAGATCAAAAGAAAAACAATGCTTCAGCAATATGTGCTATCATGTAGCAGGAATCATTATGAGGAACTATATGAGCGGGAAAGACAGGATACAATTATCAGATCATTTCACATACAGAAGACTGTTCACCTTTGTACTGCCGACGATTGCGAACATGATATTCCTGTCCGTTTACGGCATTGTAGACGGGCTGTTTATTTCCAATTTCGTCGGGAAGGTAGCCTTCGCGTCGGTGAACGTTACGTTTCCGATTTTCTCTGTGCTCGGTGTGTTCGGACTGATGCTCGGCACAGGAGGGTCGGCGATCATCGGCAAAAAACTGGGCGAGCAGGAACCGGAGAAAGCGAACGGATATTTTTCGTTTTTTGTTTTTGTCTGCATCGCCGTCGGCATTGTCATGGCCGTTGCGGGCGTGTTCATCCTGCGGCCGGCGATCGAACTGATCGGCGTGGAACAGGAGATGGTCCATTACTGCATGGTGTACGGCCTGATCGGAATGATCACGCTGCCTTGCTACATGCTGCAGTTTCTGTTTCAGATTCTGTTTGTGACAGCGGAAAAACCGCGTTTGGGATTTTGGATCACCGTGATCACAGGCTGTATCAATATCGTGCTGGATTTTTTCCTGATCGTTGTGTTCCACTGGGGCGTTGCAGGCGCGGCTGTGGCGACGGGCATCAGCGAGCTTATCGGAGGGATCACCCCGCTGATCTACTTCAGCCGCCCCAATGACAGCCTGCTTCGGATCGGCAGGCCTCGTGTGGAGTTTCCCGCGCTCAGGAAGGCCTGTTCCAACGGCCTGTCCGAATTCGTTTCCACTGTTTCTGAGTCAGTCGTTTCGATGCTGTACAACTTCCAGCTTTTGCGGCTGGCGGGGGCTGACGGCGTGGCGGCCTTTGGCGTCATGCAGTACTGCACGTTCATCTTCTTCTCGATCTTCGCAGGGTACAACATGGGCGTCCAGCCTTTGTTCAGCTACAACTTCGGAGCGGAGAACCGTGTGGAGATGAAGAACCTCTTCAAAAAGAGTATGTTCCTGATGGAGGGCGGCGGATTGACGATGATGGCAATACTCGTCATTTTCGCAAGGCCTCTGGTTTCCATATTCGTGGGGTATGATGCGGATCTTGTGGACATGGCAGCCCACGGCATGCGCATCTACGCGCTGATATTTATTACCTGCGGCATCAACATCTTCGTAACGGGGATGTTCACCGCACTGAACAACGGTGTTGTATCCGCATTCATCGCAACAGTGCGCGTTGTCATATGCGAAATCGGAGCCGTCATGATACTGCCGATATTCTTCGGGTTGAACGGCATCTGGTTTGCGGCGTCAGTAGCCGAGGCCGGGTCGATCATACCGGTGATCGTCTTTGTTGTCATACTGAGAAAAAGATACGGATATGCGTGATGCTTCTGCGCCCATTATTCTGTAAACGGTGATATACTAATCATATGAAAAAAATAGATTTACATACGCACACAATATTCTCAGACGGAACGGACAGTCCGTCTGAGATCATAGAAAAAGCCCGCGCGGCAGGTCTGGATCTGCTTTCGGTCACGGACCACGATTCGATCAGGGCAGGATTAGAAATCCCTTCTTTGCTGAAGCAGCTGCCGGCAGATCAGCGGACTGCGTTCATACGCGGCGTCGAATTTTCGTGCAGGGACGAATTGGGGAAGTACCATATTCTGGGGTACGGGTACGATCCGGACATTCCGGGCATTGCGGAAGTCGTTGCCAAAGGGCACGAGATGCGCATGCAGAAGACGAATGCGCGGCTGGCGTTTCTGGAAGAGGCGTTCGGGTTCAAGTTCACGGAGGAAGAAGTGGAAGAACTCCTCGCCAGAGACAACCCGGGCAAGCCGCACATCGCGAACCTGATGGTCCTGCACGGATATGCTTCCGATAAGAAGGATGCGATTTCCAACTATATCAACAAGAAGAAGTTAAAAAACGTACATGTGCACCCGCAGGAAGCGATTGAAGGCATCCTGAAAAGCGGCGGGATCCCGGTTCTGGCCCATCCTTCTTACGGAGACGGCGACCAGTTGATCATCGGTGAAGAAATGGAGCAGAGGCTCCTGCGCCTGATGGATTTCGGGCTGAAGGGGCTCGAAGCATTCTACTCAGGATTTACACCGAAGATACAGAGCGAAACTCTCCTGCTTGCGGAACGGTACGACCTGTATGTAACCGCAGGCAGCGATTATCATGGCTGCAACAAGATGATCGATCTCGGCTGGACCAATCTGGAAGATCTGTCTGAGGCGCCCCCGGGATTGCTGCGGTTTCTTGAGGATGTTGAGATATTCTAGAGCGGTCTTACTGTTGAGCCTTCTTCCGGCGCCATCTGGCGCCGAGCAGGAGCAGCGCTGCCAAAGCGATGAACACGAACGGGATGATAATCGGCGCATAGTTGGTTGGAGCCGCCGGCACTTCGACAGGGTCATTCTTTACCGTGATGCGGCGGTTGCCTGCTGAGCAGATGACGGCCGTTGGATCTTCTGTATCGCGTACGACAGTCACTTCACCTTTTCCGTCAACAGTCAGTTCCATGAATACACCGAGACCCTTATATCCATTCGGCGCGCTGAACTCTTCCACATAATAGGTATGATTGGTGCGGAGGGTAAGTTCAGCCATACCCATGTCTGAAGTCGTTACATCTACAGGTGCTGCCGTCCGGCAGGTAACGCCCTTAAATGTTACCGTGCTGCCGTCCGGCTGACCGTCATATGTGCTGTCTACCTTTTTGTAGACGCGGAAGACGACATTCTTCAGGGATTCGTTCGTCACGCTGTTGATCTTGTGCAGGGTGACCGTGATATCCGGCTTGTGCTCGTTGAGCAGATCGAATTTGATTCTGTGTGCGTTGGAATCATCTACAGTCAAAGTCTGCGACCAGTCATCATATGCCGGGGAGTCCTCCATATCATCACCGATGCGCGTTTCCTTGACGGAATAAGTCACAGGTTTGTTTCCGCTCATAAGAGGGAGATCGCGGATCGTCTTCGTCCAATTGTCGTCGGCAGTCAGCACGATCGATTCTACTGTTCCTGACAGAGTCTGCATATTATCCGAATGCTGATCTTCAGATGCGTCCTGAGATGCGCCCTGAGCGTCTGCTGTTTCGCCGACTGTGCGGGTCAGATCCATGCCGACGCTGTGTTCGGGATCAAGGCCTTTCTGCCAGGATTTCGTTACAACGACTTCCGTTTTTTCGGATGCGTTGACGACCTTAGCACCATAAGTGTTTTCGGTATCGCCCTTGAGCGGTGTGACAGAACCGAAATCTTTCGGTCCGCTGACATCTTTTACGGTGAAGTTTCCGTTTGTATCGACGGCAACATTGAATTCGACGGTGGCGCCGGCTCCGATGTAACCTTCCGGAACTGTCTGGCGGATCGTGTAGGTATGGGTGCGGTCGGTTTTCTGCGGCAGGGTGAGGCGGATGATTCCGTCAGTTCCTGTCAAAGCGTTATCGGAACTTCCGCCCTCATCCAGGAGCACACTGTATCTGCGGTTCTGGGCAGAGGAATTAACCGCAGCATTCAGTTTCAGCTGCTGTCCGTTTTCGTCAAAGACCGAGAACACGACGTTCGGCATGACGATCCCTGCATCATCATAGTTCTCAATGATGAAAAGATCCTTCGCTACATATTCGTTAAAGAAATTGGTGGTCTCGAGATGGTCAAAGTCGATATCATCACTCGGACGAGACTGGGTGGTGATTTTCGTACGGTTGGTCCACTGACGAATCTCCGCATCAGGTGCGAATCCTGTATTCAGCTGATTGTACTGTGCAATCATGCCGTAGGAGACACCGCCGAGCGTCACGCTGTAATTATTCTCTTTGACAGAGAAACTATCAGGTTTGTCACAAGCAACGATCCAGACGTATGTGTCAGTATCTGCTGTGTCATCATGGATGACCTGGATGTAGCCGTACTGATTTTTCTGCTCCAGTTTCCCGTGAGTAATGGAAGCTGACGACAGCTCATTCTCATCGAGGGTGCGGTCCTTCATCTGCAGGGTCAGTACCTTATCGGGATTGGTTTCACTGGTCAAGGTGATGTTGAACGGTTTCCTGCCTGCTGCTTTCGGATGGATCGCTTCCTCTATTGCGCCTTTATCTCCGGAGAAGGTCTTGGTAACAGCGATATAACTGAGCTTGCGGGTCAGCTTCGCATTCATGTTCCAACCGTCAGCATCGCCGGACTGGTATTTCGCACAGCACCAGCGTACGACAAAATTCTCTGTCGTCAGTTCTTCAGCCGGAATGTGCACACCATTTTCATCTTTCATGTTCACTTCGCCGGCTTCCGTCATTTCAGCCAGGTTCTGCAGTACCTCTTCGTCGCTTGGCAGATAGGAAATCTTCCAGTGCACTTCCCCGTTTCTCGGATCTGTTGCGGTAAATCCTGTATCGGCTAACTGGCGCACGTTTTTATCCGCCTCCAGAATCGTAGAGCCGACATAGGTGATCATGTTGTACTTGCCATTTCCGCCGACTGCAGGGGATTTGAGCTCATCCGGATAGATGATTTCATCCCCATCCATCGCGTACATAATGGCGTTGTTGATCTTCGGAGAGTAGTTAACGAGCTGCTCCGAAAGGAATTTGTTTTCGTCAATGGTGCTGTTGGCGCTGCTGACATTCGTCCAGATGGAGAAGTTAGCAGACGGTGTTCCTGTGCTGCCGCTGTTCGGTTTCCATGTTCCGACCCATTCTGAAGTGAGGACAACGCATCCGTCGCCATCCTTATCGTAGATCCGGTTACCGGCCGAGTCAGTGTCGTTCAGAACGATTTCATCGCCTGGTTTTACGAGTGTTCCGCTCTCGCTTCTCCATCCACGGAAGATGTAGGTGTAGTAAGGGAAGTGAATAAGCCTGCTTCCCCGGGCTGTTCTGTAGTAATGGGAGCGCAGATCGTCGACTGTCAGTGTGGCGTCACTCGCCAGGTCATCGATCGTTGCGTCTCCGACCGTACCCGGAAGACTGCCGTCCAATGTGCTGTTGGCTACCGGCTTGGCAGCTTTCACATTGTAGCGAACCATCATGTACACCCTGAGACCGGTTTTCTCGAAAGCAGTATCCGGAACCGGGGTTCCTTCAGGGACGCCTGTGAAGATGGCCTTTGCACTTGCGACGGTGCGGGCTACAGTGCTCGGATCGGTTCCCATGTCGACGACCTTCGTCAGCGCGCCGAGACCATAAAAAGCACTGTCTCCGACAGACTGTATGGTGGCCGCGTCTTCGAAGCTGATCGTCTTGAGATTCCGAGCCTTTGTAAATGCATATGGAGCAATCGCTGTCACGATGTAGTTTTTCGCGGAAGCAGATCCTGCTGCAGGCGTGGTGATCTCTGCAGGAACGGTGTATTCAGACAGTTTCGGCGGACAGTAAACCACACGGGCCTTGTCGTTTCCGGTCAGTTCATATACGACGCCCCGCTCATCGACGTAGCAGTTGCGGCTGATATTCGTGAATGGCTGCACGCCGCCGGCAGTTGCATCTGATTTGATACTGATGACATGACCGCCCGGTACGCCTTCGAAGAAGACGTCGCTTGCAGCCTTAAAGGTCTTAAAGAAATTCTTCGGCAGTTTCGTCACGTTGCCGCCAATGGTCAGCTCAAAATTGGAAGAAGAAGAAAACTCGCTTCCATTCAGACTTCCGCCGTAGGATGACGACGCCCAGACGATCTTCTGGATGTTTTTGCATCCGCTGAATGCGTTGCTTGGGAACGACGTCATGTCGGGTGAAATCTGAACGCCGGTGATATTCGTATTCTGGAGAGCGTTGTTCCCGAGCATTGTCAGGTGATCGAGGCAGCTCAGGTCTCCTGCTATGTGCGCACCATTGAAGGCGCCGCGCTGGATCTGCGTGAGCGACGATGCAACGCCGGAGAAATCTACCGTAAAGGTAGAAGCGCTCTTGCCGAAAGGATTGAAGGAATTTCCGCCGATGATGCTGAGTCTGCCGTTTGAAGGGAACTGCAGCGTCACGTTGCTGCCTGTGGCGGAACCATTAAAAGCAGACCAGCCGATGACGGTCAGTTCATTACAGGCCGACAGGTCAATGTTGTTCAGTGCGGGGCACGGGTTGAAGGCCTGGTTCAGGATCTCCTTAAGGTGGGGGCACTTTCTGAAGTCGAAATCGTTGAGACTGCTGCACTTACGAAAGGCAGACCAGCCGATACGCTCGATGGTGCTGCACGGTACGACGGTCTTCAGTTTTGTAAAACCGTTGAAAGTGTCGGTCTTGTTTGCGTTCACGCTGTATGTTACATCGGGGTCCGATGCTTCGTTTGGCCAGGAAGGCTCATAGTAGTTGCTGGATGTGCTCTGCGTGTTCAGATAGGTCCAGCCGATACCGGTGATTCCCTTCTTAAAGACAATCGTTGTGACGCGTCCCTGAAGTTTCGATTTGACGCTTGTATCACCGGATCCGTTATCGTTGAGCAGACGGATCATGGCGTTCTTCTCACCGCCAAGACTTTTGTCTACGACGCTGCAGACGATCGTGTAGCTGCCGTCTTTTTCATATTCGACCCACTGGACATTCTTCCACTGGTTGCCGTAGCCCCAGTTGCCGGTAGGGGTTCCGTACTCTGTGTCCGGAACTTCCTCTTCTTCCGGCTCTTCAAGGTCTTCCTGCTGCTCTTCAGCAGGTTCAGTCTGAGGCTGCTCTTCGGGAGCGGCCTGCTGTTCTTCTTCTGTATCTGCTTCGGTCTCAGCCGGCTGCTCCTGTTGCGGAACAGCATCCTCCAGTTCAGATCCGGATTCGGCCGGGGTTCCGTCATCGCCGACGGCTTCTCCTGCCGGTTCTGCCTGATCCGGTGATTCTTCAGATTCACCCGGTGCGGCCAGAGGCGTCGGGGCGTCGTCTACTGCAACCGGCTCCTGTGCAGTCTCCAGGCCGCGCGTCCGGTCGACAGAAGCAGATGAGAACATACGCAGCACTCCATGGAGCGCCGATTGTCTGCTTACGGATCGGGTCTTTTTAGAGAGGGCTGTCAAATATTGTATCAGCTCTGAATCATCAAGCTGTTCTTCCCAGGTCTGCCTATTATCGCCGGATGCAGGCTGTGCTGTATTCGCAGGTTCCGAAAAATGCAGTACGCAAACAGATACTGCTGCAAAAGCAACAACTACAGCGACACTCAGTAATGCAATTATGATTTTCTGTTTGTTTTTCATGTCCGGGGCCTTTCGCTGCATCCGATAACTTTTATCTATTATAATACATATTGCCAGTCAACATATCCGTCAATAAAATAATTCATAGGGACTTTATTTTTATAACTATTGACTTTTTGACAGATTTCTTGTGCTTCCACTGAAGACACCTTCCGGAGAATAATAAATCCTGTTCTAATTATAGTATGAACTCGTGTGTTGGTACAATACCGGCGGTAGAATTGTTTCGTTTGCCGCGGTGATAATCACTCCAGATAATCCATCCGGATCTGTGCGGTGTATTTCGCGAAGGCGGATGGGATGGAGAAAACATCGCGCAGGTCAGAGGCCGATGCGAGGAACAGTTCATGCTTCCGCGGCTTTCCGGAAGTGAATTCCTCCCACTCGTCGGCCAGGATCTCCCAGCCTGTCATGTGCCATTCCTTGTGTGTGAAGATGTGCTTCGCCGCGGGCAGGGGGTGTGCCTGCACAGCAGAAAAACCGAGGGTGCGGAGATACTCGGGGACTTCCGAAGCGGTCAGTGTGCCGTCTGTATTGGGATATTCATAGAGCCCGGCGAGAAGTCCCTTGTCCGGACGCCTGCGCAGGGCGAGCCTGCCCTGATAATAAATGAGAAACACGGTCTTGTGTTCAATGGAGCGGGCGGCTTTTGGCGCTGTATAAGGGAGCTCATGACACAGGCCGTTTGCTTTTGCATGGCAGCAGAACTGCCAGGGGCATGCTTCGCATTGGGGCGCCCCGTTCGGCACGCAGACGCAGGCACCGAGATCCATCAGCGCCTGATTGAAATCGCCGCAGCGCTTCTGCGGGAAAATCTCATCATAAAACTCCGCTGCCGCAGATTTTGCGGCGCCGGATTTGATGTCTTCATCGTAACCGGTCATGCGTGAAAAAACGCGCAGGAGATTCCCGTCGATGGCGGGGATCCGCTCATCAAAACAGATGGACGCGATGGCGGCCGCTGTATAAGGACCAATGCCTGCCAGTTTCTGCAGCTCACGGGAAGTCCGGGGCATGGCGCCGTCATAGTCTTCGATGATCTGCACCGCCGCCTTGTGCAGGTTCCGCACGCGGCTGTAGTAGCCCAGACCCTGCCAGAGTTTCGTGCAGAGATCTTCGTCAGCTTTTGCGAGCGCTTCGATCGTGGGCAGCGCCTCCAGAAACCGCGCATAATACCCGCGGACCGCTTCCACCCTTGTCTGCTGCAGCATGATCTCTGACAGCCAGACGTGATAAGGCGCGGGGTCCTCCCGCCAGGGGAGGGATCGCCTGTTTTTATCGTACCAGTCCAGGAGCAGACCGGATAAATCGTCAGTTCTTTGATTGCTTTTGATCACCATATCATATAGTATAATTTCGAAAAACAACATTTGCAAATAAAGAGCAGTTGCAAATCAAGAACAATCAGCAGCGCAAGTCGCCTCTGCAGATATAATAGAGGGGGAGGAACACGAAATGAAATACGATTTTACGAGCATACTGGACAGAAAGGGCATGGATGCCATCGCGGTGGCGCCGGAAGAGGATCCCTACGGCATCGCGCCGGTGGGAGAAATCAAAGACGGGTTCGACCTGATTCCCATGTGGGTCGCGGATATGAACTTCCCGACAGCGCCGGCCATCTGCGAAGCCGTGATCGAGCGGGCAAAGCATCCGGCCTTCGGCTACTTCGCGCCGAGAAAAGAATATTACGAAAGCATCATCCGCTGGCATGAAGTGCGCAACGGCGTGACGGGGCTGGAGCAAAAGCATATCGGATACCAGAACGGTGTTCTGGGAGGTGTGCTCAGCGCGCTGGCTGTGTTGTGCAGCTCCGGTGACAACGTGCTCGTGCACGCGCCGACGTACGTGGGATTTCTGGAGGAAGTCGGGCAGATGGGATACCATCTGATCGGCAGCGAACTGGTGAAGGACGAAGCCGGCGTCTGGCGCATGGACTATGCGGATATGGAAGAAAAGATCCGCAAGCACCGCATCCACACGATGATTTTCTGCTCACCCCACAACCCGACGGGACGCGTCTGGGAGAGGGAGGAACTGGAGAAAGCATTTGAGATATTCGAGAGAAATAATGTCTACGTTGTCTCCGATGAGATCTGGTCGGATCTGACGCTGGAAGGGTACCGGCACATCCCGCTGCAGTCCGTTTCCGAAGACGCGCGGCAGCGGACCATTGCGTTCTACGCGCCGTCCAAGACCTTTAATCTGGCGGGGCTGGTGGGCAGCTACCACATCATCTGCAACGACTACCTCAGAGCAAGGGTCAAACGGCAGTCCGCATTAAGTGTTTACAACGCTATGAATGTCCTGTCCATGCACGCCCTCATCGGCGCGTACAGCGATACAGGAATGGAGTGGGTGGATGAACTCAGGAGCGTACTGACCGGCAATATAGATTTTGCAGTGGAGTATATCAAGACACATTTCAAAGGTGTGGATGTATCGAAGCCGCAGGGCACGTACATGCTGCTCCTTGACTGCGGGGACTGGCTCAGAGCCCACGGCAAAACCCTCGACGAGCTGCTGCGCGCCGGCGTGGAAGTGGGCGTCCTGTGGCAGGACGGCCGCCAGTTCAACCGGGAGGATTCCATCCGCATGAACCTGGCCCTGCCGCGTGCGAGGGTGGAAGAAGCCCTCGACAGACTCCGCAAGTACGCGTTTGTTGAGTGACGTGTTCCCCCACCTACGCCTTATGGCTTAGAGGAGGGGGCTTCTCGTTCAAGACAGGCATCCCTGTCAGTATCAGCGAGCTATCCCCGTGCGCCCCACGGTTCTTTTGCTTTTTCTTATCATGCGCTCCCGCGCAGTTTCTTCCTCAGCCGGTATCGTCCCTCTTCCCTGATGTTGACCGCAGCGTTGACGTCACGGTCGTGGTGCTGCAGACAGTTCTCGCAAAACCACTCACGCACATCCAGTCCCTTCACCTCCGGATGGATCCTCCCGCACCCGGAGCAGAGCTGGCTCGACGGGAACCACCGGCTGACCTTCACCAGCCTGCCGCCCCGCTCTTCGAGTTTATACTCCAGCATCCGCGTGAACATCCCCCATCCGTC
>CADADV010000026.1 GCA_902786815.1 uncultured Eubacteriales bacterium
TCCCATACAGTTGCTCGAGGAGGCAAAGAATTACTATTAAAGGCTCAAAAATTCATTAAGAATTAAAGAAAAAATTGTCTAGACAACTGAACCACCTTAGTAATGATTTTACATATATTTACAAAAATGCTTGATTATTACTGCTTGGCAAAGTATAATCAATATATAAAAATATCCTTTACGGAAGTCCTTCTACTATTGCAAGAGGAGAGCGCCAGTGTAATGAGGTGTCATTGACAAATCTGAATTCGGATGGTAACATACTCGTACAGAATATGGAACGTACTCCGGAAACCTTCGAGGCCCGGGGTCTTTTTTTAGGAGAATTAATCATGAGTGAAAAGGTATTTAAGACACATGATGAACTTATACTAGTACAAACTTTACCGATGATAAGAAGTCTGTCAAACAAGTTGTAGCACTTATTGCTGAGCTTCAGCGTCAAACAGCAAATAATGTAAATGATCCTGCAATAGAACATTATTTGACCGTGCATGGTTATATCCCCCTTTGGGTACTTAACAATGTTTTGACATTTGGCAGCATTAGTAAATTCTATAGTTTGATGAAACAAAATGAACGCCAGAATATCGCAAAGATTTTTGGGGTTAGTGATAAAGAGTTTGAAAGTTTTCTTTTCTATCTTTCGAAGGTAAGAAATTTCTGTGCGCACGGCAATCGTTTATATTGTTATAGAAGTCGCAATCCAATTGCGGACACGCCGATTCATACAAGTTTAACAATCCCTAAAACCTCTAAAGATGAATATTCATATGGAAAACGTGACTTGTTCGCTTGTCTTGTTGTGCTTAAAATGATGTTGTCCGGTCGCGATTTTAATTCTCTTTGCAATACTCTGGAGGATGCAATTGATAAATTGAGTCCACAACTAAAGGTTCTATCACTAGATGACATCCTTAATGAAATGGGGTTCCCTAAAGATTGGAAGAAAATCAAAATAGCATCTAAAGAAGGACGATTAATCAAATAATCAGTGACTGATATAGCGTATCTTTGGACATTATCGCAGATGCGATAATAATTTAAGCGTTTTTTGAAACGCTCGATTGTGGCCTTTGCAGCTGAATTGGATTCCGATGCAGGGTCTGAGGGATGCTTTTGTTGCATCTTCCTTGCCGCCAATGATAAAATTGACCCAAAGGACTCAGAAAGGAAGGTGTTATGCATGACAAGACTAGTTAAAATCACTTCCTCGATCATGATCACAGTGATTACAGCAGCGCTGATTCTTTTTGGAACAGCATTCCAGTGTGTCGGGGTACATGCTGCAGAGGCGGATGCACTTGATCAGGATATTCCCCTCGCCGGCGATGAAGGGAAGACCGTGGCGACCGGATATGTTCCGGATGAGCAGGGCGGATCAGAGAGCCAGCAGGGCGGATCAGAAAGCGAAGATCCCGGAGAGGTCAAACTCTTCGCAGGAGAAACAGCAGGCAGCATCAGCTACTCAGTCAGCGGCAGCGTCCTGACCATATCCGGAAGCGGCGCGATGCAGAATTATTCGTCTGATGCAGCAGCGCCATGGGACTCCAATGGCGGTTCTGTTACGGAGATCGTGATCCAAAACGGCGTTACATCCATTGGCAAGATGGCCTTTAAAGGCTTCAGCAAAGTCACAAAGGTCACCATCCCGAATTCACTGACAACGATAGGTGAGGCCGCATTCTTTGAGTGCTCCGCTCTGTCGGATATCATATTCAGCACAGGGTCGAAGCTGACGACGGTCGACACTGCAGCCTTTTACGGATGCAAAAGCCTATCATCCCTCACGCTCCCGGATACCGTGAAAACGCTGAGGGATTACTTTCTGGAAGGAACCTCTGTCATAAGCTTTACCGTTCCGTTGAACACCTCTGAAGTGGGCCGCACTTCGTTTATCGGTTCAGTAGTCGAAGAGATCAATGTCAAGCAGGGCAACCAGTACTTCAAATCTGTGAACGGCGTCCTGTTCAATAAGAGCGGAACCGAACTGCTCACCTATCCATATAATAAGAAGGATACCTCTTATGCTGTGCCGGAGGGCACGAAAAAGATCTGTGAAAGCGCGTTCAACAGCGCGGATGCTCTGACCGCGGTCGATCTTGGCAGTGTCACTGCGATCGAGGAGGGGGCTTTTGCATACAGTGGTGTTAAGTCCATAACCCTGCCGGATACGGTCACCAGTCTCGGAATGATGGTCTTCGCGCGCTGCGACAGTCTGGAGTATCTGGACTTTGGATCCGGTGTGAAAACCATCGAGTACAGCATGTGTGATGGTTGCACATCCCTGAAAGAGGTGGACTTCGGCGCGGCAGAGGAGATCGATAACAGAGCCTTCCTGAACTGCGGCTTAGAAACGCTGGTTCTTCCGAAGACCCTCAAGGTAGTCGGCGTGGCGTCCTTTGGAGGCTGCACTTCACTGAAGTCGGTCACAGCGAAAGGACTTCAGACGATCGCCTATCAGGCATTTATGCAGGACACTGCGCTTACCAGCGTTTCACTCAATGAAGGGCTGAAGACCGTCTACGGATATGCTTTCCACGAATGCAGCAAACTCAGTTCCCTTACGTTCCCGAAGAGCTGCACCTTCGTCCATGAGACAGCCGTGCCTAAAACGACTGCCGTGACAAATTTGAATCCGGGCATGCTGGCATATGGGTATACGGGATGGATCGATACCCTGACGATCACCGGCACGAGAAACTACACCAAAGCCTACCAGGTCCTGGATAAGGTAAACAGCGAAAGAAGCAAAAAAGGTCTTGTCGCGCTCAAGATGGACAAGGTCCTGCTGGACGATGCGATGCTGCGTGCCGCCGAGACCGTAGTGCATTTTTCCCATGGCCGGCCTAATGGTGACAGCGTCGTCGGAACATACAGCTGGGGTTCATATTATCCGGGGCTGAACAACGTGATGGGCGAAAACATCGCCTACGGAAGCTCCACTGCTGCCGGCGTCATGGATCAGTGGATGAACTCCTCCGGACACAAAGCCAACATCCTTGACAGCAGCTGGAAAACCATCGGCATAGGATGCTTCGAATATAATGGGGGCACCTATTGGGTGCAGTGCTTCAGCACGGAAACCGTGGATACGGATTTTGCAAAGCCTTCAAACAGCACGGCTGTATCTCCGATCCATGTAGAGAAGAACCCGTTTAACGATGCTGCGGACAATGATAAGAGTATTACGTTCAAGTTCTCTATCAAAGGCAACAAATACCTTCTGACGGGCAGCACGATGAAGCTGTCTCTCGCAAAGGATGACGTGACCTTCAACGCGAACAGTGTGGATTGGGCCAGCGCCGACACTTCGATCGCAACGGTCAGCAGCGCTGGTGTTGTGACCGGAATGAGCCAGGGCGTCACGAAAGTCTATGCCTATTCCAGAGGATACAAGCGGGCGACTGCAACCATTACTGTCGGCGATGAGCCGCCGGTCAGCGTTACCAAAGCCACCGTCACCGGCATAGCAAACAAGACCTATACCGGCAAAGCATTCACCCCTGCTCCGGTTGTTAAGATCAGCAGCAAGAAGCTCACGAAGGGAACCGATTATACTTTAGCCTACAGCAATAACAAGAAAGTCGGCACTGCGAAAGTGATCATCACCGGCAAGGGATACTACACCGGAACCAAAACCGTTTCCTTCAAGATCAACCCGAAGGGAACGACCCTTTCCAAACTCAAACCTGCCAAGAAGGCCATCACCGTGAAGTGGAAGAAAGGCTCCGGCATCACCGGCTATCAGATCCAGTACGCCCTGAACAGCAAGTTCACCTCCGGCAAGAAGACCGTGAAGATCACGAAGGCCGGCACCGTATCGAAGAAGATCACGAAACTGAAAGCCAAGAAGAAGTATTACGTACGAGTACGTACCTACAAGACAGTCAGCGGGAAGACATATTATTCGAAGTGGAGTAAGTATAAATACACCCGGACGAAGTAGGGTGCTTTTGCAATAGTTACAGATGAAAAAGAAGCAGTACGGCTTCGATTCAGTCTGACAGCAGGGTTTCTGTCAGGATGGATAAGGCACGCGGAGTGATCGCATATCTGTTGTCAATCGTGATTTCCTGCAGCAATATTGATTCTCCTGACTTCTCTGTAGGTCAGTCTCTCACCTTCGAAACGGAACCAGATGGGGTCCTGAGCCATCAGTCCGTGTGTTCTGCGGACGATGGCGTATGGGTCGTAGGTGTGCAGACCAATAAGGTGTAATAATTCATCGATGTCAGATCTGTTTTCTTCCCAGCAGCGTGTTGTGAGGATTTCGCCGAGTTCAAATAAGGAGATCCGGTCTGCGTAGAACAACTGCTTGGCCGGGTTGGTGGTGTACCGCTCCAGGATGACATCATAAAACTCATCCATGCTCATGTCTAAAGCGCAGGAGAGTTTTCGGACCGTTTCTGCAGCGGCATCGCGGATCGATTTTTTACCTGTAAACAGATTGTATACTGTGGAATAGGCTACTCCGGCACAGGGTCTGTTCTTTTCGTAAGGACCCAAATAGGGTATAATGAAAGCCGACAGACATCAGGCGGGAAATCCCGGGACAGCAGTGCGGGCAGAGGAGAGGGACGATGACAAGAACAGAAGGTAAGAGCAGAAGCGGAGCGTATATCCTTGCGGCAGCAGCGATCATTTTAGCGGCTGTTGTCTTTTTGCTTGCGAATCCGCTGAAAGCGGACGCGGCGGAATCAGATGCGCCGAAGGCAGATTCGGCCTGGTTTGAACTTTGTGACAGGGACATCAGCAATTACAATGACAATCAGTGGCATTCTCCGGGCAGCGCGGCGATCTCCGGCTGGAAAGGCGGAAGATTCAAACTGAGTACGGACAGATCCACACTGTATCTGGATGGGTTCAAATACTGGGAAGATGGAGAGTACGATTGCTGTTATATGGTCAGAACGAATCACAATCTGAAGATTCATGTCACAGGCGAGAATACGTTCGAGGATAGTGATTTGGCGATTTTGGTAGCCGGAAGCAAATATCAGGATCTTGAGATCGAAGGTGAGCCCGGAAGCAGCTTGACGGTAGGGCCGCCTTCGTGGGAAGACATGATGGCCATACAGAACCTTACCATCAGCGGCTGTGATTTTACCTTTGAGAAGACGCTCTATGCGAATGGGTCGTTGACAGTGCAATCCGGATCGGTCAATGCAGTAGATTTGATTACCCCCACCCTGAACATGAAAGGCGGATCGCTGATTCTAGACCGGGTTATGGAAATACACAGTCTCTTGAACCAAACCGGGGGGACGATCAACGCAATTAAGATCGATGCAGACGATACGCTGACGGCGAGCGGTGGAGCCATGACGGCAACCAACAACATCAATATTGGCGGAGATGCGACAATCAGCGGTGGTTCTGTGACTGCAAAGAAATTCGGCGTATGGGTCGGAGGGGTGCTGAAGATCACAGATGGAAAACTGATCAGCACGAATACGGGCTCGAGTGGACCATCATCTGGTGTGACCGTGCTGGGAGACGTCATTCTTTCCGGGGGTGAGCTCATCGTCACAAACACAGGGAATACTTCTGGAGCCTTAAATACGAATTCGTCGGTCAAGGTCAGCGGCGGCTATCTCTACGCCTATTGCCAGGCGGGACCTGGGATAGATTGTGCTAAATTCTCCACGACCGGATTCTCCATGACCGGAGGCACGGTTGTTGCAGTCAGCGGCGCAAATGGATCCTGCGGGTTTGTGGCGAACAATTCGGAACCGGCCCTGACCAACGGCGTATGGATCGCAAATCCGGCCGATGGCTATATCAAGAAGGACAACATCAGCAGATATATGATATACAACAGCAGTGATCAGCTCGCGCGCGAAGTATGGTTCGCAAAAGCAAAATCCATCAGCGTGAAACAAAGTCCTTCCGCAGACTATTACAGCGGGGATGTGTTCGATCCGGCGGGTCTTGTGCTGGAGGTCACATATGATCTGAATGAAGAGGATAGGGATGTTCTGCTGACATATAACGACCGGAACAAGCAGTTGTTTGCCTTTGACCCTGCGGATATGGTCCTCAGCGCAGGCACCAATCAGATTGTGATCAACTGCCTGAACAAAGCCACGCTTCTGGCAGTGTCGGCGAAGGATTTTGCAGCACCGGAGATAACTGCAAATTCCGCGGCAAACGGTGCAGAACTGAACTGGGAGGCAGTAGACGCAGCGGAGAGCTACGATGTATATGCAGGCGAAGCCGGCGGACAGATGTCCTGTATCGGTACGACAACCGATCCGGGATACACAGACACGACTATCAGACCGGGCGATAAAAGAAGTTATCAGGTGCGTGCGGTACGCACCAATAACAAGGGTCAGAAGGTCGAGGCGCGCAGCAATACCGTGAACGTATCAATGCCGCTGGCAGATCCGCAGCTGATGATCACGCCGGGCACCTATGACAGCGTGACCCTGATGTGGAACGCCGTGGACGGCGCGGATTGCTACGAATTATACCGGTCGACGGAAGGGGATTCGGACTTCAGCAGAGTGCTCCTGACTTCCGAACGCGGCACAGTCGACAAGGGGCTTGTCACAGGCGCCGAATACACCTACTATGTGGTGGCGGTCAACAGCATCTCCGGCATTCGGAGCGGGCAAAGTCCCCACGTGAGTACAAGCACTTCATTTGAAGGGCGTCCGAAAATCACCCAGGTCGTGAACACCGGAAGCGGCTATGAACTCACCTGGACAGCTGTTCCGGGAGCCAACAACGGATATGAAATCTGGCGGGGCAAGGGCGAAAGCGGAGCGAGGTCTCTTCTGGCAGAGGTCGATGAAGGGACAACAAAATTCAAGGACGGTTCCGCCGACAGCTATGCGTCATATAATTATCTCGTGAAACCGCGGCGCCTGAGCGGGAGCAAACTGTTTTATGGTGGTGACAGCAATGTCGCCATCGGGAAGGCCCTGCCGCCGAAGCCTGTGGTCACCCCTCCTAAAACAGATGATCCTACAGGGACGAAGTTCATCCTTCTGCAGGCAAGGGCAGGCAAAATCACGAAGAACTCTGTGCAGCTGCTTTGGAGGAAGGTGCCGGGCGCGAAGAAATATGTCATCTACGGCAACAAATGCGGCACCAAAAACAAATACAAAAAGCTGACAACGAC
Source organism: uncultured Eubacteriales bacterium (assembly GCA_902786815.1). GTDB lineage: Bacteria > Bacillota > Clostridia > Peptostreptococcales > Anaerovoracaceae > Lentihominibacter. Next base: position 7,133 of record CADADV010000026.1, read on the forward strand.
GACAAAACTCAAACTGACCTACAAGAAAGTCGCCGGCAAAAAAGTGAAGAAAGGAACCTACTACAAATTCATTGTCTATGCCTTAAACAGCAAAGGCAAAGTCATCTCAACCTCCAAGACGGTGCATGTCGCAACGACCGGAGGCAAGGTAGGCAACGATAAGAAAGTAACCACGGCGGCGAAGAAAAACAAAGTAACAATCAAAAAAGGCAAGACCTTCAAACTCAAGGCAAAAGCAATCCCGGCCTCAAAGAAGCTCAAGGTGCAGCGCCACCGCAAAATGGCTTACGAGACCTCGAACAAAAAGATCGCCACCGTCTCATCAAAGGGCGTCATCAAAGGCAAGAGCAAAGGCACCTGCTACGTGTACGCCTACACACAGAACGGCAAATTCGCCAAAGTGAAAGTTACAGTGAAGTAGGCCGATTCAGAGCAGACTCTGCAATGCGCGGGGTCTGTTCTTTTGTTAAAGGGCGGGATAGGGTATAATACAATCAATAACTGAAGCTGAATACTTGAAGGAGAAATTATATGTATGATGTCCTGATTATCGGAAGCGGTGTGAGCGGCGCGTCATGCGCCTACATGCTGTCGAAGTACGACTTGAAGGTCGCTGTCCTGGACAAAAGCAATGACATTGCCAATGGTACTACAAAGGCAAACAGTGCGATCATCCACGCGGGGTTCGACCCGTCCCCGGACACGCTCATGGCGAAGCTGAATGTGCGGGGCGTGGAGCTGGCTCGTGAGATTGCGGAGAAACTCGACGTGCCGATCAATAATTGCGGCAGTCTGGTCCTGGCCTTTGACGACGGAGACTTGGAACACATCCGTAAACTATACGACCGCGGATGCAAAAACAACGTCCCCGGGTTGGAGCTGCTGGATAAGGAGCAGCTGCATGCGCTCGAGCCCGGCATTTCTGAAGCGGCGGTGGGAGCTTTGCTTGCGCCGTCGGCATGCATCATCAATCCGTGGGAGTACTGCCTGGCCATGCTGGAGACCGCCATCGTGAACGGTGCGGAGTTGTTCCTGAACACGGAAGTGACGGGGATCAAAGACTGCGGAGATCATGTTTCAGTGGAGACAAACGCCGGGGCATTCGAGGCGAAGTACGTGCTGTCCGCCGCCGGTGTCCATGCGGGCGATGTGCGGCGCCTGGTCGAGGAACCGCCCTATGAGATCGTGCCCACGCGGGGACAGTATTTCCTGCTGGACAAAGACGAAGGAACGCGCGTCAGCAGGACCATCTTCCAGTGCCCGAACGAGAAGGGCAAAGGTGTCCTGGTGTCGCCGACTGTTGATGGAAATCTGATCGTCGGACCGGACGCCAATGTGGGCGGCGCTGATGATACCTCTACCGACAAGGCCGGTCTGGACGCCATCAAGGATGCCGCAGTGAAGAGCGTTCCGGGCATCAACTTCCGGATGAACATCCGGAACTTTGCAGGCGTGCGGGCCAACTCGGACCAGAGTGATTTTGTAATAGAAAAGGCTGCCGCGTGTCCGCGGTTCATCGACATCGCGTGCATCAAGTCACCGGGACTGACCGCTGCGCCGGCCATCGGAGAATACGTCGTGGGGATGCTCGCTGCAGAGGGACTTTCTCTAGCGGAGAGGGACTCTTATGTGGACAGCCGGAAGCGGCCGCGGCTTGGTGAGGTCAGTGAGGAAGAGCGGAATCGTCTGATCCAGGAGGATCCGCGGTACGGACGCATCATCTGCCGCTGCGAGCAGGTGACGGAAGGCGAGATCGTCGCCGCACTCCACACGCCGATCCCGCCGACGACCATCAACGGCGTCAAGCGCCGCGTCGGCTCAGGAATGGGACGGTGCCAGGGAGGATTTTGCACGCCGAAGGTCCACGAGATCATCGCGCGGGAATCAGGTGTAGATATGCTGGAGGTCTGTCTGGAGGAACCGGGCAGTGAAATTCTGAAATACAGGTCAAAAGAAAATGAGTGAGAAGAAATACGAATTGATCGTGATCGGCGGCGGCCCTGCGGGACTTGCTGCCGCACACAGCGCGTGGGAGAATGGCCTGCGCTCCATACTGATCATTGAGAGAGACAAGTACCTTGGCGGGATCCTGAACCAGTGCATCCACAACGGGTTCGGCCTGCACCATTTCAAGGAAGAACTGTCCGGACCGGAATACGCGGATCGGTTTATCAAGCTGGTGAACGAGACCGGCATCGAGGTCATGACGGATACCATGGTCCTGAACGTCACGCCGGACCATGAAGTATATGTGTCCAATACGGACGGCGTTTCCGTTTTGCGTGCGCAGAGTGTGGTCCTGGCCATGGGCTGCCGGGAGCGGACACGTGATTCCGTCGGCATCGCGGGCACCCGGCCCGCAGGCGTGTACACGGCTGGATCGGCTCAGCTGTACATGAATATCCTCGGGTATTCTGTCGGCCGGCGCGTCGTTGTCCGGGGCACCGGTGACATCGGCCTGATCATGGCCCGCCGCATGAAACTGGAGGGGGCGGAGGTCCTCGCCTGCATCGGCGCAAGCGATCATCCGGACGGCCTCGCGAGAAACGTGAACCAGTGTCTGGTCGACTATGACATTCCGTTGCTTTTGCGCCATACGATCACAGAGATCCGCGGCAAAGACCGTGTCGAGCAGGTCGTCGCCATGGAGGTGGACGAGCACCGCAACGTCATCCCCGGAACGGAGAAGGTCTTTGACTGCGACACGCTGCTGCTGTCCATCGGACTGATCCCGGAGAACGAGCTGAGCAAGAAAGCCGGCATCCCCCTGGACCGCCGGACCAGCGGCGCAGTCGTTTACGAAAACAATGAGACCCTCGTGCCGGGCATCTTCGCATGCGGCAACGTGCTGCACGTCCACGACCTGGTGGACTTCGTAACAGAAGAAAGCATCCGGGCCGGAAAGTCCGCTGCAGAGTACGTGCTGGGTGGCGGTGCCGTGACTGATGGCGGTGGCGCTTCCGATGCTGCGGGCGGCGCGGCTTCCGGTGGTGGTGGTGGTGCCGGTGGTGGTTCGGCTTCCGGTGGTGCTGCGGGCGACGCGGCTTCCGGTGGTGCTGGTGGTGCTGCGGGCCGCAGCGCGGATGAGACGCCGCTGGAAATCACGAACGGCGACAATGTGAAATACACCGTGCCGATGATGGCGCGCCTGTCGGCTCTGGAGAAGACCCTGGAAATCTTCTTCCGCGTCACGAAAGTGTTCGGGGAAGGCTCCCGCGTGGTTGTCACCCAGGGTGACAAGAAGGTCGCGTCCTTCAAGCGGCCCTACATGATCAACAGCAAGATGGAGAAAATCAAGATACCGGTGAAACTGCTGGAAGGCGTCGACCCGGCGGACGGACCGCTGGTCGTGCGCGCAGAGGAAGTCGTCGGCGATGAAGGAGGTGCGGCTCATGCGTGAAGTCATTTGTATCGTGTGTCCGAAGGGATGCCACCTGCATGTTTCGCAGAATGCGGAGACTGGTGAATATGAAGTGCGGGGTGCGACCTGCGACCGCGGCATGGATTACGGCATCAACGAAGTGACCAATCCGGTCCGCGTACTGACCTCTACCGTCAAAGTTGCCGGCAGCAATCTGGTGCGGTGCCCGGTGCGGACCAACGGATCCATTCCGAAAGGGAAGATCTTTGACTGCATGGAAGAAATCAACCGCGTACTGCTGGAAGCACCGGTTCAGGTCGGCGACGTCGTGATCGCGGATATCGCCGGAACCGGTATCGAGCTGATCGCAACACGGTCAGTTGACGCCGTGTAGATATTCGGAACAGGCAGACATCCGGGAATGGGATGGTTTTGCTGTAAGGAGTGCGGGCAGGCCTGTGCAAGAAAAATGAATTTGAGAATGATTTCTTGTACTAGTGGTCAAGAAACAAAGACCATGACGGAATCTCTTGTACACAGGCACTGGAAATGCCGATGTTCGGGCAGGACATGTACAAGAAACGGTGAATATTCTTTTGTTTCTTGTACAGACGGATGGAACCGTACAAGAGAAATGGATTTTGAACTAATATCTTGTACGGCAGTACAAGAATTGCAAGATAATCGGGGATCTCTTGCACGCTAGCAACGGAGATCATCCCCTGGGCGTGGAACATGTCCAAGAAACGCGGATCAACTTGGGATCTCTTGCACGCTAGAAGTTGATGAGCAGGATGAGAATGGAGAAACCCTGTGTATTAATATGTATTTCGGGTACAGGAGGTTTGATATGAAGAAGAAAAACTTACGGGCAATGATTGTGGTCATGCTGATGGTGTTTGCCATGATGCCTGTGACGGCGGGGACAGTGTTTGCAGAGGAAAGTTCTGATGTAACTGTATCCATCGGTGTCTACGATCGGACGAATAAAGTCTGCGGACAGGGCGGATCATACACCTTCGGTTCTGAGGACATGACCCACACCATCGATAAGCATATTATGACGAAAGGAGCATCTGCGCAACTGACAGCTGCACCTGATGATGGATATGAGTTCGTCGGATGGTTTATGGGTCAGATTGTAGCGGGAATTGATGAGCTCCAAATAAGGCCGATCGGTGAAGCCAGTTCCACTAAGCCATCAGGTCTGTTCATTGCAGAAGAAGACGTAGTACTCTGCGCGGTATTCAAGGAGAAGAATGATACTTCTACGGATACCGAACCGCCGGTATTCAACGTCAGCTCGCTTACAGTTGATATTTCCGGTGGGGGAAAAGTTGCAACGGTCGGCGATACTATTACGGTTTCAATTGAGATAACAGATGCATCGGATCTGAAAGATGCTGTTCTGTATATAAACCCTCCGGAAAGCCAAGAGACAGAAGGCCCGATACCTATGGTATATAACGCAAAAACAGGAAAGTGGCAGTGGTCGGCTACAATTGACAGTCTGGAACAAGAAACTACCGGGTTGTACAGGATCGGCGGTTTTGTGGCGGAAGACGTGAGTGGTAATGTATGCTATCTTGCCAACAGCAATGTCATACAAGACACCTCGGTGCCGGCAGCAGATCTTTCTGCCGGTGATTTCACTGTAGCCGAAACATTCAAAGTTACTTTCGTCGATGGACAGGGCAATACGCTGAAGACAGAGACTGTTGAGAAAGGCAAGGCGGCAAAACCACCTGCAAATCCGACCAGAAAAGGATTCACGTTCGAAGGCTGGGATAAGGATTTCAGCAACATCACATCTGACCTTATAGTGACCGCAAAGTGGAAGGAGAATACACCGGCAAAGCCAGTCAGCATAAAGGGTGCAATAGTTGTTCTTTCAGCAAAGGCCTATACATTTAACGGCAAAGTCCGGAAGCCTGCTATCAAAACTATCGGCGGCAAAAAACTAAAATCCGGTACTGACTATTCCGTCAAGTGGTCTAATGCATCATCAAAGAATGTTGGTTCGTACACTGTTACCATTACCGGAAAAGGAAACTATACCGGAACCACCAAAGCGAAATACAGGATCAATCCTAAAGGCACAGCACTGAGTAAACTTGTGAAAGGCAAGAAGTCAGTAACAGTCAAATGGAAGAAACAATCTGCTAAGATGGCGAAGAAACGCATTACCGGATATCAGATCCAGCTGGCGACTGACAGCAAGTTCAAGAAAAACAAGAAGGCGGTAACAGTCAAAGGCTATTCAAAGGCATCAAAGAAAGTTTCGAAGCTGAAAGGCGGGAAGAAATACTATGTCCGCATACGCACATACACGACGGTAAACGGCGAGAAATTCTATTCGCCTTGGTCAAAGGCAAAGACCGTCACAACTAAGAAATAAGAAATAAGAACTCGCTAGCATTTGCAATTGACAAGCAGGATGAGGTTGAACGAATTGACTGGAACGAATTTGAATGTGATCTTCGACATGGACGGTGTCATCTTTGACACGGAGCGGATGTTTATTGAATGCATCAAGCCGGCGGCGGAGAAGTTCGGGCTTGTCGGCATTGAGGACGTGGCGCATGAGTGCATCGGGCTGACGGAGGTGGAAACGAAGCGGCTGATGCGGGAACGCTTTGGCGAGGATGCGCCGCTGGAAGCAATGGATCAGGAAGCGGTCCGGATCTTTCAGAAACGGTACCGGGAGGAAGGCCTGACTGTGAAGGAAGGCGTGGTGGAGCTTTTGGAGTATCTGAAGGAGGCCGGCGCAAGGATCGCGATCGGTTCTTCCACAGAGCATGATATAGTTGAAATGGAGCTTCGTGATGCGGGGCTCCTTGACTATTTCGATGTGTTGGCGTGCGGGGATATGGTAGAGCACAGCAAACCCGAACCGGATGTGTTCCTGCTGGCGGCGGAGATGCTGCACGGAACGGAGAACCAGCCAGACTGCATCATCATTGAAGATTCGTTCAATGGTGTGAAAGCGGCGCGGCGCACAGGGGCTACCGTGTTCATGGTGCCGGACCTGCTGGAACCGACAGAGGAGATCCGGGCGATGGCGGACAAGGTGTTCGGATCGCTCGTAGAAGTGAAGCAGTGGTTCGAGGCGAAGCTGGAAGGAATGACATGATCAAGAATGTGATTTTTGACATCGGCAGGGTGCTGATTGGATTTGAATGGATGGACTATATCCATAAATTGTTCGACGAAGAAACAGGGCAGAAGGTGACGGATGCGCTTTGGAAGACGCATTATTGGTGGGAGCTGGACCGGGCGGTGCTGAGCGTGGAAGAGATCCTTGAGATGTTCTACAGCGTCGAGCCTGAGTATAAAGACGAGATCAGGGAAGCGTTCGACCGGGTCGGGGAGTGCATGACGCGGTGCGAGTATGCGATCCCGTGGATCGAAGAAATGAAGGAGCGCGGGTACAAGGTCTACTATCTGTCCAATTACTCCGAGCACCTCATGCAGGCGAACCCGGATGTTTTGGATTTTTTGCCGCACATGGACGGGGGCGTGTTCTCCTGCTACGTGCAGCTGATCAAGCCGGATCCGGAGATCTACCGCACGCTGATGGACAAGTACGACCTCAAAGCCGAGGAGTGTGTGTTCATCGACGATCGGGAGGACAATGTCGTCGCGGCCAGGGAGCTTGGTATGCAGGCGATCCGGTTCGAGAACTATGAACAGGCGAAGGCGGAGCTGGAAAACGCTCTGCTCCATACGCCTGAAGTGTAGTATAATAAACACAAAGCTAGATGTTTGTAACTAGAAGCAACTGAGGAGAGTGACCATGAAAAAGTTCATACCAGTCTTGATGGCATTCTTGTTCGCCATCGCATTCGCTTGCTCCTTCGCGCTGTCGGCAGCGCAAGTAAACGCTCAGGATAACACACCACCTGAGTGCACCAGTCTGGAAGGGAGCAACATCAACGTTAACGATTTGTTTGTATACTCGGTTCCTGTGCGTTCCTATCTGATATCCACAAATAATCAGTTCATGCGCGTGCAGGGATACAGTAAGCGCGGTGATTTCAATGTCGTCTATTATGATCAGGATTTCAAGACCGTAAGCAGACTGGACATTGAAGCGGAGCTCCCGATCTTTGGAGGATTTTATGCTTTTGGAGGCAATTATTATATTGTGTCCGGCAGTAAAAATGAAGATGAGAGCGACGATGTCGAAGTCTACAGGATCACGAAGTATGACAGTGACTGGAACCGCATTGGATCATGCAGTCTGTTTGGAGCGAACACGTACATTCCTTTTGATGCCGGCAGCTGCAGGATGACGCACTCCGGCAATTCGCTGGTCATCCGTACCTGCCATGAGATGTATGAAGCCAGTGACGGTAGGCATCATCAGGCCAATGTGACGATTGTTGTGGACACGGCCAGCATGTCGATTACAGATTCAGCTTATCGTGTTGCGGGCAGCAAGTATGGTTACGCCAGTCACTCTTTTAACCAGTATGTGAAGACAGATGGAAATACGATTGCTGCGGTGGATCATGGAGATGCCAACCCAAGGGCAGTCTTGCTGAATAAATTCAGCCTTGATTCTTCATCTTCCCAAGGGGCTGTAAGGGTGCTCTCTTTTGCAGGGGACAGCACCAACAACTACACAGGTGCTTCCGTAGGCGGTCTGGAAGTCAGTGATTCCAGTTATCTGATCGCAGGCAACTCTGTCGTACAGGATAGTAATTACAATAGATACAAAACGCGGAATATTTTCGTTGCCGCGGTAAACAAAAGCTCAAACGACGTGACCGTGAACTGGCTGACAGATCTTGCGGAAGGATCCGGCACAGCGTGCACGCCGCACATTGTCAAGGCCGGGTCGAACCAGTTCATGGTGCTCTGGTACCAGGGCGACGAAGTCAAGTATGTCTTAGTCAATGGAAACGGGGCGGCCGTTTCGGAAGTTTATTCGTTGGACGGCAATCTGTCAGACTGCGCGCCGATCCTGGATAATGGGAGCGTTGTCTGGTACACGTGGAAAGATACCAAGGAAACATTCTATAAGATTCCTGTCAGCAACCCGGGAAATGCCGAAAAGCATGAGGTGGTCAAAGGCCATCTCTTTGAGCTGAACAGTGTGGAAAACGGGCTCGCGGATGTTACCTGCAAAAGATGCGGTTATCATACAACCGCCAAAGTGCCGACATCATTCAGCGTGTGGTGGAGTAAGCCATCACTTTCGTCAGCGTCAATAAGCACAGACTACATACCTGTAGATCTGGAGGCGGGAGGTGTCGCCAGTTACGAAATCGACAGTATCGGCTACTCCGCGTCGGCAGACCTGGCACTGAATGATTTTGTATTAGAGTCAAGCGATCCTGAGAATTGCGTCATCGACGAAGACAATCAGTTGGTCACTTTCCTGAAGGGCGGGAATTATACCGTAACAGTTTATCCTAAATACAACCCAACCAAGAAGAGAACCTTCAGTGTCTACATCCTCATGCCTATTGAAAGTGTGGAGCTGACTTCTTCGACAGCAGGTCCGGCTGCTCCCGGGAGCCAAGTCACACTGAGTGCGGCGGTGACCGGCGGCAAAGGCAAGTTGGAATATGAGTATTATGTGATCGACAGCAATGGCAATGAGACGCTGATCCAGGAAAAAAGCACGAGTAAAAAATGCTACTGGACGCCGGAGGAACCCGGAGACTACAAATTCCGAGTCGATGTCACAGACCCGGGAGACAACAACAACAAAGTCAGCAGCAACGAGATCAACTACCGCGTTCACGATTATGAATGGCAGGGGACCGAAGATGGTTTAGCAACATTGAAGTGCAAGACCTGCGGTGATGAAATAACCGGAAAGGTGCCGACTTCATTTTATGTGTATTGGACGGAGGCATCCGGTGGATGGACTTCATTACAACTTCCAAGCGGTATGGAACCTGGAAGTGAAGTGACCTATAGATTCACTAGTGTCAGCTATACTGCGCAGTCAGATCTGGCGCTGAATGTATTCGAGGTTGAAGCCAGCGATCCTGACAACTGCATCATCGATACAGACAATCGGAAGATCCAGTTCAATAAGGGCGGCAATTACACGATCACGGTTTATCCGAGATATAACCCGACGCTGAAGAAAAACTACTCAGTCTACATCCTCAAACCTATTGATAGTGTAGAACTGACATCTTCCACAACAGGACCTGCTGCCCCCGGAAGCAGAGTCACACTTCGCACAACTGTAGATGGCGGCAAAGGCACACTGGAATATGAATATTACGTGATCGACAGTGAAGGGAACGAGACCCTGATCGAGGAAAAAAGCACGCGCAACTACTGCTACTGGACACCGGAAGAACCCGGAGAGTACAAGTTCCGCGTCGATGTTACAGACCCGGGTGATGACAACAACAAAGTCAGCAGCAATGAGTTGGATTACCTCGTCCATGATTACGAATGGCAGAAAACCGAAGACGGACTCGCAACATTGAAGTGCAAGACCTGCGGTGATGAAATAACCGGAAAAGTTCCGACGTCATTTACCGTGTGGTGGAGCCAACCGTCCAGTTCAGTTTCCTCATCATCAATTCCAAGCGGTATGGAACCGGGCAGTGTTGTCACTTACAGGACTTCAAATATCAGGTATTCAGCAGAATCGGATCTGGCACTGAATGAATTTGTGTTTGAGTCGAGCGACCCAGAAAACTGTATCATTGATGCCGCTCAAAGGACGGTGACCTTCAATAAGGGCGGTAATTACACGATCACAGCATATCCGAAGTACAATCCATCCCTGAAGCAAAACTACCCAGTCTACATCCTGAAATCTGTTGAGGGAGTGACGCTGACAGCTTCAAAAACAGAACTGCAGCAACCCGGCTCCGGAATTTTGCTGGAGGCTGCTGTAGACGGCGGCAAGGGTACGCTGGAATATGAGTTCTTCGTGATCGACAGTGAAGGGAATGAGACCCTGATCCGGGAAAAAGGAACGAGAGATTATTGCTACTGGACACCACAGGAGAGCGGAAATTTCAAGTTGTGCGTCGATGTTACAGACACCGGTGACGACAACAATAAAGTCAGAAGCAATCTTGTAGATTTCCACGTGCACGATTATCAGTGGGAGAAGACCGAGGACGGAATCGCGACACTGAAGTGTGCTTATTGCGAGAAACGTAAAACAGGAAGAGTGCCAACGGGTTTCTATGTGTTCTGGAGAAAGGCAGCAAACGGAGGATATTATTCTTCCAGCGTGCCGACAGGACTGGAGGTTGGGGAAGCAGTAGATTACTATGTTCCGCCTGATTATATTACGTACAGTGCTGAATCAGACAGCACGTTCGGCGGATTTACAGTAGAGTCAGACAGACCGGATGACTGCTCGATCAGTGGAACCCGTATCACCTTTAACAAGGCCGGAACATTCATTCTGACAGCTTATCCGACATATAATCCGGAAGTGAAAAAAACATATTCAATTCGCGTCGTTAAGACCCTCGAAGGCGTCACTCTGGAAACGGAGCCTTCGGATCAGCAGGAGTTCGGCAGGACGGTCAAACTGATCGCGATACCGGATGGAGGCAGAGGTACAGTCAAATATACCTTCACCCAGATCGACGGAGCCGGGAATGCGAAAACTCTGGCAACAGACATCACGACGCCGCAGTATACCTGGACAGCACCGGCAGCAGGCTCTTACAAGCTGAAGGTGCAGGCGAAGGATACCGGTGATGACAATAGGACCGTCACCAGTGAAGAAGTCGATTACACGATAACCAAGGCCCCGCACCCGACTGTCATGCCGAAGGAGCAGTACACGGTGCCGTTCACGGTCAGCCAGGTGTCCGATGATATTATCGCGGACGCAGCAGGATGGGCTTTCGATGAGGCGGATCTCGGGACTGAACTTGCAGAAGGAGAGACAGCGCAGTTTACAGTGCATTATGTGGGAGCAGATGCGGGCAACTTCGAAAACCTCGACGCAGTGATCAAGGTGAAGCGGGCCGAGTGCACCCACGGCCTGGCCAACATGGTAGCCCACCAGGCGACCCCGTTCACCTGTGAGGAAGACGGAAATGACCCATACTGGCAGTGCAGCCTTTGCAAGAGGTACTTCAGCGATGAAGATGCGCAGAACGAGATCCCGGAAGGAAGCTGGATCATCAGCGCGCATCATATGCTGACGGAACTTGCGGCGAATGATCCGACCTGCGAGGCGACCGGCAATATCCACTGCTGGCAGTGCGATGTCTGCAGCAAGTACTTCGAAGATGAAGACGGATTATTCGGGCTTACAGATGAGGAGGTCATTGTTCCGGCAACGGGTCACGATTGGGGCGAGTGGCAGGAGACAGAAGACGTTTCCACCTGCGTCCACGCAGGGCAGCTCATGCGTGTCTGCGGAAATGATCCGGCCCACATCGAATACAAAGCTGCGGATCTGCTGGCCCATGATATGATCGAGACCGCAGGGGTTCCGGCCACCTGCGAGGAGCCCGGCAACATCCAATACTGGCAGTGCAAAAACTGCGAGAATTACTTTAAGGATGCAGAGGGCACCCAGCAGATCGGTGAGGCAGATCTGGTGCTCCCGCCCCTCGGCCATGATTACGACCTTAAGAACGGTACGGTGACCACCCCGGCCACCTGCACCGAGCAGGGTGTGATCACGTACACATGCACCCACGATGCCGGTCATAAGATTACCGATGTGCTCCCGGCTCTTGGCCACAAATGGAATTCCGGCGTCATCACTACAGCGCCGACGGCTACGAAGAAGGGCGTTAAAACCTTTACCTGCACGCGCTGCGGCGGAACAAGGACAGAGTCCCTGCCTGCCCGCAACAATCAGGTAGCGGCAGACGGAACGAAGGTCGGCGCCGGCGCTTCGGAGGAAGTCGCGAACAAGGCGATCACGACCATAACGAACGACAAGGATCCGGCAGGATCTGCCTTCGGACTGCTGAAGGTCAAGTCCACGAAGCAGACGAAGACCTCCGTTACAGTTACCTGGTCCAAGGTCAAAGGCGCGAAGAAATACGTCGTCTACGGCAATACATGCGGCAAGACCAAGCTGAAGAAGCTGGCAACGATCAAAAGCAACAGCTTCGTCGCCAAGAAGGTCATCAACAACAAAGGAAAGAAGGTCAAAGTCAAGAAGGGCACGTATTACAAGTTCATCATCGTGGCGCTGAACGGAAACCGCGACGTCGTCTCCACCTCGAAGATCATCCACGTGGCGACGAAGGGCGGCAAAGTCGGCAACGACAAGTCCGTCACCACCAAGGCGAAGAAGAACAAAGTGACCGTCAAGGTAGGGAAGACATTCGCGCTCAAGGCAAAAGCCATTCCTGCTTCGAAGAAGCTCAAGGTGAAGAGGCACAGAGTCATCGCCTACGAATCATCGAACAAGGCCATCGCCACTGTCAGCGCCAAGGGCGTCATCAAAGGCAAGAAAAAAGGCACCTGCTATGTATACGCATACGCGCAGGACGGCATTTGCAAGAAGGTCACAGTGACGGTCAAGTAACGCTCCTTTGAGGCAATCAAATCCAGCAGACAATCACCCCGGTTTTGCACCATGTGCGAACCGGGGTGATGTTGTATCCGGTTGAGAGACAGGTGTGATTCATGTATAATATTGGCATCTAAGAACGACATCCAACGGTGTTTTGCGGGGAGACAGACATGTTGAAGAAACTAGGAAAAATTTCAGTGCTGACAATGATCTCGGCACTTTTTGTTTTTGCATTTGCCGGTGCGGCCTTTGCAGAGGAGGGGGACGAGGAGCTGGTCGTACAGCCCATCCAGATGGAAGCGCCGGATCTGCCGGTCGGCGGATGGGCGCCGGCGGAGCCGATCTATGTTCCGACGGATATTGTGGTGAACGGCAGCGACAGTTCGGATGGGATGAAGAGCAGCAAAACCAGGATCAATTCAGATCCGGATTCTGTGTTCACGAAAGGCGCATCTTCGAATGGGTTTTATGCGTTGGATTCAAACCAGCAGAAATTATACAGGGCGATCGATGCTGCGGTCATCGAATTCCTGAATGCAAAGACAGACCTTGAACCGACTGAAATCACAATGGGCGGCGAGGACGTCGACAAGTATATTATCGGCGAGGCCGATTATTCTGAACTGAGCATCGCCGGCAGCACGTCAGAGGTGCGTAAACAGAACGCGCTGAAGGCATTTTATGCTTACGATTACGACCATCCTGCGTATTACTGGCTCAGCAATGAGGTGCTGTATAACGAGAATGCTGTGTACCCCTGCACGGAGCAGGAGTATGCCGGTGTCAGCACGCGGCGGATACTCAACACGCTTGTGATCGACAGCGTGAAGGCGTATGCGGACATGGCGGCGACAGGAACGAATACACTGGACAAGGTCGCGCTCGTACACGACAAGATCGTCAATGATATCGACTATGCCTATCAGGAAGACGGGAAAACTCCGGAGGAAGAGAAATGGGCCCACGGTGTCCATGGCGTCTTTGACCCGAATCATAAAAAAGCTGTGTGCGAAGGATATGCGGATGCTTTTGCACTGATCATGAATTATTTAGGAATCCGGAATTACTACATCGTCGGTATTGCCGGAGAGGGCGGTCCCGGGGGCGGAGCCGGGCATGCCTGGAACGCCGTGTATGATGAAGCCGCCGAACTGTATCTTTATATGGACCTCACCTGGGACGACCATGGCGAGGAGGGATATTCCTACGCGCATTTCGGCATGCCGATGGATATTTTTGAGGAGTCGCACCACGAATATACAGCGGAGGCGTATACGGAAGAGGGAATCTTAAAGCCGGCCAAAGAGTGGCTGTACGATATTGGCGGGCAGTACAATAACAGCATTCTGGGCACGTATTACTACAAAGGCGGATTCTACTATGACCAAAAGAACGTCAGCGACGCGGATGCATTTGCGTCTGCAGCCAAAGCAAAAGCAGCACGCGCCGGCGGCTGGGTCTCTGTCCTGTGCCCGGATGAGGCCAGTATAGCCGCGATCGCCACGGCTCTGGATGTGGAACCAATGTACTACACAGTGACCTACATAGACGAAGACGGCGACGGCTACAGGTATCCGTTCCTGATTGCGCCGGCGGGCGGCAGTCATACCCACGTCTGGATCGGCCCGGAGTACATATGGGAGCCGGACAACAGCAAGGTAACCGCAATCCGGGTATGTGAGGCGCCAAACTGTAATATCACTGAGGAACTGGAGACAGTGGATACCACGTCCCAGAGAACGGAGCCGACCTGCACACAAGAGGGACTCATCACCTATTCAGCGACATTTGCGGATCCGGACTTCTCTGTCGAGCCAAAAGAAGTGACCATCGATGCCTTAGGCCATGACTGGAGCAAGCCGACCTATACCTGGGCTTCCGGCTACGGCAAAGTCACAGCGAAACGTGTCTGCAGCCGCCAATGCGGTGAAAGCTGCACAGAGACGGAGACCGCAAATACAACATCCAAGGTAACCCGGAAGGCGACCTATACTGCAAAAGGCCAGACAACCTATACGGCAGCCTTTGAGAATCCGGCATTCAAGGCGAGCAAGGTTGTAACGAACATTCCGATGCTTGCGAAGAAGATCAACCCCATGAAGGTGAAGTCTACGGCGCAGACGGTCAAGGTCAAAACCCTTAAGAAGAAGGCCCTGGTCGTAACGCCGCTGAAGGTGACCTACGCCAAAGGGACAGTGACATATAAGGTGGTCGGCGGCACTGCCAAGTCCAAAAAAGCGCTGACGCTGAGCACGAAGACCGGAAAAGTCACCGTCAGGAAAAAGACCAAGAAAGGGAAATACCAGATCAAGGTAAAAGTCACCGCAGCCGGCACGACTGCGTATAAAGCACTGAGCAAGACCGTTACCGTGACAGTGAATGCGAAATAGAGATAGAGATAGAGATGCGGCGCTTGCCGCATCTTTTGCTTTTTTGGCGCTGTAAAGAATGTTGGGTGTCTTGACTCTCTGGCGAGCGAACCACCGCAGAAAAATGGCAAAAGCACATCAAATCCTGCGGGATTAAAGGGTGCAAAATGAATACGCCTGGTCAGACCCGCAGGAATCAGCAGTTGAATCGAAAATATCTGCGACCTGCCACTTGCCCTGAGGCTTCCACGGGTGAAATCCCGCAGAAATCAGGTGCAAAGTCAGGAATTTCTGCGGCCATCCGCTCGCCAGACTTCTCGACAGCACACTCCCGGAATGTATTGCTTTTGCATTATTCATAAAGTTATGTCTTTTTTGCTTTACCGCGACAAGGCGAAAAAGGTATAATATGTACAAGAATCACGTCCATATATCTGCAGGAAAGGTAGAGGAGGCAGTCTTATGAATACCAAGAGAATAAAACGGGTGGGCGTAAGGACCCTGATCATTGCAGCGACCCTCGTTGCATTCGCATTTACCGCAGGACTTGTGTATGCTGCGGATCCGGCAGAGATCAATAAACCGGAGAATGATAATAAAGAGTATGAATATGGAAAAGACATTTCACTAGAAGCAAATGCGATGTGGGAAAAACCTAATGGAGGAAGCAATTCCGATCCCAACACGATCACATTTAGAATCAAAGGAAGTGACCGAGTCATATTTATCAAAAAACAAACGAAAAAGCCGGCATTGAATATCTTTCCACAGCATGTAACTGCAACTTTCAACCCTAAGAACGAGGGCATGAACGAGGGCGATTATACTATCTCAGTCAGACATGATCTGGGCGATGTGGATTGGGAACAGAGTGTCTCTGAAGAAAACCCGTTCATACCTGACGCGAGCAGACCAATCAAAGTTTGGAAAGATCTCACGAAAGCAGAGGTTGCAATCGAAGGTGTAACAGACAAGGTCTATACCGGAGAACCACTGACGCAGGAATTTGTCATAAAAGTCGACGGCAAGACACTCAATCCGGAAACAGACTACGACCTCTCATACAGTGCCAATACCAATGCTGGGACAGGGACTGCGAAAATGACAATTACAGGTAAAGGCTTTTACAAGAACAGCGTTACGGCGAATTTCAGCATTCGCCCCGCGGACATTACAAAAGCAACTGTAACGGGAGTCGCAGGTGCTGAGTATACGGGAGACGCTGTTACGCAGACACCGGGTGTGTTCTGGAACGGACGCAAACTGGAGAGCAGCACAGATTACGATCTGTCCTTTGAGAACAATACGAACTTCGGAACAGCCGGCATGACCATCACAGGCAAAGGCAATTTCGAGGGCACCATCCCTGTGGCATTCACCATCCGGAAGGCGTCCATCCGGAATGCAGAAGTTTCCGGCCTTGAAGACAAAACCTATTCCGGCAGTGCAATCAAGCAAAATCTAACATTGCGTTATGCCGGGAAGACGTTAGCGGAGAACACAGATTACACCCTGACGTACAAGAACAACATTAACCCTGGTACAGCGACCGTTACGATCACCGGCAAGGGGAACTTCAAAGATGCCCTGGTAAGGACGTTCCAAATCAAAGAGAAGACACCACTGTCCTTCACAGGCGGACACGCAACGATCATGGCGCCGAAAAACAGAGACACTTTCAGCGTCGGCAGTGAAATCGATGTGGAACTGAACGGGGAGTACACCACTCCGTCATATAACGGCACCACTCTGACCGGCCAGCCGAATTCCCTGTGGCTCAAGATCACTCGGGACGGTACGACGGTTATCTACGGCAGGATCGCTTACACATCAACGGAGCAGGTCAGAGTATACAAATTGAACGCGGATACAAAAGGCGTTTATACGATACAGCTTTGCAGGGACATCGTATGGGAAATGAATCCGCCGGGAAGCAATAATCTCGCTCCGAGGGTCATAGAAGAAGAGGACTTCGTCCCAACCGCTCAAGTCAAGATCTATGTCGGCGTGACTGCGCCAAAAGACATCTCGAGCGCAACAGTGACCGGCATCAGTGACAAGGCGTACACAGGCAACTCAATCACGCTGTCACCGACAGTCAAACTTGGCTCGACCACACTTACTAACGGCACGGATTACTACTGCCTCTACAGCAACAACCTCGAGGTTGGAGAGGCGACGCTCACCATTAAGGGCAAAGGAAATTACATCGGTACGATCACCAAGACATTCAATATAACCGCGAAACAGATCACGGAGGACATGATCACCCTGACGCCTTCCTTCGCCACATACAACAGCAGCCTGCAGAAGCCTGTTGTCACTGTGAACAACGGCGCGGTCAGACTTGTAGAGGGCACAGACTACACACTGGTCAACGAAGGCGGAATAGAGCCGGGCGAGTATGATGTTACCGTTACAGCCAATGACGGAAAGAACTACACAGGTTCTGCGACGAAGAAGTTCACGATCGGTGCGTGGGATGAGGCAGCAGCAGCGTTGCTCAATGACAAGATTGCAGAAGTCAAGGCCGTCCAGAGTCAGTATCTGGCTGACGATCAGAAGGCCCTGCAGGCAGCCGTCAATAAAGCAGAGCAGCTCTTTGCAGATCTGAACACGACCACGGAGCAGATGAACGAGGCGCTGAAGAATCTGAATACATTGCTGACCAAAGCCGATACGAATCTCGCGAAGTATAACGCTGCAGTGCAGGCTGCACAGGCATTGCCTGCCGCATCAGCAACACAGAAGGCCATCCTGGCGCAGAAGACCGACAAGGATCCGAGCGGTTCTTCCTTCAGGATCCTGCGGCTTAGATCGACGAAGCAGGGCAAGACCTACAACACGCTGACATGGCAGAAGGTGTCCGGCGCGACGTCCTATGTGATCTACGCCAGCAAGTGCGGCAACAGCAACAAGATCAAGAAGATCGCGACCGTCAAGAAGAACACATACACTCACAAGAAGCTGAAGAAGAAAACTTACTACAAGTATGTCGTCGTTGCGGTCAAGAGCACTGTCATCGGGACCCGGACGGTATCGATCTCCAAGATGATCCACGTCTCGACCAAAGGCAGCAAATACGGCAACTTCAAGAAAGTCTCCGTTACAAAGACGGTTCTGGCGAAGGCGAAGAAACTGAAGAAGGGCAAATCCCTGAAACTTGGTGCAAAGGCAGTCAAGGCATCGTCAAAAGCCAAGATCCATGTGAAGCTGCGCTACCAGACATCGAATAAGAAAGTCGCGACAGTCAGCAGCAAGGGCGTCGTTAAGGGCGTTGGCAAAGGCTCATGCTACGTATTCGTTTACGCCCAGAACGGCGTGTACAAGAAGATACCGGTAACAGTGAAATAGTAGTGCTGAAGAACCAGTTACGTGTATTGTTGAAGGATGGCTTCCGGGGAGTAGACCGGGATGTCGAAAGAACGGAAGTCGCCTTCGTTTCTGGTGATGATGCCATCACATTGATTTGATTTCGCGCAGGTTGCAAGAAGGCAGTCCTCAAAGTCATTCGCCTTTTGAAGGAAGGCGGCGTTGACGTCGTTGTTTGTAACCGTGAGTACTTTCACGATGTTCAGGATGTGTCCGAGCGCTTCGTAGGCGCGTTCAGTACTGCCGAGGGATTTGCAGATAAGGTAAAAGAGATCTGTCGCAGTCGAAGCAGAGATGAAGCCTTGGATCGTTCTTGCTTCGCAAAGCGCTAAGATTGCTTTTGAATGAGTATAAAAAGGATCCCGTTCGATAAGCACGTCCAGGATGATATTTGTGTCAATCATGTAGTTCGTCGTGGTGCGGCGCATGGCGGGTGATCCTTTCATCGAGCATAGAGTGTCTGTCTATATCGGCAGGCACTTTTTCTTTCAGAATTCCGGATATGGAATCTACTGCGGATACATTGGCGTTGACCAGCTTCGCAATAGTTTTTCCGTTTTTTGAGATCCATATATCCTCCTCGGAAACGTGTTCCAGATAGTATCCGAGATTGAGTTTGAGTTCAGTTGCTGTGATTTGCATGAGAGACCTCCTTTCGTGTGAATATTATAATCGATTTGTGATGTGGCTACAATAGAAATCGAACGATACTATACGTTAATTGATAAAAATCGTTCGATTTGGCGGAAGCTGCATCATCATTCTGATAGACACTGCATCTTTTGCTTGTAATGCTTTTGCTTTTGTAGTAAAATTTCGGTGTATGAGCGTGCTGACGTAGCTCAGTCGGTAGAGCACCTCATTGGTAATGAGGAGGTTCGGCGGTTCAAGTCCGCTCGTCAGCTCCAACAAGTGTCGGCCCGGGGACGCCCGGGTCGGCGAGTATATGTACAATAACGTTATTTTACAGGAGGAAAAAGCAAAATGGCAAAAGAAAAATTCGAAAGAACTAAGCCACACATCAACATCGGAACGATCGGTCACGTTGACCACGGCAAGACAACGCTGACAGCTGCAATCAC
>CADADV010000027.1 GCA_902786815.1 uncultured Eubacteriales bacterium
GCGCACGGGGATAGCTCGCTGATACTGACAGGGATGCCTGTCTTGAACGAGAAGCCCCCTCCTCTAAGCCGCAAGGCGTAGGTGGGGGAGCACGTCACTTGACACTGATCTTAAATTCCACTTTTTTCACGTCAGATGCCTTGTAATTAGCGTTTCCCGCCGCCTTGACTTTGACCGTCACCTTATAGGTGCCTTTCTTCAGTCCCTTCTTGACAGTGACCTTTCCGGTTTTCTTGGAAATGATGATCTTCTTGTTGCCGGATGCTTTTGTATATGTTTTTGCACCCTGACCTTTGTTCTTGAAAGCGACCACCCTGGTGACTCCAACGGACTGGTTCTTTTTCTTCAGTGCTGAATACTTGACGGCAGCTGTCTTGCCTTTGACCTTCAAGAGGTTGGTTGCTTTTTTTATGGTGAATTTTACAGTTTTCGTTTTGCTGTAATTGCCTTTTCCTTTAATGAGTACGGCAGCCGTTCCGGCTTTGATGTTGTCCTTGTAGGACAATACATAGTCGGTATTATTCTGCAGTGTTGTGCCGCCGATTTTTACGACTGGTTTCTGGGTCTGGGCTTTGCCGGTATAAATCCTGGAGGTGACCCCGGTCACTGACGCGCCGGCGACGGAAGCAGGTTTGATGGTGAAAGTCAGATTCTCTTCTCCGCTGTAGAAGTCTCCCTTGAAGGTAACCTTGGCTGTCGCATTCGTTCCTGCATTGACATTGTTCCCGTATTCAACATCATAGTTGTCCGCGGAAATCACCTGGGCGTTTGTGTCTGCCACTGAAACGGCCGGCGTTTGTTCATGACCGTTGTATGTCACCTCCGGAATATTGAAGATCGAAGGACAGGCAATGACCCAGCTGTCTTTGTCGATCAGCTGTGTGCCGCCGTCATCGCCGAAGTACCTCCCGCATTTGGAACATGTCCAATACTCTTTGTTGCCGGGATTATCCATTGTCGCCGCTGCCTGATCTGTCTTCGACAGATGGTGGGGAGCATTGGAATCGGGAATATCAACAAACCTCGGCACGGATGAATAATCTGTCTTTCCATCCCCGTTGCACTGTTCATTGAACACAAGCAGATCCTCACCTTCCTTGATCTTACCCTTCAGATCGATAGTAAGTTCTCCCGATGCATCAGCGTCATCAGCGCATTGTTTGATTCTTCCGTAATATTTAATAGTTTCATCGCTATCCACAATAATTGCGGAAATGTATGCATTTTTTCCGGTGAATGCTCCCTCGTACTGGAACTTCGGGGTCACGCAGTCCTCCGGATCTTCCATTGTGATATTAAACTGTTCCGATGCGGAGGTGAGCAATGTCATCTTCCATTCACCGTCATCATTCTCACCGACTTTTTTCAGTGCGCCGGGACCAATTTTGCCAGATGCTTTGCCGCCATAAGCGGAAGAGGTGAACATAACCTGATTTATGTCCAGATAGAACCCGGGGCGAACGCCTTTCTCCTCCCTGGTGTCATCTCCATTTTCATTCACGTATCCATAGCTTAACTTGGCAGCACAGATCAATTCGATACTTACAGCAGCATCTACAGGACAGCCCGGTATGCGAAGCCAGGACTCACCATCCTGATCCGCCAGAATCGACCCGGCTACATTCTGCGCCTCTGCAACAGAAAGCGGCCAGACGACTGCACCCTCTACATCCCCACACGCGATCGTGTTCTTGTCATGTGCTCCTGGCCAATACCTAGTGTCTAAGGGCTGATTCCCTCCTTTCAGTGTGCGCGGCAGGATGGCGGCCTGCTCGGAAGCGCTGATGCACGCATTGTCCCCCGTGACATAAATGCTCTCGATTGTTTTTCTTAATGTGGACGGGGTGTTGCCATCCAAGTCGACATATCCATACGCGTAATGATATGGCGGGGCGGGGTAACCGGCTTCACAGAAATATGACTGTTCTCCATCCATCACGCCCTTTTGATACAGTGCAACAGCCCCCTCCGGGTGAAGAGCTACAGTATTACCGCCCTTATCCTCATAAGTGATCACGTTCCCATTGCCGTCTTTACCGTCGTAGGCGATGACATACCACTCCCGGCCGCCATAATTGACGATCTGCGCACCGTCTTCAGCGGCATTCTTCGCCAGCTGATCAGTGCTCAGCGAGATATCCGGATCTCCGTCATCCGCATACGCAGGCGCGCTCATCTGGGGCGCAAAACCTATCGCGAACAGGATCGCAAGCGCTGCGACCAGGATCCGCCCCGTCTGTTTCTTTATCTTCGTTTTCATAATTATCTACCTCTCTGGATCGCTGTAATCACTACCTCTATACTAAACAAGATACAAAAAACGCAGTGATTCCCCGCCTTATCAGAAAATCGCAGCCAAAAAAACACAAAAAAACATAAATGCAGGATTTTGCTCCTGCATTTTCTTGCGATACGCGCAGTCACTCAATGTGCGTTCACTCAAGTACGAAACCTCACAGTTCCAGTTCATACATGATCATGGCCAAAGCAGCCATTCCTGCTGTCTCGGTGCGAAGGATCGTGCGCCCGAGGGAAACGGATTTGCCGCCTGCCCCGATGATCGCGAGAGCCTCTTCGTCGGAAAAGCCCCCTTCCGGCCCGATGATGACCGCGATGTGCTCCGCGGCTGCCTGCCGGAGCACGTCTTTGATGGTCGTGCCCTTCTCATTCTCATACGGGAGCAGCACCAGATCGAATTCTTCCAGCATATCCGGCGTGCCGCTGTTGTCGCTGTCTCTCAGCATGTCAATCGTCTTTACCGGATCGGCCACCCGGGGCACAATGCCCCGCCGGCACTGTTTGACGGCTTCCGCGGAAACTTTGTTCCAGCGTTCGATCTTCCTGCCGAACTTGCCCCGGTCCACGACCACCGTCCGGTCCATGAACACAGGCACGATCTCATACACACCCAGTTCCACGCACTTCTGGATGATGGTCTCCATCTTGCCCTGTTTCGGAATCCCCTGAAACAAGGTGACCTTCACGGATGGCTCCGATGCAAAGGCCTGCTTGTCCAGGATGAGAAGCTCCGCCGCCTCCCTGCTCAGGGATTCGATGCGGGCGCGGTATTCCCACTGGACCCCGTCGGAGACATCCACCTCATCACCCTCTTTGAGGCGCAAAACCTTCATCATGTGATGAAGGTCGTCTGTGTTATCAATTGTGATTGTGTTTGTCCCGATATTCCCGGGATCTGTAAAAAATCTGCTCATGTCGCCGCCTTTCTGTCCGGGCTAAACTTTCCGCGCCGCGATCGCGCACCACTCCCCGTCTTCCGGGATTTCCAGGATCTCGAATCCGGCAGCTTCCACTGCCGCCGCGACCTGATCGCGTTTTTCCACCAGGATTCCCGAAGAGATGAAGATGCCCCCTGCGTCAAGATGCGCAAAGGCATCCGGTGCCAGCCGGATCACCAGATCGTGCATCAGATTCGCGACGACAACATCTGCCTTATACGGAACGCCGTGCAGCAGATCCGCTTCCAGCACCTTCACATTGCCGGAAAAGCCGTTCAGTTCGACGTTCTCCCTGGCCGTTTCCACAGCCAGCGGATCGATCTCCGTTCCCAGCACGTATCTGCATCCGAGCAGCGCCGCCGCGACCGAAAGGATCCCCGATCCGCAGCCCACGTCGATGACGCGGTCCGCCTGATACTTCTCCAGCAGTTTCATGCAAAGACTCGTTGTCTCGTGTGTGCCGGTTCCGAACGCCGTTCCCGGGTCGATCTCCAGCACCAGCTCTCCTGCTTTTGCATCATAATTCTCCCAGGAAGGCTTCACCACGATGCGGTCCGTGACCTTCGCCGGTTTGAAGAATTCCTTCCAGTTGTCCTTCCAGTCCTCGTCGTCCACTGTTTCTGTCTCCACATAGAGACGGCCGAAGTCGGCATCCGGCCCAAAGGCCTGATACTGTTCTTCGGCTTTTAGTTTCATCAGCGCGATCTTGATATCCTGAACGGTCTGACGATTATCCTCCGTGTCATCGAACCAGGCGGTCATCACCGGCTCTCTGTCCGGATGCTGCATCAGGCTTTCATCGATGAAGTCCCAGTCATAGGAATGCTTCTTATCCATGATGTCGCTGACATCCGCCGGGTCGTCAACAGAAACGCCGTCCGCCCCGCTTTCGAGAAAGATCGGCATGGCCGCTTCGATGCCCTGACGGCTTGCATGCAGTTTTATCTGTATATATCTCACGAGAAAAACTCCTTGATCGAATTCATGAATCCGGTCTTCTTTGAGTAGCACTCATCATTGACGGTCTTGCCCATCTCCTGGATGGCCTTCTTCTGTGCTTTGTTCAGCTTCGTCGGCACTTCCAGATAGACCTTCACGTACAAGTCGCCCTTGCGGTTGGACCGGAGGCTCTTGATGCCTTTGCCCTTGAGGCGGAATACCGTCCCGGGCTGTGTGCCAGCCGGCACCTTGTATTTGATCTTTTCTTCCAGTGTCGGCACGACGATCTCATCGCCAAGAGCCGCCTGCTCGAAGGAGATCGGAATATCGAGCCAAAGGTCTGTGCCCTTTCTCTCAAAGAGCTTATGGGGCTTGACGCGGAGCACGATGTAAAGATCGCCGTCCGGGCCGCCGTTGATGCCGGGCTCGCCCTGTCCCCTGATTGGAATGACGGAATCGTTGTCCACGCCGGCCGGAATGTTCACGGAAATATTGACCGTGTCCCTGACCCTGCCGGTGCCGCCGCAATCCGCACACGGGGACTCATTGATCTGTCCGCTGCCGCCGCAGTCCGGACATGGTGAAACGCTCATGAAGGAGCCCAAAGGTGTCTGCTGCTGTGTGCGCAGTTCTCCGGTGCCGCCGCATCTCGGGCATGTCTTCTTGGATGTGCCCGGGCTTGCGCCGGTGCCGCCGCAGGTCTTGCACTTGACGTATTTGGTCAGTTTGATCTTTTTAGTCGCGCCAAAAGCAGCGTCCTCGAAACTGATGGTCATCGTCTTCTGGATGTCGCTGCCTTTACGTGCCGCGCTCCTGCTGCGCTGACCGCCGCCGAATCCGCCAAACCCGCCGAATCCGCCGCCGCCAAACGCGCCGCCGAACATATTGAAGATGTCTTCGAAGCCGCCAAAGCCCTCGAATCCCTGGAATGCGTTCGGATCTACGCCTGCGTGGCCATATCTGTCGTATTTCGACTTCTGTTCCGGATCGGACAGGACTGCATACGCCTCGTTGATCTCTTTGAATTTTTCCTCGGCCTCTTTGTCTCCCGGGTTCTTGTCCGGATGATACTTCATCGCCAGCTTACGGAACGCCTTCTTGATTTCATCATCCGACGCGCCTTTCTGGAGACCTAAGACCTCATAGTAATCACGTTTATCTGCCATTTGTTTTTACACTTACAGGAGGCCGGACAGAATCCGGGCCCCCTGCTTCCTTTGCGTTTATTATAGTCTGTTCTTATTTGTTCTCGTCGTCATCGACAACTTCGAAGTCAGCGTCTACGACATTGTCGTCACCGGATGGTGCGCTCTGCGGACCTGCTCCTGCAGCGCCCGGGCCTGCGCCCATGCCGCCCATGCCGCTCATGTCAGGTCCCGGACCTGCCTGCGGACCTGCTCCGCCTGCCTGCTGCGCCTGCTGGTACATCTTGGCTGAGATCGTGTGGAACTTCTCTGTGAGAGCTTCCGTCTTGGCCTTGATGTCTTCGATGTTGCCGGCGTTCAGAGCACTCTGGAGAGCATCCTTCGCAGCATTGATGTCGTTCTTCTCTTCTTCTGAGAGCGCCTGGTCAAGTTCCTTGACGTTCTTCTCTGTCTCGTAGATCAGGGTTTCTGCCTGGTTCTTGACTTCGACTTCTTCTTTTCTCTTCTTGTCTTCTTCAGCGTACTGTTCTGCTTCCTTGACCTTCGCGTTGATCTCGTCTTCGGAGAGCTTCGTTGAGGAAGTGATCGTGATGTTCTGGGACTTGCCTGTTCCCAGATCCTTAGCGCTGACATTTACGATACCGTTAGCATCGATGTCGAAGGTAACCTCGATCTGCGGTACTCCACGCGGGGCTGGCGGAATTCCTGTGAGCTGGAATCTTCCCAGTGTCGTGTTGCCTGCCGCCATATCTCTTTCACCCTGCATAACGTGGATGTCTACTGCAGGCTGGTTGTCTGCTGCTGTTGAGAAGATCTGGCTCTTCTTTGTCGGGATCGTTGTATTTCTCTCGATCAGCTTGGTTGCTACGCCGCCCAGTGTCTCGATGGAAAGTGACAGCGGTGTAACATCCAGGAGCAGGATGTCGCTTCTCATCTCTTCGTCTCCGGAGAGGATGCCTGCCTGGATCGCAGCACCGATCGCTACGCATTCATCCGGGTTGATGCCCTTGAACGGCTCTTTGCCGGTGATCTTCTTAACGGCTTCCTGAACAGCCGGGATTCTTGTGGATCCGCCGACCAGGATGACCTTGTTGATGTCGTTGTTTGTAACGCCCGCGTCAGCCATGGCCTTTCTCATCGGTTCGATGGTTCTGTCGACCAGGTGTGATGTCAGCTGTTCGAACTTGGCTCTTGTGATGTCCATGTTCATGTGCAGCGGACCGGCTTCACTGACTGTGATGAACGGCAGGTTGATGTTGGTTGTCTGTGCGCTTGACAGTTCCTTCTTCGCTTTTTCTGCTGCTTCTTTCAGTCTCTGCATCGCCATCTTGTCCTTTCTCAGGTCGATGCCGTTCTCCTGTGAGAAGGTGTCTGCCATGAAGTTCAGCAGAGCATCGTCAAAGTCGTCGCCGCCCAGCTTGGTGTCGCCGTTTGTTGCGAGAACTTCTACAACGCCGCCGCCCAGTTCCAGAATGGATACATCGAATGTACCGCCGCCCAGGTCGTATACCAGGATCTTCTGGGACTCGTCAGCCTTGTCGATGCCGTATGCCAGTGATGCAGCTGTCGGCTCGTTGATGATTCTCTTGACGTCCAGACCTGCGATCTTACCTGCGTCCTTGGTAGCCTGCTTCTGGCTGTCTGTGAAGTACGCCGGTACTGTGATGACCGCTTCTGTCACCGGGCTGCCCAGATAAGCCTCTGCGTCAGCCTTCAGCTTGGCAAGGATCATGGCGCTGATGTCCTGCGGTGTGTATCTCTTGTCGTCGATCATGACATCATAAGCTTCACCCATGTGTCTCTTGATCGAGGAGATGGTTCTGTCAGGATTTGTGATTGCCTGTCTCTTGGCTGTCTCGCCGACCAGTCTCTCTCCGTTCTTCGCAAAACCTACAACGGATGGTGTAGTTCTCATTCCTTCTGCGTTTGTGATAACGGTAGGCTCGCCGCCTTCCAGTACCGCTACGCACGAATTGGTTGTTCCTAAGTCAATTCCTATTACTTTTCCCATTTTCTTTTCCTCCTGTTATTATTTCGAAAGCGACATTCTTCTTAGTTCGCTACTTTCACCATGGTAGGCCGGATGACCTTGCCGTTCAGTGTGTAGCCTTTCTGCATTACTCCGGAAACCTTGCCGCTTTCGTAGTCTTCAGTTTCCTCTGTCATCACCGCGCTGTGGACGTTCGGATCGAACTCCTCGCCAAGCGCCGGTATTTCAGCCAGTCCGGATTTCTCAAGGACATCCGTCAGCTGTTTGAAGATCATCTCGATGCCTTCTCTGAAGCCATCCCCTGTGTCATGGTCCAGGGCCCGCTCGAAATTGTCCAGCACGGCCAGCAGTTCGGTCATGATCTTCTCGTTTGCGTAGGAATAGAGATCTTTTTTCTCTTTTTCTACTCTTTTTTTGTAGTTCTGGAAGTCGGCCATCAGTCTCAGGTATCTGAGTTCACTGTCGTCCTGACCAGCTTCCTGCCCCTCTCCTTTAACCTCTTCTTCCTTCTCTTCTCCGCTCTCCTTTCCGGAATCAGCCGCCTCACTTTCCGCACTTTCTGTTTCCTGCGCAGCGCCTTCTTCCTGTTTTGCTTCTTCATCGGCTGTTTCAGCCGTTTCTGCTGCTTTTGCTTCTTCAG
The DNA here is from genome assembly GCA_902786815.1 of uncultured Eubacteriales bacterium. Lineage (GTDB taxonomy): Bacteria > Bacillota > Clostridia > Peptostreptococcales > Anaerovoracaceae > Lentihominibacter. Next base: position 7,951 of record CADADV010000027.1, read on the forward strand.
ATTCTTCTAGTATTTCTTCTCTGTTTTCTGTACTATCTGTCATCATCGTCTCCTTCCGTCAGCATGAATGCTTTACTTATGTTATCGGTAAGGTATTCAACTACGGATGTTACTTCATCGTATTTCATCCTGGTCGGGCCGATTACGCCCAGCTTGCCGACCAGTCTGCCGTCAACGTGGTATGTCGCCGTAATGACGCTGCAGTCTGAAAGGTCGGCGTCCTGATTCTCACCGCCTATTGTTATTTCTATTCCATCACCCCTGCTGATGAGCTTTTGCGTGATCTCCGCCTTGCGGCCTATCATCTCAAAGAACGTTCTGGCCTTCTCGATGTCGTTGTACTCCGGCAGCGCGAATATGTTCGTGAGCCCGTCCATGTACAAGTTGACATTCAGCATATCCTCCAGCGTCCTGATGAAGCTCGGTGCGATGGACTGCTCAAACATGGACATGGCAGCCGCATCCGTCCGGAAGTTCTCGATGATATCGATCTTGAGCGCCTCACTCAGCGTCTTGCCGCTGTAATTGTAGGTCATGTTCTTGGCCAGGATCCGCAGCGTATCCTCCGAGGCAGGCGCTTTGAGTCTCACCACTGTGTTGCTGACTTTGCCGCTGTCCGAAACGAGCATCAGCACCACCGAATAGTCATCGACCGGCAGGAGATTGATATACCGAAGCGTATCCTGCTCCTTCCCCGGCGATAATGCAAAAGCCGTAAGGCTTGTGATTTCTGACAGCACGTGGGCCGCCCGTTCGATCAGGCTGTCCAGCTCCGTCACATTCTGGTAGAGTTCGCTCGCAATAGCGTCCTTCTCTGCCTGGGACAGTTCCCGCTTCTTCATCATCTCATTGACGTAGAGCCGGTACGCCTTCTCAGACGGCACCCTGCCCGATGAAGTGTGCGGATGTGTCAGGAACCCCATCTCCTCCAGGTCAGACATCTCGTTACGGATCGTAGCCGGGCTTCCCAAGCTGTAATTCTTCGAGATCGTCCTGGACCCTACCGGTTCAGCAGTTCTGACAAAATCAGCGATGACGGCCTGCAGTATTTTCAGTTTTCTTTCTGTTAAATCCATATTAGGCCCTCCTATAAGCCGTGTCGGTTCACTTGCTTAGGTTCACTCTCGGATTCCCTCTTCGGCTTGTTGTTAGCACTCAACGTGTTCGAGTGCTAATTTCTATACATAAGGTAACACCTGCGCCCTTATATGTCAATACTTTTTTCAAAAAAAGTGTGATTGTGCGCGGGATCTGATCAACACGTCTGCTTCGTCTCTTCTCAGCAGGCTTCGTCAGCTGATTCAGGCTGTCCGAACGCCCCGGATTGCCCCTCGACAGCCACTCGGCAGAGCTGTTGTGTCGCGGCTGGGTCGCTGTGGTGTAATTTTTCGTCAAGACAACGCTGTTTTTCATCATTTCCTACACTTCAACCCTGTCAGAAGGCTTGCATCACCGGCTGGTTTGCTTTTGCATCCCGGAGATTTGTTTCTGAATGTAAAAATGGCGCCAAATGTGATGAAACTTCACTACATCATACGCCAATTATTACACCGAATTGTGTGCCGATCAGGCACAATTATAGAATGGAAATATTTGGGATGAAAAACGATGACTAATGGACTGAAAATTACACCGGGAAGGACTCCGGGAGCTATGAAATGAAATCAAATATCAAATATCAACTCCAAAATCACATCTCAACAAACTTCCCTGTGTCAAACAGGAACAGATATGCCTCTTTGACCGGCTTGCCGGTGGCGGCTTCCAGCGCCTGGCGGTACAGATCGATCTGCGCGGCGTAGGTCTGCCGGATGTCTTCCTCGGTCCGGCCTGCACCCATGTAACTGTTCTTATAGTCGATCAGGACCAGACTTCCCTCCTCTTCGAAGAAGCAGTCAATGATGCCCTGCACGATGGTGCTGGTATCGACGGCCATGTCCATACTGTAGATGAACTCTTTTTCCTTCCACAGTCGTTCTGCAGCAGCTGCTTCCGCCGCGCGTAGTCCAATAACTGACCTAAAGAAGGCGGCTGCCTTGTCAATGGAGAGTGTGTCGTACTCTTCCGGGGAGATGATATCCGTCGCCAGAAGGATGTCTGCCGTTTCCTGGACACGATCTAGCACTTCCGGCGCGGCAGCCCCGGCCAATGCCGCGAACTCGGTTTTCTCCATGAGCAGGTGCATGAGGGTTCCGCGGTCCGCCGCAGTGAGCCCGCTGCTCGCGGTCAGTCCGCGCGATGAGCGGCGCGCCCCCTCCGGATCAAAGGCTTCCACTTCAGGAACGGCGCTTTTTGACGCATCAGCGTGGGCCGCACCAGCACCGGCCGCTCCACCGCCGCCGACCCCCATCGCTTTATTCAGTTCCGTGACTGAATACTTCTGCTTGATCTGCATCTCCGCCTGATACGGATATTCATATGAAAGCCGCACATCGGCCAGTTCCGCAAGGTCCGGATCATCGAACGACTCCGCCAATGAGCACAGTTGATCCGGCGTATGCCGCCGTATAACATGGCTTTGTTCCAACTGACTTGCGTCTTCATAAAGGATCAGTTCCGTATCATCCATGGACATCAGAGGTTCGTAGAGCATATCCAGGAAAGTCTTGGTGGATACGCCGCCTTCCAGCTTCTCCATTTCTTTGACGGTGCCCACGATTTCAAGACCGTCCTTCGCACGGGTCAGGGCAACATAAAGGATCCGTATCTCTTCCTCGATCTTTTCCTCCAGGGAAGACTCGGCAATCATTTTCTGCAGCATGCTTGTTCTGCGCCAGTGCTCCTGCCGGTTCACGATCGGCAGCCCGATGCCGTGGGCGCGGTGGATCCTGATCGGACCGCCGGAATCGGCCCTGTCGGTCATCTTGGCAGCATTTGCAAAAATCACAACCGGGAATTCCAGGCCTTTGCTTTTGTGTACACTCATGACCCGGACGACGTTCTCGCTCTCGCTGATCGTTTTCGCCTCGGAATCGGTTTTATCTGATGACTGCATGGATTCGATGTAGCGCAGGAATCCGTAGAGACCGCTGTGACTCATCTCCTCAAACCGGGAAGCCTTATCGATGATGAGCCGCAGATTCGAGATACGCTGCGTTCCGACCGGCAGACCGCTGCAGTAATCGTAGTAGCCGGTCCCGTACAGGATCTCCTTCATCAGATCCTCCAGGGGTACGGTCCTGCTGATTTCCTTCCACAGGTCTACCGTGCGGATCATCGCGCGGATTTTCTCCCGCAGCGGGTCTTCCGACGACTCCGACGGTCCAGGCGCTCCCGGTGCATCCGGCGACTCCGACGTCCCAGGCACTCTCGGTGCATCCGGCGTTCCCGCCGATCCGGACACGTCCGGCACCCCGGACGCATCCGCCGACTCTGCCGCGTACGCCAGCACCGCATCGCTGAAGCTGCCTTCCCTGCACGCGATCCTGATCTGCGCCAGTTCCCTGACGGTGAACCCGAACACGATGGAGCGCATCGCAGAGATGAGCGGCACATCCTGCCGCATGTTTTCAATGATTCTGAGCAGGTTGAGGAAGACCTGCACTTCTACTGTATCGAAGTACTTGCCGCCGCTTTCGCCGTAGGCTGCTATGCCCTCGTTGTTCAGATACCGTTCCAGCGCTTCCACCTCAGCGTTGTTTCTGACGATCACAGCGAAATCTCGCAGGGTGAGCGGTCTCATGCACTTCTTCTTTGTGTCGTAGACTTCCGTGCCCAGCCGCTCCCGGATGATCCCGGCGACAACGGCCCCCTCGGCATCGTTCTTTTCCGGGGCGTCGTCATCGAATGCGCCGTTCACGATCAAATGGATCCTGGGCGGGAATCCCGTATGTTCTTCACCTGCTGTGCAGTGCAGTTCCGCGCTGCTGTCGTAGTCCGGCATAACTGCCCGGAAGACGCAGTTGACCGCTTCCGTCACGCTTTGCTTGCTGCGGAAATTGCTGCTGATATGCAAAAGCAGCCCTGACGTCTCTTCTTCCGCAAACCGCAGCGCTCTGTCGCGGAACAGTTCCGGCTCTGCCAGACGGAATTTATAGATGCACTGCTTGATATCGCCGACCATGAACAGGTTGTCCTCTCTGGCGATCTTGTTGATGATCTCCTCCTGCAGGTAATTGCTGTCCTGATATTCATCAACAAAAATGTATTCGAATCTTTCCCGCAGTTCCGACGCCGCTTCTTCATGCTGCAGGATGTCGATGGTGTAATGGAGCGCGTCATCGAACTCAATGATACTCTCCGCGTCCTTCATCGCTTTCAGTTCTGAGAGGTATTCTGCCACCAGATCAATATAGTAAAGGGTATCCGCATGCACCCCGCGCAGTTCTGCTTCCAGTTCATCGAAACTGCGGCCGTAGACTTCCTTTCGGAGTGCGCTCAGAGCGTCCGATCCTGCCTTTGCTTCGTCTTTCAGGACGTTTGTGGTCTGTTCGTCCGCTTTGTCCTTTTTGTACGCCATGCTTTTGGCTTTGAAGGCGGTCAGCGAGTCCTTGAAGGTCTCCAGCGTTTCCCGCAGTTCCTCCTCCGGACAAGCAAAAGCCTCCCCTGCTTTTTTGATCAGTTCTTCAAGTTTCTCCGCATTCTCTGCAGCTGCATCGTGGCATAGCGGCAGCCCTGACCCATGCGCCAGTTCGGCTGCTCTGCCGTAGTGCCTGCAGGCGGTCTTCAATCCGCGCTCTATCATGCGGGCAAAGTATCTGTACCCGCCGGCGGCTTCCAGCGGATGCTCCCTGCCCAGCAAGTCTGCTTTTGCATGAGCCCATTCGATACCGCCGTGTATGCTTGCCAGGGTTTTGCAGGTCTCCAGCACGCTTTCCCTGAGGTTTCTGTCATTGCGACTGCCCGAATACTTCAGTATGAACGCGCGGAATTCATCCGAATTGTTCTCATAACGCCGGCGGAACACCCTGTCCACGGCTTCCTGTCTCATGATGCTCACCTGCACATCATCCGCGACATTGAATCCAGGCTCGATATCGATCAGATAGAAATACTGGCGGATCACGTTAAAAGCAAAGGAATGGAATGTGCCGATGCTGGCAGAGGGCAGTTTCGAAAGCTGCCTTGTGAGCATGGCTTTGTCGGCCCCCGGTTTCTTCATCTCCTCCCGCAAAGCCTTCTCAAGTCGTTCCTTCATCTCTGCTGCCGCGGCGTTCGTGAACGTAGTAATAAGGAACCGATCGATATCGGTTCCTTCTTCTATGAGAAGCCGCTTGATCCGCTCGACGAGCACAGTGGTCTTGCCCGAGCCCGCCGCTGCGGATACGAGAATGCTTCTGCCGGTTGTTTCAATTGTATCGCGTTGCTCTTTTGTCCAGTTCATTCTTCTGCTGAGTGGTGTTCTTCACTATACAAGCGGGTTCCCTGTCATTTCCTCCGGTATCGCGAGTCCCATGAGCTTGAGCATGGTCGGCGCGATATCGCACAGTCTTCCGCCGTCTTTCAACGGTGCAGGGTCTGCGGAGATATTGACGAGCGGCACATCGTTCAGGGAGTGCGCAGTCATGACGTTTCCGTTCTCGTCCAGCATTTCGTCCGCGTTTCCGTGGTCAGCGGTCAGCAGGATCTGTCCGCCCTTCGCCAGGACTGCATCCACGATCTGCGGTACGCATGTATCCAGCGTCTCGATGGCCTTCACTGCCGCCTCCATGACGCCTGTATGCCCGACCATGTCGGCGTTGGCGAAGTTCAGGATGATCATGTCATATTTATCGGACGCGATCTCCTCCAGCACTCTGGCCGTGACCTCCGGTGCGCTCATCTCAGGCTGCATATCGTACGTTGCCACAGAAGGTGACGGAATCAGTATTCTGTCTTCCCCTTCCTCCGGCTCCTCAACGCCTCCGTTGAAGAAGAACGTGACGTGCGCGTACTTCTCGGTCTCGGCGATTCTAAGCTGTTTCATTCCCAGGCTGGAGATATAGACGCCGAGTGTGTTGGCCGGCGTCTCCGGCGGGTACGCTAAAGTGACATTCGGCATTTCCGCGTCGTACTGTGTCATGCAGATATAGCAGATATCGCTGACTTTTTTCTTTCTTTCAAATGCAAAACCATCAAATTCCGGATCCACAAAGGCTCTGGTAATCTCCCTCGCCCTGTCCGGCCGGAAGTTGAACATGATGATCGCGTCTCCGTCGCACACAAACCCGTCAGGATAGTTGTCGCAGTCTACAATGGTCGGCAGGACGAATTCGTCGTTTTCGTCTCTCTCGTAAGCGTTTCTTATCGCCTCCTGCCCTGTAGCTGCGTGCATGCCTTCTCCTATGGTCATGGCGTCATAGGCCTTCACAAGGCGCTCCCAGCGCTTGTCTCTGTCCATGGCGTAGTACCTGCCGCTCACGATACCGACCTGTCCCAGGCCGATTTCTTCCATGTGGGCAGTCAGCTGATCCATATATTCTTCGGCGCACCGCGGCGGAACGTCTCTGCCGTCCAAGAAGCAATGCACCACCAGTTTCTCAACGCCATCTTTCTTCGCCAGGTCGATCAGGGCCAGCAGGTGGGTGATGTGGCTGTGCACGCCCCCGTCCGACAGCAGCCCCTGCAGATGGAGCGTCGAATTGTTCTTCTTCACATGCTCAATTGCCTTCAGGAAGGCCTGGTTTTCAAAGAAATCCCCATCCTGGATAGCCTTGGTGATTCTTGTCAGCTCCTGGTACACGATCCTGCCTGCGCCGATGTTCAGATGTCCGACCTCGGAATTGCCCATCTGGCCTTCCGGCAGCCCCACATCCAGCCCGCAGGCCTTCAGTGTCGTCCCCGGGTATTTCGCGAATATTTCATCGAGATGAGGTTTGTTCGCCGCTTCGATCGCGTTGCCCTCTTTTCTCGGATTGATCCCGTATCCGTCCAGTATCATCAACATTGTTGGTCTTCTGAAATCTGCCATATCGCACCTCCATTTAATTCACTGCGCTAATTATATCACAGATGTGTCATTAGGGACGGTTCTTTTTGGCACAAAAACAGCCGGCTTGATGCCGGCTGCTTCGTATCGTTTTCTGTTGCTTTTGCTTCTTACAGCAGATCCTTCCTGGACAGGTTGATTCTGCCCTGGGAGTCGATTTCGATGACCTTGACGCGGACTTCGTCGCCGACGTTGAGAACGTCTTCGACCTTGTCGATGCGCTCCTTGGCGATCTTGCTGATGTGGATCAGGCCTTCCTTGCCCGGCAGGATCTCAACAAAGGCGCCGAAGTTCATGATGCGTGTGACTTTGCCTTCGTAGATCTCGCCCGGTTCCGGATCTTTGACGAGAAGCTCGATTTCCTTCTTGGCTGCTTCGAGGCTTTCGCCGTCCGGGGAAGCGATGAATACCATACCATCATCGTTGATGTCGATCTTGACGCCTGTTCTGTCGATGATGCCGTTGATCGTTTCGCCGCCCTTGCCGATGATCGTTCTGATCTGGTCTGTCTCGACCTGCATCGTAATGATACGCGGTGCATACGGTGACAGCTCTGCGTTCGGCTGCGGAATATCTTCGAGCATTGCGGACATGATGTGCATTCTGCCTTCTCTTGCCTGGCCGAGAGCCTTCTCGAGGATCTCACGGGAGAGGCCGTGGACCTTGATGTCCATCTGGATGGCAGTTACACCCTTGGCGGTACCTGTGACCTTGAAGTCCATGTCACCCAGGAAGTCTTCCATGCCCTGGATGTCGGAGAGGATCGCCATCTTGGATGATCCGTCTTCTTCTACTCTTTCAATGAGACCCATGGCGATACCTGCTACAGGCGCCTTGATCGGAACGCCAGCGTCCATCAGGGCCAGGCAGGATCCGCATGTGGAACCCATGGATGTGGAGCCGTTGGAGGAGAGTACTTCCGAGACCACTCTGATGGCGTACGGGAATTCCTCTTCACTCGGCAGTACCGGAATGAGCGCTCTTTCTGCCAGCGCGCCGTGTCCGATTTCTCTTCTGCCCGGGCTTCTCATTCTTCCTGCTTCTCCTACGGAGTAAGGCGGGAAGTTGTAGTGATGCATGTATCTCTTCTCTGTCTGCTCGGTGATGCCGTCGATGGTCTGCTTCTCGCTGAGCAGTCCAAGCGTACAGATGGAAAGCACCTGAGTCTGTCCTCTCTTGAAGAGGCCGGATCCATGTGTTCTCGGCAGTACGCCGTGGTCGATCCACAGCGGTCTGATCTCGTCGAGCTTACGGTTGTCAGGACGGATGCCCTCGTCGAGGATCATTCTTCTGACCTGCTCCTTGGTGATGTTATAGAGAACAGAGTTGATATCCTTGGCGTTGTCCGGATAGATCTCTTCGAAGTGCTCCTTGGCCTCTGCTTCGACCGCGTCCATGTTGTCCTGACGCTCGAGTTTATCGACAGTCTGGATCGCTTCTCTCATCTTGCCTTCTGCAAAATCACGAACGGCCTGGTCGATTTCCTCCGGCACCTTATACAGTTCGATGTCCATCTTCGGTTTACCGACTTCCGCAACGATCTGCTCGATGAACTCAACGATCTTCTTGATCTCTTCGTGCGCGAACATGATCGCGTCGAGCATAACGTTCTCAGGAACTTCCTGTGCGCCTGCCTCTACCATCATGATGGCTTCCTTCGTACCGGAAACGGTCATGTGCATGCAGCTTTCGGCTCTCTGCGCTTCTGACGGGTTGATGATGAACTGACCGTCCACCATGCCGACGACGACGGAACCTGTCGGGCCTTCCCACGGAATGTCTGAAATGGACAGTGCGATGGATGAACCGATCATGGCTGCGATTTCGCTCGGTGCGTCGTTGTCCACGCACAGAACGGTCGCGACGACCTGCACGTCATTGTAGAATCCCTTCGGGAACAGCGGTCTGAGCGGTCTGTCCATCAGTCTGGAGCAGAGGGTCGCTCTTTCGCTCGGTCTGCCTTCTCTCTTGATGAATCCGCCCGGGATCTTGCCAGCGGCATACATCTTCTCTTCATAGTCGCATGAGAGCGGGAAGAAGTCGATGTCAGGTCTCGGCTCCTTGGATGCGCAGGCTGTTACATTGACGACGGTGTCGCCGTACTTGACCCATGCCTGTCCGTTTGCCAGTTCGCAGACCTTGCCGATCTCGACTTCGAGCAGTTTGCCTCCGATGGCTGTTCTGAATGTTTTGTAATCTTCGTACTTCATAATTTACAACTACCTCCTGTAAATTTCCTTCCATGCCGCCTGACTTGTACGGATGTCAGACAGCTGATGAGCCGTCACGATGGCTATTGATTTTGCAGCAAAAGCAACGCTGCTCACGCCATAAAAACGGCCGCTAATAAACGATAAAAGGCGGGGGTGATAATCAGCCCCGCCAATTAATGACCATGTTACTTTCTGAGTCCCAGTCTCTTGATGAGTGTTCTGTATCTCTCCAGGTCTGTCTCCTTCAGGTAGTTGAGCAGGTTTCTTCTCTGTCCAACCATCTTCAGCAGGCCTCTTCTGGAGTGGTGATCCTTGTGATGCTTCTTCAGATGCTCATTCAGGTCGTTGATTCTGTAAGTCAGGATAGCTACCTGAACCTCAGGGGATCCTGTGTCGCCTTCTTTGAGCTGGTACTCTTTGATGATTTCTGCTTTCTTTTCTGTAGTGATCATTGTTTTTTCCTCCTTATTTCTCAATACGCCTGCAGATAAGCCGCCGTCGGAGTGTCGCACGTCCGATCCGCAGGTAAAAATCACGCTTACATATAGTATCACGCACGCAGGTCAATTGCAAGGAATTTATTTGACTCTGATCGTGAATGTCCTGAGCAGTGTCTTTTTATTGTAATTGCTGTTTCCGGCTGCTGTAGCTTTGACTTTCACCTTGTAGGTACCCTTCTTGAGTCCTTTCTTCACTGTAACGGTGCCGGTCGCTTTGGCAATGACGATTTTCGCGTTGCCGGATGCCTTCACGTAGGTTACCTTGCCCTGGTTCTTCGCTACATAAAGCACATTTGCGCGTTTGACTGTCTGCGCCTTTTTCTTCACCTTGGAATAATAGACCGTGGCAGTCTTAGCCTTGACGATCACAGGATTGGCCGCTTTCTTGATGGCAAATGAAGCTTTCGTTGGCCCTTTGTAATAGCCCTTTCCTGTAATGTACATAGTATATGTTCCTGTCACCTTTGGCGAGGTGATGACGGTGCCCTTGCTGTTTTTGATAATGACAGTATAGTCTGTGTTCAATACCAGCGCTTTGCCGCCGATGGTCTTGACATAAGGCTTCTGCGGTTTAGCGTTGTATGTGAATGCGGTCTTGGACAGAACGACCTTCGCGTCCTTAATATTCGCAACCTTGTCAAACGCTGCCTTTGCATTTTCGTAATCCGTCTTGGCTGTGTCGTACGCGTCTTTTTTCGTGTCGTATTCTGTCTTCGCTGTATTATACAGGCCTTCTGCTTCTGTCGCTTCACCTGCGGCGGTATCGGCAGCAGCACGATCCGTTGCTGCTTGCGCATTTGCAGCCGTTGCTGTGTTAACGGCTTCAACCAGGTTCGGATAATCCTCATAGTTTGATGGTGGAGTCTCTATAATCGCCTGTGCCTTTGTGTTTGCAGCTTCCTTCTCTTCCATTACGGCATGAGCATTCCCCATAGCCGTCTCTTTCTCATCTTTCGTGGTTCTTGCAGTGTTTACTTCAGCCTGCTTTGTCTCGATTTGACCGGTAAGGGTCGTGATCTGACCGTTTTTTGTTTGGATCTGGGCGTTGATATCTGCAATATTCTGCGTTGCCGTATCAATTTCATCTTGCTTCGCTGTCACAGCAGCTTCCGCGTCTGTTACAGCCTGCGGCTTTGATTCAAGTCTCTTGCATTCCGCTTTCGCGTTGTCCAAATCAGAAAGGAATCCTGCGAACCAGGCGTCCAGATCCTGTTCATACTCGTCAATTGATACAGAATCACTGGTGTCTCCATTGAACTCCTGGGAAGCTACATACGGATAATAGGAAATGGCTTCGTCTGCTGCATCGACGTAGCAGAATCCGGTTGCCTTAAAATCGCTGTTGATCAGACTCGTATAGTGACCTGTCTGAGTTCCAATATGCGATATAAAGTATTCTTTTGACTGATTCCAGGGTGCTCCGTAGGGATTGTATGGAAATCCGTTCGCTGTGGATTCCGCCAGAATCTCATCTACGATGTCCTGATTTACTGCCACGCCTCTCTCGTTGGCAACGGCAACCATTCTTTCCTTGTAGTACCACCCGTGGAAAGGATCCCATCCCTGGTTTTCTGATACCGGGCTGTAGGCCAGATTCTCGCCGGACGTCCTGGAATTACCTGAATTCCAGAAGGACCACTCTGTATCTCCATAATTGATCAGATTATGGCCAGTCAAATATTCATCAATTGCCGCAGATATGATCGCCGTACCCATCAGCTGATAACTGACGTTAAGATCACCGGCGCCATGGATTGTCAGTCCGCGATGCTTGTTCGCTTCGCGCATAAAGCTGATATCCTTTTTCAGATTCTCATATGCGCACGCGCGATCTATGATCTTTTCAAAATTCTCAGATTTCGCTATGTCTGCAATTGTTGCATATGTTTTTCCGTTTTTATCTGTTACCGGAGACTGAAACTGATTGGAATCATATGTCTTGCAGGTATTGATCATAACTTCAAGATCAAGTCCATCCTTATCATTGATCCTTGTGTTGATAAAATTCCGTCCTGCTGCGTTAAAAGCGTTCTCTGCCCCGGCAAGTAACCGCGATGCCTGCTCCTGATCCGCATGCCACTCATTCGTTGCCTCGGTCACAGCCGCCTGCAGTCCCGGAAGTTCTGCCTCCAGGTCAGCCTTCTCCTGCTGCGCTGCGGTCAGATCACTCTGCAGCTGGCTCACTTCGCCCTCCAGAGTTGTCTTCTGACTGGTCAGCGAATTCAGTTCCTCTACTTTGTTATTGTAGTCTGTTTTTGCGGCATCGTACTCGCTTACAGCAGTATCATATGCTTCCGCTGCGGCCTCGTACTCTGCCTTCGCATCCGCCTTCACCTGCTTAAAGGCAGCGACTCTTGCCGCTTCCGCATTCTTTGCCGCGGTCTCTGATGCATCTGCCGTCGCCTTTGCATTATCTTCGGCGGTTTGCTTATTCTCAAACTCTGTCTTCAGACGCTGCATCTCTGCCTCGGCCTCGTCCATTTCTGTCTTGGCCGTATTCATGATTCCCTCGGCCTCGTCCATGGCCTGCTTCAGCGCCTCAATGTCCTGCGTCTGGTCCCCATCTGCCGCAAAGGCAGCACATGGCATGTATGCCAACGCCATGATCAGACTCAGCGCAACTGCTATAACGGTTCGCGTTTTCCTGGTAGTCATCATCTTCTTAGCCTCCTCAAATTGCCTCCTCAATTAGTCTTTTGAACACATCTATCTTAGTTGATCCAGTGTACGGAATCCACTGCCTTGTTCATATCCGTGGTGTCTTCACCCTCCTGCTCGAATGAAATCGAGACGAATGTCTTGTCTTTGCCAAGGGTGTAGATGCGCTGGAACTTGCCGTCCGGATGCTGGCTCGGGTCCACCGGGATGATTTTGCCTTCAATGGCTCCGCCGCCCAGAGTCGTATCATAGTAGCCGATGTCACCGTAACCCCACTCGTTGGCACACTGCTGTGACATCTCGCCCAGCGTCTGCTCCGTCACATCGTCTCCGGTCTGCATGGCCTGGATCTGGAACTCCACGCTCCCGTCCGCAGTCCGGTAGATGTGCGTCATCTCGGCGCCGTCTTCTTCATCATAGACCCAGGCAGCCGGGATATCCATCTCCACGTTGCCCATCGTGATGGTCTGTGTTCCGGTAGGTTCCTCTGCCGCTGTCGTCTCTTCCTGTGCAGCTTCTGTCGTTGTTTCTGCTTCTGTTTCTGCCTCTGTCGCTGCCGTGTTGTCTTCCGTCTGCCCGGACTCTGTTCCGCTGCATCCTGCAAGTGCAAATGCAAAAGCAGCAACGATCATCATGATTAACGCTATTCTCTTCATTTCTCTAGTCTCCCTCCGTTTGTTATTCGATAATTATTGTATATCTCTATCAACTATCGGTGCAAGGGCTATCTTCGCAAGCACTATGTCCATAGTGGACGCAAGATCTTCCCGACAGGTTTTCTGAATGACTGCAAAATCATCCGTACGCGCGGTCTCATATATGGCCGCGATGCCGTGCTCCGGGAGCACGCTGCTGTCGCTTTTGTTTCTGCCGGCAATGACGATGACCGGAACATGCTGCGCCGCCGCTCGTTCCGCGACACCGCAGACTGCTTTGCCGCTCAGACTCTGCGCATCGAAACTGCCCTCTCCGGTAAAGACATAGTCTGTCCCCTGCAGCTGCTCGTCGAATCCTACCATGTCCATAATATAGCCGATGCCCGGTTTGAGCTCCGCGCCCATAAAAGCTACTGCGCCTGCGCCCATGGCGCCTGCCGCACCGCCGCCCGGGATCATCGAGACATCGATCCCAAGTTCGTCTCTTATGAATGCAGCGAACTTCCTGAGGTTCCCGTCAAGGATCTCGACTTCCTCCGGACCGGCACCCTTCTGCGGCGCATAAACGTAAGCAGCACCGTCCGGGCCGTACATGACCTTATTTGTATCGCACATACAGCAGATCCGGATGCCTGCCAGCCTCTGATCGATTTCTGTCCTGTCTGCTTTTGCGATCTGATCCAGCGTTCCGCCTGTCGGGATGAACGCTCTGCCTGCCGCATCGAAAAACCGCATGCCCAGCGCTGTTGCCATTCCGCAGCCCGCATCAGACGTACAGCTTCCGCCCAGGCCCAGGAGGATTGTCGTCGCGCCGCTGCCAATGGCGTGCGCGATCAGTTGTCCGACGCCGTAGGTCGAAGCTGCCAGAGTATCCCGCCGGGTATTGCTGACCATGCCCGCGACCGCCGCCATTTCGACAACTGCCGTGTCGCCAAAACATCCGTAGAATCCAGTGATCGGTCCGCCGTATGCGTCCTGTACTGTGAGTGTCACTTTTTCTCCGGCTTTTGCTTTCAGAAAACAATCCACCGTTCCCTCGCCGCCGTCGGCAATGGGAATCGTGATCACCTGACAGCCCGGAAACCGCCGTTTGACGGCGGCCGACATGATACTGCAGACCTCCGGTGATGTCATCGTTCCCTTAAAGGAATCGGGGATAATAATACATTTATCCATGGTGCTCCCGCATTCACCTCATCTTTCGTAATGTGTCCACATACGGAGTACGTGAACTGTCTTCTCTTCATCCAAAACTTCATATACCAATCGGTGTTTATAGTTGATGCGTCTGGAGTAATAGCCTTTGAGGTTTCCCTTCAGCGCTTCAAATGGCGGAGGATCACGATACGGATCCTCGCTCAACAGAAGAAGAAGCGCTCGTGCTTTATCCTCCAGTTTCGCCGATTTCAAACTAGTTCTGTCTTTCGCAGCCTGTCTGCTTAATACGACCTTGTACATCACCACGGCTCGCTTTCGTCATAGACAACGCCCTCGTCCAAAGGCTCTTCTGCAGCTTCCAGTATGCTGTCAGCCATGCCGGGCACAGAATTCAGATACATGGTTTCCTGGATCGCTTTCCAGTCTTCTTCCGAAAGAATCACCATGTTGTTCCCATTGGTCGCATTGTAAACGAAGACTTCTTCATGGCATTCGTTCACTTCTTTTGCGATATTATATATTTCTTTTCGCGCCGTTGTAATATTGATTGTTTTTGCCATTGTTCGTTATCAGGATCTCCACCCTGTTTCCTCCTGGCAAAAGTATAACGTACGCGATTGCGTACGTCAACTTTGATTGTCGTCATGCAAAAGCATTCCGGCCTTCTTGCCTTACTCCATGATCTCCCATGTCTTCTTGATCTTCGTCTCCAGGGTGATGCCGAGTTCTGCAGCGTATTTGAAGTATTCGTCAACCTGCTCATCGGTGAGCATGTCAGATGAAATGAATCCGCTCTGCCCTTCAAACATGTCGTTGAGGAAGAGCTTTGTGAACAGGTAGCCGCCCTGCCCGGTCAGGTACATCTCGCCTGTCATCTTCGCGCGTTCGAAGGATTCGACAAATCCCGGCGCCATAACGTGGACCTCCGCCAGCACGCCCTCGTCGTCCTTTCGGCCGTACGCTTCGATGACCATGCAGCCGGAGTCGAGGGCCATGCCTTCGTCAACGAAGGACTTGATTTCCTCTTCGTATTTCGGCGCGTGCGGCAGGTGGCTCAGGATGAAGTCGAACGGAACGATCTTCTGACCGTTGAAATCTTCCTCCTCGTGGCTGAGGAGTCCCGCTTCATACAGCGGACCCGCAAAATCCATGCCCGCGCCCGCATATTTGAAATACGCGTTCTTGCAGCCTTTGAAGTGGGTGTCTGCATTGAAACTGTACTGCAAAGGCTCATCGTGGCAATGTTCCCGGAATGTGATCCGTCTGTCCATGTACGGATACTGCCTGGTAATCGGTCTACCGAAAGCCGGCGTGTTGATCAGCTTGCCTCCTTCGAAGGCAAGAGCCATTTCGCTCATGTCCGTCAGGGCTGTGACCGGCGACCACCAGAACGGCTGGAAACGTTTGGCGATGGCGCCCTCCCAGACGAAATTGTAGATGGTGTCGCACTTGTCCAAATACCGCATGGCGTACTTTGTCGCCGCACAGATCAGCCCCGGCGCCGAACCTGTTCCGAAGATGGCCAGTTTGCCGATCTCCTCGAACTTCGGTCCGTACAGTTCGAACATAGCCCGGATGCTCCGGTACCAATTCAGTGTCTCCGGATCTTCGAATTCCGGCTCATCCCCTGCCGCGATGGCTTTCTTGCCGAGCTCGCTCTCTGCCCACATGCCGCCCAAGGCAATCGTACCGGCGTAGTCCTGGTAATTGGCTTTCACGATAAGCGCTGCATCCAGCACGTTCTGCGTACATTCCAAAGGCAGCCCGTTCAGGATCAGATCCACGCCTTCGGCAGCCTTCACGATGCTGTCCAGGTCGTGTGCGTCCACAAACGCCCCTTTTGCCTTTGTCAGCTGGCCGACAATGCTGTCCACCGCCTGCTGATCGTAATCCGCGCAGATGATCTCGCCGACTTCCGGTTCCGCGTCAAGTTTTCTGGCCGCAGTGCTTCCCTGCGCGCCTACTCCTAAAACCAATATTTTTTTCATATTCAGTCCTTCCTCGTCTCAAATTGTTCTTATCAATTAGGATTATAACACAGAAACAGACCCAAAAAGGGCCTGTTTCGTTATGATAGTTCTCTCTGATGTCTCCTTCCGGGAAGGAACTCCCTTACCGAACGATTACTTTGATCTTCTTGGAAATGCCGTTGTGGGCGTAAACGTAGATGTAGCAGGTGCCTTTCTTCTTTGCCTTGATCTTGCCGCCCTTGGTCACAGTGGCGATCTTCTTGTTGGTGCTCAGGTAGCGGATCTGCTTCACGTGCTGCGGCGGCATGAGTTTCCTGTTCTTCTTCAGTTTCCTGACCTTGGCCTTGATCTGGAACGTCTTGCCTTTCTTCAGCTTCACCTTGGTTTTGTTCACCGTCACGGCTTTCGCGTTGGTGTACTTGGGGGAATATCCGGAAGTATAGACATGGATCATTGGGCTGGTCCCGATGTATTTCTTCTCGCCGTTCTTCTTGACGTAAGCTTTTACATAGGCCTTATAGGCGGTCGTTTTATGCAGACCGGATACTGTCCATGTGAAGGTCCTGTTGCCTTTGATGGTCTTGACTTTCTTTGTAGCTGTGCTGCCTTTGCCGTCGCACCTTGCGAAGTAGATCTCATAGCCGGCCGCCCCGCTGACCTTCATCCACGAGATGGTCAGGCTGTGATCGCCTTTGGGCGTCATCTTTGTCAAAGGCGTGCCTCCTGATTTTGCAGCAGGTTTCTGTTTTGACTTCGTAGTCGTTTTTGTTGTCGGTTTTGTTGTCGGTTCCGGCGCATCCTTCCAGTAAGCGGTCACGGTGATCACACCGGCTTGGTCTGCGCAATTGCTAGCTATCTGGACTGTTTCACCCGGTGAGTATATTCCATCGACACCGCTCATTATCCAGTAATTGAAGGCCTTGTCTTTTGGCTTCTTAAAGGTACATTCCGGGAATGTGTATAGTGCACCATCAAATACCTTCTCTGGATCCATCGACCCGGAACCTTCCCCCGGATCATATACGAGCTGATATTGAGGCGGTGGAACAGTCTTCATGTATCTGTTACGCTTGCCGCTATAAACTCCGCCATTGCCGGTAGCAAGCAGATCCGTATCACCGACGCCTTCCGGCATCTTGCTGGGATTGCCGTAGAGTTTCACACCCTTACCCAGTGTGAGATCACCATCGGATTTGCCACTGGAACCCTTGCCGATCGCATTGACATTTCCTTTGACCCCTTCTATAGAGGCTGCGACTGTTCCGTGATAGATCATAACATTGCCGCCACTGGTGCCCTTAAACATAGAGGTTTGAGATTCTGGCGCCCAGTCCTCGCAAAGACCTCCGATACCAGGCGAATAAAGATAGCCTTGCGCCGTAACTGTACCGCCATGAATGATGATATCCCCTGCCGCAAAAGTAATATCGTCTGCCCCTATTCCCGGATAATAGCTCCTATGCTTTGTATCATGATTATAGGAAGTAAACCCAGTTGCCACAAGCATACCTGTCCCTTTGCTCTGTCCGTAGATGTTGAGCGCATTATTATTATTTACCGTGATTCCATATCTTGCCGTCAGTTTCGCGCCATCACACAGAATGAGATGGGCCGTACCGTTGACACTGATGCGCTCGCTGATGGTCACTTCGCCCTCAGGTACCACATACCATCCATCCCCCCAACTCGTGGTGACGGATGTGACCACGGTGTAGTTCGTGCATCCGCCTTCAACCTCTACAAGCCTGTCTCGATCCGTATCCCATGCCAGATACGGCACGGATCCATCTGCCCATACTGTTGCGCTCATGCCCAGCAACAGCCCTAACATGAACATTAGTGTCAATATTCCATGCTGCACTTTGACTTTCTGTTTCTTTTTCATTCTGCTCTCTCCCTTTTTCACTGGTACCCATCAGAACCCGTTTGCCTGAATGCATCTGCATCCTCATATTTTCAGATACATGAAACCACGAAACTCCCCGCCATCACTCGAAAAACTTTTGCACAAATTTTTGTACAATTTCTCTTTCATTCCTTGTAAGCCTTTCTTTTCTCTCGTTCTCTGATCCGGGTCTTCACTTCTTCCCTTCCAGGAAATCTTTGATCTCTTCCTTGTTGATCGTTCCTGCTTCTACTAGTTTATTCCGCAGCGACTTCAGTTCTTCCTCGTGTTCTTTTAAGATCTTGATTGTTTTTGCATCGGCCTCTTTCAAAAGCTTCCTGCCGGAGGTGTGCTCCGGCCACCCTCCCATGGCATAGTCTGACACCATCGTTTTCGCAAGTGCTGTTGCCTTTCTGATATCGCTGACACATCCTGAGGAATGGGTGCCGTAGATCAGTTCCTCTGCATTTTTTCCTGATAATGTCACCGCCATGCTGTT
The DNA here is from genome assembly GCA_902786815.1 of uncultured Eubacteriales bacterium. Taxonomy (GTDB): domain Bacteria; phylum Bacillota; class Clostridia; order Peptostreptococcales; family Anaerovoracaceae; genus Lentihominibacter. The sequence continues at coordinate 26,397 of CADADV010000027.1, forward strand.
GTTCAGATCCTCTTCTGTCACAAGGGCTTTCCTCTTCGGCTCGTACTGTACATATCCCAGTGCTCCCGAGGCATCGGCCCGGACTGTGATCTTCACGATTTCCATATCACCTGTCAGGTAGAATCCTGCCAGAGCGTGTCCTAATTCATGCACCGCGATCTGCTCCAGTTCCTCTTCTTTATAATCCTCGAAGTTGAAGATATAGCCTATTCTGGACTGCAGTCCGGGGTTCGATGAAGTGACGTGCTCCCCCACCCACGCCTTGCGGCTTAGAGGAGGGGGCTTCTCGTTCAAGACAGGCAGCCCTGTCAGTATCAGCGAGCTATCCCCGTGCGCCCCACGGTTCTTTTGTTATA
>CADADV010000028.1 GCA_902786815.1 uncultured Eubacteriales bacterium
TCTTCATGCCGCAGGCTGGCGATGTCGATGCCGGGGCAGAAATTGGTGATGTTCTCGATGCCGGTCGCCTCGGCAAGCCTGCATACCTGATCCATCACGTCCTCCATCTCGAACAGAACGCTCTGCGCTTCGACGTTCCCAAGGGGGATCAGCTTCAGCGCGCTCTGGGTCAGGGTGTTGGCTGTGCTGAAGATGTACGCTGCCAGTCCCTCCTCCAAATCGATGCCGAGCAGTCTGCACACGCAGCCGTAGAGCACCGGATAGCTGATGCCGAGCCCGCCGAACACTTCGCGCAAAGGCATCACGTCCCGGCTGTCCAGCAATGGTTCGATCACCCTGCCGAAAGCTCTGCCCATACGCAGCCCGGCTTCCCGGCTCTCCTTGGTGACCTTGACAGCGCAGGAGAGCTGTTCCAACTGCCGCAGCTGCGCAGCCGTTTCATCTAGCGCAGCCAACTCCTTCTCCGGACCGCCGTCCCGCAGCTGCCCTGTCAGTTCATAGGCTCTGCAGATGATCGGTCCTTCGCATCTGCCGATGCTGCTCTCCAGGTACACCTCCAGGAACGTGCGGAATGTCGCGGCATCCTGCACGATCCCCTCCGACACATAGGTCTCCAGACCCCAGGACTGGCTGAACCCGCCCGTGGGGAAGGTGCCCCCATTCAATTGCAGTAACCGGAAAAGCTGCTGACTATTCATCGCCGCCTCCGTGACTGTCACCGTGACTGTGACTGTGACCGTGGTCGTGGTCGTGACTGTGACTGTGACCGTGACCGTGGTCGTGGTGATCGTGGTGATGGTGGTGTCCTTCGCTCTGGGACACGTTCGCCCGCACGCCGTTGATCGGACAGACCATCCGCTCGCACGGGACGTGGAGCTTTTGCATGATGGACTGAAGGATCGCGTCGTAGGGCGTGATGATGCAGTCCTCCTGTATGAATGCCCGCTGGTGCATGTTGCCGATGTTGTAAGCCGCGCGGGCCCACTGCATCTGTCCCGCAGGCCGGATGACGAGGGCGTCTTCCGGCGCGAGCTCGACGGCGATCACTCTGTCCTCGTCCGCGAAGATCACATCGCCCGGTGACAGCGTGGATCCGTGAGGCAGAGACAGGGCGAAAACCTCGCCCGACTCTGCCCGTACCTTTTGATGTGGTTTCGAAAGTCTGTCCCTGTCCAGAACGACTTTGTCAACTTTCCGGCTTTCGACCGGATAACTATTAATGTTCCCTATGATGTTCTCAATAATCATCTGAAATAATACCTCTGGTTCAAGTTACGATTCTTTGGATGATTAGAAAATCAATCCAACGACAAGGTATAAGATTGCCGACAGGCACCAAGGCAATACGAACATCGGTAATGTCGACTTCTGATAATCACCATTTCTGATACCAACTGATGTGCAGACGATCGTAGCACAGTCACTGAAGAAGCAGCACTGGCTTCCAACGATCGTTCCGGAGATCAGTGCGCCGGCAGCCATAGGGAGGCTGGCGCCAATTGTCGTTGCCAGAGGCAATATAATCGGAAATGCGATCGCGGCAGTTCCCCAGAAACTTCCGGATCCAAATGCGATCAGTGAGATGACTACAAATGTGATGAACGGAAGCAGTCCCGGTGTCAGGATGTGCTCTGTTGATTCAATAACGAACTCAGTCATTCCCAGCTGGGTGTTCGCAGCCTGCAGGAAAAATGCCGAAATAACGATCAATGCGCAGGTCAGCATATCTGCAGCACCACTCAGGCACGCCTCACAAAGATCCTGTCCCTTCATGAGTCTGAAGCACAGAATGAGAATAATCTCGATGACCAGTCCGGCGATGATTCCATTCAGAACGTCTCCAGATATGATTGCCACGATTGCCATGACCAGCAGCGGAACGATGAACGTAACGACCAGTTTTCTCTTCATTCCCTGCGTGATTTCTTCCAGTTCTTCTTTCTTCTCCTCGACTTCAGCGATTCCTGCCGGAAGAGTGATGCCTGTATCCAGTGCATACTGCCAGTCTTTCTTGACAGGTCCGACCTTCGGCCAGATTCTGAGAATGACGAGCGGAACGACCAGAAGCGATACCCAGCAGTAGATCAGGAACGGCATAACCTGAAGGTAATGTCCCATGATAGGACCTTCATATATACCTGTTCCTTTCATCAGCCCCATCATATACGCTGCCCAGGAGGCAACCGGGATGAGGGCGCATACGTTAGCACCTGTTGATGCAATCACATATGCCAGGAATGTTCTCGGGATCTTATACTTGTCTGTGATGTTTCTCATCGCAACACCGACAGCGAGAGCATTCAGATAGTCATCCGCAAATACGATGATACCAAGTACCCATGTTACGAACAGGGACGATTTCTCGCTTTTCGCGTATTTTGATGCCGCATTACTGAACCCTATTGCCGCGCCCGTCTTCTCATACAAACCAACGATTGCTCCGAACAGCAGGAACATCATACAGCACCATACCGTCGTTGAGTCCATGCAGACTCCGTACATGGCATCCAGAGCAGCTTTAAAGAATCCACCCTTCGCCAGGATAATGAACCCGATGATGCCGCCCAGCAGCAATGGCTCGACGGTTCGCTTCGTCAGAAATGCTGTAATGATGACGATACACACTGGCACCAGACTAATTAATCCGTAGTTGTCCATTATCTTCTCCTTTCTTAATGATTTTGATTTATGATAATAATAACGAATACTAAGTTTTTCTAAGGCGCACGCCTGGTTTTCCCAAGAGCATCTCCCTTGACAGCCTCCACACCTTGTCCACAGCTTTCCGCATTGCAATGTTGCTGTCGCCAAGCATTTTGACTGTTACAAGGTTTTTCTCTATCAGGCTGCACCCGCAATTGCTGTTTCGTTCTCCGGACATTTGCTCCGCCATGAGCGCTCTCAACACAGCCATGTAGTCTTCACCGATATGATCGCAGTATATGAACACCGTAACGTAATCTCTGTATTCACCGAGCATGCCGATTCTGGTCAAATCCATCTGATTCGGTCTGATATCAGCTCTTTCTATCGCGGCGAGTCTGTCTTCGATATAGAGCTTAAAATCCGTCATATACCTTCTGTAGGCAAATTGTTCACCACTGCTTACGCGTCCCGGCGTAATGTGATCTACTGCAAACAAGTAAGATGATTCTTTCAGCCGGATGATGGTCTTCTGCTCGACATCAGCTTCCTCATACGGAATGCAGTAGTCCGGCAGATACTCGAACTGGGCGTCTTTACCGACTGTAAACTCATTCTCCAGCAGTGAATACTCATCCTCATGGGATTTGAATATCTTCGTCGCAGACAGGTTCGTAAACAGAACCTGACTGTTTTCTTCAAGTTCTATCTCAGTCCTCAAATGATCTTCACCCATGACACCGCCGCCCATATTCAGCGGATTCAGGAAAGCGGTCCCGTCATTGTCCTGATAGTATGGAACCGTGATCTGCAGAGGCAGCACATAAAACTGCTTGGACAGATAGGTCTGTCCGTTCCGTTTTTTTCGAAACAGTAATTTCAGTTCCCCATTCGTCCTCTTCATGGATCTTTGCTCCTATCTGAAGAAGTATAGCTGTGTTCCTGTTAGTTTTTCTGCAGGCTCACATGTAATATGTTCTCCGTCGATGAATACTTCGAACGTTTCCGGATCAATCTTGATATTCGGCAGGAAACTGTTTCTGACCATATCCAGTTTTGTCAGATGCCGACAGTTTTTGACCGGAACGAGCTTGTCCTTCGAGTAAGGAAGCGTATCGCCCAACCCGTTCTCGATCGCGGCCTTGGTTACAAAGATCTTGCAGGTTCTGTTGACATTGTTGCCGTGTCCGGAGTATTGAAGTCTGAACCAAATCGGCTGCGTCCACTCTGTCGATCCGTTTACCTCGCCGGTCGGTGAGTAAACAATATCTCCAGCCTTGAACACCATTCTTGCCTTAATACCGAAATACCTCGGATCCCATACTACGATATCTCCAAGACGTCCGTCCTGAAGACTGCCAACATACTCATCAATACCAAAGGTGATTGCCGGATTGATCGTATATTTTGCCATGTATCTGAGAACTCTTTCATTGTCGTTACCGGGATGATCTTCCGGTAATTTCCCCCTCTGTTTTTTCATCTTCGCGGCTGTCTGCCATGTACGGAGAATCGTTTCCCCTACATAACCCATACCCTGTGAGTCGGCTGTCATCATGCTGATCGCGCCAAGATCATGGAGCACGTCTTCCGCCGCGATCGTCTGTGCGCGGATTCTTGACTCTGCAAAAGCCATATCCTCGGGTACTTTCGGATTCAAATTGTGTCCGCCAATCGTCATCCAGAGAAGTTCCGCCACTGAGTTCTTCGTATACGGTCTTGTGGCGTTCGTTGATGACGGGAGGACGTTCCGTTCTCCCGTGATTGTCATAACATCGGGAGCATGGCCGCCGCCGGCTCCTTCTACGTGATACGCATGAATCGTCCTTCCGCCGAATGATTCGATCGTTTTTTTCACGTAACCCGATTCATTCATGCTGTCTGTATGGATTGCAATTTGAAAATCATACTCGTCCGCCACATCAAGACATGTCCGGATGACCTGCGGTGTTGCACCGAAGTCTTCATGGATTTTCATTGCCATCGCTCCTGTCAGAGCCTGCTCCGCAATAGATTCCGGCAGGGACGAGTTGCCTCTGCCCAGGAAACCTGCGTTGACAGGAAGGTCTTCATGGGCTTCGATCATCTGTCGCAGGTGCCATGGACCCGGCGTATCTATCGTCGAAACCTGTGAACCATTTCCTCCGCCGATCATGGTCGTCATTCCATTGGCCATGGCTTCCCATGTCTGATCCGGATTCAGAAAATGAATATGTGTTTCCAGACCTCCTGGAGTTACAATTGCCCCCTCCAGTGCAACCAGTTCAGTTGCCTGTCCGACAATAAGCCCCGGTGTGATTTTTTGCGTATGCGGATTGCCGCTCTTTCCAATCCCTACGATTTTCCCGTCTTTCACACCGATATCACACTTGATGACGCCGATTGTCGGATCGACCAAAACCGCATTTGTAAAGGCGACATCCAGAGCACCTTCGGCAGAAGTCAAACCTGACGCCATTGCCATTCCATCGCGGAATGCTTTGCCTCCGCCTACCGTCGTTTCACTGCCGTAACCTCCGATTTCTTTGATAAGATCCCGTTCTATCTCAATGACCAGACCGGTATCCGCCAGGTAGAGTTTGTCACCGACAGTCGGTCCGCAAACATCGTAATATTCTTTTCTTGTTAGTTCCTGCGACATCAGTAAATCTCCTTTCCTTTTTTAAGCGCTGCAGCTTTTGTTTCAGGATCGTCAAGATTCCCGCTGACCAGTCCGTCGAAGCCGAACAGTTTCCTTTCTCCTTCATACGGAACCAGCTGGACTTCCCGTGTCTGTCCAGGTTCAAATCTCAAACCTGTCCCGGAAGGAATATCCAGGTGCATTCCATAAGCCTTTTCTCTGTCAAATTTTAGAGCACTGTTGCATTCAAAAAAATGGAAATGTGAGCACACCTGAATCGATCTGTCGCCGGTGTTTGTCACTTCCATTGAAACGCATTCAAGTCCTTCATTGATCACTATATTGCCTTCCGCGAAGACGATTTTACCAATATCTAAACTCATTTCATGCCTCCTGTTTCATGTGTATCAACGCTTTGAGTGAAAGCAGTTCTTCCATTGGAATAGCTTCCTCCCGTTTTTCTAACCGTATCGGAGATTGTATAGACAGAAGTTTGGAGCCGTCCGGAAACAGTATGACCATGTCGATCGAATCAATCAGGTCGGAAACACCTTCCATGCAATCTTCCTCAGTAATGATCTGGGAACCGTCTTCTACGAGGTCGTTGATACTATACCTGCCGGTTCTGGATCTCTCATACATTTCATCCATGATGATAGCCATCGCTTCTACATAGTTCAGCTTGATACCGCTGAGCCATCTTCGCCTGGAGACTTCTGCAACCGAAAAGACAGTTGCCCGTTCTAGTTCCTTTTGTGTTAATTTCATCGGATCCTCCTGTTTCTTTGCTCTGACAGACAATGATGCTTCGAGCATCTGCAGAATTATTCTTGGTAATGTATAGCTTAGTGAGCAAAGAATGTGCCAAACGTAGTACATACTGTGAGCGCTTATGGTATGCAGTAGGGAAATGCCTTATTCTATCGCGCTTTAAGAGAAAAAAATAAAGCCGTATTACCTTCACAGCTTCGTAATAGCGACTTTATTCTTGTCTGTTCTGACAATCGAATTGTTGGATTTGACAACTAGGAAGGTTTATCCTTCCATGATTTTGACGATGACTTTGCGGCTTCTTGGGCCGTCATACTCGCAGAAGTAAATGCCCTGCCACGTGCCGAGCAGGAGTCTGCCGTCTTCGATGATGATGTGCTCGGAAGCACCCACCAGACTGGATTTGAGGTGGGCGGCGGAATTCCCTTCGATATGGTGGTATCCATCCTCCCAGGGGATGATCTTCCCCAGTTCCATGTTCAGATCCCGGACCACATCGGGGTCGGCGTTCTCATTGATCGTCACAGCCGCCGTCGTATGAGGCGTGAACACCACGCAAAGGCCGTCCTTGACGCCGCTCTTTCTGACTTCGTTCTGGATCAGCCTTGTGATGTCTTTCATCTGCGTATGGCTGTCAGTTTTGACACTTAATGTTGTTGGTTTCATATTGATCCTCCGCTGATAAACAAGGAGCGCCGAAGCGCTCCCTTGCTACAAATGATGTATGCATCATACTCTGTTGTAATTGATGAGGCATCCCTTCAGAATGATCTCACGTTCGTCGTCGGTCAGCTCGCCCAGCTGAAGTTCGAACGGTTCGATTTCGCAGTCGCCGTTCTTGCAGCAGGAGGCTTCGCAGCAACCTTCCGCACCCTTGATCACGTAGGCCGGAATGACGGACAGTTTCTCTTCGATCGCCTTCACTACATCAGGAATAAAGATATAGTCGCCGTTGGCAAACGGCAGGTCGCCGCCCGGGATAAGGAATGGAATCATGCCCCAGTTGATCAGGTTCGAGCGGTAACGCTTGGTTGCGTATTCGTTGGCAATGTTGGCCCAGCCGCCAAGAACTTTCTGGCAGGAAGCCGCCTGTTCTCTGGCAGAACCATCACCCGGCTTGACCGCAAAGATGGTGCTGCCCACACCCATATTTCCGGCATCCAGTGAAGGACATACTTCCTTTACCTTCTTCAGAACACACAGCAGCTCCGGCAGTGCTTTGATCGGATCTTCGCCCGCCTCCAGGGCCTTTTGTGCTTTCTGCACCTCCTTGGCGCGTCCGACGTAAGCAGGATCCTTTCTGGAAAGTGCGAACTCGGCCAGTCCCAGCGGATTGGATCTGTAAGACGATGTCTCGCCGGACGGGATCAGTTCGTCTGTCGTCGTGACTGGATCGTGGATCTCGGAAACGACCTTGAGGATCATGTTCTGCGGCAGAGGACTCATCTCAGGCCAGTCTTTGATGTTCGGTCCCAGCTTGATTTCGGCATCCGGGTCTGCGATGCCTTTGCTGTCGAAGACTCTGTTCTTGTAGATCTCCGCGTCGAAGAAATACTTCGGCGTCTTGATCTCGCAGTCCATTTCGGTCGCCGCCGTCAGGAAGCCTTTGTTCGCTGCTGTCGCTGCGATGGAACGGGCGTCCATGAGCGCAACGGATGAAATCTGTCCGTTCTGCAGTTTGGAACCCTCTCTGTTCGGGAAGTTTCTGGTGGAATGGCGGATGGAGAATGCGTTGTTGGCCGGTGTGTCTCCGGCGCCGAAGCAAGGTCCGCAGAAGGCAGTCTTCATGATCGCACCGGACTGGAGGATCGTAGCGGCAGCACCGTTCTTGAGCAGTTCCATGTAGACCGGCGTACTGGCCGGATAAACGCTCAGCGTGAATTCATCTGCACCGATATATTTCCCTTTCAGAATGTCCGCCGCTGCGCAGATGTTTTCGAATCCGCCGCCGGCGCATCCTGCGATGATACCCTGCTCAACATAGAACTTGCCGTCTCTGATCTTGTCCTGCAGGCTGTATTCCACCTGGCCGTCCAGGCTGACCAGCGCCCGCTTCTCAACATCAGCAAGCACGTCCGCCAGATTCTTCTGTACGTCTTCAATGGTGTAGGTGTTGCTCGGATGGAACGGCATGGCGATCATCGGCTTGATGGCCGACAGGTCGATCTCCACGCATCCGTCGTAGTAAGCTACATCCGCCGGCGCCAGTTTCTTGTAAGCTTCCGGTCTGCCGTGGATGGTGTACCACTCTTCTATGTTCTCGTCTGTGACCCAGATGGATGACAGACAGGTCGTTTCTGTTGTCATAACGTCGACGCCGATCCTGAAGTCCGCACTCATGGAAGCCACGCCCGGACCGACGAATTCCATGACCTTGTTGTTGACGTATCCGCACGCGAACACTTCGCCGATGATAGCCAGCGCCACGTCCTGCGGTCCGACGCCCGGTGCAGGTGCGCCTGTCATGTGGATCGCGATCACGCCCGGCATATTGATGTCATAAGTCTGCTCGAGGAGCTGCTTGACCAGTTCCGGGCCGCCTTCTCCCATGGCCATGGTTCCCAGTGCGCCGTATCTGGTGTGGGAATCCGAACCCAGGATCATCGCGCCGCTTTCCGCCAGCATCTCACGGGCGTACTGGTGGATAACTGCCTGATGAGGCGGAACATATACGCCACCGTACTTTCTGGCGCAGGAGAGCCCAAACATGTGGTCGTCTTCATTGATCGTGCCGCCTACCGCGCAAAGGCTGTTGTGGCAGTTGGTCAGCACGTACGGGATCGGAAACTTCTCCAATCCGGACGCTCTGGCCGTCTGGATGATCCCGACGAATGTGATGTCGTGGGACGTCATTTTATCAAACTTGATCTGCAGCTTTTCCATGTTGCCCGAAGTGTTGTGGGCTTTCAGGATGCTGTATGCCATCGTGCCCTTCGCCGCCTCGGCCTTGTCTGCAGCAACGCCTTTTGCCGACAGCTTCGCAGCCGCTTCTGCGTTGTCTTCAATGATCTCAGTACCATTTACTAAATAAATACCGTTTTCGTAAAGTTTCATAACATTTGCCTCCTGTGGTGTTCTATCCGTGTGTTTTGATTATATCATTAATCCGGTTAGCGTAAAAGAAAAACCCGGAGCCACCACTCCGAGTCTTCATGTGTTGCAACTGCCATTAACATCTTGCCTGTTTATATTATAATCAAAACTCAAATAAAGTCAAGAATCGTAATTGACATTTATTTCTATATTTGTTATAAATATCATGTTGCTGCTTTCCAATCTGGCAACAGAGAGGAGGTGTTGCAAATGGCTGTTATTAACATCTTCGTTGCCACTGTCACAGCAAATGTTGTCGCCTACTGCATTTGCAAATGGCTGGACAGATGGCTCATGTAGCAACCAGTCTGTTTACTGCCCGGAGCCACCACTCCGGGTCTTATGAAGTGAGAGCTCCGCGTCAAGTCTGTTCGACGAATCGTTCTATTTCGCCTTGCTCTCACAGTATTTGCATCTGTAGACTTTGTTTACAGCGTCCGTCAGGCGGAAGACCTGCGGCAGCTCCTGCTCGATGGTCGTGATGCAGCGGGGATTCTTGCACTTGATCACATCCACGATTTCCGTCGGCAGTTCCAGGTGCTTACGCTTCGCCAGCTTGCCGCCCTCGATGATGTTGACCGTGATGCCCGGGTCGACGAATCCGACGGCGTCAATGTTCAGATCGATCAGCTTGTCGATCTTGAGGATATCCTTTCGCCCGTGTTTCTGGCTTGGCGCGTTCTGGATCAGAGCGACTTCGCAATCCAGCTTATCCAGCCCCAGGATATTATACAGTCTCATTCCCTGTCCTGCCTTGATGTGGTCCAGGACGATTCCGTCTTCGATTTTACCTATGATCATTTACGCCACCTCCAGTAGTTTTAGAATCAGTGCCATTCTGATGTATTTGCCGTTCAGTACCTGTTCGAAATATTTCGCGCGCGGATCATCATCCACTGCAACGGAGATTTCATTGACGCGCGGCAGCGGATGCAGGATGCTCAGGGTCTCCTTCGCGTTTTCCAGTTTGTCCGGTGTGAGGATGTAGCTGTCTTTCAGTCTGAGGTAGTCCTGCTCATTGAAGAACCGCTCTCTCTGTACGCGTGTCATGTAGAGGATGTCCAGCTGCGGCATGGCGGCCTCCAGATCGTCCGTCTCGACGAACTCCAGGTTCTTCTTGATCATGGTCTCGTATTTGAGATACTCCGGGATCCGCAGTTCCTCCGGCGAGATAAGGATGAACTTGTTGTCCGGGTAACGTGACATGGCGTTGATCAGCGAGTGGACTGTGCGCCCGAACTTCAGGTCGCCGCAAAGGCCGATCGTCAGGCCGTCCAGTCTGTTCTTCTCACGGCTGATGGTCAGAAGGTCTGTCAGTGTCTGGGTCGGATGATTGTGGCCGCCGTCTCCGGCGTTGATCACCGGCACGGTCGATCTGCGGATTCCTGCAACCGGCGCGCCTTCCTTCGGATGCCGCATGGCGATGATGTCCGCATAACATCCGACAGTCCTGATCGTGTCGGAAACGCTCTCGCCCTTGGCCGCGGAGGAGCTGTTCGCCTCCGAAAATCCCAGCACGACGCCTCCCAGTTCATACATGGCCGCTTCAAAGCTGAGCCTCGTTCTGGTCGATGGTTCAAAGAACAGTGTCGCCAGTTTTTTGCCGGCGCACTTGTGGCTGTACGCCTGCGGATCGGCGATGATGTCCTTCGCTACTGCGATCATCTCGTCCAGTTCTTCAATGGACAGATCCATGATGTCAATCAAATGTCTCAATTCTTTTCCTCCTTCTATTTATAAACTATTTCTAAACGCCATTAGCTGGTCTATGTCAGACCTGTCGATATATCCTGTTTCCGCTGCCGCCTCGCAGGCTGCGTCGAAATCCGTCAGGCTGTGGTATTCCAATCCCGCCTCTGCAAAGGCTTCCCGGCTCCTGCTCAAGTTGTATGAGAAGATGCATACGACGCCGAGCACTTCTGCTCCCGCCTCTTCAAGTGCCTTTGCTGCGCTGATCACGCTGCCGCCCGTCGAAATCAGGTCCTCAACGACAACGACCTTCTGTCCCGGAACAACTCTGCCTTCGATTCTGCTGCCGCGTCCGTGGTCTTTGGCCGAAGACCGGACATATCCCATCGGGAATCCCATCTCATGCGCCGCGATGGCCGCGTGGGCAATGCCCGCCGTCGCCGTTCCGAAGAGTGCTTCCGCATCAGGATATTCTGTCCGGATCAATTCGATCAGCCCTTCTTCGATTGTTTGCCGTGCCTGCGGGTCGCTGAGCACCAGACGGTTGTCACAGTAGATCGGGCTCTTGATGCCGCTGGCCCAGGTGAACGGGTCATCCGGCCGGAAGAATACGGCTTCTGTTTTCAATAAGCATTCTGCTGCTTTTTTCCTCATACAATGTTCCTCTCTTTCGATTCTATATATTTATCCAATGAACTCCTGCCGGCAGCGTTCGTACGCCGCCGCGGGATTTTCTGCTGCTGTAATGCTTCTTCCAACGACGATGTAGTCGGAGCCGAGTTCTCTGGCCTTTGCAGGCGTTGTCACTCTCTGCTGATCCCCTGCCGCGTCACCGGCCAGGCGCACCCCCGGCGTAACAGTCAGGAAATCGCTGCCTAGTCTCTCATGGACTGCCGGCGCTTCCAGCGGCGAGCAGACGACGCCGTCAAGACCGGCTTCCTGCGCCCGCTGGCCGTATATCGCAACGACTTCCTCCATCGGACGGCCGATCAGGATATCCTCTTCCATCTGCTGCTGGGATGTGGACGTCAGCTGCGTGACTGCGATCAGAAGCGGCCGGCTGCCGTCCGGTCTGGTCAAACCTTCAAGAGCTGCCTCCATCATCCGTCTCGTACCAGCCGCGTGCACATTGCACATATCGACATCCAGCCCCGAAAGCACACGCATGGCTTTGCCGACAGTATTCGGGATATCATGGAGCTTCAGATCGAGGAACACCTTGTGTCCTCTCTGCTTCAACTGACGTACGATGTCCGGTCCCTCCGCGTAGAACAGTTCCATGCCGATTTTCACATAAGGTCTTTCCTCCCCGAACCGTTCCAGAAACTCTATTGTCTCGTGCCCGCTGCTGAAGTCGCAGGCGATGATCACATCTTTTCCCATTTCTTTCTCCTTTATTCTGTGTTCAGCGGACCTGCGCCTGGGCGGTCAGTTCCTGCAGTGCTTTGATTCCATACTGTTTCATTACTCGCGGAAGCTCTTCGATGATGCCCTTGCAGGCGTACGGATCGACAAGATTGGCGCTTCCTACCTGCACAGCCGCTGCTCCTGCCATCATCATCTCCAGCACATTTTCGGCTGACGCGATCCCGCCGCATCCGATGACCGGGATATCGACCGTACGGCAAAGCTGGTAGACGGCCCTAAGCGCCACCGGGAACACCGCCGGTCCCGAAAATCCGCCCATCGTATTTGCCAGCACCGGTCGTCTGCTCTTTAGATCGATCCGCATGCCCAGCAGCGTGTTGATCGCTGTCAGTCCGTCAGCACCCGCCGCTTCGCATGCCCGGCCGATCTCTGTAATATCTGTTACATTCGGAGACAGTTTCGCGATAACTGGTTTCTTCGTTTTCTGCCGTACCGCGCGGATCACGGAAGCCGCTGCCTTCGGATCCGTTCCGAAAACCATCCCTCCGCTTTTGACGTTCGGGCAGGAGATGTTCACCTCGATCCAGCCGATCTGCGGCCGTCTCTGCGCTTCATTCTGCGCATCGGCGATTTCCAGTTTTTCTGTCACTTCCGCATAGTCTTCCGGACAGCCGCCGCATACGTTCGCCATGACGGGCTTATGGAAGACCTCCGCGAGTGCCGGCAGTTCTTCTGATATGACTGCATCCACCCCGGGATTCTGCAGCCCGACGCTGTTCAGCATCCCTTCTGTGCATTCGGCGATCCGCGGCGTTTCGTTGCCGAACCGCGGCTTCGGCGTAGTCCCCTTGAAGGAAAAGCTTCCCAGCAGATCAATGTCGTACAGATCCGCGAATTCCCTGCCGTATCCGAAGGTCCCGCTGGCTGCCATGACAGGGTTTGTCATCTCAATGCCGCAGAGCGTGACTGCCGTATCCGGTGCAGTTGTCGGTACGGTTCTCGGTGCTGTTTCTCTTACCATACGATCTCACTCCTTTCGAGGACGGGGCCTTCCACGCAGATGCGTTTGCTTCCGTACTTCGTCCTGCAGGAGCATCCCATGCAGGCGCCGAATCCGCATCCCATACGCCGCTCGAAGCTCATCTGCCCCGGCATTCCCGCAGGCGCTTTCTCATCTACCGCCTGCAGCATGGCTTCCGGTCCGCATGCGAACAGACTGTCATAGCAGATGCCGTCCATGGCGTCTGTCACAAAGCCTTTGATTCCGGCACTTCCGTCCTCTGTCGTGAGGATCACTTCTGCGCCGAGCGTCTCAAATTCGTTCCGGTAGAACACGTCTGCAGCGCTCCGGAATCCAAGTATCACTTTCGGCTGAACGCCGGTCTCCACCAGCTTTCTGCAAAGGCCGAACATGGGCGGGACGCCCGCTCCGCCGCCGATCAGAAGAGGCTGCGCAGCACTTTGGCTGACGCTGCCGGATTCGCCGAAGCTGCTCAGATCATACCCGTTGCCCAGGGGCCAGAGAACATCCAGTTTTTCGCCCGTCTGCATCCGGCTCATCTTTGTTGTGCCCCTGCCGACGGTTTTGTAGATGATAGTCAGTGTATCCTCTGTCCATTCGCAGATCGAAATCGGTCTGCGCAGATAGGATCCGTCAAGCCTGATATTCAGAAACTGGCCGGGAAGGATATGTTGCTTTTGTGCAGGAGTATGCGCGGCAGTAAGTGCGCCCGCATGCGGCAGCTGCAGGACCATCTCGTAGGTTTCCTCTGCCAGCCTGCGCTGTGATTGGATTGTCATGATATCGTTCTTCATTTCTGTTCCCTTCTGTAGACAACTTTGCCGTCCATCACGGTCAGCATGCATCTGCCCTGTACCTGCCACCCGGCAAAAGGTGTGCTCCTGCCTTTGCTTAAGAATGCCGCAGGATCGATCTCATAGGTGGTCTCGAGGTCCCATACGGTAAACGTCGGCGCCGGGTCGTTTTCATCCGGCATCGTGCTCCCGATCCGAAACCGTCTGTTTGGATGCTCCGTCAGCAGTTTGATCAAATGCTCCATCGGCAGAATACCTTCCTTCACCAGTTTTGTGTAAAGGACCGGGAAGGCAGTTTCCAGACCGACGATACCGTACGCGCTGCCGGCGAAGCCTTTGCTTTTTTCTTCCCGGCTGTGCGGCGCGTGGTCTGTCGCAATCATATCTATGGTGCCGTCTGCCAGCGCTTCCAGCAGCGCTTCTTTATCTGCCGGCGTCTTGATCGGCGGGTTCATCTTGAACCGTCCGTCGTCTCTGATTTCCTGGTCGGACAGGGTCAGGTAATGGGGAGCCGTTTCGCAGGACACATCCAGGCCGGCTCTCTTGGCCTGCCGGATCAGCGCAAGGGATTCGAGGGTCGACACGTGACACATGTGATAGGGGCAGCCTGTCTGCGCGACAAGATCCAGATCCCGGTCCAGCTGCTTAAACTCCGCCTCCCGGCTCTCTCGCGGATACCGGGTGTCTTCACAGTGGGCCACTGTGATGCTGCCGGCTGCCTTGACCCGCATCATGGCCTCCTTCATGAGTCCGTCGTCCATGACGCCGACGCCGTCGTCAGAAAACCCCGCAACATGGGGCGCGAGTCCTTCAATATCCGAAACCCGTCTGCCCTGCTCGCCGCAGGTAAGCGATCCGAGCGGATGCACGCCGATGCAGGCATCTGTTCGAATGATATCGGTCTGCACCTTCAGATGCGCAGGACTGTCCGGTACCGGGTCCAGATTCGGCATGGTCAGCACATGGGTGAAGCCCCCTGCCGCCGCAGCCAGCGTTCCTGTCCGGATCGTTTCTTTATAAAAAAATCCCGGTTCTCTCAAATGAACATGTACATCTGAGAAACCGGGTAAAATGGTATATCTGTCTGAAAAATTGAATCCCGCACCTGGGGAAGACAACGCCTCCCTTATGGTGCCTCTCACTTCTGCAATTGTAACGCCTGTTTTGATTTTCTCCCTCATCGGAGCCTCCTGAATTTTTTATCCTTGTGTTTATACCATACAGGAGGATTCCGTGTCAATCACTTTTTTATCTATATGTGTGTATATGTGTGCCGCCCGCAGCTTATATTCCTGATCCGTCTTTTCCGTGCAGTTCCCACTCCGTCACGTTGGCGACCCAGCAGGTGTCGTTATCGCAGTCATCACAGGTGGTCTCACATTTTTCAACGCGCATGCCGCCTGCTGCTTCAGAGCTGCCGTTTAAGGTATTGCTGTTCATGCTCACACGGGAGCCGGGCGGAACGGATTCCGTGATGAAGGCGTTGCCGCCGATGATGGAGCCTTTGCCAATGACGGTATTGCCGCCGAGTATGGACGCGCCGGAGTAGATGGTCACATCATCTTCCAGAGTCGGATGGCGGCGGGTTCCATTGAGCGCGTGTCCTCCGCGTGTCGAAAGCGCGCCTATGGTGACGCCCTGATAGATCTTGACATGCTCTCCGATGATCGATGTCGATCCAATCACGATGCCGGTGCCGTGGTCCATGAAGAAGTAATCCCCGATCCGGGCCGCCGGGTGGATATCGATTCCTGTAATGCTGTGCGCATATTCCGACATCATACGCGGCAGGATGCGCACGCCCAGCAGATGCAGCTCGTGGGCCACACGATAGATGGTGCTTGCCAGCAGTCCCGGGTAACTCAGAACGATTTCCTCTTTATTGTACGCCGCCGGATCCCCGTCGTAGGTCGCCTGGATGTCCGTATTGATCTTCGCACGGATCTCCGGGATCTTGCGGAAGAATTCGATGGCGATCTTCTGGGCTTCTTCTTCGAGTTCATCCTCCTTCAGACTGCCGTACTTGCCGTCGAAGGCCAATGCCAGGGCGATCTGCTGAGACAGATAGTACATGATATCCTCAAACTGCAGCGTCAGCTTGCTGTACATGTTATAGAATCTGTAGCCTTTATCCCTGTAGTAGCCCGGGAACAGTACGCCCAGCAGTTTATTGACGATTTCAATGACCTCGTCCCTGTCCGGCTGGTCGAAAATATTCATATTGTCAATGTCACGTCCCTGGTCGTAGTCCTTCAGCACCAGTTCCACGATCTCATCGACTTCACTTCTCATTTTCTTTTCGTCCATTAGTTCGTCCTTTTAGTACGTCCTTCCAATTTGTGTTATAAAAACTTTTTCAATGTCAACACGTTGCTTCCATCCCGGTATTCGTACGCGACATCATCCATCTGCTGCTTGACGAGGAATATGCCGAGACCGCCGATCCGGCGCTTACCGGTGGGCAGGGTCACATCCGGATCTTCCCGCGCAAGGGGATCATAAGGGGTACCCTGATCTATGAACGTGACCACGATCGTTCGCGCAGCGTCGGAAGTCTCCAGTTCGACCCGCATGGTCGCCTCACCGCTTCCGGGTGTATAGGCGTAATTGGCAATGTTGACATAGACCTCTTCTACCGCAAGTTCTATGGCCATCCGTTTCCTCATCGGACAACCCCACGCATCCAGGCGCTCGCCAAGAAAAGCCATGATCAGCGGGAGATTCCTTACTGTGGCTTCAAGCGTTATTGAGTTGTCCCGTGTCGTTTCACTGACTGCGCACATTCTGATGACCCTCCGTCTGGTTTGCCAAGAAACACCTTGCCGGATCGTCAGACTAAACTACTGAATATCAAGAATGTCGACGAATCCTGTCACTTCAAAGATCTCCATGATCACATCATTGACGCCTGTAACAACCATACTTCCCTGCTTGTTCATGGTTTTCTGCGCAGAAAGCAGTACCCGCAGTCCGGCAGATGAAATGTACTCTGTTTCGGTGAAGTCGATGACCAGTTCACTGATCCCATCCATTGATTCCTTCAGAGCTTCTTCCAGTTCCGGAGCTGTAGTTGTGTCCAGTCTTCCGCTGATCGCTACTGTGAGTTTTTCGCCTTCCAGAGTTTTTTTGATTTCCATTTCAATATTTCCTCCCATCAGTTTTTTCTGATTTACAATATCATAAGTATACACCAAAATATCTTTCTTGTTACAACAATTATCGCAAAATCACCATCAAACTGCCGGTGCATTTCCATACAGCGTCTTGTTTTTGCGGAAAGCCTGGATGATGCGGGTCATTCCGGAATAGGCCAATCCCAGTGAATATATTCCCACCGCCACCGTAACATTTTCGATGAACACTATGCAGAGAACTCCCAAAACGATGTTGACCAGCCCCGAGATGAAGCTCAGCCGCCAGGACGGTGCACGCAGCCGCATAGATTCGATAGAACGCATAATATCCACGAAGGCGGCGAAAATATGTATCCCTGCAAGATACAGAACAATGCAGTACAGCGGCACATCTGTCAGAGACAGTGTGAAAAGCGACAGATCCAGCATGATGATCGCCCGGTAGAGTATGGTCCTTCCGCCAACCATATGCCGCGCCATGGAGATGTAGTAGACCAGCGATCGGATGCTTGCAATGAGTGTCGTAATTCCGAGTATGAAGATCATGGCCGGATAGGTCTGTTTCGCGTCGACCGCCAAAAGGAAGGCAACGAGTATCATGAACAGACCGGCGATGATATTTACAATGCGTCTGGTTTTCGTCATGATCCATCACCTCCATTTCCCTGCCAGTTTGATGCCGGCAACGCTGATTTCTTCGGTTACCATGCGTTTTTGGGTAAGTGCCGCTGTGATGAAACGGCCCAGGAATGTGCTGTCCTTCCCTTCTTTTGGCGCATCCTTATATTCCTCCTGGTATTTCGCAAGGTCAAAGTCCTCGATTGTCTGCCCGGACAGTTTCTCTGCAAAGGCTTTCCAGTCTTCGGAAGCGTCTGTCTGCCTCCGCTTGAGTATTTGACGTATTTCCCCTATATGCGGCGCAACACGCTTGCTGTCATATACATCCACGCGGAATCCTTCTCCCGGAGCGTCTGAACGCAGCCAACGGAGCGCGTACACCATTTGGGCGAAAGCGTGCATATAATCAGAGGGATTGTCCTTGATAATCTCCTCATAGCCGCCCCAGGCAGGAAGGTATTTGTACTTGATAAAGCTGTAATCCGGCAGATGCCCTGCTCTGCCGTGCCCCAGATTCATGACATTGTTCTCGCTGGTCTGAAGGACACTGTTCGTGTATTTCCCTTCTTCGGGATCGTCCGGCACGCCCGGATTATGCCGGAATGTGATGTGCCGCTCTGTCTCGGAGCCCCCATCTTCCAGAATCTCATAGAAGTAATAATTCGTATTGTTGATGACAAGGGATGGTGTCCCTGCGAAATAGCGGTGCGCCCAGGTGTCTGCCAGAACATGCATGGCAAGCCCGATTGCCTGAAGGCTTTTGCCTTTGGCTATTCCAACAGTTCGGGCAAGCAGCTTCCCGTTCGGTCCGCAGATGAGACGGTACTTGCTCCGGTAACGCTTACCGCCTTTTGACGGAGCGTGCAGGTCCGCCGGCAGGAAGTGAAAGGCCGACCAGATTCTGGTGGTGTCCTGCAGGCTCAACGCATCCGGCCTCATCTCCATGAGTTCCAGCTGCAGCTGTGTCGTTGCGGCTGCTGACGGGCCTTTGATTTTGTGCAGCAGAGTTTTGGAACAATGGTCCACGAACTGGGCGCTGTAACAGATGTCCAGACTCTCTTCGTGAGAGTAACCGGCAAGATATGCCGCGCAGTAGGTCGCGTAGTAATGAAAATCCTTTTGCATTACGCCGCCCCCTTTCTGAGTCTGCGCACCATGATCGCTGCGATGACCAATTCCAACGCACAGAAAAACGAGGTAACATCCACAAAAATCGACACCGTCGATGCACCTGTGATCCCTGACAGTGTTTCTACCCCCTTGATGAAGGCTATGACTCTTACGACAATGCCGAAGAGCAGTACTGCGCCGACCAATGCCGCCAGGACAACATAGACTGCCCTGCGCCTTCGAATACGCCTTCCTTCCTGGATCGCTGCGCGGCCGATGAAAAGCCGGAGCAGCAGGCTGAACAGCAAACACATCAAAATCACTGCAAGTACAAGATATGTACCGGTCTCTTTAGAGAACGGAACATCACCCCAGTCGATCTCTATGTCGCGCATGAGCGCGGTGTACACTTTGTCTATCGGCGTGATCACAAAGAATACAGCTGTCTTGATGATATTCCACGAGCCGAACATGATGATCCCCGCGCCGCTGATAACCAGGCTGTGTTCATATCGTCTCAGTTTTTTCTGATCTATCCTTTGGTCCATCCTTTGGTCTATCCTTTGATTCTTCTCTCTATTCGCCGAGGTTCGCCTCGATCATTTCCGTGGTCATGGTTCTCTGATAAACATCCGTCAGCATGCCGCCGAACGTATAATCGCCGGCATCCAGCGGCGCGTCCTCTACGGTCAGCCTGCTCTGCTTCGACACACGGATTTTTTTGCCTTCCGGTGATGTTTTGATCAGGTTTCCCTCCGCGTCATAAGTGTCGAAGATGAACTGAATACTATCACCTGACTTCAGTTTCAGCAATCCCTTTGTGTCCATATAGCTGCCGAGTTTTTCGCTGATTTCAGTATCGTAACCTGTGACATGTCCCACCGGCGGCGCCGCGTCGTCCTTCACAGGATCCCACTCAATATAGAGAACAATATCCCGTTTTCCGTTCAGGCGGGCTTTGACTTTTCCTGTGTAGATATCTCCATCTTCAGTCTCGCGGACCTGTTCCGCTTCATAGCAGACGACCTGTCCATCGATGTGCACCCAATTGTCATCCATGGTGACCATCGGATGCCCGGCCGCGTCCTCGCCGCCCACATAATCGGTCCCCAGGTACCGCATCCCTTCACCTGACGCATCAGATACGTTCTGGTACAGCATCGTCCGGCAGTCCGCAATGATTTTCCAGAGTTTCTTCGGAAGCTGGATCTCATATCCGTCCGCGGTCTCTTTCAGCGGGATATCGACCAGCGCCTGCGCGTCCTCGTAATCTTCAAAGCCTTTCACATACCAATCTTCCTCGGTGTAGTCGGTGGACCCGAACACTTCCTCCCAGAATGAAGATTCACCGTTTGCATCCTCCTGCTCTTTGGCCTTCTTCTGCTGGGCTGCCATGATGCTGAAGATGTCATTGAACACACGCCGCTCCGTCTTCAGAGACATGTTCTTCAGCTGCTTGCTGGTATCGCTGTAAAACCCGATTGCCTTATACGGGAAAGCAAAGGCCATCCCGTTGATGCCGGAAGCGGAGGCTTTGTTGCGGTAGAGCACACAGCTGTGTATGGTATTGCTCAGGTTTTTTATCTCCTTGTCCGAACCCAGGGTATTGTTATAATCCGCCTTGCGCAGAGTCGTCAGAAAGTCCACCAGATCGATCTGCATGTCACTTGAGAAATTGTAGGCGTTTGTTCCCGCCACTGCGAAGTCCGCATAGGCATCAGGGTCTTCCCTGATGAGCTTGTCCGCGTGATCCAGAAAATCGCAGAACTCCTTATACGCAGGCTTGGCCAGCGTCGTATCGACAAGGGACAGGGTCGCGCCCGTATCCGGCTTGCCGTCCTCGTCCTTTACGATCGTGTTGAGCTGATCGTAGGTAGAGAGCAGATCTTCCGCAAAGGCTTCCGTTGACAGCCCCGGGTCCGCTGCCAGTTTGCCGAAAGCGGAAGTATAGAACCATCCATAGCCGCCTTCGACCTCTTCCGACGCCAGATAATAATCTGCATACGGTTCCATGGCCGACGCGATTTCAATGTCCTGCATGAGGCAGGCGTCGAAGCCGATCATGTCGAATTTCGTATCCGATGCTTTGAGGGCTTTCAGGATCTCGTTCATCTGCAGACAGCCAAACGGGTTGTCCCCGTCTGTTTTACTGTTGATATCGTCCTGCCCATAGCCGCCGCATACGCCGCCGCCGTGATCCCACAACACGAGCATATAACGGTCCGCCGGATAGTTCTTCTTCGTCCATATCAGAAAATCTTCCAGACTCTTTTCATCGGACATGCTCATGTCATCCGACAGCGATTTCACCTTTGTCAGTTCGCCGCCTTTGATTTCATAGCGTCCATAGCTGGCTGCGTCGATGCCGCCGGTGAACCAGCGGTTCGTGCCGCCTGCTTCCATGACGAAGGTCAGACCGTCGCCCTGCTTCGTCGCTTCGATCATCTGCGTTATGTTGGCTGACGCCAGTCCGGCCTTGTGTTCGAGATTGGAACCGATCACATACGTCATGACGACGACATTCTTGTCAGCGGAATGATCCGGGAAGAAGCGCGCTCTGCTTGGTTTCATATCAGCCACTGATGAGACAGCCTTGCCCATCATGTCGTCCCGCGTCAGGAACTGGTCGTCCCCTTGCAGATCCTTGGTCTTGTCGTGGATCTCTGACAGATTCTGATCAACCAGAATTTCCGGCGGCAGCGTTCGAATTGTCAGGAATCCGATGCCGAGCACCAGGACGGTGATTTCCGCAAGCGAAATCACCACCAGGCCTGCCCTGCGCACAAAGTGTCCCGCCTTTGAGTGTTCCGGCACCGGCTTGAGTGTGATTCCCTGATACCGGGATCTGCCGAACGCCAGGACCAGCAGGAAAATCACAGGCACAAGAATCATTCCGATCGCGAAAATCCTGCCTTTGCCGAAGGCTTTGGCCATGCGCCAGTACAGCCGGATGACAAAGACACCGTAAACGATGAAGGCCGAGATGGCGTACACCCATCCCAGGTTCTCGTCAACACCCAGGTACAGCGCCGCTATCATGAGCACTACAGCGACTATAAACGGCCTGTAGAAACTCCGCATGCGCCGAAACAGCAGCTTGCTGAATTGCCGTTCTGCCAGGAACGGGATCACGCAATCACGTTTCTTCAGTCCCATTTTATTCAGAATACAGAAATACGCGATGGAATGATAGATCCAGGAAATGATCAGCGCCACAGGATCTGTAAACAGATTAAGCAAAAGCATATTAGTCTCCTTCTTTAATAGTCTCTATTCTCTCCGTCTTGGTATCCGACTTGCTCAGCACGATCATGGAAACAACAACGATGATCATGCCGATGATGCCGAACACAGTCGGTATCTCACGATAAACAAATAAACCAAACAGCAGCGCCGAGGTCGGCTCCGCCCCCGAGGCCAGGATCGACGCCACACTGGAATCCACATAGAGAAACGCGATGGCGTACAGCAGGTTCGGCAAAAGCGACGCGACCAACGCGTGGGCCAGCAGGAACAGGATCCCTTTCCCCGGAGATACCGCAACGAAGTCCACGATCATCCCGAAATCTGTCATCGGGATCATGATGATCATGCCGATCAGCGTCGTGTACAGCTGGATCGTCAGCGGATGAAGCTTTCGTACATCCGTTGCCTCCTTCAGCGTGATGGCGTAAGCCGCGTTTGTGATCGACGAGGCTACCCCCATAGCGAGCCCGAGCACGCTCCATTTCAGTTCGCCCGATTCGACGATCCCGCTGAGCAAAACGCATCCGATCAGCGCTCCGATCATACAAGCCACCCGCAGCAGCGTGATCTTTTCCCCATACAGCACCGATCCGAAAATGATCACGAACACCGGTGCTGTGCACAGCAGAATCGACGCCAGCGACATGCTCAGCGATGTGATGGAAATATTATAACAGATATTCATCAGTACCAGGCCGTCGACTCCGATCACCGCCAGCAAAAGCAGGTCGCGTCTTTTGATGCGCAGCAGGTTCCGGTCATACACTACGGTAGCCAAAAGCAGCATCAGAAACATCACCCCGACCCTTGAGAAGGTGATCGTGATGTTATCGAGTCCTGCATCATCGAGCGTACGGACGAATATGCCCGTGCATCCCCAGCAGGCGCCTGCTATCAAAGGTAAAAGATACGCGAATCGGTTCATTTGTTACTGAATATCATTGTCTATCATTATCATATTTCCGGAAAGAAGTTCCTTATATTTGCCGTCGCATGTCATGAAGATCACCTGGTTCTCCTGTGCGAACTCCTGGATCATCCTGCATGCAGCCTGTGTCCGCTTCGGATCCATGTCGGTAAACGGATCGTCAAAGACGGCGATGCAGCCGCCGTTCGGATACAAGTGTTTCAGCATCGCAAGCCTGAAGGCGAGGGAAATGGTATCTTTCGTTCCTTCCGAAAGGATCTCCTCACTCAGCAGCGATCTCCCGCTTGTAATGGAAGCCTTCAGGTCTTCCCGGATGGAATCCACTTGAACTGTTCCGTCTGTCAGGAGAGACAGATTGTGTTTGAAGTTCTCCTCGATATCGCCCATTGGATCGCCTTTGTAGTCCTCTTTGACCTGCAGGAAAGTGTCACGGATGTGCGCCCATCTAGCGTGTTCTTTTTTGATTCGCTCAAAAGCTTCCGCAGCAGCTTTATACTCTTCAGAATACTCTTCTGATGATTTTTCACCTAACCGCTGATACGCTTCCCGCAGTTCCTCGTTTGCTTCTTCAATTTGATTCCTGATCCTTTTTATATTTGTTTTCAGTTCGCTTTCAAATGAATCTGCATCAGTGATATCCGCAAATTCTTTGGGAATCTCCACAGCGCCGGCTGCCTTTTCTTCTAAGATCTGCAGTTCTCCGCGTTTCTGTTCCTCAAACGCAATGAGTTCATCGAAACTGCCGTACTTATCAATGTATCCCGAAATCTGTGTGATTTTCGCTCCGATGAACCGATCAACGTTGGGTCCGCAGAGTGCTGTGATCTCGTCGCTGACTTCCTGCACTCCGGGCAGCCCCTCCGGAATCGCTCTGCCTTCCTGCTCGAGACTCTCCCATTCTTCTCCGTGGAGCAGCGTATCGATTCTCATACCGATTCTGTCGATTTCTGCCGACTGCGCCTCTGCGCGGTGCTTCAAGTCTTCCAGTCCATCCACTGACGCAACCCCGTATTTCGCATAGATTGCCTTCTGCCGCTGCGAGGCTGCATCGAGCTGTTTGCGGATTTCTTCCACGTCAACGCCTTCCGGCGTCAGATCGATTTCCGCAATTCCAGGGATCGTGATCGTTACAGGCTCTGTAATGCGAACCTCACCTTCATCGATTTCAACCGGCTTTCCGCTCACCGAAGATGTTACCCGGATCTCGGCTTCTCCCAGTTGTCTAATGTTCGCAATCAAATCCAGCCCTTTGAGTTTTGTTTGCAGCATCCGGATCTCATGCGGAAGTTTCCTGAGGGCTTCCAGATCTGATACATCGATTTGTCCAATGTCTGCAAGTTCCTGCGAGAGTTTTTCTTTCTCTTCGACCTGCTCCTTGACCTCAATGTACTTCTGCTTCTTCGCTGCGAGGTCGTACTGTTTCTTCAGGTCCTCTGCTCTCGTTTTTTGTTTCTCCGCCTCCGGCCACTGCGCGATGGCAGCCTGCATTTCGTCGGCTTCCTTTTGGGCTGTTTCCAGCAGTTTGCGGTTGCTGTTTCGTTCGCTGATCAAAGCGCGGATCTGCACGAAAGCCTCCCGCTTTTCTTCTTCGCTCTGCAATTCTTCCTTTCGTTCCGCAAGCGCCGCATTGAACCTCTCAACATCTTTCTCTGCTGACTCTGCTTCCTGCTGCAGCGCCAGGATTTCTTCTTTCTCGTAGTACGCTTTCAAAATAGTTCCTGCGCCGTTCTTCCACTTGTTTTGGATGCCGCGTCTGCGTCCTCCTTCGGGAGCGTCTGCATCGAAATCCCACCTGCCTTCAAAGTCGCTGATGGTTTCGTTCAGCTCTGCCTCTACTGCGTCCAGTTCGATTCCGCCTGTCTGCATTACAGCTCTGGCAATCGTAACCGCCAGTTCATCGACATTCCCCGACGGATCATCACCTAATAACCCCTGCAGCAACGTCTGGTCGCGTTTCTGCGATGCGAAAACCATCTCGTCATAAACGCCTCTTCCATACTGCAGGATCTCTGCCAAGACTTCATTGATTTTTTCTTCATCCCGTATTACGGTCCCATCCGGCAGGGTCAGTCTGCAGCGGCCTTCCTTACCGGCCCATTCCTTTGCAAGCTTATATACGCCGTCCTCTGCTGCGAATCTTACGGTTCCGTCGATGACATCTCCACTAACTGTGCCGGAGGTCCTTGGAAAATACTGTCCGGCAAAGGCTTTATCCCTGCGCTTATCTAAGGATGCGCTCTGAAAAAACAGGCTGTACAATAGGTCAACAAGCGAACTTTTACCCGATTCGTTTTCTCCGATGATGATATTCAGTCCTTTATCCAGATCGATCTCACGGTCAAGAAGGCCTGCGAACTGATCGCAGCTGACTCTTTTGATTTCCATACTCTATCTCTCCCTTATTCCTGATGCCTTTTGATCATGTCATATGCCATCTGCAGTTCTTTAGGATCGCTGATGTTGCGCAGGAATTCAGCCGCAAATCCGGTTTCTGCGAATTCGGCGCGGATCTTCT
>CADADV010000029.1 GCA_902786815.1 uncultured Eubacteriales bacterium
ATCAGCTCAGGATGTGAGTATCCGATGTTCAGTACGCCTACGCCTGCGATCCAGTCGAGGAAGATGTTTCCGTCTACGTCCTCGAACATTGCGCCTTCGCCTCTTTCGATAACTGCTTTGTACGCAGTTCCGATGGCCTTAGGTGTTGCCTTTGCTCTTCTTTCGATCAGAGCCTGCGCCTTAGGACCTGGCAGTGGTGTTGAGATTTTAGGTAATGCTGTTCTTAATTCTGACATGATTTTTCCTCCTTAGAATATATTGTCATGTATATAAGGAACATAATTAAGAAACATGTAGTTTCTATCGTTATTATTTTATCACACTGACATGGATTTGTTTTTGAAATCAAATACATTCATGTCAGGTTTCCCTGATTTTGTTGCGGAAATGCATTATTGCTTCTTCTTGCTTTCGATTTTCTCCTCGCGCGCGGCTTTGAGTTCTGCGATCTGTTCCTCCGTCAACTCGACGTTTTCACTCTCATCTGATTCGGAAATGGCGGAACCCAGATTGATGACCGACTTCTCCAGTTCCATGATGATATTGTTGATCCTGGCCAGTTTCTCCGGATCCGTTCCCTTGTTGACGCTCAGGTTGGCGTTATAGAGGATATCCTCCAGTCTTCTTCTGACGTTGTACAGGTTCTCACGGGCTTCGTTGACTCTCTTCTCGTCGACCGCATCGGCGATGGCTTCCTTCCTGGTCACCACGCCGCCGCTCTCTTCGAGTTCGTACTCGGAGTTGACGTTCACCGGGATGGCGTCGATACCGATCTGCTCCTTCACTGTCTTGGCGAATTCGATTTTCACTTCAGGCTCTCCGTGAACCAGGAACAGCTGCTTCGGGAGCTTCTGGAATCCTTTGAGCCAGCCCAGCAGTCCGTTCATATCGGCGTGACCGGAAAAGCCCTCCAGGTTGTGTATCTTCGCGTTGACCTGCACCGTCTCTCCGAAGAGCTGCACTTCCTTTTCTCCGTCGATAATGCCTCTGCCGAGGGTTCCTTCCGCCTGATATCCAACGAAGATGATGCTGTTTCTCGCATCCCACAGGTTGTGTTTCAGATGGTGGCGGATTCTGCCGGCTTCGCACATGCCGCTGGCGGAGATGATGACCTTTGGTTCCCGGTCGACGTTGAGCCACTGGGACTCCTCCGTTGACTGGGTGAATTTCAAATTCGGGAACTCTAATGGATTCTCGCCTTTGCTGATATAATCCTTGGTCTCTTCATCGAAGACCTGGGCATTCTTCTTGAACACTTCCGTTGCCGCAGCAGCCATCGGGCTGTCTACATAGACCTTGATCTTTGACAACTGCTCCTGCCGCGGGTCAGAAGGATCTTCATAGATCCTGTTCAGTTCGAAGATCAGTTCCTGCGTTCTGCCTACCGCGAAGGACGGAATGACTGAATTGCCGCCGCGTGCGGCCGTCTCACAGATGATGTCCACCAGATGGTTCACATCCATGGCGTTGTCCGGATGGTTCCGGTTGCCGTATGTCGTCTCCATAATGACATAATCGGCCTTCTTGATGATCGTGGGATTTCTGAGGATCGGCCGGTCCATAACGCCCAGATCACCGGAAAAGACGATCTTGGAAGCGCGTACTTCAGAGCTTCCTTCCACCTTCTCGGAAACAAAGATTTCGATCTCTCCTGATCCCAGTATATGACCTGCGTCATTGAAACAGATGCGCACTTCGTCATTGAGTTCCACAAGCTGATTGTAGAGAACCGGCTTTATGAACTTCAGGGATTCCTCCGCATCCTTTTCGGTGTACAAAGGCTCCACGAGCGGCCGGCCGGCTCTGGCGTTCTTTCTGTTCTGCCATTCCGCTTCCTGTTCGTGGATGTGCCCGCTGTCCAGCAGCATGATCCCCAACAGGTCTGCAGTCGCATCTGTGCAGTAGATCTGCCCTTTGAACCCTCTCTTCACAAGAAGCGGGATCCTGCCGCAGTGGTCGATGTGCGCATGGCTCAGGACGAGGTATTCTATCTCGGCCGGATCAAAAGGAAACGGCTCGTAGTTGAGTTCTTCCTGCGCTTTTCCGCCCTGGAACTGTCCGCAGTCCAGCAGCACCTTGTGATTTGCTGTCGTGATCAGATGGCATGAACCCGTCACGCCTGTTGTCGCTCCGCAAAATTGAATCTTCATTGTCTGTACCTCTTCAAATGCTTAAATTACTCGATGATCTTTTTGATCAGTTTTCTCTCTTCCGGTTTCGTATCATCTATGATAAATGCCTTTACTGCTTCTTCGCAGGCAAGCGCTAACTTGTCTTCATCGTTTCCGTAAAGCGTACAGAGCACTTCTCCGCATCTGACCGTGTCCCCAAGTTTTTTGGCCAGTACGATTCCGGCGGAAAGATCGATTTCATCTTCCTTTCTCTGTCTGCCTGCACCTGTATGCTGCGACGCCAGACCGATGGTCATGGCATCCAGCGCCGAAACAAATCCTTCCTGCTGCGCAAGGATCTGTTTTGACAGTTTCGCCTGGGGAAGTCTGCCCGGATCCTCTGCGATTCCGGGGTCGCCCCCCTGTCCGCTGACAAAACGCCGGAACTTCTCCAGCGCGCTGCCGTCCTGCAAGGCCTGCTCCGCGGCTTCCTGTCCCCGCGCGATTCCTTCCTCCAATCCGAGGCCGTCCGTTCCTGCGACCCTGCTCAGATAGATCATGATCCCTGCGAGCTTCAATGACAGCTCCGTGATATCTTCCGGGCCCTGCCCCTTCAGCACGTCAATGGCTTCCGCCACCTCCAGGGCATTTCCGACGGCACATCCGAGGGGCTGTTCCATGTCAGAAATGACAGCCATGGTTTTCTTGCCGCTGCTGTTTCCGATATCCACCATCAGGCGTCCCAGTTTCTCCGCATCTTCTTCCGTTTTCATGAAAGCGCCTTTGCCGCATTTGACATCAAGCAAAATCGCATCAGATCCGGCTGCCAGCTTTTTGCTCATGATACTGGAAGTGATCAGGCTGAGGTTTTCGACGGTGGCGGTCACATCCCGCAGTGCGTATATTTTTTTATCTGCCGGCGCGATCTGTCCTGTCTGGCCGATGACCGCTATGCCGCATGTGTTGACCTGATCGATAAAGTCGCTCTCTTCCATTGCCGTCTTGAATCCCGGAATGGCTTCCATCTTATCGACCGTGCCTCCGGTGAAGCCCAGTCCGCGGCCGCTCATTTTGGCTACCGGAACACCGCAGGCCGCAGCCAGAGGTCCGACGATCAGCGTTGTCTTATCTCCGACTCCGCCGGTGCTGTGTTTATCCACTTTGATGCCTTTGATCGCGGAAAGATCCACAACATCGCCGGACAGGCGCATTGCGTCTGTCAGTTCCACCGTTTCCTCTACATTCATCCCACGAAAATAGACAGCCATGAGAAATGCCGACATTTGATAGTCAGGGATTTCTCCTGCAGTATAGCCGTCTACCAGGAATTTTATCTCTTCCGGCGAAAGCGTTCCGCCGTTTCTTTTCTTCGTGATCAAATCAACTGTATTCATCGACTCCTCCTGTTGTACCCCTCTGCTTCGTATTATAGCACAAAATCTTGAGAATTTAGCAGTTATCGCTTATGATATTGAGTAGAAAAAGTTAAGTTAGAAAGGAAGCAAAATCAATGAATCTGCTTGAGGAAGCAATCATCTACGCAACGATCATGCATCAGGGCAAAGTCCGCAAATTCGGAGGCTCTCCCTATATTCTGCATCCGCTGGAAGTTGCGCAGATATTATCGACAATGACAGATGACGATGAGGTCATTACAGCGGGCATCCTGCACGATATTGTGGAAGATACGGACGGTACTCTGAAGGAAATCGAAAAACGGTTTGGAGAAAGAGTTGCACAGCTGGTTGACTATGAATCGGAAAACGAATATCCGGCAGAAGAACGGAAAGACACCTGGAAGCGCCGCAAGGAAGAAGCTCTGCAGGGTTTAAAGAATAACGGGGATGTCGGACTCCGGATGCTGTGGCTTGCCGACAAGCTTTCCAACATTCGGTCCCTTGCAGGAAACTACTCCGAAAAAGGGGAAGCTGTATGGCAGGAACTCCATCAGGATGACCCGGCAATGAACCGCTGGTATTATAAGTCCGTTGCTGAAATCGTGGAGCTCCAGCTTAACAGGACAGGTGCGTTCAAAGAGTTCATCAAACACATCAATTTCATCTGGCCCGGAACCTTTGACACCGAAAAAAGCAGATATATCAAATACAAAGAGGTCTCCATTGATGGCTGTAAACTCATTGGCCGGGGTGCCAAGGGGAATGTGTACCGTTATGATGATGAAACGGTCATAAAGGTTTTCAACAGCAAGAACACCTATCGGGATGTGGAGCAGGAAATCGCCCTCAGCCGTAAGGCCTTCATCCTGGGAGTCCCCACCGCCATCTCCTTCGGGATCAAATCCGTAGGAGATCAGTACGGGGCAATGTATGAACTGGTGGATGCAGAGACGATTTCAAGATATATTGCGACCAGTCCGGAGCGGGTGGATGAATACGCGAAAATAATGGCCGATCTGGCTCACTCCATCCACAGTATTACGGTTTCGGAAGACGATGGGTTCCCCCCTGCTGCAGAAAGACTGAGGCGCTATATCGCCACCGGGATCGCGCGTGAAAACGAAGCGCTTGCCTATAAATGCATGAAACTGATCACGTCGCTTCCTGAACCCAACACCCTTGTTCACGGTGATTTTCACACAGGCAACGTGTTCCTGCATCAGGGAGAACCGCTCCTCATCGATCTGGACAGGATCTCTACAGGCCATCCGATCGCGGAGATCAGCGACCTCTACTATGCTTACGTGGTTCTGGGAGAAGATGATCCGTCTGTCATCGAAAATTATATGGGGTTCCCCTATGAAACCGCAAAGCAGTTCTTTGACTGTTTCCTGAAACACTATCTGCACACAGAAGATGAAAGCAAAATCAGAGAAGTGAAAGAAAAGGCCGCGATCCTGTGTTCCAGCCGGCTGATCCACAGGGCCTACAAGAAGAGCGAACTGACAGAAGCGGATCGGGCCGTCATCGCGCGCAATGTGAAGCGGATCTCCGATTTGTCAGCTAAACATGACTCATTGACATTTTGATTATTTACAGTATAGAGGAGTAAGCATGGGTAAAACTGATTATCTTCTGGAACAAAGGCTGTTCCAACTGGACCCGCAGCTGCACAGGCGGTTTACCAATACCGTATCGATCATGCCCCATTCGCTGGACAGCTACCGGCGTCTGTTTCCGGAATATACGGATCATTCGATCTTCCATTCTATGAATGTCCTCCAGTTCTGCAATGATCTGATCGGAGAGGAACAGATCGAAAGGATGAACGCATACGAGTGCTATGTCCTTCTCATGAGCTGTTACCTGCACGATATCGGCATGGGGATCTCGGAATCCGATTATGAAGAATTCAAGGTCCATCTGGACTATGAGGATTATTTCCGCCAGCCCGGGCGGGATGTCTCTGATTTTGTGCGGGACAACCATCACGAATTCAGCGGCCTTTATATCAGAAAATATGCAGAACTGCTGGAGATCCCTTCCCCGGAACTGGTCTTTGCTGTCATCCAGGTTGCCAGGGGACACCGGCGGACGGATCTTTTTGATGTGAATGAATACCCCACATATCTGCAGATCGACGGGCAAAGTCCTTTGAACCTGCCCTATCTGGCAGCAGTGATCCGTATGGCGGATGAAATCGACGTCGTCAGGCATCGGAACCCAAGTCTTCTGTACGATATCGAAACGCTGACGGATGCGCACCAGATCGAATGCAACCGCCTGCTGCAGGCGGTGCCGCGCATGGATATCCTTCCGGATAAGTTTGTGCTGGATGTCCGGATCGAAGACGAATTGTCTGGGGACGAAAAACTTCTGGAAAACATCCATAATATGGCCGAAAAAATGCAGAAAACGCTGGATGTCTGCCGGTCTGTCACAGAGCTGCGGACCCCGTTCCGGATCACACAAAAGCATGTGGAACTGAATTTCCCGGACCCTGAATCGGAATCCTGAACCAGGGTCCTGAACCAGAGTCTTTGAACCATAAGAGGCTGCCGCGTTTTCGCGGCAGCCTCTTGCTGTTGCTTTTGCATAAGGTGTACGAATGGAATTAATCGTACTGCTGCTTGAGAGCCAGTTTCTTGGCTTTCTTAGCATCCTTCTTGAACTTGATGTGCGACGGATCCTTCGCTTCACGAACAGCAACGCCGTCCTTGTCGCGAACCTTCCACTTGATCTCGCCCGGTGTGATGCAGCCCTGTACAGGACATACATTCAGGCAGAGGTGGCATCCTACGCAGTTGTCGTTCAGTTCCGGCTTTCTCTTCTTCTCGTTCCAGTCGATTGCCTGGTGAGCAGCGTCGTAGCAGGAGATGTAGCATCTTCCGCAGCCGATGCACTTCTTCTCATCGAATGCAGGCAGAACCTTGTATTCTCTGTTCAGTTCTTCAGCAGGAATCAGGTTCGGCAGAGCGCTTCCGATGAACTCGTCCAGATGGTTGTAACCCTTCTCATCCATGAAGTGCATGAGACCGGAAGCCATATCCTCGACGATTCTGTAACCGTACTGCATGATCGCGGTTGTTACCTGGATGTTTCTGCAGCCGATTGCCAGGAATTCAGCAACATCTCTCCATGTTTCGATGCCGCCGATACCGGACATTTCGTGACCGTATCCGAAGTCCCACTTGCCGGCCTTGACCATCTTGTGGATCTCTTCATCCTGCAGTACCTGTGCGCAGAATCTCAGAGCGATTGGCTTGACCGCTGCTCCGGAGTAACCGGAAATGGATGACTTACCGTCAACTACAGGCATACCTGTGTTGTTCTCGAAGTCGATGTTTGTAATGGACTTGATCGTGTTGATCGCTGATACAGCAGCAGCACCGCCCTTGATCGCAGCTCTTGCATGCTCTTCCATGTTCTTGCAGTTCGGAGTCATCTTAGCTACGAACGGAATGTGCGGAACTGTCTCTGATACAGCTCTTGAATAGGACTCAACCAGCTCGTTGTTTGTACCAACGTCAGAACCCATGTCGTGAGATGTCATCTGCGGACATGAGAAGTTTCCTTCGATGATCTTGGCACCGCACTCGTCTGCCATCTTGGCCAGCTTCTTCCATTCTTCAACGCTGGAACCCATGATGGATGCGACTGTGATGTGCTCAGGATAGTCTCTGTTCAGTCTGTACATATACTCGAAGTTGAGTTCTGTCGGTTTATCGGAGATCTGCTCCATGTTCTTGAATCCGAGCCATGGGAGACCTTCTTTGTTTGTCTGGTCGAATCTAGGTGAGCATTCATCTGCTACGAAGATACCGATCGTCTTGAAGAAGCATCCGCCCCAGCCGGTTTCATAGCACTTCGCTACCATGTCGTAGTTTCCGCCTACCGGTGATGAAGAAAGGAAGAACGGATTCAGACAATCAACACCCAGATATTTCAATGATAAATCTTTCTTAACTGCCATTCTACTTCACTCCTTTCTTACTTTTCCAGATAAGCGATGATTGATGCTGCAGCCTCTTTGCCTTCAGCTACTGCTTCAACAACTGTCTTGCCGCCGTTGACGATATCGCCGCCTGCGAAGAACTTGCCGCCTGCTTTTCCGCCCTTCTTGACCTTGATACGGCCTTTGTGATCCAGATCGAGATCTGCGATCTTGCTCATATCTTCAGGGCTCTGGCCGGTTGCGAATACCAGTGTGTCGCAGCTGAATTCAGCTTTTGCTTTCTTGTCATAGAATCCGGCAGCTTCGACAGTCTTCAGCAGTGTCTTTGTGCCCTTCGCTGCGACAGGATACAGTCCGGTCGTAACGCCGATTCCCAGTGACAGAGCATAGTGGAATTCGTTGATGTTCGCAGGAGCTTCTTCGATGGATCTTCTGTAGAGGATCCTGACGTCTTCAGCGCCCAGCAGTTTCGCTGTGACGGCGCAGTCGATAGCAACGTCGCCGCCGCCGACTACAACGACTCTCTTACCAGGATAGAAGTCCTTTTTCTTTGTTCTGGCTTCCTTCAGGAAGTCGATCGCTGAATATACACCCTTCAGGTTTGCGCCCTTGAAGTTGTGTGAATCCAGGCTCGGGCTCCAGAGTCCGGCGCCTACGAATACAGCGTCGAAGCCTTCCAGATCTTCAGCCTTTGCTTCTGTGTTGAATACGAACTTGACGCCGAGGCCTTTGACCTGAGCGATGTCGTGGTCAACAACTGCCTGCGGCAGTCTGGATGGAGTGATTCCATAAGTCAGAACTCCGCCTGCTTTTGCTTCTCTTTCGAAGATGGTTACTTTGTAACCGGCCTTTGCCAGTTCCGCAGCGCATGCCAGTGATGCCGGGCCTGCACCTACACAAGCAACCTTCTCTGCCTTCTTTTCTTTCGGAGCTACGAGAGTCTTCATCTTGAAGAGCTTCTCCTGCTCGATAGCGTATCTCTGCAGCTTGCCGATCTCGATCGGTCTGTCGATGCCGCATCTTGAGCAAGCTTCTTCGCAGAGATTGTCGTACGGACATACTCTCGCACAAGTTCCGCCAAGGATGTTGTTCTCTCTGATTGTCTCAGCAGCGCCCTTAGCATTTCTGAATCTGATCGATCTGATGAACTTGGCAGGATCTGTTCCGGCAGGACAGCCTTTGCTGCATGGTGCATCGTGGCACAGCAGACATCTTGCTGCTTCTTCCAAAGCTGTTCTGTGAGTGAAACCAGCAACAGCTTCAGCAGTGTACTTTGCTTTTACTACTTTACTCAATTTGATTCCTCCTTTTCAGATGCCTCTCTGAGGCTCGCGCCTTCAGATAGCAAACTGGCGAGAGTGTTTGCTCTCGTCAGTTTGTAGTTGCCTCGTGAAATTGCCTCAATTAAAACTCAGGTGAAGCGTCGCACTTCAGAACTGCGTTCAGTGTAGCTGTAGCTGCTGCTGTGCAGTCTTCGTCTGAAACGTGTTCAGGCTCGCAGTGTGACAGGCCGTCCTTCGTTCTTGAGAAGATCATGGTCGTCGGGATCATGTAAGCGCAGAACTGAGCGTCGTGGCCGGCGCCAGACAGGATCTTCTGCCACTTAGCTCCCATTTCATCCATGGACTCTTCAACAAAGCCGATGAGTCTGGAATCGAATGGAACCGGATCTCTCTTCCACTGTTCTTCTATATCGCAAGTGCACTGCTGATACATTTCTCCGGCCATCTCTTTCAGGATGTCCATGCACTTGTCGAGTACTTTCTGATCAGGATGTCTTACATCCAGTGAGAACTCTGCTTCGTCAGGAATGCAGGTGTGGATGCAAGGATGTACATAAATTTCGCCTGTGGTGAATACGAATTCATATTCGCTTTCGCCGCTCTCCAGCAGTTCCTTGTTGTAAGCGTCATATCTCTCATGCAGTTTGCAGAGGAATTCTGCTGCAGCATGCAGAGCATCATGTCTCTTAGCCATTGGGAATGTACCAGCGTGAGCTGTGAATCCGTGGAATCTTACTCTGTAGTTGAACATACCCATTACGAGCTGTACAGCACCGATTTCATTGCCGTTGTCTTCGAGGATCGGGCCCTGCTCCAGGTGTGTCTCGAACATAGCGCAGTACTTGTCCGGGCTGATTCTGTTAGCCTTGTCGCCTTTGTACTTGGAAGCTGCCAGCGCTTCGCCGAAGTTTGCGAATTCTGACTTGTCCATTGGCTTTGAAGCCATCATGTTGTCATACTCGAAGTTTGGCTTCAGATAATCCGGCAGATAATCATAGCAGATGATTCCTGATACCATCATAGCCGGCGGATACAGGGAACCTTCTTCGTTTGTCCAGATCATAGCTGTGAGCGGGTGCTTATGCGGAATGTTCTCAGCTGCTACTGTTTCCAGAACTTCCATTCCTGTCATAACACCTTCGATACCGTCATAGTTACCGCCGTTCTTTACGGAGTCGCAGTGGGAACCCATAACGATTCTCTTAGCGTTAGGATCTGACCCTTCCAGAGTTGCATACAGGCAAGCACAGTCGTCGCATTCGATCTTAGCGCCGATAGCTGTCATTCTCTTAACGAACTCATCTCTTGCCATGTGAGCTTCCGGAGACAGTGAATATCTTGTGATTCCACCGTGACCAGCATCACCAAACTGTGCGAATGTTCTGATCTTGTCAGACATTCTCTCTAAACTACACTTATACATGATTCATCCTCCTTTTCTTGATGAAAAATTATATACGTTACCGTTTCGCGACTTGATCTTATCTGTTGTGAAACCGGTTACATACTTGATAAGTATATTATAAAACATAATTCTGAAAAAACAAGAGGTTTTGGGCTATTACAGGTCTAATTTTAACTTTTTTGCGGGACAAACAGATGCGCAGAGGCCGCATCCTGTACACTTTTCCCTTTCGATCCGGATGGATCTGCCCTTTCTGGAAATCGCCTGATACATGCAGGCTCTGATGCACTTGTCGCAGTTTTCACTGCAGGGAACGCCGTTGGCGTGTATGATCGCGGGCTCAAATTTCATCTCATCATAAGCTTTGAGATTTTCCAGTGCCTTCCCGCGTATTTCAGACAAGTTATTGACGTTATGATCTTGTACCCATATTTCTAATTCTTGTACAATCTTGCGGATGGACTCCTTGCCGTTCAGCATGACCTCGGTTCCGACCTGAACGGCCGATGAACCCAGCATAATGTACTCCAGCGCATGCTGCGCGCAGCTGATTCCGCCGACGCCGCAGATAGGGATGTCGACAGTCTGGGCGATGGTTGCAACCGAAGCCAGGCCCAGCGGCCTGATGTATTCTCCCGATATGCCGCCGTAAGTCGAAAGAGACGGCTCCGCGGTTTCCAGATCGACGCCCAGGATCCCTCTCACGGTATTGATCGCCGTCACGCCGGACCCTCCTGCCGCCTTGACAGCCTTTGCGACTTTGGAAATATTTGTAGTGTTCTGGGATAATTTGACAGTTACGGGGATTTTTACCGACGACACGACCTCTTTCGTCATGTCGTACAGTGTATCTGCGTGGGACGCCACGACTTCCAGCGACTCAGCCGCCGGATTGGAGACGCTCAGTTCGATGGCATCTGCCCCGAACCGTTCCATCTTGCTGGCCATATAGGCCAGTTCGGACGGGGTCTGCCCCGAGATGCTCGCGATAACGATACCTCCCGCTGACTTCGCGATCTCCATCTCTCTTTCCCAGCCTTCGATCTGGATATCACTGTACATCCTGATATTTTCGGCGCCCAGGCTGTCGGAAGCGATCCTCGGTCTTACGTCCAGCATCGTATCGCTGATAATGCTCTCGGTCACCACAGCACCCGCGCCCGCCTCGAGAGACTCTTTGATTCTTTGACCGTCCCTGTTCCACGGACCGGCAGCAATCATGACAGGGTTTGGAAGCTCCATTCCCAGAAAATTCGTTTTCAGCATTAGAACATCTCTCCTATTCTTTCTCCGTGCCCGCAGGATTTGCGCACTCTCATCTTCGTATGCAGCTGTATCTTCTTCGGACGCCTGCGCTTTTCCGCCTTTGCCTGCTTCTCTTCGATCTGGTCAAAGAGCATTCTGGCGCCGTAGATCCCCATCTTCCTGTAGGGCAGTTCGACCGTCGTTACTTTTGGCTCCATCAGGGACGACATTCTGTCATTGCCGAATCCTGCTACCGCCACATCCTCCGGGATTCGCAGTTTCATCTCCTTCAGGGCATCCATAGCTCCGTAGGCGATCTCATCGCTTGATGCAAAGACTGCATCCGGCTTCTTCGGAAGATTACCGATCATCTTCTTCATCCCGATGTATCCGCCCTCGATATTGTTGTTCACATGCTGGATGAGATTCTCCTGGACCTTGATCCCGCTGGCTTTCAGCACGTTCTTGTAACCCTGCAGCATGGCTTTTGCTTCAGGCTCAGGATCCAGACCGCAGAGCATAGCGATCCTCTTGTGCCCGCACTCGATCAGGTGCGCCGTCATCTCCGCCGCACCCGCCCTGCAGTCCACAAACACGGAATCCCAGCTGTCTCTGGCCTTCGTCTCCCCGATGAGCACGATCGGCACGTTCTCCT
Organism: uncultured Eubacteriales bacterium; assembly: GCA_902786815.1. Taxonomy (GTDB): domain Bacteria; phylum Bacillota; class Clostridia; order Peptostreptococcales; family Anaerovoracaceae; genus Lentihominibacter. Next base: position 12,052 of record CADADV010000029.1, read on the forward strand.
CTTCGATCCAGCTGGCATACTCCTCGTTCAGCGTGGAATACAGCAAAATCAACCCATCCACTTTTCTGGTGATGAGCTGATCCAGATACTCTTTTTCCCTGCGCGGGTCCTTCTCCATGTTGCAGATGAAGGTGATGTACCCCTTCTGCCGGGCTACCTCCTCTACTCCGTTGGCGACCTCCATGTTCGCAGAATTGAGATTCTGCGGCAGCACAAGACCAATCGTCCTTGTCCGCTTGAAGTTCAGCCCCTGGGCGAACCAGTTCGGCGTATACTCCTCCTCATCGATGATCTTCTGTATTTTTTCTCTTGTCTTCGGCGCGACTGTCTCCGGGTGGTTCAGCACCCTGGATACCGTGGCAACCGAGACCCCCGCTGCCTTGGCAATCTGTTTGATATTCATAGCATTTCGCCTCTCAAACCAGTCTTCCTCTTAAACTAAATGTATTGGATCCCGTGATTTCGACTTTCACGATCTGTCCTGTGATTTCCTCCGGGCCTTCGAAATCCACGAGTTTGAATTCTTCTGTTCTTCCGCTGAGGCGGCCTTTGGCCTTCTTATCCGGACCGTCCACGAGCACATCGCAGACTCTGCCTACATAGGCCGCGTTCTTTTCCGCGCTGATCCGGTTCATCGTCTCCACAAGGCGGCCGAAACGTTCGTGTTTGACGTTCTCCGGGATCTGGTCCTCATACTCCGCTGCCGGCGTTCCAGGGCGGGGCGAGTACAGGAAGGTGAAAGCGGAATCATATCTGACCTCTTCCGCCAGCTGCAGCGTCTGCAGGAAGTCCTCTTCCGTCTCTCCCGGGAACCCCACGATGATGTCCGTGCTGATCGCGATATCCGGAACGGCGGCTCTGAGCTTCCGGACCAAGTCCAGATACTTCTCCTGTGTATATTTGCGGTTCATCCGTTTCAGCACGCTGCTGCTTCCCGCCTGCACCGGCAGGTGGATGTAGTTGCACAGTTTATCGCACCGCGCAAAAGCATCGATCAGCTTATCTGACAGATCCTTCGGATGGGATGTCATGAACCTTATGCGCTCCAGTCCGTCGATGTCGGCAAGGGCCCAGATCAGGTCTGTGAAATCCCACGTCTTGCCGTCCTGTTGGCTGACGCCCCGGTACGAGTTGACGTTCTGACCGAGCAGCGTGATTTCCTTCACGCCGTCTGCCGTAAGTCCTCTGATTTCGTTTATGATATCCTCCGGGCACCGGCTCTTCTCGCGGCCCCTCGTATAGGGCACGATGCAGTACGAGCAGAAATTGTTGCAACCGAACATGATGTTCACGAAGCTCTTGTGCCCGAACAGTCGCTTGGCCGGAAGCCCTTCAACGATCTCCTTCGTGTCTTCGTATATACGGTCGACGCGCGTCTCCTTGGCGCTTCTGATTTCGTGCTTGGCACGGGCGTAAGGCTGTGCTGATGCCGGCGCGCTCTCCCCGGGCTGCGTTTCCACGGACTGCGTTGCCTTTGTTTCTGCTGCTTTTGCTTCTGCTGCTTTTGCCCGGTTCTCATAGAGTTCTTCCAACATGTCCGGGAACTCATGGATATTGTGTGTTCCGAAGATCACATCTACCCAGGGGTAGCTCCTGCGGATCCTGTCCGTGACGTGATCCTGCTGCATCATGCATCCGCAGACGCACACAGCAAAATCCGGCTTCCTCGCCTTGATCTTCTTGAGCTGACCAAGTGTGCCGAAGAACCGCTGATCCGCATTGTCCCGGATACTGCACGTGTTTATGATCATGATGTCAGGGTCTGCCTGCGCGGATCCCGTCTCTGCGTCCCCGGAGACTGCACTCTCCGGCAGTTCCATGTACCCGCGCTGGGTCAGCATGCCGGAGATCACCTCCGAATCATGTTCGTTCATCTGACACCCGAATGTTATGATTTTGTAAGTCTTTCTGTTGTCCACCATGCTCTAATCATACCGCATTTGATTTTGAAAGGCAAAAGATATCACCAGGTGTATTCCTTTTCAGGGAAAAGTGTATTCCTATAGGAATACAACTTTTAGGGATAAGGTACACGATATCCCCCTTACCGACCAGAACCTTGTCCCTTTTCGGAGATTTGTTTATTCCTATAGGAATACATTATTTTACCAGAAGGAACACAACGGATAATCAGCGATTTCAAGAGGGTTATTGGGTCTTAATAGATATGTTCACTACAGTGAAAAAACGCGCTTAGAGGCGCTGTCAGTGGCCTGTCTATTTCAGGCATGAAAAAACGCGGGGACACGTGATGTGTCTCCGCGCAATTTTGCTGTAACGCTTCGGTCTGTTCCGATCTCATCTGACCGATTACGTCTCATCGTACGGCTTGAGGTCAGGTGACCAGATAAGATCTACGCCGGTTGCTGCCTGAACTTCTTCTTTGGTGTAGTCCGGGTGCAGTTCGGTAACGACGATGCCTTCCGGTGTAACGTGCATGACTGCCATCTCGGTGATGATGGCTGTGACGCACTTCTCTGCTGTCAGCGGAAGGGTACACTGCTTCTTGATCTTGTGATTGCCCTTCTGTGTGTGCAGCATTGTGATGATAACCTCAGGACATCCGACGCACAGGTCCATGGCGCCGCCCATTCCGGCGACTTTCTTACCAGGTACGATCCAGTTTGCCAGGTCGCCGTTCTCCGCTACTTCCATAGCGCCCAGTACGGTTGCCTTAACGTGGCCGCCTCTTACCAGACCGAAGGATTCAGCTGTATCGAAGAACTTAGCCCTCGGAAGAGCTGTTACATACTGTCCGCCTGAGTTGATGATGTTGACGTCGAGAGTCTCCTCGTCTGCCAGGATGTCGATGCCTGCGAATCCGTTCTCGGAGTGGCAGGTGATAATGACATCTTCCGGAAGGTAATCCGCTACCATTGTCGGAAGGCCGATTCCCAGATTGATGAAGTCTCCGTCTTCAAAGTGCTTCGCGCATCTCTTTGCGATTCTTGCTTTTAAATCTGCCATGCCGATTCTCCTTCCACAATCGATTCAACCAGTACGCCGGCTACCTGCCAGATGTCAGGATCCACGGATCCGACTTCGACCAGTTTTTCTGCTGCGATAACGGTGTGGTCGGCCGCGCCGGCCATGACGATGTTGAAGTTTCTCGTCGCTTTTGAGCACATGTAGTTGCCGAACTTGTCAGCCATGGATGCTCTGATGAAGGAATAGTCTGCATGCAGAGGTCTTTCGAAGAGATACTTCTTGCCGTCGATCTCCATGACTTCCTTCTTTCTGCCCAGTTCGTCAAGGTCTGTTTCCATCGGAGTACCAAGACCTACCGGAGTAAGTACGCCGCCCAGTCCGTAAGCTGCTGCTCTGATTTTCTCAGCCAGCGTTCCCTGCGGTACCAGTGTGTATGTAAGGCTGCCGTCAGCGAACTGCTCGTTCAGACGAGGGTTGACGCCTACGTGTGACATGATGACGTGGTCTACCATGTGGTTTTCCAGGAGCTTACCGATGCCTCTCGGTGTCTTGCCGGCAAATTCACCTGCAGGCTGGCCTTCAGCCAGACCGCCGTCATTGCCGATTACAGTCAGATGCTTGACGCCCTTGCGTACGAGCGCGTCCATCAGCACCTCAGGGGATCCTGTTCCCAGGAATCCGCCGACCATGATGGTCATGCCGTCCTGTACACCTGCAACCGCTTCATCAGCTGTTAAGATTTTGTTGAACATTTTTCTGCCTTTCTTGCTTTCTAGTGCTAACGAATTTTAAAAAGAACATTTCATTATAACACATTACAGCGTCATATTCCACTGTTCGTTATACCATCCCGCGATTCACGATCTCCGTCAGTACGAAGGATGCAACATCTTCCGCATATTTATGCTGTCCGAAACCGGCGTCGTAGCCGAGTTCCTGAGCCAGTTCGTGGGAGATACGAGGTCCGCCGCATACGAGGATGACCTTGTCTCTCATGCCTTCCGCCTCCAGCAGTTCGACCATGTTGGTCAGGTTCTGGATGTGGATGTCCTTCTGTGTAACGGTCTGTGATACGAGGATCGCATCCGCGTTGAGTTCCTTCGCGTGCGCGATGAGATCTTCGTTCGGAACCTGGGATCCGTAGTTGTACGCTTCGATGCCCTCGTATCTCTCGAGTCCGAAGTGACCGTGGAAGCCCTTCATGTTCATGATCGCGTCGATACCTACTGTGTGGGCGTCTGTTCCTGTTGATGCGCCGACGATAACGACCGGTCTCTTGATGTTCTCCTTGATGTACTCTGCGCACTCAAGTCTGTCCATAACATCGACTTCGACCTTCGCGACCTTGATCGTTGTGTAGTCGACAGTGTGCTGGCATTTGCCGTATACGACGAAGAATGTGTACTCTTTCGTCATTTCCTTGGCGTAAACCACGTTCGGCTCGTCAAGGCCCATCTTCTTGGCCAGAATCTTGGCCGCTTCATTGGCTTCATCACCGTAAGGTACAGGAAGTGTGAACGCGACTTCCGTCATACCATCGTTAAGCGTGTCGCCATATGGCTTTACTTTCGTCAGATCGATCTGAGCTACTGCTGTATTGCATTCTGCCATTACTCTACACCTCCTAACATCAGTGGAATGAACGGATTGAAGTATTCGTCATCCTTGACGCAAACGCCTGCCAGGCCTTTGCCTCCGTCACGCGGTCTCTTGACGCCGCCGAACTTGCCCTGCTCGATGGTGGAGAAGAGTCCTTCTTCTACGATCTCTTCGAGGAGCTTATCAGCCTTGTCGAGTACGAGCTGCGCTCTGGACTGGATGATTCCGCCTTCCTTGTAGTATACTTCACTGCCGATGTCTCTCATGTTGTTGAAAATGTACTGCGCATTTTCGATGGAGAGATATCTGTCGTGCATATGCGGTGTGTGGATCGCTTCTGTCAGCATACCAAGCAGCTGCAGTGACTGTCCGGACCAGATGGCGATCATGTTGAACAGCGCGTCCTGTACGTTGCCCTTGAAGATGTTTCCGGTCATGTACTTTGTCGGAGGCATGTACTTCAGCGGGCACTTCGGGAAGATTTCTCTGGCCATGATAGCCTGTGCCAGCTCGTAGAGGAATCCGTTTTCGATTTCCGGATCCATTTCGAACGCGTGGCCGAGACCCATCTGCTCTTCCTTAACGTTTGCCAGTACCGCGAACTGCTCGTTGATGAGCTGTGAAGCAAGTACTGTATGCGCATTCTCATACGCGTCGTCTGTTGTCAGGTAGTTGTCCTCACCGGAGTTGAAGATGATATCGCAGTATCCGATGATGACTCTGGAGAAGTACTGGTCTACCAGTGTTCTCTGCATGTTGATGTCTCTGAACAGGATTCCGTAGAGCGCGTCATTGAGCATGACGTCCAGTCTCTCGATAGCTCCCATTGCAGCGATCTCCGGCATGCACATTCCTGATGAGTAGTTGCACAGTCTGATGTATCTTCCGACTTCTTCGCCGACCTCGTCCAGTGCCTTTCTCATGATCTTGAAGTTTTCCTGCGTCGCGTATGTTCCGCCGAATCCTTCTGTTGTCGGACCATAAGGTACATAGTCGAGCAGGGACTGGGCAGTCGTTCTGATAACCGCGATGATGTCCGCGCCCTGACGAGCAGCCGCCTGCGCCTGTACAACGTCTTCGTAGATATTTCCTGTCGCAACGATGACATAGAGGTAAGGTCTTCTTCCCTCACCGATCGTTGCCAGGTAGTTGTTTCTCTTCTCTGTCTGTGCTCTGATGACCTTCAGCGCATCCATTACCTTCGGCATGATCTTCTCTTCGGCTTCTTTGGCAGGTGCTAGAGGAAGCTTCGTGATGTCGAGGTTGCCGGCAGCCATTTCCTCTGCGATCTCCTGCGGCTCTTTACCCGTCTGGATCATTGCGTTTCCGATCCAGTAAGCAACGCCTCTGGGGAGTCCGCCCGCGTCGAGGATCTGGTCAACGACTACGTTAGGCAGTGGAGTGTCTACTTCATCAACGCCGTCTACGCCCAGCAGTCTGAGAATGGTTCTCTCCGTGCTGACCGTCGTGTGTCTGTCGATGAATTCCTGCATGCTTTCAGCGATCTTTCTGGCGCTCGCTCTGGCATGATCGACCTTTTTCGGGTCCAGGTTCAGTTTACTTTCCATCCTTTTTCTCCTTTAGTTCAAATATTGTTTTGCCTTTTCTATGATTGTTGCGTCTATGCCGAGCATTTTCGCAATATTGAGGGCGTCTTTAGGAATCTCCCTGTTGTTGTCCACGCGGGTGAGGCGGTAGTCCATATACTTCTGTATGATGCCGATGCGCTCTCTCCTGTTCGCGTAGCGGAGTTCCTTATCCAGTCTGTCAAAGTCTGCATTCGCAAGGCCTGTTACCTGCATGTTCACAACATCCGGATCCTCCGTCACCGTTTCGAAATGCGTCGTGATCAGTGAGATGAACGGCTGCTGCTTCAGGTAATCTGTAATGCTCTTTGTCAGAGCCAGCCCCTCTGCCGGATTGGTTCCGCTGGCGATCTCATCGATGAGAAGCAGGGATCTGTCCCGGCTGTTGTCCATGATTTCCTTGAGCTCCTCCATTTCGCTGCCGAAGCTCGAAAGGCCCCTCTCAATGGACTGACTGTCACCTATCAGGATCTGCATGAAATTGGAAAGTCCGATTCTCGCTGCTGCCGCAGGTACGAAGTATCCGTACTGGGCCAGGATCGCGATCATTCCCACAAGCTTGAGAGACACAGTTTTTCCGCCCATATTTGCCCCTGTGATGCAGGTGACGCCCTGGTTCAGGGAGATGCTGACAGGACAGTACTCGCCGCCCTTTTTCTTAACGATCTCCTCTACCTGCAGGTGCCTGCCGTCCGTGAATTCGATGATGTGTTCTTTGGTGATCTCGGGCATCACGCAGCGGTACTTCCGCGCATATAATGCTTTTGCAAGTGTGATGTCGAGCCTGCCGATCCGTTCACATCCGTCCAGGAGCACGTCCGCCCACTTGTGTATCTCTCTCGAGAGATCCTCTCTTACCTTCAGCTCTTCTTCTTCGATGTCGGCGGTCACCTGGTCCATTCTTTGCTGGATCTGATTATCCGCTTCCGTCGGCGCGAGCACATAGGTAACAGACATGTAATCTTCCTCTGACTTCACCAGTGCAGAGGTCTCTTCTATCATTTTTATACGTTCTGTGTCGCTCTTCGATATTGTGATATCGAATTTCGGCGTCAGATTCAGGCCCGTTTCGGCCCGCAGTTCGCTCTTTCTTTTCTTCTTTTCCTTCCTGCTTTCGCGCTCCAGCTCCTTCTTCTCTGTACGCAGCCGCGCCAGAGCTTCGGAGAAAGAATCGTAAATGTAGAAGGTGTTGAGTCTGTCTTTTCCCGGATCCAAAACGTCCAGAAGCTCTGTAATATCTCCCGGCACATATTCTTCGGGCAAAAGCACCCGATCCGCTGTTTTCCTGACTTTGTCGATCAGAAGCAGCAGACTCTTCACTTCGAAGATCTCGACGACGGACAGCGCCGCTGTGGCGCTTCTCTCTATCGTGAAAGAATTGTCCTTCATCATCATGAACGTTTCCTGCAGAACGCTGATCTCGCGTTCATTGGCACCCGCTATTTCAGACATTCTCTGCACACGCGCGAGTTCGGCCCGAAGTTCCTCTTCCTGTCCCGGAAAGAAGGGCTTCTGGTCTTTGATGAGTCTGGAACCGAACGGTGTCTGTACATTCATGGAATTAACGACATAATCCAGTCCTGTCTCATTTCGCGTTTTTTTGTTTGCAAGTCTCTTTGGCTGTACACTCATATTCTTATGCCATCATCTTAAGCCATCATTACATCGATGACGGGGATGTCCGGCACTGCTTTCTGCATTGCGGAGGCCATTTCTCCGTGATCGAATGAATATCCTGCAGGACTCGTCGGGTTGACGGTGATTGCCGCCACAGTGATGTTCTCCAGGACTTTGACCGTCAGGCCGGATTTCCTGAGCCTGCCCCAGGTGGCCTTGTCGATAAAGATCTTCGTCGGATCTTTGAGAACAAAAGTGGTGGCTTTTAATTTTCTGCGGTCGATATCGGCCACGACACTTTGGGTGAATGCACCCGGCACGAACACGTGCGTGACTTCTTCATCGATCGCGTTATCAAGGAGTTTACCCGAACCGAGTCCCGTAGTTATATTCAATGTTACGGCTTTGCCGTTTTTCACTATGAAAACCCGATCACTTTCTGCGTGCTCTCTTATTATGTCCCTTTCCATCCCATCTTCGAGGACCGGAAGGCTGTAGAGTTCGACAGTGTAAGCCGTTCCTTCTACGACCCTGTCCAGTTTTCTCGATAAAACCGCTCCTGTGGAAAGGATTATCGCATCCGAGATGTCCGGCGCTGCGATCGTTTTTCGGTCGATCGCACCGTCAATCAGCACCAGATCAGCTCCGAGAGCAAGCATTTCTTCGCACATCTGTATGTGCTGGGTGTTGATTACAGGCCCTGCCACCTGGACGTATCCTGCGTCGGCCACTCTGCAGAGAAGTATCTGCCCGAGGGCTGTTCCGTAGGGAGTCTCTTCCAGAATCTCGAGTCCCGCATCCGCCAGCTCATACAGTTGCTTAGGCACCGATACGATAGTGTCTGTATCCAGATATACTCTGGGTTTCTCTGTGCCTGTTACGACATCTGTTCCCTCGCCGTCTCTTCCCGTGGATGTGATTCCGAGCGTCAGGCCTTCGTCCATCGCTTCCTCGATCAGGTAGTTCAGGGCGGTGGTTTTTCCCGCGTTCTTCGCCATTCCTACGATGGAGATCCGTTTGTAGTTTTCAGCTAATCTTTCTAACAGGCACATATTGCTTTTGCTTATTTCTTGTTTCTTTCGTGTCTGAGCAGGTGAGCCGGCTCCATGGACATTCTCTCGCCCTGTGCCAGTCCTGCGACACCTTCATAGTGGTAATCTTCGACGTTCTTGCAGTTCTCATAGCTGCACTGGATCTTAGGCATCTGCGGAGGCTCTGTGTAAGTCGTGATAACGCCTTCATAGTTTCTCAGGATGACCTTATCCGGTGACTGTGAGATGACGTACTGCGGCATGACCGGAGTCTTTCCGCCGCCGCCCGGAGCGTCGACTACGAATGTCGGAACAGCGTATCCGGAGGTGTGTCCTCTCAGTCCTTCGATCAGCTCGATGCCCTTGGATACCGGCGTTCTGAAGTGCTCGATGCCCAGTGACAGGTCGCACTGATAGATGTAGTACGGACGAACTCTGTTCTTGCAGCAGAGGTGTACCAGGTTTCTCATGACGTGAACGTCATCGTTGATGCCTCTGAGCAGTACGGACTGGTTGCCGAGAGGGATACCTGCGTCAGCAAGCTTTCTGCATGCTTCCGCTGCTTCCGGTGTCATTTCCTTCGGGTGGTTGAAGTGTGTGTTCAGCCAGATCGGATGATACTTCTTCAGCATGTCAACCAGCTCGTCGGTGATTCTCTGCGGCATAACGACCGGAGTTCTTGATCCGATTCTGACGATCTCAACGTGGTCGATCTTTCTCAGCTCGGAGATGATGTACTCGAGTACGTCTGTCTCTACGCACAGAGCGTCACCGCCGGAAAGCAGTACGTCTCTGACGACCGGCGTTCTCTTGATGTAATCGATGCATGCATTGATATCTTCAATGGATCT
>CADADV010000030.1 GCA_902786815.1 uncultured Eubacteriales bacterium
AACGCTTAATTAATTAGACATAGCTCGGGTGATTGGTTCTTTTCGCTTGACTGAGATTGGCGATTTTCGCCTGACTCTAAGTGGTTAATTTCGCCTGACGCTAACAATAGAGTGCCGGTTATTAGACTACAGCACATTTTAACGATATTGTACGTCGGCGATATGATATAATTCCCGTAGGATAGATGCATAATGAAAAAGATTTGGTTGATATCGATCATTGTTCTGCTAGCATTGTTTGCTTTTGCATCGTGCGGAGACGTCGATGAGGGTGACAGTGCGGGTAGTGTGGGCAATGTGACAGAGACAAGTGAAGAGGAGACAGAAGCAGAGCACAGTACAACGACAGAAACCGCCGCGACTACTGCGACCAGCGCGGATGCTAATACAGGCGGGGAGGATTTTGCAATACCTGAATTTGCGGATGAACCGTCTGTAGAGATCAATCACAACGTGCCGGTATTCGATGACGCACTGAAGACGGGAAAGTCCTTCGAGACGTACGGAGCGTTGGACAAGTACGGGCGTTGCACAACAGCGATTGCGAATCTGTCGACGGATACCCAGCCGGGAGCATCGGAAGAGCGGGGCGACATTTCGTCCGTGCATCCGTCGGGCTGGAAGTCCGAGCAGGGATGGGAACGTTGTCACCTGATCGGCTGGCAGCTATCCGGGGAGAACGACAACCCGAGGAACCTGGTGACCGGAACCCACTATATGAATGTTGAGGGCATGCTCCCGTACGAGAACATGGTCGAATGGTACATCTCAGAGACCGGCAATCACGTTTTGTACGAAGTCACACCCATCTTTGAAGGCAAGAATATGGTCTGTGCAGGCGTCCACATGCAGGGCTATTCGGTGGAAGATGACGGTTCCGGCGTGTCCTTCAACGTATTCTGTTTTAACGTCAAGCCAGGGTACGACATCAACTACAAGACCGGCGAGGTCACCGTAGCCGACGAAGAAATCGCCAGACAGCAGTCCTTTGACCGCGGATACGTGCTGAACACCAGCACCATGAAGTTCCACTATCCGTCATGTTCCAGCGTTGAGAAGATGGCCGAGCATAATAAGGAGTACGTGGAGACATCGAGGGAAGAGTTGATCGAGGCAGGGTATGAACCGTGTGGAAATTGTGAGCCGTAAAGGGGAGAACAGCGAAATGGAAAACAAAAGGAGAAAAACTAAATAATTCAGCAATTTGGTAAGAAAGGGGAGGATCCAAAATGGCAAATGTAATTAAAAGAACGATAAATAGTCTTGATGAGTTGAAAGATAATGCATTGGATAAGATTGAGTTGGATGATGTAATTAAAGAAAAGGCTGTGAAAGCCGGGGGCTTCCTTGCTGACAAAGCAGGCGACGTTAAGGATTCAGCAGTAGACTTAAAAGAAGATTTAGAGGATAAGCTGAATGAACTTGACAATATGCTGAAAGATTCCATCAATGAGTATAACGACGCTTATACATTGATGAATGACAAAGGTGTGCAGCTATATATCGAGAGATGCAGGGCGCTAGATACAATCAAATTATCCGAATCATTGATTAACAGCATTGCGAATCATCCTAAGGAATTTGATACAGAGTTCGAAGAAATCAATCGTGAAAGAAAGCAGTTTACCGATTCATGTGCTTTTGCAGAAAAGGAGTTGGAAGCAGCAAGACAGGCTGCAGGTGGGGCAGGTGCCGGAGCTGCAGCAGGAGCAACGGTTGCGTTTATGGCACCGACAGCTGCAATGTGGATTGCAACCACGTTTGGAACAGCATCTACAGGAACAGCAATCTCGACTTTATCTGGCGCTGCAGCAACTAACGCAGCACTTGCGTGGCTAGGTGGTGGTGCTTTAACAGCAGGAGGAGGTGGAATTGCAGCAGGAAATGCACTTCTTGCACTTGCGGGACCGATAGGTTGGTCAATTGCAGGAGCAACATTGCTCACCTCCATCGTTTTGTTTGCAAAGAAAAGAACAAAGCTTAATAAGAAGAAAAATGAAGAAATAGAATCTGTAAAGAAAAACACCGAATCGGTAAGAGAAATTGATGCGAAAATCAGCTCTATACTGAAGCAGACAACAAAAATAAAAGAAGGTCTTGATGACATGTGCATTTTTTGTATGTCGATGTTCGGTAGAGACTATCTTGAGTTTTCAGATGAACAAAAGCAGAACCTCGGGGCGTTAGTTAATAATACAAAAGCTCTGTCGGCGATGTTTAGCAAGGAAGTAGAGTAGGCTAAGGATTATGAAACTGGAATTAGATAAACTGATTAAGGTAGAGGACCTTCTTGATCCTTCTAATATAGACAAATTAAAAAAGGCGTTTGATGTCATTCAAAAGGCACAACAAAACATTGCCGCTCTGAACAATAGTGACACCCCTGATAAAATGAACATTCTGAAAGTAGGGACTACACTAACTGTGGCAATCATGAATAAAGTTCAAAGCGGTAAACTGCCCACTGATTTTACTGCTGAAGACTGGGAGTATGTAGTTGACTATATTTCGGAATATGCTGTTGAATCAGATGAGACAAAGTACAGCGCATATGTTTTTATGCTGTATTCCTGGTTCATTGAGACGTCTCTCGCGCAAATATCTTTCAATTTGTCCGACGAAAAGCAACAGGCGATTCGGGATTTATCTACTGAACTAAAAATAAAGACGGAACAATTCATCAATGAAGAAGTCAGTGAAGTTAGTTACATAGAAGATTGTCTCTGGATATGCTTGGAAGCGATGATTAAATTATTATCCGGGACAATAGATACAGCACTGGGCTTTGACAAGGATCAAGTCATTGAAGCCGCTATGATGCTGGGAATGGAATACGGCCGTTTTGTTCTGTATAAAAGAGAAAACGAACTTGTAACAGCATATCTTAAGAACCAGAAGATTCTCGATGTTGAGCTTGCAATGCAATATGACGAGTACATAAAAGAATTGACTGCGCAAGCGACTGAATTTGGGTCATTTATTGACATAGCTTTCGACCCTGGTTTTGGTGAAGTGCTGAGCAGTTCAATTAATTTGGCTAGAGCAGCAGGTGTAGATGAGAGCGAGATTCTAAAAACGACAGAAGATATTGATAACTATTTCATGTGAAAGAAGAAAAAAAGAAGCAATGAACAGATTCCACTCCGGCGACATTGTCCAGCATTTCAAGCGTGAAACGCTGGACGAGGAAGCCTTGACACAAAACAAATATCTGTACAAGATCATAGGAGTAGCAACGCACAGCGAGACGGGTGAGCCGATGATGGTTTATCAGCCGTTGTATGATGAGCAGGGAATGTATGTCCGGCCGCTGGAGATGTTTCTCAGTGAGGTGGATCACGAGAAGTATCCGCAAATCAAACAAAGGTATAGGTTTGAACTGGTAGAAAGATTATCAGCAAAGGGAATAGATATCAATTGTTTGTAGTAGATTATCAATGCTATAATGCTTATAATTTTAATAGATAGAGGAGGACTATAATAATGAAAAGTGTACTTGCAGTAATAATTGCATTAGTTGTTGGATTTGCAGGAGGTTTTGTTGTAACGAAACAACTTGAAAAACAAGATAAAGAGAAAGCTACCATTGATATAGAAATACTGAAAGAAGAAGTAAAGAATATATCAGAGTTGGCGACGTTACAAGAAACTTATACTGCAAGCGTTCCTTATAATACTGATTCAAAGAAACTTTGGAAAACAAAGATCAAAATTCCGTTCTCAAATAAAAGCATGGTAGCTGAGTATTCCGCAACTATCAAGTTAGGGTTAAAACTGACAGATGATAATTATGAATTAAAAAGTGATGACAGTACGATTAGAGTGATATTACCGCACAGTGAAATTTTGAGTCATGAAATCGATGAAGATTCATGGGTATTAAAGGATGAAAAAAATGGACTCTTCAATCCGCTTAAACCGGAAGATGATAGCAAGTTGCGCAAACTCGCAAAGAAAACTGTTTTGGAAGAGTTAGATATGGATAAACTCTACAAGGAAGCAGACGAAAATGCGAAGGAGCAGATTGAGGACTTCCTTAAACTTGCATGTCCAGACAACGAAATCATAGTTGAATTCAAATAAGTATTGTAGCTTCAGCAGGTCACGATTTCGCAGATCGGTGGGTGACAATGCCCTATGGATTTGCGAAACCGTGACCTACTTTTTTGTTGCAGATGGTCTGATGGTGGGTCACGATTCAGCGAATCGGTAGGTAACAATGACCTACGACAATGGAGAATCGTGACCTACCGACTGGCTCTAGAAGCGGAGTCGCCTGGTCCTGGCCAGTAATTCTAACCAAGATCTGCAGATTTTGCGGTAAAAACGGTAGAAAGAGGGTATTCGGTGCGATGTTCTCAGCCTGGATTGAGCGGTACTATATATACAGAAAAACGAACATTGACATTACGGTGCGGCCTTCTAAATGATCGTTCTCCTGTATACGGAGGTCCGCACGTTGAATACTCATTTGGACAGGCAGGTAGGAGAGAACGGTCAGCCTGTGAAACCTCCTTTCGAACGAATAACTTTCTTCCAAAATCGGCGGCGTTGTCCAGATGAGTTGAGCCGCCTTTTAGACATCTTTGCAATACTAATCGAACGCCGCAGGTCATGTGCCTGCGGTGTTTATTTGCCATCATTCAGACTTCGCAAATTCGCGAAATTTACAACGCCTGTAATGAGGAGCAACGCGCAATTAAGTGTTGACCTCGTCGTTGCAACGAGATGTAGATTAGGGAAAGAGAGGTTTGCGATGTCACTATGGAACATGAGAGAAGTAACAAGAATCACCGGAGCAACGGAGAGCGCTTTGCGTTACTACAACGCGAAGGGCGTGCTGTCACCGACGGTCAGGGAGGAGACCGGCAGGAGGCAGTGGCTGTATGACGACGAAGCCGTCGGGAAACTGAAGAGACTGTTTTTGCTGAAGTATATCGGGGTTTCCATTGAGGAGGCAGGCGTTGCGATCGGTGATGAAGACGTATTTCGGAGAACGATCATGAGAAGTCTGGAAGAACTGAAGAAAGAACGTGACAAACTGGATCTGCAGATATTCATCGCACAGACGCTGGCAGTGTCCGATGGGATGGACCTGTTTGTAGCAGACGATGAACTGGATGAAGAGAAGAAACTGGTACTGAACAATGTGGTCAGGGAATGCATCAAGGAAGGAGCGAAAGAGTCAACTACCCACCACTTAGGCTGACGCCTTGAAGTGGGGGCTTGTGACTGACCCGTGGTGACCGGCTCCATCGCCTCCCACGTTTGTTACTGCCGAGGCAGCTGTCGTCACATCAGGGCCGATTGACTGCGACCCGGCCGGGGGAGACATGCTCCCACGGCACTGCGCCAGGTACTCAGTTCCCATGCGGTGCAGATTCATGGCGCCGATCCGGTCATCGTTGGATGTGTAGCCGCACTCCCGGCAGCAGAAGACATGCTTCTTCTTGTCACGGTTGGCAGGCAGCACATGCCCGCACTTCGGGCAGGTCTGGGATGTATATGCCGGATCGACAAAGATAACGGACTGATGGTTTTTCAGAGCTTTGTAGACCAGCTTCTTCGCCAGGTCATCGAAGGCCCAGGATACGGATACGTACCGGTCTTTCACCCGTGCCCGTTCGGTGACGGAGCGGATGCCGGCAAGATCCTCCAGCACGAAGAGTGTGCCCTCGGGATTGTCACAGACGAGTGCCTTGCTGATGCAGTGATCCACATCACGCATCCAACGGTTTTCTCTCTGTCCGATGGCTTTCAGTCTCCTTCTGGAGGACGGGGTCTTCACCTGCTGGAGCTGACGGCGAAGATCTTTGTAGCGGGCGCGCTTCTGTTTCACGGCAGCGCCGGAGAAGAACGTGGTCTTTCCCCCGCTGTCGTAGGACGTGGCAAGGAAGCGGATCCCGCGGTCGATACCGACGACGTTCGTGACGTCGGATGGAGACAGTTCCTCGATCTCCTTCGTCACAGGGACGTGGAGAAAGAACCTGCCATGCTTACAGACGAGCTTCGCCGTGCCGAAGCGGCCGTCTATATCCACGCCTTTGGCATAGAACGGGACTTTGATTCTTCCCTGCAGGGTGTTGACTGAAAACAGGGTCCTGTCTTTGATCAGGGAATAGTCCCTGTTCCAGACAAGATCGAGCTGGGGGAGATCAAAGCGGGGCCGGATCCATTTATGCTGCGAGGTGAGGATGCCTTTGTACTTGCTGACGACTGTCCGGATGACGGACTGAGCCATCTGCGAGCGCAGGCCGAACTTCTCCCGGATCGATCTGTACAGGTCACGGTTCAGGGAGGCGATGCTCAGATCACGGAACAGGAAGACATGGCTCGAGACAAAATCGCATGCAGCGGAATAGGCGCGCATGGTATCGATCAGAAGCTGTTTGTCTGCCGGATCCGGAAGGATCTTCAGTTTTGCGGTGAGTGTCTGTTCCATGGCCTGATTATACCACAAAAGGCCGCAAAAAGGAACATATGTTCGCGACGAATGCGCAAAAAATCCGTCGGTCAGCGAAAGTTGGATCAGCGAAAAGAAAGGAGGAAAGATGCGGGCCCGTAAGGGACACTCATCCCGCCACCTGTAGAGGTGGGGGGTTCCGCGTCGAGTTTTTTAGATGAAGAAGATATGGACTTTGGTGCTGGCCTTTGCGCTGGCGATGACAATGGGAATCGCGATGACAGGATGCGGGTCGGGATCCGGATCGGACTCCGGTTCCGATTCTGGTTCCGACGGAGGAAGCCCCGCACCTGCGGCCAAGCCCTCTGTAGACTTGTCACAGTTGGAATGGAATGTGGAATCCGGAATCGTAGACGGCGTTCGTGCAGTAGTATTCGGATACACCAACAATACAGATTACGAAATCGTGGATTTTGATCTGGAATTCAAGGTAAAAGAGGGCGTAACAAGCGAGCAGCTGGAGGCGAGCAGCGAACTGAAGGAAAAAGCGTCTGATATGGATCACGACATCGGGGAGATGACGTTCAGCGCGATCACCCACAAGTGCGTTGCGCCCGGGGACTCGGTAGAAAACTGCGTGTGCAATCTGGACGGAACGATCCAGTACTATACGGATTTTGATTCCTATGAACTGTTTGAACCGGATATGATGACCGCAGTCGTTGCCTCGGACGGCAAAGTATATGCTGCCTATTACGACTTTGCCAGTGGCAAGACAACCATCGGGGATGAATCAGAGGATGCATACACCTGGCCAGACAGCACCATTGCAAAAGCATTGCCGAAGCCGGATGTGCGGTATCTGATGATGACAAGTGACGATGAAGATTACTTGAGCGCAGAGGCTTACGGAGTATCCGAGGATACATTCGAAACATATGTCGCAGCATGTAAGAAAAATGGATTCAACCAGGATGTCGATGAGTATGACGGCAACTTTACAGCAAAGAATGCCGATGGGATTGAAGTAGATGTGTCTTATATCAGCAGCGATGATCAGATGTACATCTCTGCAGACAAGGAGGAAACGGAATGAGGAAGGTATTAGCATTAGCGCTGGCCTTTGCGCTGGCGCTGACGATAGGAATTACACTTGCCGGATGCGGCGGATCCGATGACAGCACTGAAGCGGAAGAAACGACGCAGGTGACAGAAGAGACAACAGCAAAAGCCGCCGAAGCGACGGAAGCAACGGAAGCGGATGAAGATGAGGGAGACACTTCCTTCGAAGAGTTCAAGAAGACCATGGACGATTATGAGGACTTCATGGATAGCTACTGTGAACTGATGGAGAAGTATAACGACGATCCGGCGACTTTCATGGATGAGTATCTGGAAATGAACCAGAAATATCTCACCGTGATGGAAGAACTGGACGCCATCGATGAGGACGAACTGACAGACGAGGAGGAGGCATATTATCTGGAAGTCATGGCCAGGATCAATTCGAAATTGCTGGAAGTGGCAAACTAATAAATTCCAAATATTGACAATTATATAAAGGGGTTATATACTTCATCAAAAGGGGCATAATTATGGTGGAACGATTACGAGAAAATAGGGAAGGAGATTAATGATGAGGTATAAGTATCCCTTCACGAACGCACTTACGTTTGCACTTGTCATGGAGGATCCGAAACTGTCCCGTGGACTGCTGTAACTGATAGTCAGCCGGGATTTCAATGAGTTGAAATCTAGCTATGTGATTTTCCTCTGTTGCTTTGATCCTTTTGATCGGGGTGATGCAGTATATAATTTCGGCATGATAGATGAGGAAAAGAACTTGCCCTTAGGAGACGAAAACTATACAATTGTTTTGAACAGCAAGACCAAAGACCCAGGGATACCGGAGGCGCTGCGTCAGTTGTTTCGTTATATGAATGATTCTATTGTTTCGGAGGACAATGAGCTGCTTCTGCAAATCGATGAGGCAGTCAGGTCATGGAACACAGGGGAGAGGTTGGAAATTATCATGACTTTGGAAGAAGAAATATTGAGAAAAGAAGCCTTAGCCCGCAAAGAGGGGTTTGAGGAAGGCAGTGAGCAAAAGAAACTGGAAATTGCGAAAAATCTCAAGAATAAAGGCGTAGAGATGAATATTATTGTGGAATCAACAGGTCTGAATGAGGAAACAGTTCAGAATCTCTAGTCTGAAAAAGCATTGGATTATATGCGATTGTTGCACCACCCCGGCAGGTCACGACGACCTGCCGGTTTTCATTGCCGCGCCCTTTATCTCGATAAAGGATTGTGGTACTCTATACAAAAGACAACGTCAGCTATTTCCAGGGGATTATTTCCGAGGGAGTTTTTCCGGAGAGGGAGGTCAGTTATGAAATCAATAAAAATCACTTTAACCATGGCGTTTGCTTTTGCATTGATGCTGTGCGCGGCAGGATGCGGGGAGCAGGGCGGCGGCGATAACGCTGCGGATATTGCGTTCACCAACGGACTGGTGTACATGGCGGATGAGGCTGGAGACACGGCTGAGGCGGCTGCAGTCAAAGGTGACGAGATCGTGTATGTCGGAGATGCGCCGGGTGTGGAAGAGTTCATCGGCGACAATACCCGCGTGGTGGATTTGAACGGCGGCATGCTTGTGCCGGGGTTCATCGACAGCCACCAGCATCCGTACGGGATGACGGAATCGCTGTACACGGTGCAGCTGTACGAATGCGAGACGGGGCAGGCGTATCTGGACGAGGTGGCAAAATACTACAAGGAGAATCCGGACGCAGACAAGATCGTAGGTGTTGGATTCGACACGCCGATCTTCAACAAGATCTCGCCGACAAGAGAGACGCTGGACAAGATCACGGCGGATATTCCGATCGCGCTCTTCGATTCCGGAGAGCATGCCTGCCTGCTGAATACAAAAGCATTGGAAAAGATCGGCATGATGGATAAGGACTACAAGCCGGCGGACGGGGAGACCGTCGAAAAAGATGCGGACGGCGTTCCGACAGGCTGGGTCATGGACTCGGAGAATACAGATGTATTCCTTTCCGATTTTTCAGTCGAACAGCTGAAGGAAGGGCTGAAGGAGTATCAGGACATGGCACTGAGCTACGGCATCACGACCACATTTGAGGATGCGCCGGGCGTCTTTGAGAATACGATCAAAGCCTATCAGGAACTGGAAGCAAGTGACGAACTGAAGTACCGCGTCTCCGCTTACATGCGGATCGCGAAAGGCGACGATTATGACGCACAGATCGAGAAACTGAAGAAGTACAAAGAGGAAAACAGCGATGGTCTGCTGCGTGTTGACGGAGCGAAGATCTTTATCGACGGCGCACTGGAAGCAGAAACCGCTTATATGGCAGAGCCTTATGTGAACGATCCGAAGAACAGCGGCGTGAACATGTGGGAAGGCGCCACAGATGAACTCAATGAGCTTTGCAAGAAGCTTGAAGCGGAGAATCTGAACTACCACTTCCACGCCATCGGTGACGCGGCGTGTACGGAAGCGCTGGATGCGATCGAGTACGCGAAGAAAGACGCGAAGAAGAGCCGCACCAGACCGGCGATCACACATCTGCAGTTCGTCGATAAGAACGATGTGCAGCGCTGGTCGGATCTGGACGTTACAGCGGCGATCCAGGCCTTCTGGGCGGTATATGACGAATACTATGACCAGGCGATCGAATACGTCGGCCAGGAACGGGCGGACCAGCAGTATCCGATCCAGAGCCTCTTCGACGCAGACATCAGGGTTGCCTCCGGAAGCGACTTCCCGGTGCAGACAGACCGTCCGCTGGAAGCGATTCAGGAAGGCGTACTGAGAGCATATCCGGGTGAAGAGGACGGCCCGAGCCTTCCGCCTGATTCCGAGAAAGCCACAGTAGAAGAGATGCTGCAGAGCTACACGCTGAACGGGGCGATCGCCAACTTCAGGGAAGATGAAGTCGGCACCATTGACGTAGGCAAGAAGGCGGACCTGGTCGTTCTCGACAAGAACCTCCTCGAGATCGACCCGAGTGAGATCGCAGACACAAAGGAACTGATGACAGTCTTTAACGGAGAAATCGTCTATGAGCTGCAGGAAGACAAGTAAGACAGACAGAAATAAGGCAGACGAAAACCTGACCTGGGAGGAGATCAGCACAGAGCACATCGTGCAGGACCAGTGGATCGACTTTAGGAAATCCGCATACCGGTATCCCGACGGGCGCGTGTTCGAGCCGTTTTACAGCTACAGCCGCAGGGATTATGTGGTGATCGTGGCGTCTGACACAGATGGGAACTACATCTGCGTCAGGCAGTTCCGGCAGGGAATCAAAGAGGTCACGACGGAGTTTCCGGCAGGCGGCATCGAGCGGGATGACGGCAGGGAGTACGGGACGACAAAGGCGTCGGAGGAGACCCTTGAAGCGGCGAAGCGGGAGCTGATGGAGGAGACCGGGTATGCGTCCGATGAATGGGAGCATCTGCTGACGATCCCGTCCAATGCGACGATCGCCGACAACTATGCGACCGTCTTCCGGGCGAAGAACTGCCAGCCTTCCGGCAAGCAAAATCTCGACGAAACGGAAGTGCTGCAGATCTACAAATACACAGAAGATGAAATAGAATCAATGATCAGCGAAGGGGAATTCCAGCAGGCGGTGCATGTGATGGCCTGGCTGCTGGCGAAAGGGAGATAAGATAGGGAGATAAGAAAATGAGCAGTGCGAATATCATTGTGCTCGGCGCGACAGGCGTCGGCAAGACGACATTGATCAACGCGGTCCTCGGAAGCGAGACCCTGCAGACCACGAGGACCTCTGAAGTGCAGGAGTATTACAGCGAAGAACTGGACATCACACTGGTGGACACTGTCGGCTTCGAGCCCCGCAACGAAAAGAAACAGGTTGCCGTCAAAAAGGTCCAGGAGTGGACGAAGGACGGCATCCAGAAGGGCGATCATGCAAAATCCATCGATGTGGTATGGTTTTGCGTTGACGGAACTGCGCCCAGGCTGTTTGACGAGCACATCAGAAGCCTTACCAGAGCAATTCGGCCTTGGAAGAACGTGCCTGTGATCGTTGTCATCACCAAATCTTATTCCGAGACGGAACAAATCCGGAATATGGACATGATCGATGAGGCTTTTGCGAAACATGCAAAGGCCATCAATCTGAAGCGGATCATACCTGTCGTCGCGATGCCTTTTGTGATCAGCGAAGACTATATCATTCCGCAGTCGGGGCTGGAGCATCTGATAGACTGGACCATGCGGGTCATTCCCGAGGGAAGCGAAGCCAAACTGAAGGCCATCAATAATTTCAAAATCAAGCGCAAACGCATGTGGGCTCAGTCTATAGTGCTGGCGAGCACCGGCAGCGCCGCTACGATCGGCGCGGTTCCGATCCCGTTCCCAGACGGGGCATTGCTGGCGCCTCTTGAAGCGGCTGAGATCCGCAGCATCGCCAAGATCTATGGCATCGAAGGCGGGACAGATTCAGACAACCTGATCCGGATGCTGGTGGAGATGGGCACCGCAGGGGTCGTCGCCAAGATGATCCTGAACGGTTTGAAGGCGGTGCCGGCGATAAACATCGCAGCGGATATCTTGAACGCCATCGTCGCCGGCAGCATCGTGGCCGCCATCGGCGAAGGTTCCCAGATCATCTTTGAACAGATCTATCTGGGCAACAAGTCCATCACAGACACCGAATGGGTCAAGAATCTGATGGAAACGACCATGGGCAAGACCATCGCCGGTAATGTTGATGAGATCGTGCACATCCTGCAGAACAAAGGCAAGATCGGCATGTCGGACGTGCTGGTGATCATCAAGAAGGTCTTCATAGACAAGAAGTAAGACAGGCTATTCAGATGGACTACATACTGAAACGCAGCAAACGAAAAACGATCGGATTGGAGATCACAGACGAGGGACTTGTGGTCAGGGCGCCGATGCGCGCATCGAAGCGTGAGATCGAACGCGTGATCCGGCAGCACCGGGAATGGATCTTACGCCGGATGGCCCAAAGGGAAATCCTGCAGGCGAAGGTCAGGGAGAAGGGCCTGCTGTCCCGGGAGGAAATCAAAGATCTGTCAGACCGGGCCCGCGCATACATTCCTCAGCGCGTTGCGTATTATGCGCCGATGCTCGGCGTTCAGCCCGGCAGGATCGCCATCCGTACCCAGAAAACAAGGTGGGGAAGCTGCAGCGCCAAAGGCAACCTGAACTTCAACTGCCTGCTGATGCTCACGCCGCCGGAAGTCATCGACAGCGTGGTGGTGCATGAGCTCTGTCACCTTCTGGAGATGAACCACTCGTCGAAATTCTATCAGCATGTGCTGCGCGTGTTCCCAGACTACTACAAACACCACGCCTGGCTCAGGAAACACGGACCGGAAATTATGGCGAGAGCACACAGTATGGTATAATCCATACAAACGATAGCAGCTGCACAAAGGGAGAGGGCATACCATGCGGGAAAAACTGTACCACATAATCGAACCGCAGTCGAAGCACTCACGGATAAGCAATATCTACGATATCGTGATGATGATTGTGATCCTCCTGAGCTTCATACCGCTGATATTCAGAGACGATTATCCGATTTTTGGGGCAATCGATGTTTTCTGTGTAATCATTTTTATTATCGACTATATCCTGCGCTGGATCACGGCGGACTTCCGGTTCGGGAAGGAGAGCGCGTTGTCTTTCGTCCGGTATCCGGTATCCGTGATGGCGATCATTGATTTGCTGTCGATCCTGCCCATACTGATCGATATGAGCGGCGCATTCAGAGCATTCAGGGTCTTCCGCCTGATCAGGGCCCTTCGGGTCATCCGGGTATTAAAGATATTCCGGTATTCGACGAACATGGATATTCTGGCCAGTGTTTTCAGGGCACAAAGGAGACCGCTCATATTGGTAATGCTGCTTGCGGTTGGTTATATCCTGTTTTCCGCAATGGTGATCTTTCAGGTCGAACCAGCCACCTTCGGCAGCTACTTCGAGGCCGTTTACTGGGCGACGATCTCACTGGCAACCGTGGGGTATGGAGATATTTACGCAACTTCTTTTGCGGGGAAGCTGGTCAGCATGATCTCTGTTTTGGTTGGAATCGCTGTTATAGCGCTGCCGGCAGGTATTATAACGGCAGGTTATATGGAAGAAATGAATAGAAGACATAGACACGACGAAGACGAGGAGGATTGACATGAACCACAAGGTATTACTGCTCAACGGCAGTCCCCATGAGAAGGGATGCACCGCGCGGGCTCTGGAAGAAGTCAGCAAAACCCTGAACGAAGAGGGCATTGAAACGGAAATCATCCAGATTGGCAAGGAGAATATCCCGGGATGCAAAGGCTGCAACTACTGTGTGTCCCACGGCAGATGCGTCTACAATGATCTGGTGAACGGGGTCGCGCCGAAGTTCAAGGAAGCTGACGGACTGATTATCGGAAGCCCGGTGTATTACGCTTCACCGAACGGGACGGCGCTGGCCTTTATGGACAGGCTGTTTTTCAGCGCAGGTTATCCGAAGCATATGAAGGTGGGCGCAGCCGTCGTCAGCTGCCGCAGAGGAGGAAATACAGCGACCTTCGACGCGCTGAACAAGTACTTCACCATCAGCGGCATGCCGGTGGTTTCCAGCACGTACTGGAATATGGTCCACGGATTCACGGCAGAGCACGTGGAGAAGGATCTGGAAGGGCTGCAGACCATGCGCAACCTCGGCCGGAACATGGCGTTCCTGATCAAAGCCATCGCAGCGGAGAAAGCACGCAGCGGACTGCCTTTGGAAGAAACGGAAGATTTCACATGCTTCCATCAGGGTAAATAACCAGGGGAAATAATGAACATCACTGTATATCTAGGATCATATGAAGGCAGCGATCCGTCGCTTCGCCGGGCGGTGCAGGAACTCGGGCACTGGATCGGCGAAAGCGGGAACGCTCTGGTTTACGGCGGCTCCGGAATCGGGCTCATGGGCGTGCTCGCAACAAGCGTGCTGCAGGCAGGGGGCGAAGTCACCGGCGTCGAACCGTCGTTTTTCATGGAACAGGTACTCCAGAAGGATGATTTGACGCAGCTGATCGTAACGAAGGACATGCCCGAGCGAAAATCCAAGATGATTGAGCTGGGCGACGCGTTTATCGCCTTTCCGGGCGGCACCGGAACGCTGGAAGAAATAACAGAAGTTATGTCAATGGTGTCTTTGGGGCATCTCAATGCCCCTTGCATCATCTACAACCTCAACGGCTACTACGATGATCTGAAAAACCAGCTGCATCATATGATCGAAATGGGGCTGTCAACAAAAGAAAGACAGAAGGGGATCTATTTCGCAGAGGATCTGCGACAGATCAAGGAGATTTTGCAATGCCATTAAATATCATACGAAACGATATATCCAAAGTCAGCGCGGACGCGATCGTCAACACGGCCAATCCGCAGGTTGCAATCGGATACGGGGTGGACCAGTCGATCTACGAGGCGGCGGGAGCGGAACAGCTCCTGGCAGAGCGTGCGAAGATCGGTCCGATGAGGCCCGGGCAGGCAGCTGCAACGCCTGCTTTTGCGCTGGACGCGAAATACATCATCCATACAGTAGGACCTGTCTGGGAGGGTGGCGGCTACGGCGAACGGGAAACCGTCGCGTCCTGTTACAAGGAGTCCCTGCGGATCGCGGATGAACTGCACTGCGAGGCCATCGCATTCCCGCTGATTTCCACCGGGACCTTCGGGTTTCCGAAGGACGAAGCGCTTCAGATCGCCATCCGGGAAATCAGTTCGTTCCTGTTTACCCACGATATGACCGTCTATATGGTCGTCTATGACAAAAGCGCCTTCGTCATTTCCACCAAAGCCTTTGGAGAAGTGAGATCCTACATCGAAGAGCAGGATGTGAAGCCGCCGGCAGCATCGTATTACGGCGAAAAGGGAGACACCAGGCTCGAAAGGAGACGCCTGAACGCTATCCGTGCATGGCGAAAAGACGCAGAGTTGAGTCATGTTCCGCCGGCAGGAGGCGCGGTCGGAGGCGGCTGGGCCCGGAAGTCAGCGAAAGTCCCGGAGGCTGAGCTGGTCGAGGAGATGATCGCTGCTGATTTGGAAGAAAGCGATATCTATGATGCCTGTGAAGCCGACGATGCCATGTCCGCTCCGAGCGAGGCTTCGTTCACGTTAGCGCCTGGTTCGCTCGATGAGATCCTGGAGCAGGAAGGAGAAACCTTCCAGCAGATGCTCTTTCGCATCATCGACCGCAAAGGCATGACAGACCCTGAGGTCTACAAGAAGGCAAACCTTGACCGGAAACTGTTCTCGAAGATCCGCGGCAATGAAAACTACGTACCATCCAAAAAGACAGCCCTTGCTTTTGCAGTGGCGCTGGAACTGAATCTGGATGAAACGGCGGATCTGCTTCGCACCGCGGGGCTGGCCTTGTCGCCAAGCAGCCGTTTCGACCTGATCGTCGGCTACTGCATCAGTCATAAAATATACAATATCATCGAAATCAACACCTATCTGTTCGACTATGACGAGCCGCTGCTGGTAGGCTGAGCCGCTCTCTCAAATGTCGCCCGCCGCGCGACCTTTTGCCTTTGCATCTTTGTTATCCTGTCACCGTAAGATACAGAAACGGAACCAAAAGGAGGCAGAGATTATGAAGAAGAATGAGAACAAAAGCGGCATCATGGAAGTGGTATTCATCCTGGACAGGAGCGGATCCATGAGCGGTCTGGAGGCAGATACCATCGGGGGATTCAACTCCATGCTGCAAAAGCAAAAGAAAGAGTCGGACAATGTGATCTGGTCGACGGTGCTGTTCGACGATCGCCATGAAGTGATCCACAACAGAGTCCCTATCGAGAAGGTCAAGCCCCTCACAGAAGACGATTACTACGTCAGAGGCTGCACAGCCCTGCTGGACGCCATCGGAAGAGCAGTCCACCACATCGGGATGTGCCACAAGTATCTGCGGGCAGAGGACGTTCCCGAAAAGACCCTGTTCGTAATCACCACCGACGGCATGGAGAACGCCAGCAGAGAGTATTCCTACCGCAAAGTCAAGGAAATGATCGAGTTCGAAAAAGAGCAGTACGGATGGGAATTCATGTTCCTGGGCGCCAATATCGACGCCGTCGGCGTCGCCTCGCGCATGGGAATCAGCGAGAGCAGGACATCCTGCTTCATCAACGACGGCGAGGGAATCAGCAAAAACTACGCTTCATTCAGCAGAGTCATGGCGAAGATGTCCCGCATGGAAGCCTTTGACGAAGCTGATCTGGATGAGGTCAGGGAAGATTACAGGAAGAGAAGCAGGAAATCAAGACACAGGTAATAAGAAGGAGGGGTACTTATGTTAGGGGCAATGTTAGGAGACATCATCGGAAGCCCGTATGAACGGTACAACCACAAGTCAAAAGAATTCAAACTGTTCCGCATGAGATCCAGATGCACAGATGATTCCATCATGACTTTCGCCGTGGCAGAGGCGCTGGTTTCAGCGAAGGAAGGGGGCTGTCTGGAGGATGAAACCGCGGTGAAGGACCTGCTCATCGATGCGATGCACAAGTGGGGCAATAAGTATCCGCATGCAGGATACGGCGGACGGTTCAATGCCTGGCTGCAGTCCAGGGAGCGGGAGCCTTACAACAGCTGGGGCAATGGCTCAGCGATGCGCGTGTCTCCGGCCGGCTGGCTCGGAGAGGATATGGAAGCTGTGCGTCGGCTGGCCCGCTGGTCGGCTGAGGTGACCCACAACCATCCGGAAGGCGTCAAAGGTGCGGAAGCTGTTGCGGCGGCGATCTATCTGGCACGGACCGGCAGCACCAAAGAAGAAATCAAGGCCTACATCGAGACTGAATTCGGTTACGATCTGGACCGGACCTGCGATGAGATCAGACCGGTGTATACGTTCGACGTTTCCTGTCAGGGCAGCGTGCCGGAATCCATCATCGCGTTCCTGGATGGGGAGGACTTCGAAGATACCGTCAGAAACGCCGTCTCCATCGGCGGCGACAGCGACACGATCGCAGCCATGGCCGGCTCCATCGCCGAAGCCTTCTTCGGGATACCGGGGTGGCTGGAACAGAAGGCAATCGACTATTTTGACAACGAAATGTCGGTTGTGTATAAGAGGTTTCAGTGGGCGAAAGAATGAACATGCAGAAGGAATGATTTTGCATAAGAAATGATTTTGCATAAGAAAAGAATCCCGGAGGCGACTCCGGGATTTTTCTATGATTTGTTTTTTTATGGCTTTGCTTCTGATGGATTTACTTCTTATGGTGATCCACGAAGTACTGGTACGTGGACCGGTACAGGCCGCGTTCAAAGAGATTGTCGCTGTCCTCATGGATGTCCTCGTATTCCTTCTGCAGGATGATGCCCACGTAGTTCTTCATGAGTCCGAAGTAGACCTGTACGGAACGCGGCACATCCATGCCCGGCCATGCGTTGCAGCTGACCGTCACACGGCGATTGGTCGAATCTACGACGGTGCCTTCGATTTCAGCATAGCCCGGATCATCCGGATAGATGACAGTGTGGCCCGGCATGCCGGTGATCGTACCTTCCATGCCCTTGACGAGCGGCGGATCGACGATGAAGTCGTAACGGTCCGCGCAGATGTCCAACAGGACAGCATCTTCAGGCAAAAGCCCGATCTGCCGGTTTGTCATGACGTACTGTGTCTCGTCTTTGCGCTGGGTTGCGTCAACGACCAAATGGCATTCCTTGATAATTTCATCGAACACTTCAGGATGTCCCGTGATGGTCCGCGTGCAGATGATCGGCAGGATGCCGGTCTGCTCTTTGCCCAGGAACTCTCTGTCGCTCAGAATCTCCAGTGAGCGGATGCAGTTCTGTCCGACGCCGCCGACGCCCATGACCAGGGCCTTGATCGGACCGCGCTCTGTAGAATAAAAATCAGGATAGACTTTCTTGAGTGTTTCGACAGCTTCCTGGCATGCGTTGAACGCTGTCCCGAAGTAGTCGGCGAAGATCCTCAGACCATTGTCGTCTACAATGTGGTCCATCGCAAAGGTTCGGAGGCCTTTGCGCGCGATGATCTCACATACCTTCGGACGCGTCGCATAGTGGAGCATTGTGAAGTAGACGGATCCGTCCTTGAGCATTTCCAGATCTTCCGGCTCCGGATTCTTCAGAATCATCGTAATGTCTTTGCCGAAGGACTCCTCTCTGGAAACGAAGTGCACCTTGTCGGACGCCTTCAGGTAATCGTCCGCCGTATAGCCCAAACGCTCGCCGTATCCTTCTTCCAGATAAAACTCCACGCCATCATATCGATCCATGAACGCGAACAGATCCGGAATGAAATCCCTGCTGTCGCCATGGAAGTTTCTGATCATCGGGAAACCAACTGTTTTCATCGTAACATCCTCCTGATTCGTGACTTGATTTTTTTGTACTTTATCATTGTAACACAAAAGCAGGGGTTGTGGAACACCAATGCCGAGCGAGGTTAAGGTGCTGATGTTCGAGATCCGGCCTTCGACCAACAGTGAAACGAAGAATCAAGGGTTTCAGGCATCGGGTGTTGGTTGCGGAAGGCCGAGAGGCGGCTTTCGACCAACAGAGAAACGAAGAATCAAGGGTTTCAGG
>CADADV010000031.1 GCA_902786815.1 uncultured Eubacteriales bacterium
GTACGAGTCTCTGCACTTATGCGGTTGAACCGCCGTGTACCGAACGGTACGCACGGTGGTGTGAGAGGTCAGGGCTTATTCAGCCCCTCCTACTCGATTGGTTGAACGATAGCAGTTTCGGGACAAAGGTTGCCGGAAAGCGGAAAAGACCGCCGGAGCGGTCTTTTCCACCGGAAAAAGTAGGAAGAGGTAATTGGTGATCAGAGCAGGTGCACCAAGGCAATCAGACCCGAGAAAACAATGGAGACCGTGGCGCACAGCTTGATGAGAATGTTAAGGGACGGACCGGAGGTATCCTTGAACGGATCTCCGATCGTATCGCCGACGACGGAAGCCTTATGCGGTTTCGATCCCTTGCCTCCGAAGTGGCCTTCTTCGATGTATTTCTTCGCGTTGTCCCATGCGCCTCCGGCGTTGGACATGAAAACAGAGACGGCGAAACCTGCAACGGAGACACCTGCGAGAAGACCAACCACACCGGTCGGGCCGAGAATCAGGCCCGAAACAATCGGAACGATGACAGCCATGACAGCCGGTACGACCATCTCCTTCAGCGCGCCTTTTGTGCAGATGGAAACGCACTTTGCGTATTCGGGAGTTGCCGTGCCTTCCAGAATACCGGGAACCTCGCTGAACTGGCGCCGCACTTCCAGGACCACTGACTGCGCGGCCCGTTCGACGCCGTTCATGGTGACCGCGGAAAACACGAACACGAGCATCGCTCCAATAAACAGACCGACCAGAACAGTCGGGTTGATGACGGAGAAGTTCAGGACCGTATCCGTCTTATCCTGGATGATGTTCACGTAGGAAACGAGCAGCGCAAGAGAAGTCAGAGACGCAGAACCGATTGCAAAGCCCTTGCCGGTTGCCGCGGTGGTGTTGCCGAGAGAATCCAGCGCGTCGGTGCGCTCACGGACGACAGGGTCCATGCCAGCCATCTGCGCGATACCGCCGGCGTTGTCTGCTACGGGGCCGTATGCGTCGGTCGCCAGAGTAATACCGAGAGTGGAAAGCATGCCCACACCGGCGATGCCGATACCGTAGAGGCCGCGGTTGAAGGTCTGCAGGAAATGACCGTTTGCGTCAACAAGCTCTGCTGTGCCGCCTGCCGCAATATAACTGATAAGGACTGCCGCGCATACGATCAGGATAGAGGTCAATGCGGATTCCATACCGAGTGAGATGCCTCCGATGACGATGGTCGCATAACCCGTCTGGGATGTTGCGGCCAGATTCCGGGTCGGAGTGTAGGATTCGGAGGTGAAGTATTCGGTGAAGAACCCGATCAGGCATCCCGCGACGAGGCCGCACACGATGGCGATATAGATACCCCACCATCTTGCGCCGTCAATGTTGCGGAAGATGAAGTATGTCAGCGGCAGCGCTGCTACCGCAGACAGGATCGCCGCTGTGTATGTGCCGGTACGGAGCGTACGCAGAAGAGTCATCTGCGAAGCGCCTTCCTTAACGCGTACGAGTTGTGCGCCGATGATTGAGCAGATGATTCCGGAAACCGCAAGCATCAGAGGAAGGAACATTCCGGGGAAACCGTATCCGCCGATGGCGGAGAGCGCAAACGTTGCGAGGATGCTTCCCACATAGGACTCATACAGATCAGCCCCCATGCCGGCGACATCGCCGACGTTGTCGCCGACGTTGTCCGCGATAGTGGCCGGATTTCTGGGATCGTCTTCTGGGATTTTCTTCTCGACTTTTCCGACGAGGTCCGCTCCGACGTCAGCAGCCTTGGTGTAGATACCTCCGCCTACGCGTGCAAACAGCGCCATGAAAGAAGCGCCCATTCCGTTCATGACCATGATATTGCCAATGTACATATCAATGGACTTAACACCGGCGGGAAGCGGATCGGGAACGGGGAAGACGTACTTAAGCAGAATGAACCACAGAGTAACGTCCAGGATACCAAGCGCAACAACGGTGAATCCCATGACGGACCCGGCAGAGAAAGCCACGCGAAGACCCCGGTTCAATCCTTCCGAAGCCGCCTGCGCGGTACGGGCATTTGAATTCGTCGCGATCTTCATGCCGATGAATCCGGCGAGCAGGGACCAAATGCCGCCCGTCAGGAAAGCGAAAGGAGTGAATTTCGAAAGCAGGCTGCCATTGCTGGCAAATGCCATCGCCGCAAGGATCAAAAATACGACAGCGAACACGGGAAGAACCGTTTTATACTGGCGCTGCAGGTAGGCTCCGGCACCTTCGCGGATGGCCTCCGCGATCCTCTTCATCTCATCGGTTCCTTCAGAGAAGGACAGAACCTTTTTCGTTTGCAGCAGCGCATAGAGCCCGGCGAGAGCTGCTCCGATAAAGCCGATCCAGAAATAGTTTTCCATAGCTACCTCTCTTATACAAGCGGAATGATGACGCAGTACGAAAAGGCCTGCAAGAACATAACGCAAACGTTTACGACTGCGGCAATAATAAATACGACGTTTGCCGCATTGCCGAACCGGCTGATCCGGATGCGGCAAACGTCGTCCTTTTGCGAATGCAATTGAAACGCAGACGGCTTTCTCATTTAGAAGAGCAGTCCGGCGGGCTGGGGAAGAGCCGCGGAGGCGGACCGTCGGCCGCGCTCCGCAAGCTCATTTAAAAACGGTTAGCCGATCGGCTCGAAGGTCACACCGTCGGTGGAGACACCTGCTGCCGCGACAGCATTCATCGCCGCGATGTCTTCTGCGTCGTCGCTGACCTTCTGCTTGAAGTCCGCTGCGTTCTCCTTGATGGTGAACACGGTGTAATCCTCAAGAGCCTTAAGCTCGAAATCCTCTTCGGATTCGTCAGCATAGCGCACACGCAGCGTCATGCCTTCGAGCTTGGCAGTCTCACGGAACACATACACATAGATCTCGTGAGGTTTGCCTTCAACGCTTTCGTCCTCGGTGGGGAGCACTTCGGCAAGGGTCTTGAAGATATTCTTACCCTTGTCTTCGCCATTGGGGAACAGGTAGATCTTAGCGATGTCCTTGCCGGACTTGTTCTTGATCATCAGGTGAAGTCCGGTATAGCCGGCGGGAACATCCGCTGAGGTATCGGTGTTCTCGGCTGGAGTCTCCTCTTCTTCGGTCGCAGGTACGGGAATCATAGCCTGAGCAGCTCTCAGAGCCTCAACAGTTGCCGCATCGACGTCGACGGTCGCGTAGGACGGATACCACTGGTCAACAACGTAGCCTTTTGCGAGGGATTCAGCAAGGTAATCGATAGGCTCGGGTACACCGTCGTCATACTGGACTTTGATATCATCCGGATCTTCCGCGTTTTTCAGAGAGATCTCGTTGGGCAGGTGTCCGTCGCCGTCAGCTTTGAACCAATCCGTGATCGGATAGGTGATACTGATGCCGTCGTCAAATACGACATCAATCATGTAGTTGTCAGAATGAGGACGGATAAAGCACTTGAAGAGATACATGCCGCCTTCTTTTGCCTTGCCGGACATCAGAACATCCATGCGAGTGCCGTCTTCGGCATACAGATAGTCGATCACGTTATTATAGGCCTTCGGGTTGCCGCCCTCTTCGTAGAAGTACAGTTCAGTAATGCCCTTGCCGGTCTTGTTTTTCAGCTCGACAGGAATTAGTTCATAACCGGGATAGAAGTTGTCGGACGTTTTCCCGAGTGCGACCAGAGAGTTCATAAGCGCCGCTTCGGCTTCGTCATCATTCGGCTCATGCTTGAGATCATCCGCAGTAGGACCCTTCATGGAGAGCTTGTCATACATGGCAAGCGTCCCGACATTGCAGGTCATATCAGAGCCATCTTCGAATACTACGTACATCTCCATCTCAGCGCCCTTTTCACGGACGATATAGATAAACTGCTCGTAGTTCTCGCCGTCTGCGTCCTTGTCTTTCCAGCCGGCTTCTACAACGCTGTTGCCTTTTTCGCCGCCAGTCGGATAGATGTACACCTCATTGATCGTTTTGCCGGTCTTGTTCTTAATGTTCAGAGCAAGACCTTCATACTCGGTTTCTGTTGAGGGATTGTCGGGTTCGACAGGAGTCTGCTTGTTCGAGCATGCGACCATCGACAGGACCATCAGCAGAACGAGCATGAGTGAAAGTAGCTTTTTCATGATTATCCTCCTCGAATTGTAATCTTGATCCTCCGTTTATCACATCCCGCTCAAAGGCGGAAAATGCTTCGTTATTCTGTACTACATGAAATCGTGCCATCTTCTTCGATTGTGATGCAGATGCCGTTATACGTCGCAGCTTTTTTCGTCGGCAGCGGTTTGTTTTCCGTGCATAAAACCTGGCCTCCGGTGCTCTGCAGAAGAGAAACGACCCCGGCATTTGGGCGATCTTTTTTATCCGTAGGGTCGTTCTGACACGAGATAACCATGTAGTGAGGCATCATTGAATTCAAAAGCGGCGCTGTCATGGATTTTTCATCGCCGTGATGCGGCAGTTTCAGTACATCGCAGTGTAAAGGCGCTTCGTTTTCCCAATCGGCCGCAAACCGGTCTCCGGTCAACAGAACGCTGCGTCCCGCATAGGTAAAACGCAGCATCACGCTGGACACATTGCGCTGCTTCGCCGCCCGGAACCACTCATCCCCATCGACCGGTCCGCCCTGATACAGAGCGTCGAACACACGTTCCTGCAGGGAGATAACCGGCTCCCTGGGGAGAATCGTTTCTACCGAAAGCCGGTCGGTCAGTATTTCCATTCCGGGGCGGACGGGCTCGCACGCACACCCGCGCAGAGCCGCGGTCCGCGTTACATCGTGAAAGACGTTCAATAGCTGGACAAGTCCGTTTTTTGTTTTATCGACGGAGTCGAACGGGGGCATGACCCATCCTGCGTCATTCGGCGGGAGATACAGGGATAGGAGACGGTCGGTGTTGATCTCATTCAGTATGCGCTGTGCACCGCCGATGTGATCGATGTGCAGATGTGAAAGGTACATCCTGTCGATGTGCGTCACACCGCGCGCTTTGAGATAATAAATCGCCTCTTTGCGGAGCGAACCCTGTTTTGGCTCAAGAAACGGCCTGCCGCAGTCGACCAGGACGTTATAGACCGCCGTGCCGGAGCGCATTTCCCGCAATAGAATCGAGTCTCCGTCACCTACGTTGCAGAAGAATATTTCCAGCATGATTCATGAATTGTAATAGGTCGGGCGGTCTGAAGCGCGCCTGCCTATCTCATTCAGGCGCCTGCATTCCCGACGGTACAGAATCCAGGAAGGAATGCCGCCAATGAGAATAGCAAGAAGGGAAGGAAAGTACACGATTGTGGCTAGCGTCAAAAAATCCGCCCAACCGGTGCCGCTTTTCCAGTCACACAACAGGAGTCCCATAATAAGCGACAGCACGAACAGTACCGCCAGCCACACATAGGCATACGCGGTGAGAGCCTTTTTTTCTTTTTTTAACAATACGGCAAGCAGGATCGCGGGAATACTGCCGGCAACCGCACTGACCAGGGCATGCAAAACGATTGTGCCGATTCCGGCGTCCGCATTTCTCCCGAACAGGAATCCAAATGCGAGATAAGCGGCAACGAACAGGAGTCCAAAAAGGATCGAGAGCATAAAGGCATAGAGCCAAACGGCGCTTTTCGGCCTTCCGTCTGCCCCGATAAACGTGACTCGCGCAAAAGAATCCAGTTTTCGATCCAGATTGGATTGTTTCTTTGCCATACTGCGTCTCCCAGATGATCGGGTCCCGTTATCTCCAACTCGTCCAGAGGTCCCAGTAGCTCTGGACACTGACGAAGTAGTTGTAGATCTCTTTCATATCAGGAGCCTTCAGACCGACATCTTTCTCTTCAACGCCAGATTTCTCGAATACCACATCGTCTCGCACGGACCAGTGGCCGAGCTTATCGAAGGTCTGATAGCAGCCGCTCTGACCATCGTCACCGCCCATGATATAGTTGATGTAGAGACGTGCGCCTGCAGGGTTATCGCAGTTGCCTGCAACATATACATAGCTTGCCGCATTCTGCGCGGTATAGGGAGAAAGACCTGTTACCCAGCCGATCTGCATACCGCTGCTGTCGCGGTTATCCAGCTTGGAGGCAGAGCAGAGACCGATCGTCGGGCCATTGACGGAAAGATCCACCGCGTTCGCCACAGCATCGCCATCAGCCTGCTCATAGGTCTGCATCTGTGTAAAACGCCAGAACAGTTCGACGCCTGCGTTGTTCTCGGGAAGATTCTTGAACGTATCGTTCTGAAGCTTATCGGTGTAGGTTATATCAAGGTCTTTGCCGTACTGTTCCTTGTACTGTGCAAACATCAGATCGCTGTCAACGAACAACTGTGCCCACAGGGCGGCGTAGGAAGCACCCTTGATGTCCTTGGTATATACAGTCCAATACTGGGTGTCTTTTCCATTTGCATCCTTATAGGACTTGGTGTCGACGTTATAACCCTGGACGATGTCCCACCAGCTCGTGATAGGCACTCCGTCGGGGAAGTCGCGAGTGCTGTAGAACCAGGGATTGAATGTGGAATACAGAGGCAGACCATACTGCAGCAGATCCGGATCAATGTGCTTGCAGATTGTTTCGGGGTAATAAATCTTCAGGATGTCGTATGCAACAAGGCCATTGTAGATTTCACCAGAAGCATCTTTAACCAGAACGACGTCCGCATTGACCTTGTTCGCATCATAGTCGCGCTCCAAAAGACTCTTAATCGTGTTGGTGTCGCAGGAAACAAACTCAAAGTTCACATCAGGATAGTCGCGGGCGATTTTCTTGCGGGCAGTTTCCGCGTCCGCGGTAGTTGCGTAGATTTTTACGACGCCGCCCTCCTGCTTTGCCATTTCATACAGTTCTTCCATCGACATGTGTTCCCAGTCGACGTTGTCATCATTATTGGTGTTTCCGCCATTGTTGCTTGAGCATGCAAATGTCGTGAAGAGCAGAAGAATCGAACAGAGAAGTACCAAAAACTTTTTCATGCGTATCGTTCCTTTCTCATGTCTGCGGTTTATCTTCGTATGTCAGTCGTCGATACCTGCTTTATGCTTGGCTTTTGCATATTTAATCAAACGTCCGGTTTTCTTGTTATATACATTCATACGGCCGGGGTGCAGGACAATATATACTTTCTGGTTCATATCATACTCTACCAGACCGACCTGGATTGCCAGGAACTCGGTGCTGCCAACGGTGAGCGTGACAAGCGTTTCACTGCCTGCGGGCTGATTGGCGTAGATCCTGGCTTCCACCGTATTCTTGTGATGCGGATCCTCGGTATAGATATCCACCATTTCGGGGCGCAGACCGAGTATGCAGTCGAATTCTTCGTTCTCGGGGATCTCCTCATCGGTCTTTACCGTGTTGTGGGGATATACATAGGTGCCGAACTCACTTTTGACCGTCAGCGTGTCACC
Source organism: uncultured Eubacteriales bacterium (assembly GCA_902786815.1). GTDB lineage: Bacteria > Bacillota > Clostridia > Peptostreptococcales > Anaerovoracaceae > Lentihominibacter. The sequence goes on from CADADV010000031.1 coordinate 7,373, forward strand.
GTTGTAAAAACCTCTGGCATTGATGAAGTTGATGCGAGGGTTTCCGATGAAGTCCGCAGCCTGCAGATCGATCGGGTTCGTATACAGGCCCAGTGGCGTGTCAATCTGGGAGATCTCGCCTTCCTTGAACAGCGCGATTTTGGTGGACATCGTCAGAGCTTCAACCTGATCGTGAGTGACATAGATGATCGTCGTGCCGGTTTCCTTGTGCAGACGCTTCAGTTCGGCGCGCATATCGATACGAAGCCGTGCGTCGAGGTTGGAAAGAGGCTCGTCAAGCAGCAGAAGCTTCGGGCTTGATGCGATCGCACGGGCAATGGCAACACGCTGCTGCTGACCGCCGGACAATTCGTTGGGATAACGGTCGCGGTATTCCTCGATGCGCATGGTCTTCAGTGCGCGCATGACCGTTTCTTCGATTTCGGCCTTCTTCATCTTTTTGATTTTCAGACCAAACGCAACGTTCTGGAAGACCGTCATGTGAGGCCACAATGCATAGCTCTGAAATACGAGATTCAGTCCGCGCTTCGCGGGAGCCTCGTAGAATGCCTTGTCTGCATCAATGGCCGGACGGTCGTCGATGGTCATGGTACCCTTCTGCGGTTTTTCGAGCCCGGAAACTACTCGCAGAGTGGTAGTTTTACCGCAGCCGGAGGGCCCGAGAAGCGTCATAAAGTCGCCGTCCTCGATCGTGAGATTGATGTCGCGCAGGACGTGATTTTCGCCGTAATATTTATCAATGTGGCTTAATACGATCTTGCTCATGATATTATCCTTTCTTCAACCGTTCGATGAGGTTACATGCTCTTGCTGACGTTTCCGCCAAACCTGTCGGCAATTCTATTCGTAATCAGGATGAATGCAATGATGATGATGCAGATCGCATCCGCCACCTGAGGCATTGCTTCTTTTGAATAGTTAAAGGACAGGAACGACAGGGTGTAGTTTTCCGAATTCGTCATCAGGATCGCGATCAGGTCGAGTTCCTTTGCAATACTTATGAAGGAGAGGAGGAAACCCGACAGGAAACCGCCCTTTGCGAGGGGTATTACGATACTAAGGATCCTCCGCCAGAACCCGGCGCCGTTGATTGTGGCCGCCTCCTCCAGCTCGACGGAGATCTGCATCATGTTCGACGAACCGGACCGGCTTGCAAACGGGAAGTGCTTGACGACGGAAACGATGAGTATCAGCATGAACGACCCGACCAGAGAGGGGATATAGTTGCTTGCCAGAGAATAGTAGATCGCGGCGAACGCAACACCCGGCATCAGGTAGGGAATGAAGATCAGCTGCTCGACCGCATTGCCGTACCATTTTCCTCTGCCGCGGGTGGTGATGTACCCGAAGAACTGGCCGAACACGGCGGTGATCAGAGAACCGAGGATAGAAAGCTTAACCGTGTTCCACAGCGAACGGAAGAATTCGACATTGCGGAACAGACCGGACTGATTGAACTGCTCGTTCGGCGCATTTTCAAGACTGCCGATCCACGCGTAAAGGGAGAGGTTATCGAGATGGTATCCCTTGCCGGGGACGATCTGGAACGATTCCATAACGAGGAAGAACAGCGGCATGAACATGGCCAGAATGATGAATACGGTCAGCAGAATCAGCATCGGCCACTTGGAACTTCCGAGAGGAATCAGATTCGAGCGTGTGCCCTTGCCGCCGATCGTAGCATAGGATTTCCGTGTGCCGATCAGTTTCTGATTGATCAGAATCGTACCGGCCGCCAGCGCGATCATCAGCATGGAGAAGATGTAGCCGACCGCAGCGGTCTGCTGAGATTCCAGGAAGTACTTCATCTTCGTAGCCATGACGAAATACTGGATCGTATTGCCGAGACGCGCCGCAACACCGTAGGTGCCGATGGACTTGCTGATCGTCATGATCGTTGCTGAGAGGATGGAGGGAAGCACCAGCGGCAGCGTAATGCTCTTAAGGATCTGTGCTTTGCTGGCGCCCTGGATTTCGCCCATTTCCTCGAGTTCGGAGTTGATTGAACGCAGCGCGCCGGACACCATAATGAATGAAAATGCGTAGTAATGGAGCACCATTACAAGAATGATCGCAATGGGCCCGTACGCCAGCCATTCCGGAACCGGAATACCGAGACCTGTCAGAAGTCCGTAATATCCGCCGTACTTCGGCGTCCGGAACACGCTCAGCCACGACAAGGCTTTGCACCATGACGGGATCATGTAAGGGACCAGGATCAGCGCGGACAGCAGCCCCTTGCAGGGAATATCCGTACGGACCAGCAGCCACGCCATCAAAGCGCCGAGAGGTACCGAGATCACGGTGACAAAGAATCCGATCGTCAGCGAATGGAACAGAGGCTCTAAAAGATTCGTATAAATCTGTGTCCCGCGAAGCCCCATGTTACCGGTGGAAACGAAGTTCTCCGATCCGAACAGGAACTTCCATGCCCAGATCGAATAGTCGCCCGGCATTACTCCGGGGTCGACACGTCTTGCCATTTCGGCGGATCCTCTTGTAACGGTAAAGGTGTTCAGCACCATCGTCAGAAGGGGGATGACGATAAAGATGAACAGCATGAGCAGTGTAATCAGAACGATCACGTTGAACGGGTTGCCGATCACGTTTTGGATCTGGTTTTTTAACCTTTCCTTCGTCATCGGAGGACGCTTCCATCTATTCTTTGCCATATTCGGACCTCCGTAAATATTGGTTGAACTGATGCGAATCACATTAGGCCTGTTCGCGCTCTTTCTTCAACAGCGTGTACACATCGTAGATGTCGGTGATCTGATAATCGGGTTCGACTGAGAACTTGCCGATGTCTTTCTGCGGCGTCAGGAACGAGTTGATCTTGAAAACGCGCCCAAATCCCATTTTCCGCGGACCGACAACATCGCGGGAGAGTGTATCGCCGACAAACGCGCATTCGGAAGGATCAAGGCCGGCCTGAGCGCAGGCGATGCGGAAAATATTGGGGTGCGGTTTCCGGTAGCCGACGATTGAAGAAAGCGTGATCTCATCAAAGTACTGGCGAACACCGTAGTTTTTAAGTGTGGAGAATACCTGGAAAAGGCTTCCGGTGTTGCTGACGACGGAAACGTGCATGTTGAGGTCTTCTTTCAGAGCCTTCAGCATCTCTGCGGCATGTTCCCGCAGCCGACGGTCATAGAAAGTGGTCTCCCACATATGTGCGATCTCCTCGCTGATCTCGGCAAGCTTCTCGCGGTCGACCGGCACGTCTTTGAACCCCCAGTCGCACCAGATTTCTTCCGGCTTCAGTTCGATCAAAGTGAGCTCGGAATGTTTCTTATACGCCTGAATACCTGCGCCAACGATATCCCAAAGCGGCTCCGCCTCATATGGGACGTCTATATCGTGTCTTTTCAGAATCTCATACAGGGCGTGGGCGGTAGCTTTGTCATTCCTCTCGTCGGAATACAGATCCTCGAGAGTGCCGCCCATATCGAACATGACTGCCTTGATCATTTGTACGCCTCCTTGCGAGCGCAAACGTTTGCGCTATTTACGCATTTATAGTACCACGAACGGGTCTTGTTGTCAATCACATAATCTAATTTTTGGTTTAGATGCGAGAAAACTTTATCTAATTCGCACAAATCAAAAGATAACGTTACATGTAAGCAAAACGGAAAAACCTGATAAAAATGCAAAAAGACGCACATATCAGCAGAAAAAATGGGGCAATATCGATTAACGGGAGAGTATCCTAAACAATATGGCGCAAAAGAAGCGAAAACGATTACATATTCAGCCTTTGCAAAACGGGTTCTCTCTGCTATACTGTGTTCATTTCACAAGGAGGTGCCGACATGGATGCGATCCCATATTACGAAAGAATCAGACTGGCTGAACGGATCCCATATGAAGGACAGGCCGGTGTCATAAGCCGGATTCCGCAGTTCGGGAATCCGGAGTGCTTCAATCTGATTACGCCTCCGCAGGAAACCGCCGATATATTGCGTGCCGCGGTTTTCAATGTGGAACACGGGACTCGAATCCGAGAGATTCTATCATTCCTCTCCGAATGCCCCGAGTTGAGAGATGCGGATATCCTGTTCGGAAACGAACTAGATGACGGTACGGAGCGAAGCCGAAATCTGGATGCATCGCGTGAGATCGCCGAAGCGCTCGGGTTTAATTATGCCTACGCGCTGGAGTTCATTGAGCTGGTCAACCCGAACGACCGGAAAGGCTATGAGGGAAATACGTTGTTTTCCCGCTGGCCGATTGTCCGCGCGGAATCTCTTTATCTGCCGGAGGGCTACAACTGGTTTTTTGACAGTCAGAAGCGTATCGGTACTCGTGTCGCCCTTTTTTGCGAGCTGGATATTGCCGGGAGACGGATCGGTGCGGTCTGTGTCCATCTGGAAAACCGAACTTCCCCGACAATACGGGAAGCGCAGTGCAGGGCAGTGTTCGGGAGAGCGGCTGAATTGTTCGGTGAGATGCCGATCCTTATTGGGGGAGATTTCAACACCAATGCTTTTGACTACAGCGAAGCGGCTGCTCTGGAAGCGTACCGCAGGCAGCAGTCCTGTGGTATTATAACTGACCCCACACAACGGGAGCTGCTTTTCACATGTGCAGAACAGATGGGATTTGAATATCGTTCATTGAACGGCGAAAGACTCCCGACAAGACGCAGACCTACAGGCGGCGGCGTTCTCAATCTGCACCTTGACTGGATATTTGGACGAGGAGTGACCTGCGTAAGGCACGGTATGGTCTCAACCGTTCTCTCTGATTGCGATTGGGCGCGGCCAGATTCGCCGCTGCGCGAGGCGGAGCTTTCCGAATTGTCGGATCACAACGCTGTCTGGGCAGATATCCGCATATAATCGGCCTTTCAGGGATCTAAATATACGCAAGAGATAATTATACTCCGCTTTCAGATAAACGGTTGACAAGCCGGGACTTCGGTGCTATGATTTATTGCACAAAAGCGTAAACGTTTGCGCTGTCAGAGATTCTCGTTCGCCTCTCTACAGAAAGGTGGTATTCCTATGACGACGCTGGCGGGACAATTGTTACAACAGTTTTCTCTGATACAATATGTTGAATTCTTTGCCAGGCTTTTGACCGCATGCATATGCGGCGCCTGCATCGGTTTTGAACGGACAAAACGCCTGAAAGAAGCCGGTGTGCGTACACACATCATCGTATGCTGCGCCGCAGCGCTTACAATGATCGTGTCAAAATACGGATTTGTTGATCTGGCCTCCGAATCAGGGGCATTATTCGGAACGCGGGAAACAGATCCGGCTCGTATTGCAGCACAGGTTGTAAGCGGCATTTCTTTCCTCGGCGCGGGCATAATTTTCCGAAACGGCAGCAATGTACGCGGCCTGACGACTGCAGCAGGTATATGGGCGACCGCCAGTATCGGACTTGCGATCGGCTCCGGCATGTATATTATCGGACTGGAAGGAACGATTATCGTTGCGCTTATACAGATCCTGATGCACCGGTTTACTGTTGGTGTAGATTCGATGGTCATAGGAAAAATCAGCTGTACAGTAACAGATGCGAGGACGTTCAAAAAAGCTCTTGCCGAGTATCTCGAGGAAAACAAAATGCATATTATCTCGAACAAGGTGTCTTTTCAGGATGACGGTACCGCCACGCTGGAATACACGCTGCGTATGAATGCCAGCATGACGCTGACCGAACTCACATCGTTTATGGAATCCATAGAAGGCGTACGCTCGCTGAGCTGTGAGATCGGAAGATGATTCAATAGAAACACGAATAAAAAAACTACGCCCGGATCCCGGGCAATGTCATTAAGATAGAGGCATTGGCGGAGGACGGGAAACCTGAAGAAATGAGCACATCGGAAACGGTGTGCTCATTTTCATGAAAAATGGCAT
>CADADV010000032.1 GCA_902786815.1 uncultured Eubacteriales bacterium
CGCCGCCGGCAGAGAGATCTCGGGACTAAAGCTGCCTGAATCAGGGCTGAAAAAGAGGCTGTTGCCCAGACAATTCACTTGTCTAATGCAACAGCCTCTCCGTTCGTTCGTTTCCAAAACACTATTTAACGGTCACCTTGATGTTCTTTCTTAAGCCGTTGTGCGCGTAGACGTATATCGTACACGTGCCTTTGGATTTTGCGGTGATCTTGCCGAACTTGCTGACGACCGCGATCTTCTTGTTGCTGCTGAGGTAGCGCAGCTTCGCTGCATGGCCCTTCGCCATCAGTTTCTTCTTAGGTTTCAGTTTCGTGACGTTTGCCTTGATCGTGTATGTCTTGCCTTTTTTGAGTGCGACTGCTGTCTTCTTGAGCGTCACGGCTTTCGCATTCGTGTAGTGCTTGTCGTATCCTGATGTGAACGCGTGCATGGCCGGGCTGGTCCGGATGTAGGTCTTCTTGCCATTCTTTGCTGCAAAGGCTTTCACGTAGACTTTATAGGCGGTCTGTTTCTTCAGGCCGGTCTTGGACCATGCGAAGGTCTTGTTGCCTTTGATGGTTTTGACTTTCTTGCAGGGAGTCTGCTTACTCCCTACGTTGCAAGGCGCGAAGAAGATGTCGTAGCCTTCTGCCCCCTTGACCTTTGTCCAGCTGACTTTTAGGCCTTTGCTGCCCTTTGTTGTCATTTTCGCCATGAGCGTTCCGCTGACGCCCGTCGCCGGAATGGTCTGCTTTTGCACGTGAGATGTGTCACGAGAGCAGACTCTCTGTTTGAGACCTTTCGTCAGGGCGTTTGCCTTTTTCGTCACCTTCCACGCGCCCCATTTATGGCCGAGGGCATCAAGGTCTTCGGTTTTGGTTTGCTCCTCGAAGTCTTCGTTTTCGAATTCTTCTGTAGTCCAGGTTTTGAGACCGCCTTCTTCGCATGTGGGTTCGTCAACCTCTAATGTCACAGGCACCGTTTCGGTCTCTGTTTTATAATCGACTGAGCATGTATGTTTCGCGGTAACCGTTGAATTATCATTTGACCATTCGTATTCCGGTTCCATCCATTCGTGCTCCATACATTCGTACTGCGCGGTGATTCTCTCTTCCCGGGTCAAATCAAACGTCTCTCCCGGCTCATGGACCGCCGGTTGCAGCCAGAATTTCCACCCGGTGAATTCCATTCCGTCGGGCGGAGTGAACAGGTAATCCGGAAGGGAATATGACCAGTCTTTGATTCCTCTCCTGACCACATCATTTCCGGTGCCGATGCCTGCCTTGTAGATGATCTTTTCCGCCGGAATGCCGAACACCGCTTCACCATCATCGTTCTCTCCAACGCCATACTCTTCATAGCTACTGAAGTTAAATATGTCTCCGTTGCTCTCGAGCCCGCTGGTGATGGTGACGGGATTTCCTTCCTCCGGTGTTTCTTCTGTCAGAACATTCAGCGAGAGCTCGTCACCCAGTTCGCCGGTCACATCGATGGTTTTTCCCTCTGCCAGATATAAATCCGCATAATCCTTACAGTGAAAAACAGGCTCCCCGGATAGTTTCAAAGTGCCGGAACCGAGCATAACGCCGGCACTATTATCGTAAGACGGGTCTTCCGTATGGACTCCTGCGCCTTCAATGGTTCCCCCGTTCAGTTCGAAGACCGCGTTCTCGTTGTCAAGCGCGACCTGGGCATTTATACTCCTGGGCCAGTACGCTTCACCGGTATTATTGCTGATTTTGCCCCCCTGCATAACAAATGTCCCCTTTTCTATGTTCACAGCGCTGACATAATAAGACTCATTGTTTTTGATTTCCCCACTCAACATCTCAAAAGATCCATTGTTGATGGACACACCGCCGCAGCCGTCTGACCGGTTTTGAGATATGGAGCCTCCATCCAGTATGAATGTGCCGTTATTCACAACATTAACGGTTGCGCCGCCGTACGCGAAATTGCCTGTAATCGTTCCGCCCTTCACTGTCAGAGACCCGCCGGACACTACACATGCTCCGGATTGTCCATACCCTCCGGTGATCACGCCCCATCCAACGGAGTCCGTAATCTCGAGGGTTCCGTACACTTTCATGACAACACCATTTTCCAAGTTGCTCCAATCTCCATTGGACCGATTGCGGTTGATCGTTCTCCCGTTTAGATCCAGCGTAATGTTCCTGCCTTCCGGCACGATCAGACAGGTGTCATTTTCAGCCGCGGTGCAATACTCACTTAATTGGATCGTGGTGTTATCGAGCGTACCAAGTTCATTCTGCAGTTCCTGCCAGGAACCTGCGGTTGCTGTCTCCGCGCAAACCTCCTCCGGCGCCATCACAAACGCCAGCGCGCCAATAAAAAATACGACCATCAGACCTATTGCTGCCTTGCTCATTCTGCCGTTACTCTGTTGCCTCATTTTCTCTTCCTCCTCTGTCAGTCGTACATCTATTATTCCACCCTCAACATGCTTTTGTCAAAACAGGCAGATTCTTCACCGCATCAGCGATCTCCCCCACTCCTCCTTCAGCCGCTTCAGCGACCAGACGGCGTTGGCCGGGCTGGTCGACGGCATTTTCCGTGCCGGGATCCCGGTCCGCGGAAGTTGGTACTGATCATATATCTTCTTCGACAGCGCGCCGTTGCACAGGATCGTTTGGACCTGCGTCTTGCCCAGCAGCGACGGGATGTCCGTCGGCACGGCATTCTTCACGCTGCTGTCTGACGCGCCGATGATGTCGCACTCCTCGATCACATCCCACAGGGCCAGCCCGTGCGCAAGCACGAGCGCTTTCTTCTCCTCAATACTCTCAGGCAAAGGCATCCCATACAGATCGGCCAGCATCTGCCAGAACCGGTTCCGCGGGTGCCCATAGTAAAATCCCACCTCCCGGCTCGCAGGGGATGGGATCGATCCCAGGATCAGGATCCGGGAGTCTTCGTTATATAATGGTCCGAATGTGTGGACCACATGTTGGTAGCTCTGGTTCTGTCCTCTCATATTATTTGTAAATATTCGTCATGTTCTCCAGGAACACTTTGTAGCCGCGGAAACCTTCGTAAATGTCGGCTTTGCTGGAGATCTCCATGGGCGCGTGCATACAGAGCACGGCCAGGCCGCAGTCGATGACTTCCATGCCGTAGTTGGCCATAATGTAGGCGATGGTTCCGCCGCCGCCTACGTCGACTTTGCCGAGCTCAGCGGTCTGGAACTGCACTTCGTTTTCATCGAGAATGCGGCGGATGGCCGCCATGAATTCCGGATTGGCGTCGTTGGAGCCGCTCTTTCCCCTGGCTCCCGTAAACTTGTTGAAGACAACGCCTTTGCCCAGGAAGGCTGCGTTCTTCGCGTCGAAGACGTCTGCGAACATCGGATCAAATCCCGCGCTGACATCCGAGGACAGCATGGTCGAATTCTGCATCACGCGGCGCAGGGAAATCGCCGACGGATATCCCATCAGGGACAGCAGCTCCGCGGTCATGTTCTCAAAGAATCTGGACTGCATGCCGCTGGCGCCCTGGCTTCCGACTTCCTCTTTATCCACTAAGAGACAGCAGGCAGTACGCTTAGGGGTGTCAATGTGCAGCATGGCCAGCAGTGAAGTGAAGGCGCAGATCCGGTCGTCCTGCCCGTAGGACATGATCATACTGCTGTCGAAACCGAGATCTCTTGCCTTTGCAGCGGGAACGATTTCCAGCTCCGCCGACAGGAAGTCCTCTTCCTCAATGTCGTATTTCTCTTTGAAAATGCTGAGCATCTTCGCCTTCAGCGGCGTCTTGGCCAGCTTCTTTTCTTCGTCTGTCAGGTCCGCGTCATCGCCTGCTTTCGGTGCCGGAACGGATCCAATCAGCAGATCGAGACCTTCGCCATCGATGACTTCCCTTGCGTTCTTCTCCAGCTGTTTGCCTGCCAGATGAATGAGCAGATCGGTGATCGCGAAGACCGGTTCGTCCTCGTTTTCGCCCAGGACGATATCGACCTTTGTTCCGTCTTTCTTGATGACGACGCCGTGGATGGCAAGCGGGATCGTGACCCACTGGTACTTCTTGATGCCGCCGTAATAGTGCGTGTCAAAGTAGCTGAACCCGTTGCTCTCATAGAGCGGATTCTGCTTGACGTCGATGCGCGGCGAATCGATGTGGGCGCCCAGAATGTTCATGCCCTTTTCGATCGGCTCCTCCCCGATGTGGTAGAGCACCAGTGTCTTGCCGTTGTACTGGGCGTAGACCTTGTCGCCTGCCTTCAGTTTCGCGCCCTCCGCGATGCAGTCGGCCAGATTCCGGTAGCCCGCCTGCTCCGCCATTTCGATGGAAATACTCACGCATTCGCGTTCGGTCTTGCCCCGGTTCAGACAATCCTTATAGCAGATGCACAAGTTCTCCATCTCCGTTCTCTGCTCGTCCGTATATATTTCCCAAAGACTTTTTTCTCTTGCCATGATCATTCTCCTTTTTCCTGCTTTTGCATGATGCTGTTTCTGTGTTTTATTTTAGCAAATGTTTCTGCTGAATGGGAACAAAACCCGTAGTTTTTTGATGCGAAAAAGTAACAAACTACGAGTATTTATATGTTTTTTTGTGTATATTTCGAAACGCCTTGACCTACCGGTTTCGGGGTGTATAATCAGTTTACATTTTGGATAAGGGGCAGGAAGGGAGAGTGTTGATATGTTAGACAGTAATGACAAAAAATGGATTCGAGAGACGATTGACGAGAGGCTTGATGACCGTTTCACAGATGCGGAAAAGCGGTTGAACAAGGTCATGGACGAACGTTTCACAGATGCGGAAAAGCGGTTGAACAAGGTCATGGATGAACGCTTCACAGATGCGGAAAATCGGCTGAACAAGGTCATGGATGAACGCTTCACAGATGCGGAAAATCGGCTGAACAAGGTCATGGACGAACGTTTCGCAGATGCGATCGAAACCTTTGACCGGAGAATCAATGAACGGTTTGACGCGTTTGAAACCCGCTTCATGCTGCTGATGGAAAATGAAGTCGCACCGCTTTTGAAGATCCATTCCGAAGTGATCCCGGATACGTACAAATCATACCGGAATCTGGAGGAGCGGGTCGAAACGCTGGAGCAGAACTATGATGTGCTGAAGAATGTTATATCTTCACGCCTGTAACTGCATCCCCCTTGCTGACATCGGCGAGGGGTTTTTCATTGACTTTTGCCCCTCCGGGTGTTAGTATGCATGAGTAAAGCGTTGACGAGGACAGTACGCTGGCCAATGTGCCTTCCAGAGAGAGATGGATGCTGGAATCATCTCAGACACAGGCAAGCCGAAGACCACCTCCGAGCGGCACCAATCCTGCCCGCTGGCCGCGTGAAAAGCCGAAATGAGTGCCGAAGCCGAATAGAGCGCTTCGGAAGATGGGTGGAACCACGGATACCTGAAAGTATGCGTCCCTTCTGACAGATTGCCGGGAGGGATTTTTGTTTTTGCTCCCCAGGCGGAGTACAGAAAAAATGATTGGAGGACAAAAGAATTGATCATCACACTGAAAGACGGAAGCACGAAAGAATACGCGGAAGCGATGTCGGCTTATGACATTGCCCGTGACATCAGCGAAGGCCTTGCCAGAGCTGCCTGCTTGGCAGAGATCGATGGAGAAACGGCCGACCTGAGAACCATCATCGATAAAGACTGCGAGCTGAACATTCTGACCTTTGACTCAGACGAAGGCAAGAAGGCGTACAGACACACCTGCTCCCACGTTCTGGCGGAAGCAGTCAAGAACCTGTACCCGGACGCCAAGCTGGCCATCGGACCATCGATCGATAACGGCTTCTACTATGACTTTGATATCCCGCCTCTCAGCAGAGAGGATCTGGACAAGATCGAAGCTGAAATGAAGAAGGTCATCAAGAAAGGCGACAGGCTGGAGCGCTTCACCATGTCCAGAGAAGACGCCATAGCCATGTACAAAGAAAAGGATGAGCCCTACAAGGTCGAGCTGATCGAAGACCTGCCGGAGGGCGAAGAGATTTCCTTCTATAAGCAAGGCGACTTTGTAGAGCTGTGCGCGGGACCGCACCTCATGAGCACACGGCCGCTGAAAGCCTTTGCATTGACATCGAGTTCCGGAGCTTACTGGAGAGGCGACGAGAAGAACAAGATGCTCACCAGAATCTACGGTACAGCCTACACGAAGAAAGACGAGCTCAAAGAATACCTGGCGTATCTGGCCGACATCAAGAACCGCGACCACAACAAGCTGGGCCGCGAGATGGAACTGTTCACGACTGTGGATGTCGTCGGCCAGGGTCTGCCGCTCTTCATGCCGAAGGGAACGAAAGTGATCCAGAAGATGCAGCGCTGGATTGAGGACCTGGAGGAATATGAATGGGGTTACGTGCGCACCCGCACACCGCTGATGGCGAAATCGACCCTCTACAAAATCTCCGACCACTGGTACCACTACAGAGACGGCATGTTCCTGCTGGGTTACGACAGCATGGACGAGATCATGGCTGCAGAAGACAGATCCGATGAGATCCGCGGGGTACAGGATCTGAACCTGATCGAGCATGACACAGATGCAGATGTCTATGCACTGCGTCCGATGACCTGCCCGTTCCAGTACTATGTATATAAGGCGCGCCAGAAGAGCTACCGCGACCTGCCCTACCGCATGGGTGAGACTTCGACCCTGTTCAGAAACGAGCAGGCCGGCGAGATGCACGGACTTACCCGCGTGCGCCAGTTCACCATTTCCGAGGGACATCTGGTCTGCACGCCGGAGCAGATCCGCGATGAATTCAAGGGCTGCGTAGACCTGGCGAGATACTGCCTGACCACTTTGGGTCTCGAAGAAGATGTGACATACAGATTCTCCAAGTGGGATCCGAATGACGCCGACCACTATCTGGGCGACGCCGAATCCTGGAACCGCGTGCAGGATCTGATGCGCGAAATCCTGGATGAGATCGGCCTCGAGTATACTGAGGAAGAAGGCGAAGCTGCCTTCTACGGACCGAAGCTTGATATTCAGGCGAAGAACGTCTACGGCAAGGAAGACACAATGATCACCATCCAGCTGGATATGTTCCTGGCGGAGCGCTACGACATGTACTACATCGACAGCAACGGACAAAAGGCGCGTCCGTACATCATCCACCGGACATCCATCGGATGCTATGAGCGTACTCTGGCATGGCTCATCGAGAAGTATGCCGGCAATCTGCCGACATGGCTCTGTCCTGAACAGGTCAGGATCCTGCCGATTTCCGACAAGGTCGCAGACTACGCTGAAGAAGTCCGTAAGGAACTGCGCAGAAACGGCGTCGATGTTGAGATCGACAACTCCAGCGAGCGTATCGGATATAAAGTCCGCAAGGCGCAGGTCGAGAAAGTTCCTTACATGCTGGTCCTCGGCGCCAAGGAAGCTGAGAACGGCGCGGTATCCGTCCGCTCCCGTTATGCCGGCGACGAAGGCGTCTGCCCGCTCGGTGATTTCGTGAACCAGATCTGCGAGGAGATCCGGACGAAGGCCATCCGCAAGATCGAGAAGAACGACGAGGAGTAATATCTGAGCAGATTTATTTCTGAACAGAATCAAAGAAAACAAATTCGGGACTCTGCTGATGCGGGGTCCTGTTTTTGTGGTATAATGTCTCCCGGAAAGGGGTACAGACATCATGAAGGATCGACAGAAAAAATCTAGAAAATGGGTTAAATTTCTTATTGTTTTCCTGATCTTGCTCGTCATTGCCGGCGGTGCTTTTGGTTTGTATATGTACACGACGCCGCAAATCTCGCTGCAGGGCGACAAGGTCATGGAAGTCACTATGAAGAGCGGGTACGAAGAGCCCGGCGCAACGGCTAGTTTCGCGTTCCACGATATCAGCAGCCACATCGACATCGATTCGCAGGTCGACGACAGCTGCGTCGGATCTTACAAAGTCATCTACACCGTTCACTATCTCGAGAAGACCGCCACTGCAGAGCGGACCGTCAACGTCATAGACAAGGAGCCTCCTGAGATCACGCTTCTGAAGGGCGATCATCTGACTGTGTTTGCCAGCGAGATTTTTGAAGACCCGGGCGTCAAAGCCATCGACGATTCTGACGGAGATGTGACATGGAATGTGGAGTCGAAAGGCTACGTCGACATGTACAACAAAGGGGATTACGAGATCGAATATAAGGTCTCCGATTCCTACGGAAATGAGGCGACCGCCGTGCGCACCGTCACAGTCAAGGGCGAGCCGAACAAACTGAAAAAAGGCGTCATCTATCTCACCTTCGACGACGGTCCCAGCACGAAAGTCACGAAGAGGATCCTGAAGACGCTGGAGAAATACAAGGTCCCGGCAACCTTCTTCGTCATCGATTACGGCAATGACCCGAAGAAGCTCGCGCTCCTGCAGCGCGCGCTTGATGACGGCTGCGCCATCGGGGTCCACGGCTACTCCCACGACTACAGCAAAATCTACGATTCCACGGAGGCCTTCATGGAGAACGTCACAAAGATGCACGACAAGCTTCTGGAAGACCTGGGCTATGATGCTTTTGCGATGCGTTTCCCCGGCGGAAGTTCGAATACCGTCAGCATCAGCTACTGCAAAGGCATCATGACGGATCTGGTCAAACTCGTGCAGAAAGAAGGCTACATGTACAACGACTGGAACGTGGACTCCACCGACGCCTCCGCAAACAGCGTCCCGGCCAAGCGGATCATCGCATCCGTGAAAGCCGGCTGCGATCCGGAGAAGTACAACATCATCCTCATGCACGACTCCGATGCGAAGGAAACCACAGCCGAAGCTCTGCCGGCGATCATCAAGTGGGCAAAAAAAGAAGGCTACGAATTCCGCGCCATGACCCCCAATTGCCCAACCTATCACCATAAAGTCAACAACTAAAAAAATGTGTCAAAAGGGACGGTTCTTTTGACACATTTTTGCCGCGGATGCAGCTGTTCGCTGTGCTTATTATTCCAGTGTGGCGATATAATCGTAATCGTGCATGTGCGCGTAGTTGGCGATCGCCGATGCGATTTCCTTGCCGGTTTCGGTATCTCTGGCGATGGCTCTGACTCTGACCAGCGACTTACCAAGATGGAGAACCTCTACCTCGATATCAAAAGACTCGCCGAAGAAAGGCCTTATGAAGCTCACGTGCAAATCTGTCGTGGTGACATTTTCTCCTCCCGTAAAGGCGGATATTGTGATCCCCATCGCCACATCGAACATGCTTGCCGCGGCACCGCCGTGCATCTCACCTCTGTGGTTCTTCTCCCAGTCTTTTTTTCTATAGCGGATCAGCGCCGATCGTTTCTCAAAATCACAGCATACGAGTTCGGGTTCCAGCATTCCGCTCAGCCCCGGATCCTTCTGCTTCATGAATTCCACGATCGTTCCCAGCAATTCTTCCAACTGCGCCTGTGTTTTTGTTTCCATTGCTTCCATTGTTTTCTGCTTCTCTTTCTGTCTGCTCGTTTTGTCTTCTTTTTTTGTCAAATCTTATAATATCACCGTTGTTAGTTCAGCTGTATCACGGATGATTTCCTTCGCTCCATGGCCGCGGAGAAACTCCTCGCTCCTGGATCCCCAGGCAACGCTGATGCACGGCACGCCCATGTTCGCAGCGGTCTGGATGTCGACCTCCGAATCTCCGACGTACACGACATCTTCCCTGCTTACCTCCATGGCCTGCAGGCATTTTTCAAGCATGTCCGGGAAAGGCTTTCGCCGGTTGTTTTCACTGATTCCTATCGCAAAATCAAACCGGCCCGGGAAGTACTGCTCTGCCAGGATCTGCACGGCCGGATCGATCTTGTTGGATACGACAGCCAGACGGACGCCGGCGTCGCGCAGTTCATCGAGTGCTTCTGTCAGCCCAGGATAAGCTTTCGTGCGCTCTTCGCAGTGGTTCGGATAGTATTCCGCGAAGATTTCCTGAAGCCGGGCAGCTTCATCCGGAAGGTAGTCACGGGAAAATCCGATCTGCAGATATTCTTCCGGCGTTTCTCCTGCCTCGCAGGCAAGCGCCCGCTGGAACGCGACATGGGCGCCGCTCCCGAAGAAAAACCGCACTTCATCCTCCGCGAAGTCATCCGTGTGGCCCCCTGCGCGCATGGAATATCTGACGGCATTTGCCAGATCGCTGATCGTATCCAGGATCGTGCCGTCCATATCGAATATTGCAGCCTTGTACTTCATACTGCTGATCCTCTCTGTTTTGTTCTTAGATAAGAAAATGGCCGCCGCACTTAGTGCAGCAGCCATTTCATCTGGTGATCCTACCGGGAATCGAACCCGGGTTACCGCCGTGAAAGGGCGGTGTCTTAACCGCTTGACCATAGGACCATAATGGAAATAAGCGGCAACGTCCTGCTTTCCCGGGAGGTCGCCCTCCAAGTATCATCAGCGCTAAGGAGCTTAACTTCTGTGTTCGGTATGGGAACAGGTGTG
>CADADV010000033.1 GCA_902786815.1 uncultured Eubacteriales bacterium
ATGGAGGTGTATAACTGCTAAACGAATGAATATGGAATACACTGACGAGGTTGGCAAGAGCCAGCCCTTTTGTAGTGCATAAAGAACATAAGAGAAACCGGGATGCAGATCCCGGTTTCTTAGAGTTTCATAATTATAGATGTTTTATTATGTTTGTTCCTAGTACAGGTTCTGGAAGATCTCAGCAATTTCTTCTTCTGAAAGCTCAACATAGTTGTTGCCCAGCAGTCTCTGCTGATTGTCGATGGTTGACTTCGCAAACGGAGCAACCTGGTCTTCTGTCATGCCATACTCTCTGAGCGGCTTCTTCTCGAGAATCTTGCCGAGGAAAGCATCCAGTTCATCGTAAACAACAGCTTCGTCACAGCCAAGGACATCGCAGAAGATCTTGTTAGCTTCCTGGATTTTGCCGACAGGCTGCTTTCTCATGTACATCTTGAATACCTCAGTGAAGCAGATGAAGTTTGCTTCGCCGTGCGGAATGTGGAAAGCACCGCCGTGTGCATAGGACAGAGCGTGTACTGCAGCGCAGCCGGCGTTGCCGAATGCGATTCCTGCATACGTTGCTGCCAGGCAGAAGTCCTTGAGCAGGTCAGCTCTGTTTTCCTTGGTGTTGCCGCCTCTTTCGACGATCTTCTTGTATCCGCCCATGATCAGTGCGATGGCTTCCTTTGAAAGGATCTCTGTGAACGGAGAAGCCTTTGGTGACAGGAATGACTCAACAGCGTGGATCAGCGCGTCTACGGATGAAGTTGCGAATACCTTGTCAGGCAGACCCTGCAGGGATTCCGGAATCAGAACTGCTTCGTCAGCGAATGTATCCGGAGTAGCAATACCCTTCTTCAGGTTGAGGGAAGGAATGGAAGCAACAGCTACGTTCGTAACTTCTGAACCTGTGCCGCAAGTTGTCGGAACAGCGATGAGCTTCTTGATCTTCTTGCAAGGATACTTGTCAGTGTACAGATCAGCTACCTTGTCAGGAATCTCGCAAGCGAGAACCTTGCAGCAGTCAACGATCGTGCCGCCGCCGAACGCGATGATTCTGTCATACTCATACTTGTCCATCTCAGCCTTCATGGCGTCCATCATTTCGTCTGTCGGTTCTCCCATTCCGTACTTTTCCTGGAAAATAACCGGCATGTCAATGCCAAGACCTTCAACATATGGCTTGTACATCCACTCGTTTGTTACGAGGATGTCGCCCTTTCCGAGCTTGAACTCGTCGTTGAAATCCTTGAATGTGTCAAAATAGTGGATTGTCGGGACTAATTTTAATGCCTGCATAGTGCATAACCTCCTTGAATTTGGTTTACAATAAATATGTTTTTTATACTATCGACTTATTCGTCATAGCTGTGGTGGAAGATCTCTTTCATCGCTTCCTTGAGCTCAGGTCTGAAGTCAGGATGCGCGATATCGATCAGTGCTTTTGCTCTTTCTTTGTTGCTCTTGCCCCAAAGGTCCGCAATACCATACTCGGTAACGACGAATTCGGTGTCGTTTCTGGAATCTGTAACAACCTGTTTGTCAGCCAGATGCGGTGTGATCTTGGAAATCTTCGTGCCGTCCTTCTTGACAGCCATGGAAGGCATAGCGATGATGCCCTTGCCCAGTCCGTCTCTTGCCATTGCAGCGCCGCGGATGAAGTCGACCTGTCCGCCAACGCCGGAGAACTGTACGTCGCCGCCCAGTGTATCGGAGGCTACCTGTCCATAGAGGTCGCAGCCGAGAGCACCGTTGATGGCGATCATCTTGGAGCAGTTCATGATGATTGTCGGGTCATTAACATAGTCAACAGGCATGATCTTGACAGCATGGTTGTGGTCACAGAACTCATACAGTTCCTGGGTACCCATAACAAAGTTCGCTACCATGACATCCTTATCGAAGGATTTCATCGTGTTGTCGATAACGCCTTCGTAGTAGAGCTGCATAGCGCCGTCACCCAGCATCTCGGAGTGGAGACCCAGATGTTTCTTGTTCTTCAGCTGTGCACATACAGCGTCCGGAATGGATCCGATACCAAGCTGCAGTGTCGCACCGTCATCGATCAGGCTTGCGCAGTACTTACCGATTTCTTCTTCGACCGGTCCGATCTTGGAAGCCGGGATCGTCGGGAGATATTCATCATATTCTACGATCGCGTCAGCATACTCCATAAGCGGGAATACGACATCGCCATAGGAGAACGGAACGTGTTCGTTGACCTGTGCGATAACAGTCTTGGCGGATTTGATCGCCTGCACGGTGTAGTCACCGGATACGCCTGTGGATACATAACCGAGTTTGTCAGGCTTGGAAACCTGAATGAGCGCGACGTCAACGACGACTCTTCCCTGTCTCATGAGTTCAGGCAGTTCATGGAAGAAGAATGTTGTGTAATCGCCCCAATCGTTACAGGCTTTTCTTGTCTGTCCGGAAATGAACCACATGTTCGGGTGGAAGTTTTCTTTATACTCTTCCTTGCAGTATTCTCCGGGACCAAGTGAGAACATGTGAGAAATCTCAACGTTCTTGTAGTTTTTCGCATTTCTGACCATGGCTCTGACCAGCTCAGCCGGTTCGCCTACGTCATGCTGGAAAACTACTTTGTCATTTGACTTGATGAGCTGTACGGCTTCATCGGAAGTCATTTTTTTAGCATCATAAAGTTCTTTCCAGTTTTTCATTAACTTTTTCCTCCAGTAATTGTTCTATCTTTGAGATATGGTCTTCAGACCACATTTTTAAAACATCACCAGTGACAGTGTACTGATCAATGATCGGACAACATGCTGTGCATCCGCCAATCACCAGAAGGTGATCATACGCAGTTCCTTCTTCGACATGCTCAAATTGTATTTCCGGAAGATCCGATTGTATCTTTCTGAAAGCGTCTCCCCTTTGATAATGGGGATTGCAGCCGCCGCAGAACTTGACTCCGCACTTCATGTTAAATTCTTAACTTTCCTTCTTAAAATCCGAGGCCGCCCGGGTCTGCCAAGCGGCCTCTTGTCAACACTGTCTATTCTGTTATCTCAGGTAGAGGATTATTCCTTAATGCCTGCGATAGCCTTTGCCAGAGCCTTCTTGCCTTCGATGTTGCCCTGTCTCTGGATCATGATTCTCTGAGCCTGCGGAGAACCAGCACCGTGCATGGACTCTGTTCTGTATCCAACAGCAGCTGCGCCGAGGCACAGGTTTTCGATCAGTCTGAGGACTCTCATACGCTGTTCTGTTGTGCAAGATGGAGCTGCAGCATAGAACTTGTTGCAGATCTCGCCGATTGTCTCGCCGTTTCTGCCTACTGCCAGATCGGAATCGAAGTCCTTCTGAGCCGGCATGGTTACCATCAGTCCGCCAGCGATATCTTCTGCCAGTCTTACGATTTCGTACGGGAATCTTGTGATGTTCTGCTTACAAACATTTGCCAGCAGCAGGTCGATCTGGTAGTTACCGGCTTCTGTCGGATAACCTTCTGTTGAGCAAGCGATACCGCAGCAGTACAGTGTCTCGTTCAGGTGTGTCATCTCGATCAGCTTGTCCTTAATGTGAGAAGCTTTCTGAGCGCCATTGTATTCAGCAGCCAGAGCAGCAGCACCGATGAGAACGTCACCAACGCCGACTTTGCAGCCGCCGTATGACTGTCTGTGGTATCCAGCGAATCTCTCAACAACCATGCCTGCGAATTCATATTCGCCAGCGAGGAAGATGTACTCGTTCGGAATGAATACGTCGTCGAATACTACGAGAGCTTCCTGTCCGCCGAACTGAGCGTTACCCAGGTCGATGTCAGCGCCTTCTTCGAGCTTTCTTGTGTCGCAGGACTGTCTGCCGTAGATCATGTACATACCGTCTGCATCGGATGGGCAAGCGAATGCTACAGCGTAGTCAGCATCCTCTTCTCTCATTGCCTGTGTCGGCATTACGATGTGCCAGTGTGAGTTGATGGAACCGGTCTGGTGGCACTTAGCACCGCATACTACGATACCGTCTTCTCTTCTCTCTTTGATTCTTACGAACAGGTCCTTATCTCTCTGAGCGTGCGGAGCAAGTCCTCTGTCACCCTTCGGGTCTGTCATAGCACCGTCTACTACGAGGTCTTCGTTCTGAACCTTGATCAGGAAGTTCTTGAAGTTCTCATGATAGTTTGTGCCGTACTTCTTATCAATTTCATAAGTGGATGAGAACATAGCGTTGAAAGCATCCATACCTACGCATCTCTGGAAGCAGGAACCTGTCTTCTGTCCGCACAGTCTCTGCATCTTGACCTTGTTCTTCAGGTCTTCTGTGCTCTGGTGAAGATGTGCGAATCTGTTGACTGTTTCGCCTGTCAGGTTTGACTTCGCTGTCATCAGGTCTCTGTACTCAGGATCCTGTGCCAGGTCATATGTAACCTTTACGCAGTTGATTGACGGTCTGATGATTGGATGATCTACCCAGTTGTCAACCTTTTCACCGAACATATAAACTCTTGTGTTCAGTTTTCTTAAGCTTTCGATGTACTGTTCGCCTGTCATTAACATAATAAAACTCTCCTTCTTATTGCTTTACTCTCCGCCGGCAGAATTGCAGGCAGATATTATGAACAAATATAGCGTATTATATTAAAAAGACAGCACAAAAATACTGCCTGATTAATCGTCTTTCACTTCTCCTCTCAGAATCTTTCTTGCCATTTCGAGAAGATCCTCACTTACGGAAGTATCGAGAACAACGTCCTTCACTTCAGGACATCCTCCCATTACAAAATCTTTCACAACGCTTTCAAGAGTTTCCTGAGCAGATGGGCACTGAGCGCACGCTCCGGTCAGTCTGACATAAGCGACGCCATCCTCGTATTTGGAAAGACTGGATCCTCCAAAATGTTCCTGTAAAACAGGATCGACCTGTTCCCTTAAAATTGCTCTGATTTTTTCTTCCAATTCGTTCTCCTGAACACCGTAGATTTATGTTTATATTATATGTGTGAATCCCTGTGATTTCAAGCAATAATACAAGCAATAACACTATGGTGCATAAGAATATAATGCAAAAAAGCAACAAAACGCATTGAAATCATAGAATCAGCCTGTCAGCGGCGTGTCAAAGTCCGTTCGACGGCTTCATGCCAACCATTCAGCAGCCCTTTCCGGACCTCATCCTGCATGTTGTTTTTAAACACTTTATCGACTTGCCAGTTGCTCATGATATCTTCCTCAGACTGCCAGTATCCTGTCGCCAGTCCTGCCAGATAAGCGGCACCCAGTGATGTGGTTTCAATGCAAACAGGCCTGTAGACATCACAACCGAGAATATCAGCCTGGAACTGCAGCAAAAAGTCATTGGCCGAAGCCCCTCCGTCTACCTTAAGTGCGTTCAGATCCTGTCCCAGATCCTCTGACATGGCATTCAGCAGATCACAGGTCTGATACGCCATTGACTCCAACGCCGCACGAACGATATGGTTTTTGTTGACGCCTCTTGTAAGTCCGACAATGGTGCCCCTGGCGTAAGGATCCCAATACGGGGCGCCCAGCCCGGTGAAAGCAGGAACGATATAAGCCCCTGCCGTATCTGCGACCTGACGCGCCATTTCTTCTGTCTGCGGCGCGCTATCGATGAGCCCAAGCTCATCTCTCAGCCACTGGATCAGCGCTCCGGAAATAAATACAGATCCTTCCAGAGCATATTCCACTTTGTCATCGATTCCCCAGGCGATGGTCGTCAGCAGTCCATGAGCCGAATGCACAGGCATATCTCCTGTATTGATCAGCACGAATCCGCCCGTACCGAAAGTGTTTTTGGCTTCTCCTGCATGGAAACAGGTCTGACCGAACAATGCTGCCTGCTGGTCGCCTGCAGCGCCGCTGATTTTGACTGGCTCTCCGAAAATGCCCTTCTCTGTCTCCCCGTAGATGCAGCTGGATGGTTTCGGTTCCGGGAGCATGATCTTTGGAATATTCATTTTTTCAAGAATAAACTCATCCCAGCACAGTTCATGAATGTTAAACAGCATTGTCCTGGAAGCATTGGAATAATCCGTTACATGCACACGTCCGCCTGTCAGATTCCAGAGGAGCCATGTTTCGATGGTTCCGAAGAGCAATTCACCCCGTTCTGCCCGTTCTCTCGCACCTTCCACATTCTGCAGTATCCATCTGAGCTTCGTGCCGCTGAAATACGGATCGATGAGGAGACCTGTGTGCTGCTTGAACATTACGTTCAGTCCGTCTTTTTTCAGTTGCTTGCAGTAATCTGCTGTCCTTCTGCATTGCCATACGATCGCATTGTAAACCGGTTCTCCTGTTTCTTTATCCCAGACTACCGTGGTTTCTCGCTGATTCGTAATGCCGATGCTGTCAATATCTCCTGCAGTTAGGCCTGCCTTGGACAGTGCATCCCGGGCAACTGCAAGCTGTGATTCCCATATCTCCACAGGATCATGTTCGACCCATCCTGCCTGCGGGAAATACTGTGTGAACTCCTTCTGGGCTACGCTGATCTGATCACCTTTCTTGTTGTAAATGATGCATCTCGAACTCGTCGTGCCCTGATCCAGGGCCATGATATACTTCTCTGTCATATCTGTTCTCCATCAATTCTGTTGAGTCGGCCGCCTTCCAGGTAGGAATGGAAGTTTTCGGCCATCCGTTCTATAATCAAAGCCCGCGTCTCTCGCGGTGTGAATGCGATATGCGGTGTGATCACACAATGATCCAGTTCTAGTAAAGGACAGGATTCATCCGGAGGCTCTGTAGCGAGCACATCCAACCCTGCACCTGCCAGCTTGCCGCTCTTCAGGGCTTCTGACAGGGCATCTTCGTCAACAAGTCCTCCCCGTGCTGTATTGATCAGGATCGCGCCGTCCTTCATCCTGCTGATGAATCCTTTATTGACCATTCCTCTGTTTTCTTCCGTCAGAGGACAATTCAGAGATACAACATCAGCTTTTACGGCACGCTCAGGATCCCTGCTGTACGGGATGACCTCCATCCCGAGTGCTTTTGCGATTTCTCCAATACGTTTACCGATGTTGCCGTATCCGATGATACCTATACTCTTCCCGTTGAGCAGCGTCAGAGGCGTGGTCTCCACATCATCATAGGTTCCGGGATGATTGGTCAGCTGCAAAAGCAGCGCAATAGCATGCTGCGCAACTGCGTCTGTGGAATATGCCGGTATATTTGTAACTGCAACCTCCTTTTCTGACGCAGCATGTAAATCGATATGGTTGAAACCTGTCGCGGCAATGCCGATGTACTTCAGCTGCGGATTCTGTTCCATGACTTTACGGTCGATCGGAAAGGAATCAACAAACACTGCCTCGGCGCCTGCAAGTCTTGCTTTTGCTTCTTCATCAGTCGATGTAAGATAATGCTCAAACTCGCATAACGCCTCTACCGGCTCCCACGATATGTCACCGCGGCTGATATCGATGCAATCGAGAAATACAGCTTTCATCCTTTTGTCCTCCTATTTGTCCTCCTGTGAGTTCAGTTTAACACATGTTCCGATAGAATTGACAGATTTCTTGTGTTATACTTGTACCGAAAGGAAGTAGAAAAATGAAAAAATCAACAAAAATAATTATTCTGATCATATTGATACTCTTCTGCATACTGATGGCCATCGGCGGAATCAGCATGGGCATCGCCCTGGCGTAATGCAGCACAGACAAACCGAATAACAAAAGAGACATCGCCTGATTCATGCGCGATGTCTCTTTGCTTTTTGATTGAATGATTGTCTATGATATTCATAGACAATCGTGTATTTTAGAAATCGTGACCTTCTTCGATCTCGTGGTGCTGCTCAAGGTACGGCTTAGCAAAGGATCTCAGATACTTGTGACCGAACATAAGGTATTCTGTCTCTTCTGCTCTTACCTTGCCGTTCTTGCCTGCCTTGTTCATGATGAAGAAGATGATGCCCAGGATGATCCATCCGCCGACGAACATCCACTCCGGACCTGTCAATGGTGACGGGCTGCCCAGTCCCGGCAGATACAGCCAGAAGAAGAACAGGGCTACCAGCATTGCCAGTGCGCCGATGAGTCTTCCTGCCGGTGTGCGGAACGGTCTTGTGAGTTCCGGCTCCTTCTTTCTCAGGATGAAGAAGGAAAGGGATACCATGAAGTATGCAACTACAGTTCCGAATGCAGCAGCGTCAACGAACCATACCAGCGCGGATCTTCCTGCACAAGGTGAAATAATGGTGATGATACCAACGAGCAGTACAGCTGCTGTCGGGGAACCATACTTCGGGTGAACCTTTGCGAAGATCTCCGGCAGCATCTTAGCTCTTGCCATCGCGAAGATAACGCGGGATGCGCCAACAACGAATCCATTCCAGGAGGTCAGGATTCCGCACATCGCGGCGATGATCATCAGCTTACCGAAGATCGGGTTATTCATGCACCATGCGAAGCAGTTCGCTACCGGAACAGCTGCCGGGTCATCGTTAAAGCCCTGGAGCACGTCTCCCGGTGTGGAGATCGCGACTGCGAAGATCATCAGGCAGTACCAGAAAGCTGCCATGCAGATGGAGATGATCATTACTCTTCCGATCTTGCCGAGCGGAATGTTCATTTCCTCAGCAGCCTGCGGGATAACGTCGAATCCTACGAACATCGCAGGTACAGCCAGCATAACGGCTACGAATCCTTTGCCGTCTGTGAAGAGCGGAATAAAGTGCTCGATGGAGCCGGTTGCTGTACCGCAGATAGCGAATGAGATTCCGCCGATGGCCATTGCTACGGTTGCAACGGTCTGGAAGATAGCGGACGCCTTCGCGCCTCTGTAGTTGACGACTGTCATAACAACGGCGCCGACGGCTGCAATGAGCAGGAACGTCGTCGTAACATCCGATCCTGCAAATGACCACAATGTCGCGCCCTGCGGCAGTACGCCTGCGAACAGGAAGTTAATGGCGTTAGAGAGCGCCGGGCCTTCCCAGGCAGCTACGCCCAGGTATGCCAGTGCGATCATCCAGCCGGTAAACCAGGATGCGTTGTATCCCATCGCTCTGTATGAGAATACGAGTTCTCCGCCGGACAGCGGCAGCATCGGTGTCAGCTCAGCATAGGTCAGGCCGACGAAGATAGCCATCAGGCCGCCCAGTCCGAATGCGATCATCGCACCGAGGGATCCGCCGTTTCCTACCCAGGAACCTGCCAGCATGATCCAGCCCCAGCCGATCATGGTACCGAACGCCAGTGCCAGTATATCCTTCATGTTGAGGGATTTTTGTAATTCATGTCTTTCTTGCATTATTTATCTCCTCTAGTTTTGGGGGAATATCTAATATTGCGATGTGTCAAAAGAACCGTCCCTTTTGACACATTTGTGTGCTATTTAGCAGCTTCTGCCAGAGCTTCTTCGAAGATCTTCAGGCCTGCTTCGAGCTGTTCGTCTGTTGCGACCAGCGGGCACAGGATTCTGATGACGTTGTTGTAGGTCCCTGCTGCTTCG
>CADADV010000034.1 GCA_902786815.1 uncultured Eubacteriales bacterium
TCTTCATGCCGCAGGCTGGCGATGTCGATGCCGGGGCAGAAATTGGTGATGTTCTCGATGCCGGTCGCCTCGGCAAGCCTGCATACCTGATCCATCACGCCCTCCATCTCGAACAGAACGCTCTGCGCTTCGACGTTCCCGAGGGGGATCAGTTTCAGCGCGCTCTGGGTCAAGGTGTTGGCTGTGCTGAAGATGTACGCCGCCAGTCCCTCCTCCAGTTCGATATCGAGCAGTCTGCACACGCAGCCGTAGAGCACCGGATAGCTGATGCCGAGTCCGCCGAACACTTCGCGCAAAGGCATCACGTCCCGGCTGTCCAGCAGCGGTTCGATGACGCGTCCGAAGGCTCTGCCCATACGGAGTCCTGCTTCCCGGCTCTCCTTGGTGACCTTGACAGCGCAGGAGAGCTGCTCCAGCTGCCGAAGCTGCGCAGCCGCTTCTGCCTGATCGACCGGCTCCGTCTCCGGACCGCCGTCCTGCAGTCGCGCAGCCGCTTCATCTAGCGCAGCCGGCTCCGTCTCCGGACCGCCGTCCTGCAACTGTCCTGCCAGTTCATAGGCTCTGCAGATGATCGGTCCCTCGCACCTGCCGATGCTGCTCATCAGATACACCTCCAGGAACGCGCGGAATGTCGCGGCGTCCTGCACGGTCCCTTCTGACACATAGGTCTCCAGACCCCAGGACTGGCTGAATCCGCCAGTCGGGAAGGTGCCTCCATTCAATTGCAGTAACCGGAAAAGCTGCTGACTATTCATCGCCGCCTCCGTGACTGTCACCGTGCGTGTGGTCGTGACTATGACAGTAGTCGTGACTGTGACTGTGGTCGTGCGCGTGCTCGTGACTGTGTCCGTGCCCGTGATCGTGGTGATGGTGGTAGCCTTCGCTCTGGGACACATTCGCCCGCACGCCGTCGATCGGACAGACTGTCCGCTCGCACGGGACGTGGAGCTTTTGCATGATGGACTGAAGGATCGCGTCGTAGGGCGTGATGATGCAGTCCTCCTGAATGAACGCCCGCTGGTGCATGTTGCCGATGTTGTAGGCTGCGCGGGCCCACTGCATCTGTCCCGCAGGCCGGATAACGAGGGCGTCTTCCGGCGCGAGTTCGACAGCGATCACTCTGTCCTCATCTGCGAAAATCACATCGCCCGGCGACAGAGCGGCGCCGTGGGGAAGAGACAGTCCGAAGGTCTCTCCGGACTGCGTCTTCAGTTTCTGGTGAGGCTTCGAAAGCCCGTCACGGTCCAGGACGACCTTCTCGAGCCGCCTGTCCCCGACAGCGTATTCTTTTATGTTCCCAAGAATGCTTTCTATGATCATCTGAAATAGTACCTCTGGCACAGGCAGACTTCATCCACCGGTTCGCACGTGATATGCTCGCCGTCCACATAGACTTTGTAGGTCTCCGGATCGACGGTGATGTTCGGCAGATAGTCGTTTCTGACCATATCTTTCTTCGTCAGGTTTCTCGTGTTCTTCACCGGCAGCAGTTTGCCTTTGGCGCCGTGGAGTCTGTCTTCCAGACCGCTGTCGATAGCCGCCTGTGTGACGAAGATGCGGTTGAGTTTGCGGTTGTTTCCGATGCCGTGTCCCGCGTACTGCAGTCTGTAGAGCATCGGCTCTGCGACTTCGATGCAGGCGTTGGTGTCTCCGGATGCGGAGTAGACCACCTGGCCGCACTTGAAGATCAGCCACGGCTTAGCGCCGAAGAAGCACGGATCGTATACGCAGAAGTCCGCCAGTCTGCCCGGCTGCAGGGAACCGATGTATTCATCGATCCCATAGACCTTGGCTGCGTTGACGGTGTACTTCGCGATGTACCGGAGGATCCTCTCGTTGTCGTTGTCGCCCTTTTCTTCCGGCAGAGGTCCTCTCTGTTTCTTCATCTTGGAAGCCATCTGCCAGGTCCTGAGAATAGTCTCGCCGACGCGGCCCATGCCCTGTGAGTCGGAGCCGTGGATCGAGATGGCGCCCATGTCATGAAGCACGTCTTCCGCCGCGATGGTCTCGCCCCTGACTCTGGATCCCGCAAAAGCAACATCCTCCGGCAGTGTCGGATTGAGATGGTGCACTGCCATGATCATGTCCAGATGCTCGGCGATGGTGTTGACCGTATACGGATTCGTGCAGTTGGTGGAAGACGGGATGACGTTCGGTTCCCCGACGACCTTCAGCAGGTCCGGCGCGTGGCCGCCGCCTGCGCCTTCCGAGTGGTATGTATGGATGGTCCTGCCGCCGAATGCGTCGATCGTATCTTCGACAAAACCGGATTCGTTCAGCGTGTCTGTGTGGATCTGCACCTGGAAATCCATCTCATCTGCCACATCGAGGCAGCAGCGGATGACTTCCGGCGTGGCCGCGAAGTCCTCGTGGATCTTCATGCCGATGGAACCTTCGAGTGCCTGTTCCCGGATGGCTTCCGGCAGGCTGGAGCAGCCTCTTCCCAGGAAGCCTGCGTTGACCGGCAGATCTTCATGGGCTTCGATCATCATGTGCAGATGCTCTCTGCCGTTGGTCTCGACGCTGGTCGTCTTGGCGCCGTGCCCGCCGCCGATCATCGTCGTGATGCCGTTGGCCAGCGCTTCCCACGCCTGGCCCGGACTTTCGAAGTGGATGTGCACGTCGATGCCGCCCGGCGTGACGATCAGTCCTTCGGCGCAGACTTCTTCGGTTGCAACGCCGACTACCAGTCCCGGCGTGATGTCCATGGTGTCTGGGTTCCCGGATTTGCCGATGCCCACGACGACGCCGTCTTTGATGCCGATGTCGCACTTGACGATGCCGATGGTCGGGTCGATCAGCGTAGCGTTCGTGACGACGACATCCAGGACATCGCTTCCTTCGCTCGGCACGCCGGCCATCTGGCCCATGCCGTCACGGTCCGTCTTGCCGCTGCCCCAGGTCATCTCGTCACCGTAGTGGTCCGCACAGTAATCCTTTTCGATCTCGGCGATCAGTCCTGTATCTCCCAAATGAAGTTTGTCGCCGACGGTTGGTCCGTACAGCTCGAAATATTCTTCATGCGTCAGTTTCACTGCCATATTATTCACCGCCTTCCAGTTCCGCCTTCATGGCGGCTATTGCCTTTTCCTTGACCTTAGGATCATGGATGTTTCCCATCGTCCATCCGAGGAATCCGTAGAGGTTTCCTTCACCGGCGTAGGTCGTCAGCGCCACTTCCTTTTCCTCACCCGGTTCGAAACGGATCGCAGACCCGGCAGGGATGTCGAGGCGCAGACCGAACGCCGCCTCGCGGTCGAACTTCAGCGCTTTGTTCGCCTCGAAGAAATGGTAGTGGGAGCACACCTGGATCGTTCTGTCGCCAGTATTGGTAACGATCAGCTTCGTCACAGGTTTCCCTTTGTTGATTTCAATCAGATCATCCGCGAAGATGATATCTCCGACTTTGTACGTCATGACTTGCGCCCCCTTCCTAATAGTTCATGGACAGCAGTTCGCTGACCGGCAGTGTTTCTGCTTTTGTATCCAGACGGATCGGGTCGTGTACCGAAACCAGTTTATTGCCGTCCGGGAACTGCACTTCGAACATGATGATCGGAAGCATCGCTTCAACGCCCTCCATGCAGTCCTCTTTCGAGAGGATCTGCGCACCGATCTCCATGAGCTCCGTGATGTTGTTTGTTCCGGCGCGGCCTCTTTCGAGCAGCTCATCCATGATGATGGCCGAGGCTTCGATGTAATTCAGCTTGACGCCCCGTTTCCATCTGCGTCTGGAAATCTCCGCGACGCCGAACAGCAAAACACGTTCCTGTTCATGAGTTGTCAGTTTCATTGGTCTCCCTCCTTTGTCTTTCCGGTAACTGGGTTATGATGATTGCCGCAAACATGAGGGCGCATCCCAGCAGCTCCCGCGGCGACATGGTTTCATTTATAATGATCCAGGCTCCTATGACGGCAAACACGCCTTCCAGCGACATGAGCAGACTCGCCACTGTCGGGTCCACATACTGCTGCGCGTACGCTGCAAGTGTGAATCCGGCGGCGCTGGATAGTACGCCCGCATAGAGCATCGGCGGCAGTTCTCCCGCAAATGCAGCCCAGGTCGGTTCTTCAAACAGTATCATAAAAATCGGTGCGAGGATCCCTGCCACGACCCACTGCAGCGCGCTCAGCAGCATTGGGTCGGCCTTCTCCACGTAGTGATCCATGAACAGGATCTGCAGCGCGAAGAACACGGTCCCGATGAGCAGGATCACATCGCCTCTCGCCAGTGCCAGGGACTCTCCCGGCGGCACAGCCAGGAACCACAGTCCGACGATAGCGAGCAGCACGCAAAACCAGAGTATCTTCCTTGGCTTCTGTCCGATGAACCAGGCGAAGAACGGAACCTCGATAATATATAAGGACGTTTCAAATCCTGTCTTGCCTGCGCTGGTCGTCATGATGCCGAGCTGCATGCATGAGATCCCGGCAAACAGGCAGAGCCCGCACAGAATTCCGCCCATCAGAAGACTCTTTCTGTCTGTGATCGGCGGCGGCCACGAGGCACCGCCCTTGCTGCTTTTGCTTTTGTTGATCAGCCACCGGATCAGGACAATGACGATCATAGCCAAAGCAGCGGAACACATCCTTCCTGTATTGAAGGTGAACGCTCCGACCGCGTCCACGCTTGTGCGCTGGGCTACGAAAGAGCAGCCCCAGAGCATCGTTGTGATCAAAAGAAGTATTACGCCGATAAATTGTTTGCCCATTCCTGATTCCTGCCTGTTGTCTTTCTGGTAAGTCTTTCTTGTTAGTCTTTTATGTTCAGCCGGTCCATCTTCTGATAGAGAAGCGGCCGGGCGATCCCCAGGTATTTCGCGGCCTGGGTTTTGTTGCCTTTGAACCGCTGCAGCACCCTGGTGATGACTTCACGTTCCGCTTCATTGCGGGCCTGGTCGATGATGTTACCTTTGGCTTTCAGCTTTTCCAGATCGATGTGTCTGCTCAGATGCGTCGAGTCAAGATCCGAGAGATGGATCGTATCGTCCTTCGAAAAAGCCATGGCGCTTTCGATGACGTTCCGCAGTTCCCTGACATTGCCTTTCCAATACCGGCTCTGCAGTTCTGCCAGCGTTTCTACATCCACGCCGACCTTGGACAGCCCGTTCTCCACGTTCAGCTCCTCGATGATGGACTGGATGATTTCCGCCATATCCTCCGGGTGATCCCGCAGCGGCGGCGTCTTGATTTCAATAACGTTCAGTCTGTAATACAGATCTTCCCTGAACCGTCCCTTCCGGACAAGGCCCTCCAGATCTTCATTGGACGCCGTGATGATGCGGACATCGACCGGAACAGGCTCCTGGCTTCCGATGGGGTCGATTTCCCTCTCCTGCAGCGCCCGCAAAAGCTTCGGCTGCATTGCCATCGGCAGATGATTGATCTCGTCGATGAACAAAGTCCCCTTGTCCGCAAGTTCGAATTTTCCTTTTTTGCCTTCATCCAGCGCGCCTGTGAAAGAGCCTTTCTCATAGCCGAACAGCTCTGCTTCGATCAGGTTTTCGGGAATGGAGGCTGCGTTGATCTTAACGAATTTTTCCTGTCTGCGGTTGCTCAGATTGTGGATGGCGTGGGCGACAAGTTCTTTGCCCGTGCCTGTTTCGCCATAGATCGCCACCGTTGAATTGGTGGTCGCTGTGGAAATGATCTTCCGTCTGAGTTCCTGCATGATCAGAGACTTTCCCTGGATATCGTTGATGGTGTAGCGAGTCCTGCCGAATGTTGTCAGATGACTCGACTGTGCGTTCAGCACGCCATCGAGAAATCCCCGGTAGTCATCCGCCAGACCGTACAGTTTCTCTGAATTCTGCACAACATCATATTCGCCGATTCCGATCTTCGTCCCGTCTTTATCGTATACCGGGAAATTGACAGAGATCCCGATCCCAAGATAGGAGTTGTAGAATACGACGACCGGCTTCTCGATATCCATATTATCGAGCATCGTTGTCTCAGGGAAATACTTCCGGACGTCTTCACCGACTGCAGAGTCCCTGTCGACGCCAAAATAGTCGGCGCACTGCTGACTCATATACAGCGTCTTTCCTTCCTTATCGATGATCATAAGGCCGGGCAAGGATTCAAACAGCGGTTCCATCTCAGCAAAATTCATCAGTCAAATTCCCTCTCATTATGAAAAGAAGGGAGAAAGCCCTAAGAGCCTTCTCCCCTTCATCCATTGCTTAGCACATAACGATTCCGCAAACGAGGAACGCGATGATTGCTACTAAAGTAGGCAGTACGATGATCGGCAGCGCCGTCTTCGCATACTCTGCATTGTTGATGCCTGTGGCTGCGCATGCCAGTGTAGCTGCGTCGCCATAGAAGCAGGCGTGGCTTCCGAATGCGCCGGCGGAAATGATCGCGGCGGAAATCAGAATCGGATCCGCACCGACGGCGTTGCCGAGCGGTACCAGGATCGGGAATGCGATGGCAGCTGTTCCCCAGAAGGAACCGGTGCACATTGCGATGAATGCGCAGATCACGAAGGATGCCATCGGCAGGATCTTCGCGCTGAGGATCGGCTCGAATACGCCGATAACGAACTCCGTCAGACCAAGCTGTGTGTTCGCTTCCTGCAGAACGAATGCAGTAATAACGATTGCGGTAACAACGACCATGCTCTCCCAGCCTTTCCAGCAGGTGTCGAAGAACTTGCCCGGCTTCATGATCTTAGCAGGCAGATACATCACGAGACATACCAGCGCACCGATGGTCATACCAATCAGGATATCATTGACGATGAGGGTCACAACGATGGCTGCACCGAGCGGTACGATGAAGAACCAGGGGCTTGTCGGCTTGATGTCATAGCCTTCTAGTTCCTCATGGGATTCATGGTAGTACGGTGAGTACGGATCGCCCGCTTCTGCTCTTTTCGCTGCTTGCTTCATCGGTCCCCAAAGCGGGATAATACCGAATCCGATCAGCGGTACGATGATGACCGCAGCAAGAGGATAGAACATGAACGGAATCGCATGGATGTAAGCGGAAAGACCGCTTCCGTTTGCAACAACTCCCATTTCTTCCATCTGGGAGATCATGAAGATGCCCCAGGATGACATCGGAATCAGTACGCAGACTGCCGCGCCTGTGGAGTTGATGGTGTAGGCCAGCTGTTCTCTCGGGATCTTGTTCTTGTCACTGATGTTTCTCATGGCAGTACCGACACCGAGGTTGTTGAGGTAGTCGTCGATGAATACCGCGATACCCATGAGCCATGTGACAAGGATGGTCAGCCCCTTCGTTCGCGCCACTTTGGCGCCTAGCTCAGCAAAGCCCAGTGCACTTCCTGATTCCTCCAGCAGCTTCGCGACGATGCCGAACATGCCGAACACGAGAATGTACCACGCGTTGTCCGCGACGACCGTCGTAAACCCGTTGAGGATCTCCGTGAAGAAGTGCGCTTTGTAGACAAGTGCATAACCGACGACAGCGCCGAGGATCAGCGGTTCAACTGTCCTCTTGGTCAGAAGCGCTACAACGATTACGACTGCTACAGGAAGTAAACTTATTATACCGTAAGTTTCCATAATGCCTCCTTCCTGAACTAAACCGGATAATAACTGACTATATTATTACAGTAACTAATTAAAGCAACATCTGTGCCATTTATCCGAACGTTGGAATTCCAACGATTCCGCAACCCCTCCCGGGGGTCACGTGTCAGTATTTACTAACATAATACATTAAATCGCTAAAGAATACAATCATTTTACGCATTTTTCAGAATGTGTCATTATAAAAAGGGGCTGTTGCACTAAGTGATTAGTGTGACAGTCTCTTTTCATTGGAGGGGATGCAGATATTACCTTCGCTACGTCCTCGTCGCCGGCAATGAT
>CADADV010000035.1 GCA_902786815.1 uncultured Eubacteriales bacterium
GGGCCCGCGGGGATAGCTCGCTGATACTGGCAGGGATGCCTGCCTTGAACGAGAAGCCCCCGCTTCAAGCCGACAGGCTAAGCGGCGGGAGTAGGTCACCAAGACAGTTTGCCAGAAATTCCCTTGCAAAAAACAAAACCCCCGATTCAAAAATCGGGGCGGTTCAAAACCCTATGCTTCGTGCGAACGCTCACATCTGCTCCAACAGCCATCCAATGGAGTCGTGACAGTCACGGCTTTCGACAGTGAATGTAGCGTCTTCCGGACAGCAGTCATCGATCTGCTGCAGGACCTGAGGCATGTCGAGTGTCCCTTCCAAAAGCGGCGCATGCAGGTCGTGCTTGCCGTCGTTGTTGTGCAGGTGAAAATGACCGATCCATGGGCCGAGCTGGCGGATCCACTCCGTGACCGGAATCTGCGAGACAGCATTCACATGACCCACATCCAGGCAGATCCGCACGCGCGGATCGTCGATTTCCTTCACCAGATCCAGGAGCAGGTACGGCTCGTCGTCCATGACGTTTTCGATGTACAGTCTGAAGTCCTCAGGCTGCTGGTTGATGAAATCCCACCAGAACTTGACGGAATGCTCCATATGCCATTTCGGATCGAAGATGACGGGGATGAATCCAGTGTGAACTACCATCCTGTTCAAGCCAAGCCGCAGCGTGCCTGCCGCCGCCTGGTCGAAACGGTCTCTCGCCAGTTCGCTGAAACGGTGATCGAAGGCTGCCGGACAGAGATCCGTAAACGGTCCGTGCACGACTGCGGCCTGCAGCTTTACCACGTCACCGAGAGGCTTTTCCTCAGGCCAGATCGTTTTTTCCAATGCAAAATCCTTCTGGCCTTTTTCACCAAGTCCGCAGTATTTCTCGCTGCTCAGACCGCAGCGGAACGCCTGCCGTTCCATCTTCATCAGCGTCTGGTCGACAGTATCATCGTCCAGCCACTGGGAAATGCAGAACTGGTTGAATTCGATTCCAATCCCGTATTCCGCGATCACCTCGACGGGATTATAAGAAAATGTTGAAAGAAAAATGTCTCTTTTCTTCATGCAAACCTCCGCCAAAAAACAGGCTTCCCGAAATGGTCAGCCTGTCTTCCTCTACTGTTAAAGTTTCTGGATCGACTCCACAGCTTTCAGGAACAGCACGCCGTGATCGAGGACCGCGTCGGTCACCAGATCCTGGTAGCTGTCTTCTGCCTCAACGAAATCTTCCCCGTAGATTTTGAGCATCACATCGGCCTTGAGACTTCTGTTGAAGCCGGCGCCGAGGTTTTTGCTGCCGTCGTCTTCATCTTCCATGATGAGGACCGGGAACGAATACAGAAGAACGGATCCGTTCTCATTGGTCTGTTCGTCCGCGAGAGCTGCGCGCTCTTCATCGGTCAGTTCCACATCCAGCTCCGGCAGATCAGCCACAGCCATCATGAGATCTTCCGTGTAAGATCCGATGTGCTCTGTGATAAGCTCTGCAAAAGTGTGGGCCAGCATGCTGTATTCCTCGCCGAATTCCGGTTCGCCTTCTACTTCCAGCTCCGCGATCACCACACCGATCTCGATATCCTGCTCCGGTGTGAGCGACACATCAAATCTAAAAATTTCTTCTACGTCACCGCCGAACTCCTCGGCAGTTTCATCTTCCAGCCCGTCTACCATGACGCCCAGATCTTCAAATACTCCCATTATGATTCCCCTTTCTTAGAATTCTGCTGTCTTCGGTGTTCTCGGGAACGGCAGCACGTCGCGGATGTTGCTCATTCCTGTCATGTACATGATGATCCGCTCGAATCCCAAGCCGTAGCCGGAGTGTACGACGCCGCCGTACTTACGCAGTTCCATGTACCACCAGTAATCTTCCTCGGTCATGCCCATCTCCTCGATGCGGGCTTTGAGCACATCGTAGCGTTCCTCTCTCTGGGATCCGCCGATGATCTCGCCGACGCCCGGCACCAGCAGGTCGCAGGCAGCGACGGTCTTGCCGTCGTCGTTCAAGCGCATGTAGAACGCCTTGATGTCCCGCGGATAATCCGTCACGAAGACAGGCTTCTTATATACTTTCTCTGTGATATATCTCTCATGCTCGGTCTGCAGGTCGATTCCCCACTCTACCGGGTATTCGAATTTCTCGCCGCTCTTCTTCAGGATGTCGACCGCTTCTGTGTATGTGATTCTCGCAAAATCAGAATTGACAATGTTGTCCAGTCTCTCCAGGAGCCCCTTGTCGATGAACTTGTTGAAGAATTCCATTTCTTCCGGGCATTCCTGCAGAACGTAGTTGATCACATACTTGATCATGTCTTCCGCTACATTCATGTTGCCTTCCAGATCGCAGAACGCCATCTCCGGCTCGATCATCCAGAACTCGGATGCGTGACGTGCGGTGAAGGAATTTTCTGCACGGAAGGTCGGTCCGAATGTATAGATATCACGGAACGCCAGTGCGAAGGTCTCGCCGTTCAGCTGCCCGCTGACGGTCAGGTTCGCCTTCTTACCGAAGAAGTCCTTGCTGTAGTCGATGCTGCCGTCTTCATTTCTCGGCGGGTTGTCCATATCCAGCGTCGTCACCTGGAACATCTCGCCGGCGCCTTCCGCGTCACTGGCCGTAATGATCGGTGTGTGCGCGTAGACGAAGTTCCTCTCCTGGAAGAACTTGTGCAGCGCGTACGCTGTAACGGATCTGACTCTGAAGACTGCTGAGAATGTATTGGAACGCGGTCTCAGGTGCGCGATCTCTCTTAAGAATTCCATGGAGTGGCGCTTCTTCTGGAGCGGGTAATCCGCATCTGAACCGGCTTCGATTTCGATGGATTTTGCCTTGATCTCGAATGGCTGCTTGGCCTCCGGTGTCAGCACGAAGGTTCCTGTTACGTTAAGTGCAGCCGCGATGGGTGCCTTTGCGATCTCCGTATAATTGTCCAGGATATCCGCTTCATAGACCACCTGCACGGACTTGAAGAATGATCCGTCATTGAGTTCGACGAACCCGAACTTGTTGGAACCGCGGTTAGTACGGATCCAGCCTCTGACTGTGACCTCCTGATCCGCGAACTTTTCTGTTTCTCTGAATAACTGTCTTACTAAAACTTCTGCCATTTTGTTTGGTTTCTCCTTATGATAAATTCCATGCCATTCTAACACAGGCCCCTCTTGCTCGTAAAGACTTGTATCAACTGTAATAACGCCCTGCTTTCCGCTTGTTCTTCAGTTTGATGATCCCATGCACGATCAGCCGTATCACCGCAAAGATCGCGAAGAAGAACAGGAAGCCCATGATACCGTAGGTGATATCTCCCTGCTCCATGTTCCCTGTCCCCAATACTCCCTGTCCGATCTCGATCGCGAATGTGATCACAATGATGACGGTGAACACATAAAAGAACGTAATGAACATAGTGTGTCCGGTACGCGCCAGCCACAGGAACAGCGGGTGCAGCGCGCAGATCAGCGCCAGCCCGAAGAGGCCGATCACCAGAAAATGAAGTTCCTTATCTGTGAAGCTCGTTTCAATCGAGTCGTTCCACGACAGAATGAAATTGTGTATGCGGGCAACCAGCCCGGCAATTGCGTATAATAATTGTTCCATTTCTCCTTATCCCCTTTTCGTTCAAAAGCAGACCGTGCTGCCTTGTGTATGCGCGGCACGATCTGCTCTATTGTTATGCTTATGCTTTTATTGCTTTTGCATCGTCTGCATTTGCGCAGGTTTAGCCCAGCTTCGAGAAGTCGGATGCGCCGTGCTTGCAAAGCGGACAGATGAAGTCTTCCGGCAGGTCTTCGCCTTCGTAGACATATCCGCAGACATCGCATACCCAGCCTTTGACCTCTTCCTGCGGACGAGGCTTGACGTTCTTCTGGTAGAATGTATAAGTCATCGTGTCGACATCGTTGAGGACTGCGCTCTCTGTGATGTCACAGAAGAACATGAGGTGGCTTCCCGTGTCGACGGTATCGAATACCTTGAGGGACATGTAGCCGTTGGCGTACTTGTTCAGGTACGGCAGTCCGTTGCCTGACTTGTCGTAGTGCTCGAAGTCTGCGAACTTATCCACATCTCTTCCGGACTGGAATCCGAAGTGTTGGAAGATCTGGAACGGCGCCTGCTCGTTCAGTGTGCAGACATTCATTTCGCCGCTCTTTGCGATGATCTCGCAGGAGTAGTTGGCCTTGTTGACGCCGACGATGATCCTGCTCGGGTCGTTGCTGACCTGTGCAACCGTGTTGCCGATGAATCCGTTGTCCTTCTTGCCGTCATTGGAAGTGATGACATAGAGCCCATAACCGATCTTGAACAGAGCGCTCGGATCGATCTTCTTGTCTTCTTCCGCCACATCAGGCTTGATGTAGTCCGCTGCCAGTTCTGCTGCCAGAGCCTTGATCTGCTCCTTGTTCTCCTCGTTCATTGCAGAGAGGATCGTGACCTGATTCTTCGCGAATGTGATGTCTTTGCTCTTCTCGAACATGCCCTTCATGACCTTGGCTGCGGTCGGTGCCCAGGAACCGTTCTCGATGAACGCAACGGTCTTCTTCTGGAACGCTCTCTCGGTCAGGTGATCGATGAACTGACGCATGAACGGGAAGATGTCTGAATTGTATGTGGTGGTCGCCAGGACCAGTTTATCGTATCTGAATGCGTCTTCGACAGCTTCTGCCCAGTCGTCTCTCGCCAGGTCTGTGATCTCGACTGTCGGAACGCCGAGAGCAACCAGTTCGTCGCGGAGCATCTCAGCTGCAGCCTTGGTGTGGCCGTATACAGATGTGTAAGCGATGAAGATGCCGTCGCTTTCTGCCAGGTAGCTGGACCATGTGTCATACAGGCCGATGTAGTATCCCAGGTTTTCTTCGAGCATCGGTCCGTGGAGCGGCAGGATCTTTTCGATCTCCAGTGCAGCAGCCTTCTTCAGAACAGTCTGCACCTGCGCGCCGTACTTGCCGACGATGCCGAAGTAATATCTTCTTGCTTCACACGCCCAGTCTTCTTCTACGTCCAGTGCGCCGAACTTGCCGAAGCCGTCTGCGGAGAAGAGGATCTTCTCGGCAGGATCATATGTCATCATTACTTCCGGCCAGTGTACCATCGGTGCAAAGACGAAGTTCAGTTCATGTCCGCCCAGATCCAGCTTATCGCCGTTCTCCACTTCCAGAACGTTCTTCATTTCCAGTTCCGGGAAGAACTGACCAATCATCTTGAACGTCTTCTTGTTTCCAACGACTGTTGCGTCCGGATATTTCTCAACAAACGCCTGGATGGATGCGGAGTGGTCCGGCTCCATATGCTGAACAACCAGGTAGTCCGGTTTTGATTCCTTGAGTGCTGCTTCAATGTTCTGCAGCCATTCGCCTGTCTTTCTCTGATCGATCGTATCCATGATCGCGATCTTCTCGCCTACAACCGCATAGGAGTTATACGCCATACCGTTCGGTACAATGTACTGGCCCTCAAACAGGTCGATATCGTGATCATTCGCGCCGATATAGATGATGCTGTCTGTAATATTTCTGTTCATGCAGGATTCTCCTTTTTTATTATTATGTTTCCTTAATACATTAACTTCTGATTTTGTTCCGCACGGCCCCGCCTTGTCTCCGCGTGAGCCACGCCCGCGGCGGATTCCGTACAAAGGTTATTATACTACAAAACCTCCCGCGCTGAAAAGATTGATTCTGCAAAGATTACGGGAAAGGTGCTGCGAATACTACGGGAATGGTTGCTGCAGGGTTTGCGGAGGTTGGGAAATGCGGAGTTGCAGATGAACACACCGGCATCCGCCCCGTGTAACAATGCAGCTAATACCAAAGTACAAACGGCAAAGGTTGAAACAGTTGATACTCCGTAGATCATTTGTACTTTCATGACAGCCAGTTCGACAAAGTACAAAACTCAAGTCCAGGAACCGTTGATACTTCGTAATTGATTTGTACTTTTGAACCGGAAGATGCAGTATAGTACAAAAGCCATGCGCTGGAACAGTTGACGTTTCGTATATCGTTTGCACTTTGACTTGGAGAACCGATATAGGGAGGATTCGTCTACCTTGAGCTGCAGCTGACCAACATCTTCAGTCCTTCAACCAACGGCCAGACGTAGTATCAAGGGTTGCGGGCGTCAGCTGTTGGTTGTGGGTGAGCTGTGGACCGTCCTCAACCAACAGCCAGACGTAGTATCAAGGGTTGCTGATGTCAGCAGTTGGTTGCGAATTGTTCTTGACAACTATCTGGAAGTAGTCTATACTGCACATGGTTAGTTATAACTAACTTCCGCACCCCACCCACCCTCAAAGGGTGTTTATTTTAGGAATATGGTTAGTTATGACTAACTTAATAAGACATTCGGAAGCCCGAACTTACCGGATACAGGAGTACAAGAGTACAAGGGTACAAGGGTACAAGGGTACAGGAGCATAGGAGTATGTACATATATCTGAAGATTTGATTGTAAGACACTGCGCGCCGACTCTGGCGGGACTGAAAACAGGAAATATGTTTACGGCAACTTTTGCAAGTAAGGCGCAGCTCGATTCTGAAGTGCTGCAGCTGAATCAGATCCTGGCTGATAAGGGGCTCAGGGTCACTGTGCTCAGGATCGCCTGCCACGCAAGCCAAAGCAAAAGCCGCAGCAAAACCAACTGCAAGTGCCGCGGCACCCACTGCGGCAAAGGCTGCATCCGGGCTCTGATCTACATCTACCGCCCGGGCAGGCTCCAAAGCGATCTCGATGCAGAAGAAGCCAAAGATATTTTACTGCGCTTCGGATATGAGGAGTCCAGTCTGGATGGATGCATCAGCAGACTTGCGGACAGGATCTACGAATGCGATGAGTTTCCGCACGAGGTCGGGCTTTTTCTCGGATATCCGCCGGAAGATGTACAAGGGTTCATCGAATTCGGAGGAAGAAAGAGCAAAGCCAGCGGCTACTGGAAAGTGTATGGCGATGTGGCCCGCGCGCAAAAACAATTCGAACGGTTCAGCAAATGCACGGGCGTATATCTCGAATGTCTGGGACGGGGACTGCCGATCACAAAACTGGCGGTCAACACGAAAATTACAGCTTAGAAACTGCAAGATGCAGAACGGAGGTAAGAAATGAGTAAAGTTGCTGTAGTTTATCATAAATCAGCAGAGAAAACCCCCGCTTCTAAAGCGGCGGGATGAATCTGCACCAGTTGCATGAAGAAAAGATAAAGAAGAGCAGAAAAAACGAATCCGACTGTAGACGTTCCGCTGCTTCTGTGGTATGATACCCATAGAGACAAGAACGCATGTTCTCAAAAGAGGTATCTATCATGGATCGAGCATACGAATTCCGGATCTATCCGGACCGGCTGCAGCG
Source organism: uncultured Eubacteriales bacterium (assembly GCA_902786815.1). Classification (GTDB taxonomy): domain Bacteria; phylum Bacillota; class Clostridia; order Peptostreptococcales; family Anaerovoracaceae; genus Lentihominibacter. The sequence continues at coordinate 7,332 of CADADV010000035.1, forward strand.
CCAGCTCATCACACAGACCTTCGGCTGTTGCCGCCTGGTCTACAACTATTACCTGGCCAAACGGAAACACCGATACGAGGAGTCGAAGACCGCGCTGTCCTATACCGATTGCGCGAAGGACCTGACGCGGCTCAAAATAGAAAAGCCATTCCTGCGCGAGGTGGACAGCATCGCTCTGCAGCAGAGTCTGCGGCATCTGGACAGCGCCTTCACGAACTTTTTCCGGCATGCAAAGGCAGGATATCCGAGGTTCAAAAGCAGGAAGAGCGGCAGGAACTCCTACAGC
>CADADV010000036.1 GCA_902786815.1 uncultured Eubacteriales bacterium
TCGTACCGGACCAAGTCCACATCCTTGAATCTGCCCTCTCCTTTCTTGCACACCGGCGCGAAGATCCGGTATGTTTTTCCCAGCTGGCGCATCGCTTCACCGAACTGGTCTTTGCTTAATAGATATCCCACAGTTGCCTCCTTCCTCCTGATTCCGTTATTTGCCAGTTTCATTGTATCAGAAGCCATAGAAAAAAACGTTGCGTACGCAACGTGTGCGACTTATACTGAAGGCGGGAGGCAATGGATATGGATCATCAAATCGAGAAATACATGAAAAATCCGCTGTTCGAAAACATCGCAGCGGATCATCTGCAGGCCATGCTGGGCTGCCTGCACAGTTATACAAGAAACTATAAAAAAGGCGAAGTCATTATCATGGAGGAGGACTCCATCCAGTATGTGGGCATCGTGCTCACCGGAACAGTCCACATGATGAAAGAAGATATCTGGGGACGGCAGACTTTGCTGACATATATCTCAGAGAATGAAGTCTTTGGGGAGACTTTTGCCGTGCAGAAAAATCCCGATTCCTATGTAACTTTCATTGCCGGGTCGGACGCTTCCGTGCTCTTCGTTTCCGCATGGAATGTCATCCACTGCTGCCCATCCCAGTGCACCTTCCATGAGCAGCTGACCAGAAATATGTTCGACATTCTGGGTCAGCGCAGTATCCGTCTGATGGAGCGGATCGAGATTTCCTCCAAGCCTTCTCTGCGCGAAAAGATACTGGCATACCTGTCGATGCAGGCCCAAAAGCAGGACAGCCGCTACATCACGCTCCCGTTGGGGCGCATCGAACTGGCCAATTACATCGGCGCCAACCGCAGCGCCCTGACCCGCGAGCTCGCCTCCATGCGCGAAGACGGACTCATCGATTACGATAAGAACACCTTCCGGATTCTGGAGTAGCAGGAACGTCAAACGTTTATCCACAAAAGCTATCACGATTAATACTGTCACGGTTAAAATCGTGATACATTTTGGGTTCGTAAATCAATCAGAACTATTAAACAGCTTCGCCAGTGTTTCGCTGTTTTCTTCCATTACCTTGAGGACGTACTTGTCCCAATGTCTGGCATCCTCTGCAGAATCGCCGAAGACGTAGTCTTCCTGCCCATAGTCTATAACGTCAAACCCCGGGGTGGATTTTGCGGCGCCTGCCGTTCTGTAGGAAGCCGCTTCGGCAAGTGAGAAGCTGACTTCCCCGTCGTCATAGCTTACCCAATCGGAGATATCGGTACCCGTTGCTTCGGTGGCATCTCCATTTGCTGTCTGAGCGGAAGCTGCAGCCTTCTCCACATCGACTGCGCCATCGACATATTTGCCGTACATCATGTCCACATACAAAGGCAGGGAATCTCCGAGTATCTCGGACGGAACATGACCACCGTCCCACTGCCATTCGATTTCAGCATCCGTGCCGGCGTTCAACCATGCGATCTGCATGTTCAACGAATTCATCATGGAGATATCCCCTTCTGATGCACCCATCAGGATCCTTGTCCAAGTCGGATCATTGGTTCCCTCCGCGCCGATATAGTTCATCGGATCGTACAGGTCGACGATGTTGTTGCCGTATTCGTCGCCGGACTGGATAGATTCGATATCTTCCTCATATGCCTTGAGCATTTCCTCGAAGGAATCGTAGTTCGCCGAATCAGTACCGCTGCCAGCGGACTGGGTCGTTCCGGCATCCGGCGTGCCGACCGCATCGCTGTTTCCGTCAGGCGCGCCGCTCGGAGCCTCACCACTCGGCGGATTGCCGTTTGGCTTTTCCCCGCTCGGCATTTCACCGCTTGGCGGATTGCCGCTCGGAGCTTCGCCTCTTGGCATTTTACCGCTTGGTGCGCCGCCCGTTTGGCCCGGACCGCCATTCATCCCGCCGCCCTCGGATGATGACTCACCCTTCGCGTACCTGCCCTCGATAAATGCTTTTGCTTTATCTGATGATGTCATAGCGGACACATCGCTGTCTGACAAAGCATTTCCGTCAGCGTCGAACCAGGTCCAGCCGTCTGCATAATCGAGACGATCGAGGTAATCGGCAAGGCTTTGTTCGAACTCGGCGAGATAGAGGTCGAGATATGTGCCCCCGTACCCATTGGTTTCTGCGTATTTTTCTGTATCGTATTCGATCGTCAGATCGACAGTGCTCTTCAGTTTTCCGTCACCGTCCAGATCGAATCCAACCGCTGATTCCTCCACAGCGAGATTCTTTTCGTTGATGTAATCCATGTATTCCGCAGACAGATATTCAGCCATCTGCTTTTGGAAGGATGTGTTGAAATCGTAATCCGTGTCCAGATAATATTCAAAAGCCATAGCCATGTCTGCTTCCTGCAGTGACGTGATAGCGCTGTAGGCCATACATCCCCACATTCCATCGGAGAGCTCAACTTCCTCTCCATCAATGGTGACAGTCGTTACATAATCATTGCCGTCCTGGTAAACGCCGACTGCTCCTGCCTTTGCTTCATAGACGTAGTAGTCCGGATTGTCGGAAGTTGCTGCCAGCATCGTCGCATGGGCTCCGCCTCCGCTGCCGCCGGTCGAAACGAAGTAGTCGACGCTTCCCGGCAGATTGCCGAGCAGGATATTGTACTTGACGAATCTGACTGCGTTCTTCTGATCGACGAGACAGGATGGTGCGTCGCCGGTGTAGACCGTTTCACCGTTTTCTCCTGTGGTCTGGCTCTGCTTGCCGCGGTTGCCGCAAGCTACGTTGATATATCCTTCAGCAGCATAGGTCGTTTGGGCGTTCTGGTTTTGCTGTTCGCTGTATCCCGCCGCGCCGGTATTCACGATGACCGGAGCTGTCGCAGCTGTATAGACCTGACCGTTGGTGCTGGTGATTTCTGCACTGTAATCGATTACCAGGTTTCCTGTCACCGGATTGTCGGCCGCATCGCCGGTCACGTCTTCTTTGCCATCTCCATCCGTGTCGATGCCCTTGACATAGGCGCCCGGCACACAGACGGAAACGCCCTGTTCGTCTTCGATTTCCGGATTCGTCACCGCTGTCACGGAACTCATCGTCCAGGCATCTGCGTCCTCCGAATAAGTCCACTCTGCATTCATGTTAGACAGATCCAGCGCCTTCTCGATTTCTTCTTTCTCTGCGATATTTGCGGATCCGCTACCCGTTCCATCTCCGCCGGTACTGCCTGCACACCCTCCCAGCACTATCATCAACGCGATGGTCAATACTGTGATCGCTGTAATTACATATTTCTTCATTTCCGTTTGTCTCCAATTTGTTCTCATTATTGTTTCATTATGGTATTGGAAGGATGTGAATGAAAAATGTCATGTATTTGTAGATTGTGTGTAGGCGTTGCCTGCCAGACATCTTTTCCTGAATCATACTGTATATCAGCGGAAGACCGGCGAGCGGATGGTCGCAGGTTTTTATGATTTTGCACCTGATTTCTGCGATGGTTCGCTCGCACGGGACTTGCGCGGCGGGATCCCCGTCCTCTCGCCAGACATGCGAAAAGGAGCACCTTCGTGCTCCTTTTCGTGTCTGGCGGAGGACACGGGACTCGAACCCGCGGGGCTGTTACACCTTACTCGCTTTCCAGGCGAGCTCCTTAGCCACTCGGTCAATCCTCCGTGCTAATTTAATTATTATTCTTTCTCCGGATATTGATGGATCCAGATCTCGTCGCCGCTGGCGTTAAAGATGTGGACGGTGCCGGTGATACCGGTGATTTCGGTCTGGGTCTCAAGGTCTGCAAGGGCTTTCTCGAATCCGGTTTTCAAAATATCGGAATTCTTGCCGAAAGCCTCGACTAGAACCTTCTGATCGGAATCGTCCATCTTATCCTTGAACTTATACGTAATGTCGAAACTGTCTCCGGAGAAGCTGACTTCGGAGGTCATGCCTTCCGGTGTGGTCAGTGCGTCATTGATTGTCTTCACGATCTCCGGGCTATCTGCTGCGATGTCCTCCAAAGTCGGGGCGGGCTGCTCCGCGCATCCGCCGAGCAAAAGCACCGCTGCTGCGATGGACGCAACTATGATTCTTGCCAATACATTCCTCATCTCTTCCTACCCCTTCGCCTGTGTCATTTCACGCTTTCTTCGACAGCGCCGATCATGTCAGGGATCTCGATGACGCCCTTGTGGCGAATCGGCTTTGTGTCGAGGTTCTTCAGTCCCGCAGGAACGCGTACGCCGGTCTTGTCCGCAACTGCGCGGATGTATCCGAAGCCGTCCTGCTCTTCCGGCAGGCCGATTGATTTGGCAACGCTCTCGGCAAACTTGTAGGCGCTGGCGGTGGACGCGATCAGAGTCGGCGTCTCGTCGCCGGTCGCTTTGACATAGTCGCGGTAGACTTTGTAACCGACGGCTGTATGGGTGTCGATCAGGTATTTCTCTTCTCTGTACATAGCTCCGATCGTCGCGTTGGTCTCCTCAACAGTCGCCGTACCGCCCCAGAACTTCTTCATGCCCTCGCGGATCTTCGGGCTGACCTCATACCGCTGCTCTTTTTCCAACCCTTCCATCAGTGCCCGGATCTCCGCTCCGTCGTTTCCGGACAGGTGATAGAGCAGCCGCTCCAGATTGCTTGAGATCAGGATATCCATGGACGGAGAATTCGTCAGATAGAATTCGCGGTTCGTGTTGTATACACCCGTATTGAAGAAGTCTGTCAGCACGCGGTTCTTATTGGAGGCGCAGATAAAACGGTTCACCGGAATACCCATCTCGCCCGCATAGTAAGCAGCGAGAATGTTTCCGAAGTTGCCGGTCGGCACACAGATGTTGACCGGATCACCGGCCTTCACCACGCCCCGCTCGACCAGTTTCAGATAGCCCCAAACGTAGTAAGCAACCTGCGGTACGAGCCGGCCGATATTGATAGAATTGGCGCTGCTCAGCTTGCATCCCATTCCCGCCAGCTTTTCTGCAAAAGCGTCATCGTTGAAGATCTTCTTCACGCCGGTCTGGGCGTCGTCGAAGTTTCCTTCGATGGCAAAGACATGCGTGTTGTCGCCTTCCTGGGTGATCATCTGGCGCTCCTGCACCTGGCTGACGCCTTTGTTCGGGAAGAAGACGATGATCTCCGTACCCGGCACATCTGCAAAACCTTCCAGCGCGGCTTTGCCGGTATCACCGGAGGTCGCTGTCAGGATGCATATCTTTTTATCTTCATTTTCTTTCTTCGTTGCTGTGGTCAGCAGGTATGGAAGGATGCTCAGGGCCATGTCCTTGAAGGCCGCCGTCTTGCCGTGATACAGTTCGAGGAAATGCGCGCCGCCTGCCTTTGTAACAGGAACGATCTCTTTCTCTTCGAACTTTGAATCGTAGGCACCGTCCGTACAGTATTTCATCTCTTCATCTGTATAGTCGTCGAAGAACGTCCGGATGATCTCAAACGCCACCTGCTTGTACGGCATTCCGACCATGTCCTCGATCGGCATGGGAAGCGGCGGGACTTCCTGGGGAACATAGAGTCCCCGATCTTCTGCGATTCCCTGGATGACAGCCTGTGCGGCCGTCTTATACTGCTGACTTCCTCTCGTGCTTTCGTACATGATCATTTCGTTTCTGCTCCTTCTGTGATTCTGATGATTTCGTCTACATCTGCCAGGGCGCCTTTGCCTGTGGTTCCGCAGGCCAGATGCGAATCCTTCGGTTCGATGAACTGGTAGCCGAGGCCCTTGAGTTTCTCGATGTTGGCCTGGACGATGGGGTTCTCATACATGTTGGTATTCATGGCCGGCGCGATGATGATCTTCGCCTGATTGGCCGCCGCCATCACGACTGCCGTCAGCAGATCGTCCGCGATGCCGCCCGCGATCTTGCCGATCACGTTGGCCGTTGCCGGCGCAACGAGAACCACATCCGCGTTGCCCGCCAGATCGATATGCTTAACGATGGTCGGATCGTATTCCTCAAATTCGTTTGCGTGGACTTTGTTCTTCGATAGTGTCTGCAGCGTGAGCGGCGTAATGAATTCCTGCGCGCCGTCTGTCATCACCACATGCACCTCATGTCCATCCTTGTGCAGCCGGTTGGCGATATCCGCTGCCTTGTATGCGGAAATGCTTCCTGTCACTCCCAGTACTATATACATCTTTATTCCCCCTTGGTCTCGAGGATGCGGCGCACGATCATGGCCGCAATCTCCTCGTTGGTATTCATGGAATCGTATGTCTTATCCGTGTGGATCAGGTACCCCTTGTGCATGCCGTTTCCGATTTCACGCAGGTCGTTGGCCATAACAAAATCGCATTTATTCTTCTGCAAAAGCCTGTATCCGACATCGATCAGTTCTTCATGAGGCACGCCGCTGAGGAGTTTGAAGCCGACCAGCGTTGTCTCCGGGCTCAGTTCTTTGATGATGCTAATGACCTTCGGCGAACGCTTCATGTGGATGATCAGGTCATCGATGTCCGAACTGATCTTGTTGCCGGACAGATCCTGCGCGTGCTCCGGGTCTTCGGTGCCCATCAGCTTGTCCAGCGTTGTCACCTGGTGCACCATGTAATCGCTCACCGCCATGGCGTGGATGACCGCGTCGATCTTGTCTTCTGTGAGCACCTTTGTCAGGTTGTCTTTCAGATCCATGACGCCGCCGATCTCGATCGGCACGACCTTCTCATCCTCCGGCCAGACTGCCCGCTTGCCGTGCAGATAATAGATCTTCTCGATCTTTTCTTCAGCCGCGAACGCGGTTCCTATCGCAAAACCAAGACTGCCGGTCGAAGAATTCGTGATAGTCCTCACGTCGTCGATCCGCTCACTTGTTCCTCCTGCTGTGATCACGATTTTCATAGCTTTTGCACTGCTCCTTTCACAGTTCTTCCCAATATAAAATTATATGGTTTGCCCCTTGCGGTGTCAAGATTTTGCAGAATCACCGCAGGACTGTTAGAATGGTGCCAAAACAGGAAAGGATGCTTTTGCATATGACTAGACAGAAAAAAATACATCGGCACAAATTCGCGGACCGGTTTCCGGCTATTGCAGCGATTCTTCTCCTGCTTATCACGGTGGCTTTACTGCAAGCTGCCGGCGAGCTCGTCAATTATCCGCTCGCTAAAGGGATACCGGGATACAAAATGGACGGCGCAATTGGATTTATTGTCGTTTCTCTGATTGCTCTGTGGCTCTACAAACGCTGGTTCTATCCGGAATTCGAGGGGAACCTCAGAGGCGGAAACCCGCGGGAAGGGATCCGGCTTTCTCTGTTCATCCTGATCTACTGGGTGATCACCTTCCCGATCCAGTTCCTGTTCACGCCGGCCGTATTCGGATGGCCTACTTTCAGGACGCTGAGTCTGGCTCTGATGGCCGGGTTCGTAGAGGAAGTTTCCTTCCGCGGTCTTCCTGTTTCTCTTCTGATGCGCCAGTGGCGTAATGAAAAGAGGATTCCGGTTATTATCATTCTGACTTCTGTTATTTTCGGAGCCATTCATATAACGAACCTTTTCGTCGGCGCAGACTTTGGCAGTACGATCATGCAGGTTATCGGGGCGACAGGGATGGGACTGTTCCTGTGCGGCATCTATCTCCGCTGCGGGAATCTCTGGATCACCATTGCCGTTCATTCAATTCACGACCTACTCTGTTTCCTGGATGTCGCCGGGATCCAAAACGGTGTTGTCGTGCAGGAAATAACCTGGTTCTCATACTTGGATCTGGCATGTTCCGTCGGCCTTGGCGTGCTTGGCATCTGGATGGTCCGTCCGTCGAAACGCGCTGAAATCCGCCGGCTGTGGAACCGCAAGTGGAGCATTGAAGATGCTCCTGCGGATACCGATGCTCCCGCGGACACCGATGCGCCTGCAGTCGTGGTATAATTATTTCGGAATGATTGGAGGAAACGAATTATGAAAGCATACAGAAAAGAAATGTGGTTCAATCTGCCCAAGCGGCGCGGTCTGGTGAACATCACCCGCGACGTGCAGCAGGCCATTGACGAAAGCGGCATCAAGGAAGGCCTGTGCCTGGTGAATCCGATGCACATCACCGCGAGCGTGATCATCAATGATGACGAGCCCGGGCTGCATCGCGACTTCGAGAGGCTCCTCGAGCGGCTGGCTCCCGAAAAGCCGTACGACCAATATGATCACAATGGCTTCGAGGACAACGGCGACGCCCACTGCAAACGCCAGCTCATGGGCCGCGAAGTCGTCTGCGCCGTCACCGACGGCAAGCTGGACTTCGGTCCCTGGGAGCAGATTTTCTATTATGAGCTCGACGGCAAGCGCAATAAGCGCGCCCTCATCAAGATCATAGGAGAATAACGATAAGGAGAATTGCCATGCTGCAGGAACGATTTGAATTCCGAAGCATCGATCCCGGCAACGCGCAGGAGGTCGATCATACCATTTATATGGAAGACGTGTGCATGCCCCCGGGCGAAGGCTGCACACGCGACGAGATCCTCGACCGGGTCTGCGCCGCACCGGAGATGTTTCTCCTTGCCGTCGACAAAGAGACCGGTGAAATCGCAGGCTATGTCAACGGCGTCGCGACCAACGAAAGCGTCATCCGGGATGAGTTTTTCTGTGAAGGAGGACACCTGCACGATCCCGACGGCAGCACCGTCATGCTCGTGAGCCTCGTCGTCATGCCCGAGTATCGCGGCCTGGGCTTGGGCAGAGAAATCATGCGCATCTACGCCGAACGCGAAAAAGCAAAAGGCCGCAAACGCATGGTCCTCACCTGCGTCGAGAAGAATATCAAGATGTACGAGAAGTTCGGCTACAACCTTCTCGGCGTATCCAGTTCCGTCTACGGCGGCGCCGTCTGGTACGACATGGATATCCTGCTGTAAGCGCCCCTTGAATTTTGATTAAACTTACTCTTTACAAAGCCGCGGACGTTGTGTTATACTAACGTCCGCGACAAATGAATATGCTCGATTGGTCAAGTGGTCAAGACGCAGCCCTCTCACGGCTGAATCAGGGGTTCGACTCCCCTATCGAGTACCAAGAGATCTAGGAGACGGAAACGTCTCCTTTTTCGTTATAACCCTTGAGAATAAAGGGCTGAAGGAGAATCACACTGTGCGGCCGAAACCGGAATTTGCACGAGTGATTTTTATTACACTTTGACTTTTTTTATTACACTTTTTGCTAGAATGCTAGAGCCTTTTCAACCAGAGCCAGACGCTCATCGTCGTTGCTTCGATCGAAACAATAGTTGTGCAACGTCGTTCTCTCGTCTGTGTGTCCGACGAATTCACGTACCGAGTTCAGATTCAATCCTTCGTCGATCAGGGCTGAGATGTATGTCTTTCTCGCCTTGTGAGAACTCTTCTGCACGGTCTGCAGTTTCTTGCTGTAGTGTTCAAATTGATACTGCACTGGCTGATACGGCAGAGGGTCTTCGGTGCTGGAGAAGATATAGCCATCGTCCGGCGTACCATACTCCTGCTGCTTTGCTTTTGCTGTGCGGATAATATCCCGCGCTGCTTCCGGAAGCGGCACAAACCGGTCACCTTCCGCACCCTTCGTATGCTCCACAAGCTCATGGGTTTCATATCGGTACTGCCTCTGGATGTGGATCCATTTCCGGTCTTCTGATATGTCTTCATACCTCAGTGCCAGCAGCTCTCCGACGCGGATCCCGGTCTTCAGCATGAACAGTACGCCTAACGGAGCCAGCTTATGGATCCGGCTGTGCGCGGGCTTTTCTGTGTCCTCTCTGACGAACTCTTCGATGTGTCGAACCTCTTCTTCACTGAACACCTGGGTGAAGCTTTCCTTCTTCTTTTCCTTCCGGAAAAGCCTTCTTCCATCGACCCGAACCCTGGACAGAGGATTGAATTCTATGACCTCCAAATCCACCGCATAATCCAAAGCCTGACGCATGATGACCGTCGCATTGTAGTACTGCTTGGACGTCATATTGTTGTCTTTGATCAGTCGATGCACCCACTCATCCAGCATAAGTTTTGTCAGTTTTACGATCGGAACACGTATGATTTCCGTCCCCTCGTAATACCGTTTCCATTCACGCCCGATACGGGTGATATAGGTGTCAGCCGGTGTGTGCAGAGCCTTGAACTTGATCCATTCCGGATACAATTCCTCTAACGTGAGCCGCTGTTTCCGCACCTCGGGATCCTCTCCCTGGTAATGCTCAACAAGTGCTTCTTTCAGTTTTTCTTCGGTCGCTTTCACGACCATTTTCAATCCGTTTTTCTTTGTTTCATCCTTGATATAAGTCCTCCAGCGGCCATCTTTTCCGCATGAAATCTTATATGGATGCTTCTCTTTTATAATCCTTTCTGTTTCAGATTTTTTCATAGACGCAGCCACGCCCTGCAGGTCAATCATACCATTTGCCTGCATGTAGGACAAGATTTCCTCTGCGTCCGGACCATGCTTTTGCAGCTCTGGAAGTGCCGAAATCTCACTGTCCGGATCGTTATTCAGTTGTTCTTTTTTGATCTCTGTCAATGATTCAGCACCTCCTTTCTGTCGTGGTCTCTCACGCTTTTTGCGCGGGGTCTGGGGTCTCCCCAGGGTCGCCGGAGTGCCCATGGGCACTCATAGGCAGTGCTTGTTAAATATATATGCTGCAGTTTATCGTCTCATGGTCTCTCAGTGTACTCCCACGTGTGCTCTCATGTGTGCTCCCACGTGGTCTCTCATCTGGTCTCCCGTATGAGCTCTCACTTTTCATTTGTCTTTCATCCGATGATTGCCTGCCGTGCACGTTCCACCAATGCTGCTCTTTCTTCCTCGCTGATCGATGACGGTAATGACGATAATGACGATTCCTCGTCGTTAAGTT
>CADADV010000037.1 GCA_902786815.1 uncultured Eubacteriales bacterium
ATCGGTTTCCCGCTGCCGATCCTTGTTTCCCTGGCGCTCAACGCGCTGAAGCGGAAAAAGGCAGGAAAGGTTTTCCAGACAATCTATACCGCGCCTCACTTCATCTCCCTGGTTGTTCTGGTCGGTATGCTGCAGCTGTTCTTCGGCCGCTACGGCCTGGTGAACAACATTGCCGCCCACCTGGGCGGAGAACGGGTTTCCTATTTCCTGGAAAGCTCCGCCTTCCGCCCGCTGTATATCCTGTCCAGCAACTGGCAGGACTTTGGCTGGAGCGCGGTCATCTACATCGCTGCCCTGAGCAACGTGGACCCGGTGCAGCATGAAGCGGCGATGATCGACGGCGCCAGCAGGTTCCAGCGGGTGCTCCATGTAGACATTCCCGCGATCATGCCGATGATCAGCGTGATGCTGATCATGTCTATCGGCGGTCTGATGGGCGTTGGCTATGAAAAGGCCCTGCTGATGCAGACCGACGGAAACCTGGCAGTCAGTGAACTGATCGCCACATATGTGTATAAACGCGGCCTGACAGGCGTTCCGGACCAGGCTTACGCGACGGCCATCGGCCTGTTCAACTCCGTGATCAACGTTGTGCTGCTGATCATTGCAAACACGACATCCAAACGGTTCTCCGAGAACTCGCTGTGGTAAGGAGGGGAACGAAAATGACGCAGAAAGCACCTGCTATCAAAATCAAGAACAACGCGCTGAAAGATACGAGGGGCGACAAGATCTTCTTTGCCATCAACGCTTTCATTCTCGGACTGCTCGCGCTGATTATTCTCTATCCCCTTTACTTTATCGTAATCGCCTCCTTCTCCGATCCGGACGCGGTCCTGGGCGGACAGGTGGTGCTGGCCCCGGTGAATATCACGTTTGAGGGCTATGAAAAGGTGTTCCAGCGGGGCGATATCTGGCAGGGATACCTGAACACCATCATTTATACCGTGGTGACGGTAATCCTGTCCCTGGTGGTTACCATTCCCGCCGGCTGGGGCCTGAGCCGGAAAACCACGCCCGGCAAGAAATTCTGGATGATCTACTTCATCATCCCCATGTTCTTCGGCGGCGGACTGATCCCGTTCTACAACGTGATGAGCAGCCTGAAGCTGATCAACTCGCCCTGGGCGGTGATCCTGCCGGCAATCCTGAGCGTCTGGAACCTGTTCATGAGCAAGACGTTCTTCGAATCATCCATACCGGAAGGCATGCTTGAAGCGGCCCGAATCGACGGCGCCGGGAAATTCAGGACTTTCTTCTCCATCGTGCTTCCGCTCTCCAAGGCCATCATCGCCGTTATGGCGCTGTACTACGCTGTCGGACAGTGGAACAGCTACTTCAACGCTATGATTTTCCTGCAGGATGAAAGCAAATATCCGCTGCAGCTGGTGCTGAAGGAAATCCTGATCGCCAGCGAAAGCACGGTGGGCGGAAGCGGCGAAACGATCCTGCAGCAGTACCGCCTGGCGAACCAGCTGAAGTACGTATCCGTGATCGTCTCCAGCCTGCCGGTGCTGTGCCTGTACCCGTTTGTCCAGAAATACTTTGCACAGGGCGTCATGATCGGCTCCCTGAAGGGTTAATAAGGAGGAAAACAAAATGAAAAAAAACCTGAAAAAATGGCTGGTTGTCCTGATGATGGCTGTCCTGGTGATTACCATGACGGCCTGCAGCGGAGGCAACAAGGATGCGGCTCCCGCAGAAAAGAAGGAGGAGACTGCTGCCGCACCGGCTGAGGAAAAGAAGGAAGAGACTGCTGCCGCACCGGCTGAGGAGAAGAAGGAAGAACCCGCTGCCGCGCCGGCGGCCGCTACCGGAAATCCCCTGGTGGACAACTATGGATTCCAGTGGCAGGACGCTTCCGCTCCGATCCTGAACGAACAGGGCGCGAAGGACATCGCCTTCAGGGTGTATTCTTCCAAGAACGCCAGCGCGAAGGATTACAACGATATGAAGATTATGGCTGACCTGTTCGCCCAGACCAATGTGCAGGTCAACTGGGAAAACGTATCCGAATCCGTTTACTCCCAGCAGAAAAACCTGATCTTCGGCAACAAGGACAACCGTCCTGACGCGATCTACCACGCGGGCATGGGTGCCGGCGAAATCATCAAATACGCCAAGCGCAAGGTGCTGGTACCGATCAGCGATTACCTGGAGTATATGCCGAATTTCTCCAAACTGCTGGAGGAGCGGCCTGACATCAGGAACCAGCTGCTGAACGTGGAGGACGGAAAGATCTACTCCCTGCCCCGAATTGAAGAGATGGGCTTGCTGCAGAGCCCGAACCTGCTGTTCCTGAACATTGCCTGGACGAAGGAAGCGATTGAAGCCGGCGCGGTCAGCGACCTGACGGCGGATCAGCTGAAGGACGGCCTGGCGCTGAAGAGCAGCCAGATGGAAGAAATCCTGACCTATTTCCGGGATCATGATATGAACGGAAACGGCAAGACAGACGACGAACGGCCTCTGAGCTTCGTGTACAACAACTGGCAGGGCAACCAGTGCGACCTGTACGGCATGTTCGGTCTGAACGACAACCTGGAGCACCGGGTGCTGGTGGACGGCAAAGTGACGTACAGCGTCCAGGACGACCGCTTCAAGGAAGCGACGAACTTCATCTCCAGGTGGGTGGACGCGGGCCTGATTGACAAGGTCAGCTTTGAGCAGAGCCAGGATAACTTCCTGGCCAACGGTAAAGGCCTGGAAACCTATGGCGCCTTCTACTGGTGGGAGAGCGAGACCGTTGTTTCCAATCCCGAGAACTACATCGTGTGCAGCCCGATGATCGGACCGAACGGGGACCAGACCATCTGCGTTTCCAACAATCCGGAAGTCAGCACCGGCGAAGTGATTCTGTTCACCAGCTGCAAGTATCCGGAAATCCTGCTGGCTTATTTTGACCGGTATTACGATCCTGTGATCTCCGCCCAGATCAACTACGGTCCTATCGGCATCGTGTATGAGGAAGAGCGGGACGACAAGGGCATGCTGGTGCAGAAGCCGCTGCCGGAAGGCGTCACGACGGATGAACTGCGGCTGCAGAACGCGCCGCTGGGCATCATCTACCTGGGTGAATACGCATGGAACAATGTGGTTCATATGGAACCCCGCGCCCAGCTGCGCCTGGAACGCCTGCAGCAGTGCGCAAAGCCCTTTGTGCCCGAAAACGTAACGCCTTTCCCGAACCTGCAGTTTACTTTGGAAGAGCTGAACACGCTGAGCAACTATGAGACGAACCTGAACGACTATATCCGCACCAACCTGATCAGCTGGCTGATGAAGGGCGGCGTGAGCGACGACGCCTGGGCCGCGTTCCAGAATGACCTGAACGGCAAAGTCAACCTGGCAGGCATTCAGAAGGTATATCAGGATGCCTATGATCGCTACATTGCGAAGTGATGAAGGAGGAAACCGTGATGAAAAACAGGCTGCATAAAATCATCTCCCTGCTGCTGGTTGTGTGCATGCTGGCGACGGCCGGATTGGCTTTCGCGGACGGCGCTCCTGTGCTGGATGGCGTGCATGACCAGAGCGTGATGGCCGGAACGGAATTTGACGCCCTGGCCGGTATTACCGCGACTGACGCGTCAGGCGCCGATCTGACGGATATGATTGTGATCGAATCCACTCCGTCGCTGGATTTCAAAAACGGCAAAGCGACCCCCGAAAATCCGGGCGACTATGAACTGGTTTATACCGTAACCGACGCGAACGGCGAAACCGCAGAGGATTACGCCACCCTGACGGTTACCAAAAAGACCAGTGAAGAAACGGTGTACAGGACCTTCGATTTCAGCACCGCCGCCGTGACGGACAACCGTGGATGGGAAGCGAAGATCAACGCCGAAACAGCTGATGCGACAGCGGAACTGAAGGAAGGTTCCTATATCATCGAGATCAAAAATCCCGGAAACGGAGACGGAGACGTGCAGCTGGCCAAGGCGGGATATCCGCTGAAAGCAGCGGACTACAAGATCAAGATCTGGGCAAAATCCACCAAGAAGACCTATGCGCATATCCTGGCCCGGAATGAGCAGGCGGAAGGCTGGGAAACCTTCGGCGGCGCGTTCAATGTGGAAATCGGACCGGAAATCGCTCCCCTGGAGCTGAACTTCACTTCCCCCGGCGAGGGCAGCGCGGAACTGCTGTTCAACCTGGGCAAGATCACCCCGAATCCGGACAACGCGGAAGACACCACACCGGAAGATTTCAAAGTCACCATTGACAAGATCGAACTGTATGAAATCTCCGGCGAGGAGACCCAGGTTCCGGACTATACCCCGGACTTCACCGCCGGCGAAGGCGTGGCAGTCACGACCAGTGAAGAAGCGACGGGAAGCGTCGGCTTCGCTGACGGCAAAGCGACGGTGACCATCGACACCTATCCCAATGCGGACGGCGGCGTATGGAGCGTCAAGGCTGACATCCTGCTGGGCGACACGAAGGTCGAGAAGGGCAAGAAGTATTTCTACAGCTTCAAAATGACGGCGGCCAACGGCCAGGGCGGCGAAGCACTTGTGGAAAGTGCGGAAAAAGGCTGGGAAAACCGGGCAAACTTCAATGGCATCAGTGCCGGTGCCGGGGAGGAAGCCGTCATCTCCAGCGTCTTCACCGCGGAAGCAGACGTGGATGATCCCGTGATCCGCCTGCAGATCGGTAATCCTCCGGAAGGCGCCACGAGCAACAGCATCGTGATCAGCGACGTCGTCTTCGGCCATGTGGAGGGAGACAAGGAAACCCATAAGACAACAGATGCGTTCATGCCTTTCGGCCCGAATACGGCCAACGCGACAAATCCCGCCTGTCCGTGGCAAACCTTCAACGGAACGGATGAGGAGAACGAGCGCGGTGTCGGCACCATCTGGGCGGACAATGGCAGCTTCTTCTACCGGATCGACAACGGCGGTACCGTCGACTGGCACGACAAGCTGATCTGCGGTTTCGGCGGCAACCCGCTGACACTGGCCTCCGACAGCTACTACACCGTGGAGATCACTGCCAGAGCGACCCAGCCGGTATCCTGCGGCGTGTTCCTGAACCCGATGGGCGGCTGGGATCCCCGCTTCTCTGAGGGCATGGACCTGACGACGGAATTCCAGACCTTCCGCTTCTCCACAAAGGATACGTTCGTGGTGGACATGGACTTTGAGCTGCTGTTCCAGTTCGGCTCTGAAGCACTGTCCAAGATGGGCGAGGTCACGATTGAATTCCAGAACATGACGATCTACCAGATGTCCGTTCAGTAAGCAGTAAACGAACCGCAGGGAGGATGGATCCGTTCATCCTCCCTGTCCTTCTTTCAGGAGGTTTATGATGAACAAGAAAAGACTGGCCCTTCTGCTGGCCCTGCTCCTGGCATGCATAACGCTGGCGGGATGCCAGAACACACAGAACCAGAACGCGCAAAGCACTGCTACCGAGGTTCCGTCGGTCGCTGCCACCGAGGCTCCCGCGGCTGCTGACATCGCTGCCCCGGAGAATGGGGAACCGTTTGCCGTCGTTGATAACGACAAGGATTTTTCCGCGCTGCGGACACCCGGAAGCCAGGAGGAAGCTTATGAATACAGAACCTTTTTCAGGCCTGCCGTCGACGGAATCAACCAGCCTTATGTAGGGGACACGATGCCCTATTATGAGGACGGGACCTGGTATATCTATTACCTGAAAGAGGGCGGAGACTCATACAACCACTCCATTTACCTGGCGACGACAAAGGACTTTGTGACCTATACCGAATACGACGATCCCATCCTGGAGAGCAGCCGCAGCGGCGGGCAGGACGGATGGGCAGGTACGGGGTCTGTTGTGAAGGTAAAGGATACCTATTATTTCTTCTATACAGGCCATGCTTCTTCCGATATCTATGAGTATATGGAAAAAATCATGGTAGCGAAGGGAACCGCTCCGGACAAGTTTGAGAAGGTGGAAGGCTGGGAGATCACACCGCCGGCTGAACTGGGACAGAAGCGGGATTTCCGGGATCCGCAGGCATACTATGACGCAGAGAACGACGTGATCCACATGACGGTGACTGCCGCGCAGGACGGAAAAGCCCGGATTCTCAAATATACCCTGAGCGGCGATCTGCAGAAAGCCGATTACGACGGGATCATATTCACGAATACGGCGGCGGAAAACTTCTGGAACCTGGAGTGCAGCGACACGTTCCGGATCGGGGACAAGTATTACCTGACCTATTCCGCACAGGACGATACCCTCTGGTACGCGATGTCTGACACTCCCTACGGCCCGTACGGGGAAGCAAAGCGGCTGGACGGAAAGCTCTTCTATGCCGCGAAGCACGTGGAAAATGCGGATGGCTCCTACATGGTCGGCTGGGCACGCCGGAGCGAATCGCCCTCCTCCACATCGGAGGTATCCGGCTGGGCGGGCAACCTGGCGGTACAGCAGCTGAAGCAGAAAGAAAACGGGGATCTGGCACTGGTTCCGGTAAAGGCCATGGAAGCCCAGTTCGACAAAAGGCGGGAATTACTGATCGATCAGGATCAGATTGAGACCCGCGCCGGATCCCGCTACAGCTACACAGACGCATTTACGGCTTATGAAAGCTTTATGCTGAAGGGAAAACTGACGTACACCGGAAAAGGAAGCTTCGGGCTTGCATTCGATTATAACGGACAGGATGACAAAACGAAGATTATCTGCCTGAATCCCAAAGAGCAGAAACTGCAGCTCACGTTTAACGAGGGCAGCACCCTGATTACTGAAACAGACGCACCACTGGAAGCCGGAAAGGAATACAGCTTCACCTATATCCAGGAAGGATCCGCCGGGATCTTCTGGCTTGGAGACGAAGCGTCCCTGACGGTACGGCTGTACGGTGTCAGCGGGAAGGCAATCCG
>CADADV010000038.1 GCA_902786815.1 uncultured Eubacteriales bacterium
AAGAACCGCGGGGCCCGCGGGGATAGCTCGCTGATACTGGCAGGGATGCCTGCCTTGAACGAGAAGCCCCCGCTTCAAGCCGACAGGCTAAGCGGCGGGGGTAGGTCACGAGCGGGGTAAAGAAAAAGACTGTCAAGGGATACAAGAAGACAGCAGTTAAAATATCCGGGCTCAAGTCCAAAAAGACATATTACGTCCGTGTGCGGACCTATATGAAGACATGCGGCAAGACCTATTGCTCCAACTGGTCCAAGGTCAAAGCCGTGAAAGCGAAATAATCACAAACGAAATAGAGGATATTCAGAAATGCCGCCGCACAGGCGGCGTTTCTGTGTTATAATTACTCTGTATTTTTGCGATGAATCGAGGGTTATCAATGACATTACTTAAGATACTGTTTCTTCTTCTGATCATCATACCGTTTGCACTGTTTTTGCTGTATATCCTGGAAAGGCTCATGGATGAGATGCCGTCCAAGGACGAGATGGAGGCTGAAATGAGCCCTGTCGAACGGCGCAGAAGCAGGGCGGCATCCAGAAACAGAAAGAGCAGGACTGTCAATCACAGACAGGGCGGGCCGAGCGCAGCGGAGAAACGAAGAAGGCGCAAAGCGAGAAAAACAGAAAGAAAACAGCAAAGGAAAACCGGCAGATAATGACCAGAGGATTTTTTATTACATTTGAAGGCGGAGACGGTTCCGGCAAGTCCACGCAGATCGCGCTGCTCAGGGACTGGCTCATGCGGGCCGGATATGATGTGGTTCTGACGCGGGAACCGGGCGGGACCCGGATCAGTGAGAAAATCAGGGAGCTGATCCTGGATCCCGGCAATAAAGAGATGGCGGATATGACGGAAGCGCTCCTTTACGCTGCGGCAAGGGCCCAGCTGGTCAGTCAGATGATCAAACCGGCGCTCGAAGAGGGCAAGGTCGTCATCTGCGACAGGTTCGTAGACTCCAGCATAGCGTATCAGGCCTACGGAAGAGGCCTGGGCGATGCAGTAGGCGTGATCAACACTTACGCAGTCGACGGCTGCATGCCGGATCTGACGATTCTGCTCAGACTGGATCCTGAGAAGGGGAGCAGCAGGATCGCGGACCGGGAGCACGACCGGATCGAACAGGCATCGGACGCTTTTCACAGAAAAGTATATGAAGGATATCTGGAGTTGGAAAAGAACTATCCCGAACGGATATTCGGCGTTGATGCTTCCGGCACGATAGAAGAAATCGCAGATGAGATCCAGCGCAGAGTGCGTGGAATCATAAGTCATTAAAGAAAGCGAAAGGGGCACGCGGGAAGAAGAAAGATGATACTGGAAACGGGAAGAGATAACGCGAGATTAAAGGAAAGACTGGAGAAGATCGTCAGTACGAACAGAGTCTCGCATGCATATCTGTTCGAAGGCCCGACGGGCGTGGACAAAGAAGCCTTTGCCAGGGGTTTTATCAAGGGCGTTCTGTGTCCGAAGGGGCTGGGCGAAAACTGCGGTGAATGCAGTATCTGCAACAAGGTTGACCACGGCAATCACGAGGATGTGAGCTGGATCAGAAGAGACGGGCTTTCGGTCAAGGACGCTGTCGTAACGTCGATCCAGGAGAAACTGAATGTCAGACCTGTGGGCGGACGGAACGTGATCGTGATCAGCGACAGCGACACGATGACGCCCCAGGCGCAGAACAGGCTGCTGAAGACTTTGGAAGAACCGCCGGGTGACGCGCTGATCATCCTGCTGTCCGAAAACATGGAGAATCTGGCACAGACCATACAGTCCAGATGCGTTAAATTCAGGATCGACGCTTCATCTCAGACGGCGGAGGATGAGAGCGCGGAGATGCTGATCAGGATGGCACTGGCCGGCCGCAGGTTCCACGAACTCGTCCATGAAGCCGGCGACGATCTCAGAGACAGGATCAAGGCAGGGCAGCTGCTCGACTCTATGGAGCGAGTGTACCGGGATATGCTCTTCGAGGAGCACCAGGACGTTCAGACCTATAAGCCGGAAGAAATCTGCAGATATGTCGAATGCATCGAAGAAGCCCGCACAAGGCTTGAGCAGAAAATGTCAGCAGAATACGCCATGAAGGAACTGCTGCTGGAGATAACAGGATAAACGACGGATTACACGACAATATATATGAATAGGATACATGAAAGGAAGCAATATGACAGACGTTGTAGGCGTTAAATTTAAAGATGTAGGCAAAATGTATTATTTTGCACCTGGTGACAATCAGGTGAGCATGGGTGATAACGTGATCGTTGAGACCGCCAGAGGGCTTGAATTCGGCACGATCTGCAGGGAGCGAACGAGCGTAGATGAATCAGAGCTCGTAGCGCCTCTCAAAAGCATCATCCGCAAAGCCACGGATGCGGACCGGAAGAAACACGCGGACAATCTGGCCAAAAAGGACAACGCCCTGCGCTTATGCCAGGAAAAAATCGATGCCCACGGACTGGAGATGAAGCTCATCGATGTTGAGTATACATTCGATAACAGCAAGGTGGTGTTCTATTTCACGGCTGACGGAAGAGTCGACTTCAGAGAACTTGTCAAGGATCTGGCGTCCGTATTCCGCATGAGGATCGAATTGCGGCAGATCGGAGTCAGAGACGAAGCCAAGATGATCGGCGGCGTGGGCAGCTGCGGCAGAGGCCTTTGCTGCAGCACATGGCTCAGGGATTTCGAGCCTGTTTCCATCAAGATGGCAAAGGTGCAGAACCTGTCCCTGAACCCGACGAAGATATCCGGGATCTGCGGAAGACTCATGTGCTGCCTCAAGTATGAGAACGATATTTACAATGAGCTCAAGAAGGGGATGCCGAATGTGGGCGAGCGCGTGAAAACGCCGGACGGCATTGGCGTTGTGACGGATATAAACATCCTTGAGAATCTGGTGCGGACAAGGCTGGTTCTCGAAGAAGCATCAAAGGACAACGACAACGAAGAGAAACTCAGCACGGAGTTCTACTCCTACGGAAAGGAAGAGATCAAGCGTCTGGGCAAGAGAAACCGCAAAGGCAACAAGAACAAAGAACGAAAAGAAGATGAACTGACCGGACTTGATCCGGAACAGCTCAAAGAAATAGAGAAACTGCTCAAGGATTAATACAGAAAGACTGAAACAGCAGGGCTGATTCAGGAAGGGCTTATTTAAGATGGAAAGCATTGAGGAAATCGGCTTCGGAGGGCTGAAACTCATTCAGAGCAGTGAGGGATTCCGGTTCGGGATCGATGCGGTGCTCCTGGCCGATTTTGCAGCAGGGATCTGCCCCGGGGCAGACAATATCGTGGATCTCGGTACGGGAAACGGCGTCATTCCGCTGATTTTGAGCCATAAGACAAAGGCGCGCAGCATTGCCGGGATCGATCTTCAGGCAAAGGCAATAGAACTTGCAGGCAGAAGCTGCGATCTGAACGGACTTGGCGAAAGGATACGGTTCATTCAGTGCGATGTGGCAAAGCTGCAGAAGGAAAAGCCGGATCTCAGAGGCACGGCGGACGCGGTCGTTTCCAATCCCCCTTATATCGCCAGAGGCGCAGGAATCACAAACGCAGGTGACAGCAAATTCCTGTCCCGGCAGGAGACAACGGCAGGCGTCAAAGAATTTGCTGCAGCCGCGGCTTTTCTTCTAAAAGAACGGGGACATTTCTTTCTTGTGCACAGACCGTCCAGGTTGGTTGACTTGTTCTACTTCTGCAGGACGTATGGGCTGGAGCCTAAGAAAATCCGCTTTGTTGCACCGCGGCATGGTGCGAAACCGAACATTGTGCTTTTGCATTGTGTGAAGGGCGGCGGCCGTGAACTGGACTATGCGGATGAACTGTATGTCTATGATGAAACGGGCAGATACACCGCAGAAATCATGAAAATATACGAAAAAACACGTTGAAAATATTTCCAAATTGTGCAATAATAGCATGTGCAGGAGGTGCAGAAAATTATGAGTGTAACATTAGATCTTAAAACACTGCTGATAGCCCTCGTACTGATCGCACTTATTGTGCTGATCATATATGTGATTATATTGGTCAAACGTCTTATGGTGACGCTTGAACATACGGATAAGGTTCTGGAAGACGTGGAAGTCGTTACTGCGATCGCTGCGGAGCGGAGCCAGGATGTGGACAGCATCATCACAAATGTTTCCGGAACTGTGGCAGATCTCTCTGATGCGGTGAAAGGCAATGAGTCCACTGTATCGGCCATCGCCAGTATAGCGAAATCTGCTGCATCCATCAAAGGTATCATGTCCGGTGATAAGTAGACCGGGTATTGACTGACAGCAAATCATCACCGAAAGGAGTTTACATATGAAAGCAACTGGAATCGTAAGAAAAGTTGACGAATTAGGGAGAATCGTACTTCCGATCGAATTGAGAAGAACTCTGAACATCGATATCAGAGATCCATTGGAAATCTATGTTGACGGAGAATCGATCATGCTGAAGAAGTATCAGCCCGCCTGCATATTCTGCGGCAGTTCCGATGATGTCAAGCAGATCCATGGTAAGAACGTATGCGCTAAATGCGTAAAAGAACTGCAGGAATTATAAGCCGGAAAAGACAATAGAGAACAAAAGGGAGCAATTCACTTGCCCCTTTTTTACATAATAAGGAGTTAGATGTGGCTAAACTAATCGTAAAAAACAGCGGTCCTCTTCATGGAGAGGTCAAGATAAGCGGATCAAAGAATGCGGTGCTCCCGATATTGGCGGCTACGCTTCTGACTGAGGATGAGTGCATCATTCAGGACGCACCGGCCCTTAGAGACGTTGAGGTAATGAATCAGCTGCTCATGAGCCTCGGCGCGAAAGTAGAGTCGGATCTTGAAAATAATATAGTCAAAGTGAAAGCCGAAGGCGAGATCAGCTGTGAGGCGCCTTTTGAGCTGGTGAAAATGATGCGTGCATCGATTCTTGTTCTGGGTGCGCTGCTTCTCAGAAGC
This sequence comes from uncultured Eubacteriales bacterium, assembly GCA_902786815.1. Lineage (GTDB taxonomy): Bacteria > Bacillota > Clostridia > Peptostreptococcales > Anaerovoracaceae > Lentihominibacter. The sequence continues at coordinate 4,950 of CADADV010000038.1, forward strand.
GGACGTGCGCTGATCCATCTGCCCGGAGGCTGCGCTATCGGTGAACGGCCGATCGAGCTGCACCTGAAGGGTCTTCGCGCACTGGGAGCAGAGATCAACGAACAGTCACTGTCGAAGGGAATCGTTGATGCAAAAGCAGACAAGCTTAAGGGAAGCACCATTTATCTGGACTTTCCGAGTGTAGGCGCTACAGAAGTGATCATTATGGCAGCGACCCTTGCGGAGGGTACGACTGTGCTGGAAAACGCTGCGCAGGAGCCCGAAATCGTCGATTTGGCGAACTATCTCAACAAAATGGGAGCAAGGATCAAGGGCGCCGGAACAGACACTGTGAAGATCGAAGGCGTTGAGAAACTCCACGGTGTGGACCATCATGTGATCCCTGACAGGATCGAGGCCGGAACGTTCATGGTCAGCGCTGCGATCACCAAAGGACGCGTGCTCGTGAAGAACATGCTCCCGGATCACCTGAAGGCTGTCATCGCCAAGCTGAGAGAATGCGGCGTCGTCATTGAAAACACAGACGAAGGCGTTATTGTCGACGGTAGCCAGAACACGATCGTTTCAACAGACATCAAGACGCTCCCTTATCCGGGATTCCCGACAGATATGCAGTCACCGTTCATGGCGCTGCTGACAGTCGCCAAAGGTCCGAGCGTCGTGATGGAAACTGTTTTTGAGAACCGTTTCATGCATGTGGCGGAATTCAACCGGATGGGAGCCAATATCAGAACAGAAGGGAAGTGCGCCATCATTCCGGGCGGCAGACAGCTCCATGGGGCACCTGTCATTGCGACAGACCTGAGAGCGGGCGCTTCCGTCGTATTAACAGGGCTTGTAGCTGACGGAACGACAGAGGTATCCCAGATCTACCATATTGACAGGGGATATGAGCACTTCGTAGAGAAACTGAAAGCGCTTGGAGCGGATATCGAGAGAATCGACGACTGAGACGATTCAGTGTCCGACTCAGAAAACAGGCAAGAAAACAAGGGGCTGTTGCACTAGACATTTGAGAATGTTGAGGCCACAGCCCCTTTTTCATGCCCTGACCCATATCAAACAGGGTAAAACCGATATCATATACGG
>CADADV010000039.1 GCA_902786815.1 uncultured Eubacteriales bacterium
CGCCGCCGGCAGAGAGATCTCGGGACTAAAGCTGCCTGAATCAGGGCTGAAAAAGAGGCTGTTGCCCAGACAATTCACTTGTCTAATGCAACAGCCTCTTTTCTTTCGCTGCCTCCCCGTCCTTGTTTGCCGATTTCGTTTGGTATATAATCTCACTGTTGACACAAAACAGGAGACAAGACATTGGGCAAGGCATATATCTGTGTTCTTTTAACAGCATTCATATTCGGAACGATGGAAGTAGCGCTGAAGATCGGCGCCAGCACCATGGATCCATTTCAGCTTACCTATCTGAGGTTCGCCATCGGCGGACTTATTCTGCTGCCCTTCGGAATGGCAGAGATCCGAAAGAGAGGAATACATCTTACCGTCGGAGATTATCTGGAGCTGGCAGTCATCGGCACTATCGGTGTTGTCATCAGCATGGTACTGTTCCAGCTTGGTGTCATGAGCTCCAATGCGTCGACTGCGTCCGTACTGTTCTGTGTCAATCCGTTCTTCACGATCATTTTCGCCCATTACTTTGGCGGAGAACCGATGAACCGGACCAAACTTCTGATCATAGGGATCGCCTTGGTCGGCATCCTGTTCATGCTGCGTCCATGGGATGTGCAGGAAGGTAATACGCCGCAGGGAATGGCCATGATGCTGATCGCCGCCCTGTTCTTCGGCGTTTATACCGTCATGGGGAAGAAGAGTGTCCAGAAAATCGGAACGATGGCGCAGACAAGCATCAGTTTCCTGTTCGGCGCATTGATCCTGATGCTCGTAACTTTGCTTCTGGGAAGACCCGTCATCTCAGGGATCACCGATAATATTCCGATCATTCTCTATACAGGAGTTCTTGTCACAGGCGTAGGCTATTTCTTCTATTTCAAATCGATCGAACTTGCAGGTGCCACAACAGGCGCTTTCGCCTTTTTCCTGAAACCGGCGATCGCTCCTATCATCGCGGTGATCGTTCTGCGGGAACACATCCTCTGGAATACGTTTATCGGGATCGCGCTGATCCTCGCTGCATCTCTGCTGAATATTCTGCTGCAGAAAAAGGCTGCCCGGATCGCAAGGATCGAGGCAGCCCGAAGAAAACCGTTAAATTGATTCCCGGCAAGTCGGATATCACTGTCAGTCTGTCACATCAACATCCGGGATGATCTGGATGTCGTAATCCGGATACAGTTCCTTTACCTCACCGGTCATGATGTCGAGGGCTTCTTTATGGTCGATGTCGAAGCTGACGACAACATCGAACCGCATGGTTTTATTGATGGTGTCCACATAGAATCCATGCATCTGCAGCGCCCAGTCATGGGACAGGATCGTATGCTGGACTGTATTGCGGATCTCCGCTGCTTCATCATTGGAAGTGTTGTAGGAGTAGACGCCGATGCCGGTCAGGATCACGCCGGTCTCCTGATAGACTTTTAACTGGATCTTTCTGGTCAGCACATCCACTTCATCTACCGTCATCGTATCGGGAAGTTCCATGTGGACAGAGCCGTAATATTTATCCGGACCGTAGTTGAAAAGGTTCAGATCGTAGGCGCCCCTGACTTCCGGTTCTTCGTTCACCAGACGTTTGATTTGCTTGCTCATCTCGGCATCGCCCCGCTGCCCGATGATATCGTTCAGCGTCTCGATCATCATCTCGATACCTGCTTTGATGATCACAACGGAGATGATCACCCCGACATAAGCTTCCAGCGAGATGCCCCAGACAAGGAACACGATTGCTGACGCAAGGACGGATGCCGAAAGGATCGCGTCGAAGGAGGCGTCCTTGCCGGAGGCGACCAGCGCTCCGGAGTTGACCTTCTCTCCCTGTTTCTTCACGTACCTTCCCAGCAGCAGTTTCACGATGATGGCAACGGCGATGATGATAAGCGAAACCATTCCATAGTCGGCTGCTTCCGGATGAATGATCTTCTTCACGGACTCGACCAGCGAAGTGATTCCTGCATAGAGCACGATTGCCGCGACGATCATGGAACTCAGATATTCGATCCGGCCGTAACCAAGCGGATGCTTCTTGTCCGGTTTTTTCGCGCCCAGTTTCGCGCCGATGATCGTGATCACCGAGGACAATGCGTCGGAAAGATTGTTGACCGCATCCAGTGTGACTGCGATCGAATTCGAAATGATGCCGACTGCAGCTTTGAATGCTGCAAGCAGCACATTCGCGATGATACCGATGACGCTCGTTCTTACGATTGTCTTCTCTCTGTCGGCTGCCAGAATGTTGATATCTTTGTCTTTGTTGCCATTGCTCATCGAGCGTTCCTCCACCTAGTTTTCACTTGAGCTTGTATGCTTTTGCATTAAAGGGCTGCCTGGACTGCCTTCTTGACTTCTTCCATGTCGACTGTCGGCTCGAACCGTGCGATGACCTTGCCTTCTCTGTCGACCAGGAACTTAGTGAAATTCCATTTGATGTATGCTTTGTCGCCAAACTTCTTGTTGTTTGCGTTCGCGAATTTGTTCAGCGCGGCGATCTTCAATCCCTTGCCAAAGGTCTCGAACGGCTTCTCTGTCGCCAGATAAGCGAAGAGCGGATCCGCGGTTTCGCCGTTGACATCGATCTTCGCGAACTGCGGGAATTCCGTTCCGAACTTCATCGTGCAGAACTGGTGGATCTCGTCGTCGGATTCCGGCGCCTGGTTTGCAAACTGGTTGCACGGGAAGTCCAGGATCTCAAAGCCCTGCTCCCTCATTTCCTTGTACATTTCCTCCAGAGGGTCATAGTGCGGTGTGAATCCGCAGCCCGTCGCCGTGTTCACGATCAGCAGCACCTTGCCGCTGTAGTCTGCCAGACTTACATCATTACCCATTCTGTCTTTTACAGTAAAATCATAAACCGTTGTCATTTTCTTTCTCCTTTCGGTCTTCCTTTTTTCGAACTTTCTTTTTCGAATTTTCGTTTTTATTAACCCTTTGAATGATTCTTCGAATTGCTTAGAAGTTCATATAACAATTCATATAACGTTTGTGCTTTTTCCGGCGGCAGATCGATGCAGCTTCCCACCTCGTCCGGAATATCCTTCGCCTGTTCCTGCAGCTTCCTGCCCTGCTCTGTCAGGGTGATCACAACAACTCTGTCATCCTCCGCGCTGCGGGATCTGGTGATGTGCCCTGCCTGCTCCATCTTTTTCAGCAGCGGCGATACCGTTCCGTTGTCCAGCATGAGCTTCTCGCAAATCTCTCCCACCGGGATCCCGTCCTTTTCCCACAGGACCAGGAACACGATGTACTGCGTATAAGTCAGACCCAGCTTCTTCAGCCGCGGCGTGTACAGACCGGTCACGCTCCTCGCTGCTGCGTACAGCGGGAAGCACAGTTGGTGTTCCAGCTTCATCATTTCTTTGTAGTCGGATTTTTTCATATATGTTACTCCCCTTTTTCAGTTTTATATTTGACACAATTATATTTTACACAATATATTTGTGTTGTCAAGAGGGTTTTCTCGATTCTTCAGGGTTATTTGCTTTCGTAGGTGTGGGGTGACCTAATCTACAAACGTGGGATTGATCAATTGTAGAGGTGTGCAGTTATAATTCGCCATGTTGACACTGGCGCCGGGCGAACTTTACAAGAGATCCTTTATTATAGGCTCGCTCTTGTACGTGGAGCCAAGAAGGAACGGTTATTTTTCCATCTCTTGTACACCCAAGGGCACCGGTACAAGATTTGCGATAATAAGGCATGTTTCTTGTACAAAACAGGACCTGCGTCTTCGTTTCAAAAGCCATTTGTACAAGAGATTCAAGGTGTCGAATAACATCTTGTACGGCTGTACAAGAACGAATGAAATACGGCGGTTTTCTTGACCGAGGGTCTAATATGGAAAAGGGGACCCACCGGTAGGCATTATAACCAATTAGCGATTTCTGAGTGAAGGCGTCGACAACTCCACACCTACCTGCACCCGAGTACGTCCCCGATCACTTCGCCGATATCGCCGTCGATGGCGATGGTCTGCGCCTGGATCTCCTCGGGGTACATGGCTTCGCCAAAGTTGATGCAGGCGTAGGTCGCTTCGGGATTCTCTGCAGTCATCTGCCAGAATGGGAATTTGATGATGCTGGGCGTGTTGTATCCTATGCCGAGTTCCAGAAAGAGGACTTTCCCGTCATGGCTGCGCAGGAACTGATGGTACCGCTGCGCTGCACGGTGCCAGCCTTCGTCTTCGACGAACTTGTCATCGGAGCGGAGGTTCATAGTGAGGGGCTCACCGCAGACCGGACATGTCGGAATCAGCTCGCTCGGGATCTTCATGTCCGACTGCTGCTCCATCATGTCGCGGACCATGTCTTCATTGTCGTAGGTGACAGGCGTGCACGGTACGCTGCACTGGAAGAGCCCGTAATCGCCCTGGGTATAGAACAGCCGCGCTTTGTCGAAGCCTGCCTTCTGGAAGCAGTGATCCACATTCGTTGTAATGACGAAGTAGTCCTTGTCTTTGACCAGAGAAAGCAGCTGCTCATAGACCGGCTTCGGTGCGTCCATGTAACGGTTGATGAAAATATAGCGCGACCAGAAGGCCCATTTCTCCTCGGGTGTTTCATAAGGATAGAAACCTCCGGCATACATATCATCGAAGCCGTACTTCTCCCTGAATTCAGAGAAGTACTTCTCAAAGCGTTCCCCGCTGTATGTGAATCCGGCAGAAGTGGAAAGCCCTGCGCCGGCGCCGATCACGACTGCATCTGCTTCGTCGATCGCATGTTTCAGCCTTTGTATATTATCCGAGTAATTCCCGGTGGATTTCGTCATCGATATCCTTCCAGACATTGAATATCACCTCCATATGAATTCGTCCATCTCAACGCCATGAACTGCTACATACTTGCAGCTGCCTTTTCGAACAGCCTTAGGACACGAATACTTGAATCGCGGCTTTCTTTATTACTATACGACTGTTCCGTTCCTGACTGCATCGGCAATGGCTAAGATGCTTTCTGATTTCATGATAGCAAGTCCTTGTCTTTCATCGCCAAGCACCACCAACTGATCTCCAGGTGAAATCTCAAATATCTTTCTTGCTTTAGCAGGAATCACAATCTGCCCTTTATCACCTACAGTTACCATTCCGAAGAGA
>CADADV010000040.1 GCA_902786815.1 uncultured Eubacteriales bacterium
CTGGTCGAGGGCGGCATGGAAGCTCCGGTAGCGATCATGTCTGAGGACTGGTCACTGGCAGCTCATTACATTGCACAGGTCGTTGAAGAGCAGGAAGATCCGGAAGCTTATGTCCAGGCACTGTGTGCAGGCGAAGGCGACATCATCAACAACGAGAAGTTCAATTCTCTGATGGATACCTTTGATGTCCTGATGGAGTACAACTACGCGAAGGATGCGGCTGTCAACGCAGACCGCAACAAGTCCGAGGATATGCTGGCATGGGGCGATGTCGCGTTCATGTTCGGCGGAAACTGGGATTGGTCTCTGATCGTTCAGTCCGAGTCTGACAGCGAGATGGGCATGATGCCGGTTCCGCAGAATACGGATGACGGCACCAATGAAAAGCTTGTCGGCGGCGGCTCCAAGTATTTCTTCATCGACAGTTCCGAGAACACCTCTGCCGAACAGCAGCAGGCTGCCAAGGACTTCCTCAACTGGCTGGCAAATGATCCCGAAGGTCAGGAATTCATCGTCAATGAGTGCGCTCTGGTTCCCGCTTTCACCAACAATACTCTGGAAGTTTCCGATCCTCTCGGAAAATCCGTCAAGAAGTATGCAGATGAAGGTGCTCTGATCGGAAACTACAACTATCTGCCTGATGATCACTACAGTGTTGTCGGCGCTTCCATGCAGAAGTATCTGGCAGGCGAGATCGACCGCGCGGGACTCGCTGATGAGATCACAACTTACTGGGCAACTGCAGAGGTTGGTGAACACTAATATTTGTTTAACTCAGGGGGAACAATATGAAACGAAATACCATGTCTTACAAGGTTAAGCAGTTCCTCATGTTTGCGGGAGTTGCGGCAGTTCTGTTCTGTGCAGTCGTGGTGATTCCGTTTGTATACGGTATTTATCTCACTCTGACCAGCTGGGACGGTATTGCGAAGACAAAACCTTTTGTAGGCTTTGCAAATTATGCAGAGGCCTTTAAGGATGTCGCCTATTGGCAGGCCCTTGGACGTACCGCGATCTATTCGATTTTCGCAGTCGTACTCATCAATGTGGTCGCTTTTGCACTGGCTTATCTGGTGACCAGCGGCATCAAGGGTCAGAACTTTTTCCGCGCGGGTTTCTTCGTACCCAACCTGATCGGCGGTATCGTCCTCGGTTATGTCTGGAAATTCGTCTTTAACCGCGCTTTTGTAGCACTGGGATCCGCTATTACAAAGGGGACAGTACCCTCTCTTTTGTCCACGACAAGCGGTGCCATGTTCTGCCTGGTACTTGTATCTGTATGGCAGTTCGCCGGCTATATGATGCTGATCTATGTCGCAGGATTTATGAGTGTCTCCGACGCCCTGAAGGAAGCTGCCATGATCGACGGCTGCACCCCTGCACAGGCCATGTGGAACGTCACGATCCCGCTGATGCGTGCATCCTTTGTGCAGTGCATCTTCCTGAGCATCACCAGATGCTTCGTTATTTACGATGTGAACCTGTCTTTGACCAAGGGCGAGCCCTTCAATACTTCTGTCATGGCGGCTATGCACGTGTACAACACGGCCTTTACGTACAAGAAGTACGGCCTCGGCCAGGCAGAAGCGCTGATCCTGTTCCTGGTATGCGCGATTGTCGGTGTCACCCAGGTCTACATTGGTAAGAAAGGGGAGGTGGCAGCATGACACAGAACGAAAAGGCCGCAAGAAAGAAAAAGATCATGCACGTCATTATGTGGATCGTGCTGTTGATCCTGTTTATCTGCTTTGTCGCTCCCTTTATCCTGGTCGTGATCAACGTGTTCAAGACCAAGGGCGATATCACATCGAATCCACTTTCGCTTGTCGGTGAGCACGGATTCACACTCAAAAACTTCCCGCAGGCCATGAAGAAGATGAACTTCTGGCTGGTCTTTATGAACTCCGCGATCATCACGGTCAGCGCGACGATCCTTACCATCGTGGTCTCCGCAATGGCATCCTTTGTCATTGTCCGTAACCAGAAATGGAAGGCATGTGCCCTTCTGTTCGGAGCCATGGTTGCATCTATGGTCATTCCCTTCCAGGTACTGATGGTACCGCTCGTCTCCGTATATGGAGGCACACTCGGTGTCCTCAACCACAGGCTGACCCTGATCCTGATGCATGTCGGTTTCTCCGTCTCCATGGCAACCTTCATGTTCCACGGCGCGATCCATACCAATATCCCGCTGGAACTGGAAGAAGCCGCTTACATCGACGGATGCACCCGCTGGCAGACTTTCTGGAAAATCGTTTTCCCGCTGCTCAAGCCCACGATCGCGACCGTTGCGATCATTGACGCTATGGCCTTCTGGAACGATTACCTTCTGCCCAGCCTTGTGCTGACCAAGAAGAACCTGTACACGATCCCGATTGCCACCCAGGCATTTTACGGGACCTACTCGACAGACATCGGCCTTGTTATGGCAGCTCTGCTGCTGGCAATGGCTCCGATCCTGATCCTGTATGTATTCCTTCAGAAATACATCGTGGAAGGCGTTACAAGCGGCGCTGTAAAGGGTTGATCGGTCAGAATAATCTTCCTGTCTTTTACCCCATATGCGCGGATGTCTGAAACGAAATCCGCAAACCCAACAAAAAAGCCGGCGTATGCCGGCTTTTTTGTTGATCATAATAATTGGTAATGCCTCTGATACGAAAGAAGAGGCATAAGAAGGATTCAGAAAGAATCAGAAGAAATCAGGAGAAGATGGGCTTGATCGCCTCGGAAAGGGTATCCTTTTCTGCCTGTGCGGCTGCCAGATCCTTGCCCAGAGTGGTGTAGTAAGCCTTGATCTTGGGCTCTGTGCCGGAAGGGCGGACCATGACTTTGGCGCCGTCTTCGAGGACATAGGAGAGGACGTTTGCCTTGGGAAGGCCGGTCTCCTCGGGTTTCGCATAGTCAGTTACGGATGCAACCTTGAGGCCGCCGAACTCTGCGGGCGGATTCTCGCGCAGGCCTGCCATGATGCCGGCCATCTTGTCCATGCCGGAGAGGCCGGGGAACTCGACGGTGTCGATCTTGTTGAGATAACGGCCGTACTGGGCATAGATCTCTTCCAGACGCTGCTTGATGCTGGAGCCGATGCTGCGGTAGTAGGCAGCCATCTCACAGATCAGCATGGAACCGATGATGGCGTCCTTGTCGCGGACATAAGGGCCTGCCAGGTAGCCGTAACTCTCTTCGAAACCGAAGATGAAGCGGTCGACTTCGCCGGCTGCCTCGAGCTGTGCGATCTGGTCGCCGATCCACTTGAATCCGGTCAGGGTCTGACGGAGCTCTACGCCGTAGTTCTCGGCGATCTTCTCAGCCAGAGGAGTGGAGACGATGGACATGAC
>CADADV010000041.1:0-1833 GCA_902786815.1 uncultured Eubacteriales bacterium
GGGCCCGCGGGGATAGCTCGCTGATACTGGCAGGGATGCCTGCCTTGAACGAGAAGCCCCCGCTTCAAGCCGACAGGCTAAGCGGCGGGAGTAGGTCACTCAATGAAACGGAAGAGAACAAATGTTAAGAGAACAATACAGGGAATTCACCGGCTGGACGATCTATCAGATCTATCCGCGCAGCTTTAAGGACAGCAATGGCGACGGAATAGGAGATCTGCAGGGCGTCATCAGCAAACTGGATTATATCAAAGAACTTGGGGCAAATGCCGTGTGGCTTTGCCCTTGCTTCAAAAGCCCCAACGACGACAACGGATACGACGTTGCGGACTACTGCGATATCATGGATGAATTCGGGACCATGTCCGACATGGACGAGCTGATCGAAGGTCTCCACAGCCGCGGCATGAAACTCATTCTTGATCTTGTGCCGAACCATACTTCCACGGATCACAAATGGTTTCAGGAATCGCGCAAAGGCAAGGACAACCCGTACAGTGATTACTATTACTGGTTCGACGAGATCCCAAATGACTGGGTGTCTAACTTCGGAGGAAGCGCATGGCAGTATGATCCGGTGCGCGGTCAGTATTATCTGCATTCCTTCGCAGTCAGCCAGGCAGATCTCAACTGGGACAATCCCGCAGTCGTGAAGGAGATGCAGAGCATCGTCGACTTCTGGGCAGACAAGGGCTGCGACGGCTTCCGCATTGATGTTATTGACGGCATTTCGAAGAACTTCAGGAACGGAAAGAACGACCTCGGACCTCATTTGCATGATTATATCCGGGCGCTGTTCGGCCGGGAAAAAGTTGCCCATCTGTTCACGGTGGGCGAAGGACACACGAATGATATCGAAGACATCGTGCTGCACTGCGCGTCAGAAAGAAACGAACTGTCCACGCTCTTTATCTTTGATCACATGGAGTGCGGCCGCGCTGACAAATTCACGCCGAAGGATGACAGCCTGAAGTCGCTTCGGGACTATCTTGTGTACTGGCAAACTGAAACGGACAAGAACGATCTGCTTCACAGTCTGTTCATCGAGAATCACGACCAGCCGCAGATGATCTCGCGTATCGGAAACGATCAGGAGCTGAGATATGAGTCGGCGACAGACATCGCGGCGATGGTCTGCCTGCTGAAGGGCGTGCCGTTCATCTACCAGGGGCAGGAGATCGGCATGCCGGCGGCGCATTATGACAGCATCGATGACTTTGATGATGTGGAGTGCCTGGGATACTATCGAAAGTATAAGAAGACTTTGAGCGAAGAAGAATGTCTCGAGAAGATCAACTTCGGAAGCCGTGACAATGCCCGACATCCCATGGCGTGGGACGGCAGCAGAAACAGCGGTTTCACAGATGAGAATGTCTCGCCGTGGCTGCTTCCTCACAGCCGGGCGGCGGAGATCAATGTCGAAAACGATCTGGCATCGGAAAAATCTGTTTACAGATTCTATCAGAATATGCTGCACTTGAGAAACAGCAATCAGGCGCTGCAGTACGGTGATGTTGCGGTCCTTTCGAAGCCGGAGGATGACTTCTTTATTTATACGCGCAGCCTCGGAGATTCCAAATGGGTCGTGATCTGCAACTTCGAAACAGAGCAGAACATAGAACTGCCATTCGAATGTGAAGTACCCGTGCTTGCGAACTTAAACAGGCAGGCAGCGAGCGGCAGCTACGCACCGTATGAATGCGCAGCAGCAAAAGTAAAATGAAGTATGAATGAAAAGCTCAGATCAGGCCCAGCCTGATCAGGGCTTTTTCTATGCCGTCTGCATAGATCGAATCTGTTGTCAAATAGGTTTCTTTCAGGTATTGCGGCGCG
>CADADV010000041.1:1867-4931 GCA_902786815.1 uncultured Eubacteriales bacterium
GCATTGCAATGTCGTTTCCGCTGTCGCCGAAGCCGTAGGTGTCTTCCCGTTTTGCACCCAGCTCACGGATGATCCGCTCTACGCCGGTGCCTTTGGAGTGTCCTTTCAGCGTGATTTCAATATAATCGTATTCCTTGTGCGTGAGCACATCAAACCATGGGGAAAGGGTCCCGATGAGCTCCGGGAGACACGTCTTGTCAGAAGGATAGCCGGTCATCTTGGATATTTTGGGCGGCAGCTCGCTGAGCGGCCGGTACTTGCCGATGTAGCGCTGCTTCATGCCGCGGACGATGTTCTGAAACATCTCCGGCGTCCCTTCCGGATCGGTGTAAAAGTGATCGGAATTTTCCACGAAGAACGGACAGTCAAAGCGGTGCAGGATATCCACGATCGTGTAAACATCCGGACCCTCAACGCCGGCGTCAGAGAAACTGATCGCGCCCATCTGGCATACTGCGGCGCAGCTGCCGCAGCCAATACATTGTTCAGGGAGAACGACCTGCACGCTGAACCGAACCATGTCTTCTGTATCTGCGGGAATCAGATGATCCGCTTCGTAATATTGATATGGAAGTCAGATGCCTTTTGTTGTATGATACACATAACTTGAACGGCATCATGAAGAGCGGCACCATGAGCCAGAAGCAAAATCCAGAAACACAGGAGACCGAAAATGTCGATCGTATACAATGAGAAGAAAAAAACGTTTTCTTTGCATACAGCTTCTGCCACATATCAGATGAAAACAGGCAATCTGAACTACGTGAAACACCTGTACTACGGACCGTCCATCTGCGATGAGGATATGTCCTACAGAATCCGGAGATATGACCGGGGCTTTTCCGGGAATCCGTACGACTCTCTCGAGGAGAGGACGTTTTCTCTGGATGCGCAGCCGCAGGAGTTTACAACGCAGCAGCAGGGGGACTTCCGTATCAACTCTATTGAGGTCTGCAACTCTGACGGAAGTTTTTCCTTCGATGGAAGGTATGTATCACACAGGATATACGAAGGTCCTTTCGTTCTGAAGGGTCTGCCTGCAGCATTTGCCACAGACCGGGACACAGTGGATACTTTGGAGATCGTACTGGAAGATGCGGTCAGTAAGGTGCAGGTCGTGTTGCTGTACTCAGTATTTGAAGAGAAAAACATCATCATGAGAGCAGCAAGAGTGCGCAACGGCGGAAATAAGGCCATCAGACTCGAGCGCATCATGTCCTGCTGCATCGATTATCTCAACGGGAGCAATATGGATATCCTGTCGCTTCCGGGCCGCTACGGACAGGAACGGCAGGTGGAGCGCCAGCCGATGACGCATCACGTTCACAGGATCCGCAGCGGGAGAGGGATCTCGTCCCATCAGCAGAATCCCTTTATCGTTCTGGCAGAGAGATCGACAAATGAAGATCACGGCGCATGCTATGGATTTGCGCTGATGTATTCCGGCAGCTTTACTGCGGAGGCAGAACTCGATCAGTATGATCAGCTCCGGCTGGTGATGGGCATAGGCGACAGCATGTTTTGTTATTCGCTGGATCCGGGTGAAGAATTCGATACGCCGGCAGTGCTGATGACATTCTCTGCGGATGGACTCACCGGAATGAGCCATATATATCACGATTTTTTCCGGAATAATCTCAACAGGAGTAAGTTCGTCAGAGATGTCAGAAGACCGGTGCTGATCAACACCTGGGAGGCAGCATTCTTTGATTTTGACGATGTCAAGCTGATCGAGATCGCGAAGGCAGCCAGAGACATGGGTGTTGAAATGATCGTCATGGATGATGGCTGGTACGGCAAACGCGATGATGACAACGCGGGACTGGGCGACTGGTATGTCAATCAGGACAAGATTCGATGCGGGCTTCCGGATCTGGTCAGACAGGTAAGCAAGCTGGGTATGAAGTTCGGCATCTGGTTCGAACCGGAGATGGTATCAGAGGATTCCGATCTGTACAGAGCGCATCCGGAATGGGTGATGGAGATACCGGGAAGACCTGCCGTAAGGAGCCGCAATCAGCTCGTCCTCGATATCGGGAGAAGGGAAGTTCAGGATTATATCATCGAGAGTGTCAACAGCATACTGGACAGCGCGGACATCTATTATGTGAAATGGGACATCAACCGGGCAGTAACGGATCTGTGGTCCAACGCGCTTCCCGCAGACAGGCAGGGTGAAGTCCCGCACCGTTATGTTCTGGGGCTGTACCGTATTCTGGATGAGATCATCGGGACCCATCCGGACATCATGTTCGAGGGATGCGCGGGCGGCGGCGGGCGATTTGACCCGGCAATGCTTGTGTATTTCACGCAGATCTGGAGTTCCGACAACACGAAACCGCTCGACAACATAAGGCTGCACTACGGATCATCGCTGCTGTATCCAGTCTGCAGCATGGGCGCGCATGTATCCGATGCTAGCCCGATGGTACCGCTTGAGACCAAAGCGGCAATCGCAATGTGCGGAACGTTCGGCTTCGAACTCGATGCTTCGCAAATGAAGAAAGAAGACATCCGTACCTGCAGGAAGATGAGTGAGCTGTATCACAGATACTATAATCTGAATTTCTTTGGTGACTACTACCGGCTGACCGATCCGTTCATTCCGGGCAATCTCGAGTCCTGGGAGAACGTCGCTAAGGACAGAAACGAGGCGCTGGTGACAGTCGTAACCGAGCATCTCACCGTGAACGGACCCCAGGAGTATATCCGGCTCAAAGGCCTTGATCCGGACAGGCTGTACAGAATGGAGCACGAAGGAAAGGATCTGGTCCTGAGCGGCATGGCTCTCATGCACGGAGGGATACCGATCCCGAGGGAAGTTCCGGATTTTACATCCTTTATCTATCACCTGACAGCAGTCGGCTGATCGCTCACCGGCGGATCACGAATTGTTTTTTTGGAACTTGACGACAGGCAGGTGAAGGTCAGCCGGTGGTTCCCGTCGAGCCAGCTCTGCTCCGGATGCGGGACGATCCACCCGGAGGTGAAGGGACTGGATGTGCGTGAGTGGTTTTGCGAGAACTGCCTGCAGCACCACGACCGCGATGTCAACGCTGCAGTC
>CADADV010000042.1 GCA_902786815.1 uncultured Eubacteriales bacterium
AACTGCCGAGTGCGAGACACTTCCTCGAGGAGGTGCTTGCATGAAGATCACGATGATTCCCATTGCAGATCTGAAACCCAATCCGAAGAACGTCCGGCTCCATTCTGCCAAGCAGCTGGAGGAATACCAACGCTCCGTCCAGAAGTTTGGCCAGACCAAGGCCATCGTGGTCGATGAGACGAACACGATCCTGATCGGTAACGGACTGTATGAGGCCATGAAGGCACTCGGCTTTACGGAAGCCGCCTGCTTCATCAAGGCCGGTATGTCGGAACACGACAAGCTGAAGATGATGATGGCCGACAACAAGATCTATTCCCTGGGTGTTGACAATCTGGAGGCCATAGAGGATATCATCGCCGAACTCGGCAGCATGAAAGACTTCGACATTCCCGGTTATGATTCCGATCTGCTGGAAACGCTGACCTTCGAGCCGATAGAGGCGGATGACTTCATGAACGGCTATGGCGTCCTGGACGATTCCACCAAGGCCGGAATGGAGAAAGCAGCCGATAAATACCAGCAGGAGGAAGCGGAATTCGCCGCTTCGGCGGAGAATTTGACGCCGGGTGGCCAAAACGGGCCGCTGGAATCGCCGGGAAACGGCGTTTCGGGTCAGGGCAATGTTGGAGCAGGTAATTCGGAAAATCCTCTGGAAACGGCTGGAAATGCGTTGCAGCGGCGACTGATCGTCTGCCCGAAATGCGGTGAGAAGATATGGCTGTGAAACGCATCGAGGGGACGATGGACTGCGTGACGGCCGCACGGCAGCGCATCCTGAATACCTTCTCCAACGGCGTTCCGGTGTATCTGAGCTTCTCAGCAGGAAAGGACAGCCTGTGTCTGGCGTATCTGGTCTATGCCCTGATCAAGGCCGGGAAGATCGATGCCAAGCAGCTGATCGTGATCTTCATCGACGAAGAGGCGATCTACGACAGCATGTATCAGATGGCCGTCCGGTGGAGGAAACGCTTTCTCTCTGTTGGATCTGAGTTCCGGTGGTACTGCCTGCCAGTGAAGCAGTCCTCCATTCTGCATTATCTGCAGAGCACGGAGTCCTGGATCACATGGGAACCGGGGAAGGAAGATTGCTGGGTCAGACAGCCGCCGCCGTTTGCCATCACCAGAAGCCCTTATCTGAACTACCCAGGGGAAATGAACTATCAGGAGTTCTGCCAGACGATCACGAAGGACGGCATCCAGATCGTCGGCCTACGGGGATCCGAATCACTGCAGCGGGCAAAGCTCCTGGCCGGCATCGCACTGGGCAAGGGAGCCATCACCGGATCGAACTGTCAGTATCCCATCTACGACTGGCGGGACAGTGATGTGTGGCTCTTCATCAAGGAGCACAATCTGGATTTCCCGGATGCATACATCCATCTGTACCAGGTCGGAGTGTCGAAGCGGCATCTCCGGCTTTGCAATTTCTTCGGCTCGGAAGGAATCGCAGGCCTGCGGTATATCGCCGAGACAGACCCGAAGCTCTGGAACCAGATTGAGAAGCGGGAGCCGAACGCCTACCTGACTCTCCTGTACTGGGACTCGGAGATGTTCAAGCGCAGCACCCGAAAGCGCCGAGCGCTGGAAGGTGATGAGCCGCTCAAGGACTACAAGGCCGAGTGCAAGAAGATGCTCTTCACCGAGGCGGACAAGTACTTCAGCATCGCCAGCATGAAGAAGGTCCACGCAGCCTACCGCACCTTCTACATCCGGAACAGCAGCGTCATGACCAACGACAACTTCCGTGCCATGCATGACGCCATCATCGCCGGAGATCCGAAGCTTCGGTCACTCCGTGCGCTGTACACGACGGTCTACAAACAGTATGCAGACTTCAGCCGTGAGACCTCACCACAGAAAGGTGGTGAGAAAACATGACTGAGGTTGATGTGTTCGGTCCGCTGTCCTCTCTGCAGTGGGTGGATCGGACTATGTTGCATGCCAACGACTACAACCCGAATAAGGTTTCGGAAGAAAACCTGCAGCTGCTGGTGCAGTCCATCCTGACCAACGGTTGGACGCTGCCGATTGTGGTTCGTCCGGACTACACCATCATTGACGGTTTCCACCGCTGGACGGTATCTGGGCGTGAGCCTCTGCTGTCGAAGCTCGGCGGCAAAGTTCCTGTCGTGATCGTGAACCATGACAATGAAGCGGACGACATCTTCGGCACCATCACTCACAACCGTGCGCGTGGTACTCATCTGCTTGAGCCGATGAAGGCCATCGTCAGGCGACTGATGGATGAGGGCAAGACTGTGCCGGAGATCTCAAAGCAGCTGGGCATGAAACCGGAGGAGATATTTCGACTCTCCGACTTCTCCCGTGATGAGTTCCTGGCTATGATGACGGATGGCGTCAAAGGATATTCCAAAGCGGCCATCTACAAGAACGTGTGAGGTAGCAGCATGAAGGACACAGAGAGGATTCCGGTTTACATCCGAATAAAGGACGGCAAGACTGTCTGTGTCTGCCATGCTTCCCATCCAATGTGCGA
>CADADV010000043.1 GCA_902786815.1 uncultured Eubacteriales bacterium
TTGATGTACTTCGCGTCCCGGCGCTTCATGACGAACGCCTCGTATGCCCGCGCCGACAGGTATGCGAGAAGCAGTTCCAGCATTTCCTCGTTCAGTTTTGCCGTAGCCTTCTTGCCGCCGCCGAGCGCTTCCTCATCGCCGCCAGCCCGAAGGAAAGCCTCCCGGGCTTGGAAAACCATGAGCTGAGCGTCGGCCAGCTGCAGGTCAAGGAACTCCTCGGTTGCCCCGTAAGCTTCCTCTTTGGATTCGTTCCAGACCGTATCGTCGTAGTGCAGGAAATCTGTGCCCGGATGGAAAGCAAGCTCGTCACCATACTCCCGCTTCAGCACCTTCGCCTGACCGATATCGGAATAATCGCTCGGTTTCAGGGAGCCGAGCTCTCCCATCGGAATCGCGGCGTTGAACTTCTCCGGAGGAATGTATCCTGGCTGTTCAGAAACCGTCTTCTCGAACTTCCGGGCGCTCTGCCAAATCCGATCGAGCTCAGCGTCCGGCAACGGAGGATCGCATTTTGTTGCTTCCTCCATGAAAATACTGTGGGTCGTGATGTTCCAGCCAAACCGCTTGACCAGTTTCCCGGCGAAACGGCTCATGGTGGAGTTCCGGCTGCCTTCTTTGATCACCCGGCTGCCGTAGCTGCCCTGGCTCATTTCCTCATCGAAGTCAGCCTCTTCAAGAAATTCATCCAGTGTTTTCGTGCCCGGGAAGAACTCCGTCTTCGGGTCTTTGGTGCCGAAGAAGAATCGGGCAGCGTCCAGTGCGTTGGTGTCCGCGAAGGGAAACAGCGAGTACATTTTCTTCTTCAGTGCGCTGTAGGCAGCGCCGTCTGTGGTGCGCTTGATCATCATGAAAGCGTGAAATCTGGGCCTGGGGCCTTTATCACCCTTCGGCAGCATATGATGCCTGCTGTAATGGATGCCTATCGGCACATCCGGGAATTCCTCCGCCAGCTTCTTCGGCTCAATCCAGTCTTCCGGGTTATCGGAATGGTCGTTGTCGAATTCCCAGGCGAGGCAATCGCTCTCTTCGAAGTTGGTGTTGTTACGGTAATTGTTCTTGTAACGTGCGCAGACATAATCATGACTGACTGCCTGCGCGAGTGATTCAGCATCGGTGATGGTAGCCTTGTGTGGATAGAGACAGTTGTTCTCCCGCCCAAGGCAATCGGCAAAATAGATATCAAACATAAGCGGCTTCCTCCTCTGGAAGTTGATATACTTTGGGGGTATAGGCAGCAGGGTTCGATCTCTGCTTGCCCTTGCGGTAAGGATTAATCCAGATCTTTTTCCCCGATTTGTATGTGCGCCAGTGACCGGCGACACCCCAGCAGGGGCAGGTAAACGTGCGGATGCTATGGGATTCAATCGCGTTCAGCACTTCATCCGAAACCCGGGTCACCTTGACGAGCTTGGTCTTGTTGACCTTCTTGTACCGGCCCTTCTTCCGGATGGTTTCCTGATGCGTTACCTTTTCCGTCTTCGTAACAAAGACTTCAGGCCGTTCCAGTGACAGCATCTGAATCGCAAGGTAAATGGACTTCACGTTTCTCATGAAATCCCGCAGATCTTCAGGGCGTTCCAGCATATATTCCGTCATGGGATCACGGTGGGTATATGACAAGACCTGTGCCGTGCAGGGCATCATATGGCCATCCCGCCTGAGCTCGCATCTGCCCAGCGTGATGACGATATTGCATAAGGTGCCTTTGTTATTGGCGTACACATATGCGTCGATTACAGGCGTTACCGTTTTCTGAAGGCCATCCTGATCATCCGTCAAAATGTCGCCCTCCTTTCAGCAGCGTCCGGCGAAAGCAAACATAGGTGTTCACATAATCGTCCGGCTCCTGAATGAGAACCGCAAACTCTGGAATGGACGGAGACATCAGATAAGTTGAAGAAAAGTAGTCCGTGTCGTACAGCTTCTCAACAACGGAGATCATCTGCTGTTCTGTCATTTCAAAGCGGTCTACGCCCTGCCAGCTTCGACCACGGCGTTCCCATTCATCGACATTGCGCTGTATGGCTTCCGGGCTGATAGCCAGACCCTTTACCATTAATGAAGTTATTGCCATTAGATTGACCTCCAAAAATAAATCAGGCAGGCCTGCATCACACAGACCTGCCTTCGCAGTTTAGTCATCGATCTCGTTGACCTGGTCGGTCAGCGCCTGCATCACAAAGCCGAGCGCTTTCAGGATGCTGTCCAGACCGTCATCGCCGCAGCAGGCGATCTTGATTCCGGAGATCTGGCCGTTGTCGTTCTTCACCGGCTCGAAGTAGAAGTCGCCGCAGATACAGTTGATGCCAATGTAGGTGCGGCCTCCTGCATTCCGGCAGTCTTCGCCGACGAAACCGGTCGTTCCGGCTTCCACCTCAAGAGCGGTTCTGCCGTCACTGATCTCCCGCTCAAAGGTATCAACAATCTCTCCGTTGATCTTCGCTACACCTTCGGTAATTGCATACATAAGATTTCTTCCTCCTTGATATATCGGA
>CADADV010000044.1:0-1933 GCA_902786815.1 uncultured Eubacteriales bacterium
TCTCCATAAAAGGACTCCAATTTTGATACAAAGTTGGAGTCCTTTCTTTTTGCCCAAAAGTCCTTGAAATCAGGCACTTTCAGAAAAACGGCTCTTCCGTACGGATCGTTTTCCGTCCCGGGAGAGCCGTTTTTGTATTAAAGAATGTGCTTTTCCCTGCCTTCCTCCGGGATGAAATCGTTCAGCTACGTGGGCTGGTTTCCCGCACAAATGATTTGACTTTTTCAAAAAATTGTCTTATAATCCCGGACAGTGTGTGGCGAAAGCGTAAATCCGACTTTGCCGCACACTTTTAGTTTTATACTTGGAAACGATACAAGCACTGTGCTGATACGATACAAACGGTCTGCACGGTGCTTTTTCGTTTTGGAAGGGGAACTTATGGAACATAAATCCAACGCTTTTCTGGAGACGGAAAAACTCTCGACCCTGATGCGGAAGTACGCGCTTCCCTGCATCATCTCGCTGGTGGTGGCGGCACTGTATAACATCGTCGACCAGATCTTCATAGCCAACGCCGCCTATCTCGGCTCCTATGGCAACGCGGCCAACACGGTCGTCTTCCCTCTGACCGTGGTCGCGCTGGCCATCGCCGTTATGATCGGGGACGGTGCCTGTGCCTTCGTTTCGATCTCGCTGGGCGCGGATCGCAAGGAAGACGCCCACCGCAGCATCGGCAACGCCATCGTCCTCTGCCTGGGAAGCAGTCTGATCCTGACAGCTGTCTACCTGTTGGCCATGGAACCGATCCTGAGCTTCTTCGGCGGCAAGGTCAACGCGGAGACCTATGCCTGCGCGAAGGAATACTTTTTCTGGATCGCTCTGGGCATGCCTTTTTATATGTTTGGCCAGGCCATGAACCCGATCATCCGCTCGGACGGCAGCCCCCGTTTCGCCATGGTCTCCACCGTGGCCGGTGCGATAACGAACATCATCCTCGACCCCATCTTCATCTTCCCGCTGAAGATGGGCATGATGGGTGCGGCGGTCGCCACCGTAGCCGGACAGATCCTAACAGCGACTCTTGCGGTCTGGTATCTCTTCCATATGAAAGCTGTGAAGCTTCAAAAGAGCAGCTTTGCCTTAAAGGGCAAGCTGATCCGTCGTTTCCTGCTGCTGGGCGTCACCAGCTTCCTCAGCCAGATCTCCCTGGTCGTCTCCATGGCAGCAGTGCAGAACATGGTCACGAGATACGGCGCGCTGGACCCCATCTTCAGGCAGGCGGAATACGCGCAGATCCCACTGGCGGTGCTGGGCATCGTGATGAAGTTTTTTCAAATCGCGATCTCAATCTCGGTCGGTCTTGCAGCCGGCTGCATCCCGGTGGTCGGCTATAACATCGGTGCCGGACGCAGGGACCGGGCAAAAGACCTGTTCACCATGATGCTGGGTTGGGAAGCCGCGGTCGGCTTTATCGCCCTGCTGATCGTGGAGCTTCTGCCGCGGCAGCTGATCGGCATCTTCGGCGCGGACAACGAGAGCGCCTATTACACGGCCTTCGCCATCCGCTGCTTCCGCATCTATCTCTGCATGATGGTGTTGGCCATGGTCAACAAGGGCACCTTCATCTATCTGCAGGCCCTGGGCAAGGCCGGGCCTTCCATGATCCTGTCTCTGGTAAGAGAAATCATTTTCGGCGTTTTTCTGCCGATCCTGCTGCCGCGCTTCTTTGGCCTGGACGGCGTGCTCTATTCCTTCCCGACGGCGGACATGCTGACCTTTATTCTGACGGTCAGCGTGATCCTGAAAGTTTACCGTGAACTTAGTGCCGAAAACGGCATAATAAAAATGAAACCGGAGGCAAGAGCATTATCTGCGCCGTAAACTTGCGCTTATTCTTATATAAAAATGTTCACAAATTGTTCACGTGAAATTAGCACTCTCGACTTGACAGTGCTAAAAACAGTGATATAATCATAATCGAACAGAGGAA
>CADADV010000044.1:1940-2975 GCA_902786815.1 uncultured Eubacteriales bacterium
TGATTGCAGATTTCAAAGGAGGCATGACTTATGTTACCGAGTATTTTTGGAGAGAGTTTGTTTGATGACTGGATGGGCTTCCCGTTCAGAAGCTTTGAAACCGACGTGGATCGCAAGCTGTATGGCAATCATGCGGCGCATGTGATGAAGACCGACCTGAAGGAACACGACGAAGGCTACGAGCTGAAGGTGGACCTGCCGGGCTTCAAGAAGGATCAGATCGAATTGCAACTGCAGAATGGCTACCTGACGATCACCGCTTCCAAGGGCCTCGAAGAAGAGGGAAAGGACAAGAAGGGCAAGATCGTTCATCAGGAACGCTATGAAGGCTCCATGACCAGAAGCTTCTATATCGGTGAGAATGTCAAGGAAGAAGACGTCCAGGCCAAGTTTGAGGACGGCGTTCTGACGCTTGACTTCCCGAAGGAGAAGCCGGTGGCGCTTCCGGAGCGTAAGACCATTCAGATCCAAGGCTAATCATTACTACTCCAGCGCCCTGCTAAACGCGGGGCGCTTTCTATTTCAGAGGAGATGTTTGAAATGAAAGAGAATTTGATTCTGGCTAATTATAAAGTTGAAAGCGAAGCGTATCAGGCGCTGTCTGAGTTGAAGCGCGAGACGACAAATGCCAACTATACGATTTCTCAGGCTGTAATCGTGAAGAAGGAAAATGACAAACTCACCATTATGGATGGCTTCGTCAATGGCGCGATGAACGGCGATGACACCTGGAAGGGCAGCCTGATCGGCAGCCTGGTCGGCGTGCTCGGAGGTCCGCTCGGCGTATTGTTGGGCGGCAGCATGGGTATGCTGATCGGCGGTGCCGTTGATGCCAATGACATGGCGGACAATGCCTCTTTGCTGGAGAAGGCCGGTGACAGTATCCTCAATGGAGAAACCGCAATCATTCTTCTGGCTCAGGAAGAATACGAAACGGCCCTGACTGCGAAGCTTAATAACTTCGAAGTGTCCATTACCCGGTTTGATGCTGCTGAGGTTGCTGCAGAAGTCGAGCATGCACGCGAACTTGAGAAG
>CADADV010000045.1 GCA_902786815.1 uncultured Eubacteriales bacterium
AATGTCAAGATTGCTGCAGATGCAGTTATCGGCAGCGCCGACAGCAAGGAAATCCTGCTGCAGGCGCAGGATGTTTAAGGGGAGGACAAAACAATGGCAAAAGCATTTGGTATCGTAACATCTTCACCGGAGCATAAAGTTGATGGTATGCAGGACTATCGTCCGATCGGCGCTTTCTCCTTCCTCGGCAGATTCCGTGTGATCGATTTCCCGATCTCCAACTTCAGCAACAGCGGAATCAATAATATCCAGGTTTACATCGCCAAGAAGCCCCGCTCCCTGGTAGCCCACATCGGCACAGGCCGTCACTACAACATCAACTCCAAGCGCGGCAGAATCCAGATCATCGTTCCCAACGAAGAGCTGGTCAATTCCATCTACAACACAAATATCAACGCACTGTTCTCCAACATCGACTATATCCGCCGTCAGACCAAGGATTATGTCGTGATTGCTCCCAGCTGCATGGTATTTGCCCAGAACTACGATGAGCTTCTTCAGGAGCACGTCAAATCCGGCGCAGACATCACTCTGCTCTATCACAAAGTATTTGACGCCAAGGAAGGCTATTCCACCTGCAACGCTCTGACACTGGACGGCGACAAGGTCAAATCCGTCACCCCTAACCTGGGCGACGAGGACAACAAGGACATGTTCATGGAGTCCTATGTCATGAAGAAGGATCTCCTTCTTGACCTGATGTTTGCTGCACGTGAGACCTCTTCCGTCTACACACTGGCCAACATCGTCAATGCCAAGTGCGGCGAGCTGGATGTCCGTGCGGTCGAGCACCACGGCTTCTTCGCTCCCATCACCAGCCTGGAGACCTACTACAAGGCAAACGAGGCTCTGGACTCAGTTCTATGATGAGGCAGAGGTCAAGAATTCCCTGATCTCCAACGGCTGCGAAGTCCACGGCACAGTGGAAGATTCCGTCATCGGCCGCGGCGTCGTGATCGGCAAGGGCGCTGTTGTCAAGGGCTGCATCGTTCTGGCTTATGCAGAGATCGGCGAAAATGTCGTTATTCAGAACCAGGTCGTCGAC
The DNA here is from genome assembly GCA_902786815.1 of uncultured Eubacteriales bacterium. Lineage (GTDB taxonomy): Bacteria > Bacillota > Clostridia > Peptostreptococcales > Anaerovoracaceae > Lentihominibacter. The sequence goes on from CADADV010000045.1 coordinate 1,046, forward strand.
AAATATGCAAAGATCATCCATGAGAACAAGATTCTTGCTGAGCCCGGCTCTGTCGGCTATATCAAACATAGCGACACCCTGTAATTCTGATCCGGCCTGATCAATTTCATATACGGTCAATTTACAGCCATGGCAGAGTTGTCTCTGCCGTGGCTGTTTTTTTGTGCCCGCTGAATCTGTTTGCATACCGGTACAATCAGCGGACAAGTTAGTATGGACAAATATTTGTGCTTCTTCTATAATCGACTTATGTCGAAAATAAATGCAGCTACGGAGGTGATTTTATGGCAAGACCGCAGAGAAGCCGGCGTGTCTGTGACATGCCGCCAATCAGGCGATATGTGCCCTCTCCTTCCCCTGCTTCGTCCGGGGCTGAACCGGAAGAACCCATCTTCCTCACAGTGGATGAATACGAAGCTCTGCGCCTTGTAGATTACGAGGGCCTGACCCACAGCCAGTGTGCAGTGCAGATGAATATTTCCAGAACAACCGCCACAGAAATCTGTGAGTCCGCACGCAGAAAAGTTGCGCAGGCTCTTGTCTGCTGCAGGGAACTCATCATTCAGGGCGGAAACTGGAAGCTGTGCGGAGGGAACAGAGAGGACTGCTTCCTGGAATCCTGCAAACGTCCGGGACAGGAACCCGATTCGTAATTTATGCAGCTCATTTTTTACTGAATGCAACTACTACAACTATTTTTTTACAGGAGAAACAAACATGCTGGAACTTCAGAATATCTCGTTCGGTGTCACAGAGGACAACGGAACCGGTTCGGTCGATAAAGAGATCCTCACTGACATCAACCTCAGGATTGATGACAACAAGTTCGTCGTGATCACCGGTCCCAACGGCGGCGGCAAATCCACCCTCGCAAAGATCATTGCGGGTATTGAAAAGCCCAACTCCGGACGTATCCTCCTTGACGGCGAGGATATCACAGACAAGAATATCACCGAGCGCGCAAAAGCGGGAATCAGCTTTGCCTTCCAGCAGCCTGTTCGTTTCAAGGGCATTCAGGTCCTCGATCTGATCCGTCTTGCTGCCGGAAGGAGGATGTCTCCCGCCGATGCCTGCCAGTATCTGGCGGAAGTCGGACTCTGCGCCAAGGATTATATCAACCGTGAAGTCAATGCCTCCCTCTCGGGCGGTGAACTCAAGCGCATTGAGATCGCCACTGTTCTGGCCCGCAGCACCAGGCTCTCTGTTTTTGACGAGCCCGAGGCCGGGATCGACCTGTGGAGCTTCCAGAATCTGATCCAGGTCTTCGAAAAAATGCGTGCCAAAATCCACGACAGTTCTATCATGATCATCTCCCACCAGGAGCGCATCCTCGAGATCGCAGA